>CAYGRT010000024.1:36760-49344 GCA_964352355.1 uncultured Pseudohongiella sp. | reverse complement strand
TGCCCTACCCCCTCGCGATACATTTCTTACTACACAAGATTTCATCGAGTTTGTTTGAGTAAACTTAACTAGTTGATTTATATCTGCTTCAACAAACCAGACTTTCTTAGCGTAGGCGCTTCGAAGTGACTGGGCGTTTGGCAAACTAATGGCAAGGTTTTATTGATTGTAAAAACACATGGCCGCCGCAGCCACAGGAAGGCATAGAGATTTGTTCCTTGGGCGTGCTAATCTGCCGATCAGATTAGGGGGTAATCAATGCAGCAGAAAAAACCAAAGCTTATGACCTTGTTGATCGTACTCTGTGCGGTTTTAAGTCAGTCTGACGTGGTCGTAGCGCAGGCCAATACAGAGCGCGAAAGGAGCCAATCCATGAATTTAGAGTCACCTTTGCCTGATGTGCGCTTCCGCTTTATCGAATCCAATGGCATTACTCTGCGCATTGCCGAAGCAGGTGAGAGTGGACCGCTTTTGCTGATGGCCCATGGCTGGCCTGAATCTTGGTACAACTGGCGGCATCAGATTAGCTATTTCGCCAACGCAGGCTATCGGGTTGTTGCACCAGATATGCGTGGCTATGGCGAATCAGACGCTCCCGAACCTGTTGAATCCTATGACATAGTAACGCTGGCGGCCGATATGGTCGGCATTCTGGATGCGCTTGGCGAAGAGACGGCGGTGATGATAGGTCATGATTGGGGGTCAATCGTGGCATGGAATACCGTGCTAATGCACCCCTCCCGATTCGTTGGTCTAATTGCGATGAGCGTGCCTTATGGCGGGCGACCCGCCAAGTCCCCCATGGTGGCCTGGCAGGAGGCGTTTAAAGACAATTTCTATTACATCCTCTATCACAATGAAGCGGGCGGCGTCGCCGAGGCTGAATACGACAGCAACCCCCGAGGATTGCTGAGCCGTTTATACCTATCACCAGATTCGCCGCGGGAAGCACCCTTAATAACTGACTCGGCGCGCAGTGCTGGCGGTTGGATAGATCGTTTGGGCGCCCCCAAAGCGTTGCCCAATTGGCTATCTGCGGCCGATTTGGATTACGTGGTGGCACAATTTGAGCGGTCTGGCTTTCGCGGCGGGATAAACTATTACCGCAATTTTCATCGCAATTGGGAGATCACCGAGCATCTGCAAAACGCTAAGATTACAGTGCCCACCTTGTTTATTGCGGGAACCAAAGATGTGGTGATCAACGGGGCGAGCGAAGGCCAATTGAGAGGGGCGATGTCCCGGGTTGCTGAAGACTTAAGGGATGTGGTGTTGATTCCTGATATTGGTCACTGGGTGCAGCAAGAGTCACCTAACGCTACAAATCAGGCTATGCAGAGCTTTTTAGAGAGCTTGTGATTAATGACATTCGCCGCTAGCTAAACCAGACTCTAACTGGCCCTAACTGGATAGGACAGCTGTCAAGGTGCTCTGGTTGTAAGAATAGGGAGTCAAGATGGGCTTGATATTGCAGGCATTGATTTATCTTCACGTTACTGCGGGATTCATTGGTCTGGCCGCGTTTTGGGTACCAATCTTAAGCAAAAAGGGCGGCAATGCCCACAAAAAGTATGGGAAGGTCTTTAAATACTGTGCCTACTTGGTGCTTTTTGCCGCCATTCTTTCTGTCAGCTTTCGTTTACTGCAGGCCTTGTCTGAAGGAGTTGGGCCATCGGACAATCCTAGCGCCTTCGCCTTCTTGATATTCTTGGGCTATTTGGCCTTCGTTACCTTAGTGGGGATGCGCCATGGATTTTTGGTGCTGGAGGCCAAACCAGACCTCACTCAGCTCAATACGCCCATCAACACCGCCCTTGCCATGTTAGCCATCGCGGCGAGTGTTTTGTTGATTGCTTACGCGCTTTACTTCGCACCACCCAATAAAATCCTTCTCTTCTCGCTGTCGCCAGTCGGTGCTCTTAATGGCTTCGGAGTGCTTAAGGCCATAAGAGGCAAGTTAGCCCAGCGGAAAGCGTGGTTCTACGAGCACATGAACGGACTCATCGTGGCTGGCATCGCATTTCATACGGCGTTCGCAGTGTTTGGAGTGGGGCAGCTGGTAAATTTGGGATTAGAGGGTTGGGTTGCCGTAATTCCATGGATAGCACCCACGCTTATTGGCGTGCCGGCGGGGCTCATTTGGACGCGCTATTATCAGCGCAAGTTTCATGATGCTCCCTAAGGCACGACAATTTGATCGTCGAAGACTCAGTGGCCACACTTTTGCTTTAATAGTCGGCTTCGGGGCTTCTCGGTTATAAGTAGCTAAAAAAGCTCGTTAATAGCTAGCTCAAAAGTGCATCGACCCCGGCAATCGCCCTGTCTACGTGATCCAATGTGTTGTAAACCGTTGGGCATAATCGAATACCGCCAGTGCCCGCTGCCGCGATACCGTAGTCTGAATACAGAGCGTTGGCGAGTCTGCCATTTTGGCCAGAAGGTGCCTTGGTAATGCACACACCGAAGGAAAGTTCTGGGTCCATGGGAGTGACCAATTCGTGCCCAGCGTCCCTAATACCCTGTTTTAGTCGCTGCGCGAGCACCACGATGCGCTCTTCAATTCGTTTTGGGCCAATTACATTGTGCATCTCAGCGGCTGTTGCCAGCGCGGCCAGAGCCGCATCATCCCGCTGGCCTAAAGATTCAAATTTACGGGCACCGACCAATGTTGTGGTTGCCGTGTCACCCCATCCAGGCGCAATGATGTTGGGCCAAATTCTGCCTATGTTCTCGGCTTTCACATAAAGCAGGCCAACTTCCTTGGGGCCCATATACCACTTATGAGCACTGGCAGAGTAAGAGTCAGGGTCCAGCTCTTTTAAGTCCAAGGCCATGGCCCCCCATGTTTGCGCCCCATCGAGGTGGACATAAATGCCTCGAGTCCGAGCGGCTTGGATAATTTCCTTAACGGGTAATTTAATGCCGCTGACATTGGAGACATGGGTTAATGCCAGCACCTTAGTGTTGGCGCTTAATGCGTTAGTGAAGGCGTCAATGAGTTGTGTTTTATCCGTCGGATTTGTGGGTGTGGCGACCTTTTTAATCAGTAGGCCGTATCTCGCAGCCCTCACTTCCCAAGCTACATGGTTAGTAGGGTGGTTCTGGTCCCATATGACCACCTCATCACCACTGCTGAGGCCTAAGCCGTTATTGATAAGGTTGTTGGCCTCGCTAGTGTTTCTCACTAAGGCAATTTCATCATTACTCACATTTAACTGGGCGGCGACTAAGCCCCGAGCTTGCTCCAACAGCGCTTCGTATTTCGCCCGGTTAGCAAAGGAACAGTCTCTATCAATATCAGCAGTAATCAGCGCATTGCGCTCGCTCACCGCACGAAAGGCGGGGCAGAGATTTGCGGCATTCATCGGCACGGCGTTTTCAGTAAAGGAGAACTGGTTTCTCACCATCTCCCAGTAATCCTCGCCACTTAAATTTTGTGCCAACGGTGTAATGGACAAACCACCGCTGCCGGCAGCGACTAAAAGAGCAGAAGAGGATTTGAGAAAACGACGTCTGGAATTGACCATTGCTGTGTTGACCTTTTTGATTGGATGAACCCAGTGTAGCGAAGGGCTGTTGAAACGGGAAGATTATCGATGCTTGTGCTGTTTAGTTAGTTTAAGAAAGCCCAGCCATTTGTTCTCGCAGTCCGCTTGGTTGCTGCTGAAAAGGCCGTGGGTCTTAGTGGTAATGAAAAATCAGGCTGCTACACCCACGAAATAATAGGGTTTAACAGCCTAGATTGGCGCAGCTGCACGTGTTCTATACGATGCGGCGTTCCCGTAGCTCAGCGATTTGTTCTGCCGTATAGCCAAGCTCAGCCATTAGTTGATCGGTATGCTCACCCAGCGTTGGTGCCCGATGGCGGATTTCACCCGGTGTTTCCGACAGTTCAACCGGCGTCACCATGAGTGGGGCTGGCTTTTCCAATCCAGGGTAGGCAACGGGTTTGAACATACCTTTGGCTGCGATGTGGGGGTCATCTAACACCTGCTGAGGCGACATAACGGGGCCTGCAGGCAAGCGCGCTTGCTCCATTTCCGCCAGTGCTTGGGCTGAAGTGCGCTCGGCACACCACTTGGCCATTCTGGCAGATATGATCTCGCCATTGTCGCCGCGGCTGATATCATCCTTAAACCTCGGATCACTGAGCCAGTGATCTTCCCCTATCAAGTCGGTCCAGCGTTTGAACAAAGGACCGCCAACAGACTGAACTAATACCCAGCCATCTTTAGTTTTAAAGGTATCTGCTGGGCCTGAGGTTTGTGCCCGATTTAAGGTGGCCACGCGGTTGCGCTGTATGGCATGCTGCTCGATGGCTGTGCCATTGGTCATAGTGAGAGCGGTGGCAAAGAGGGACCCCTCCACCATTTGGCCCTTGCCGGTTTTTTGGCGCTCATAAAGGGCGGCCATAGTACCGAATGCCGATAGGCTGGCGGTTCCGAAATCTATAAATGGCGGATGGGCTTTTACTGGCTGGTCTGGGGTTCCGCTCATGTACATCGCTCCGGACATGGCTTGCCCTAAACCGTCAAAACCCACTCGATTGGAGTAAGGACCACCGCGGCCAAATGCCGACACCGTGGTGAGAATAATGTCCTCTTTAATAGCTTTGAGGCTGTCGTAGTCGAGGCCCATGGCTTGCAGGGTGTCCGGGGGCAGATTGGCAATGACCACATCTGCTGTTGCAACGAGTTTCTTAACGATTTCTCTACCCTCAGGCTTCATTGGGTTGAGAGTCATGCAGAGTTTGTTGCGAGCTAGCTGAAGAAACAACGCTCCATCACCTTTGTCGGTAACAGGGGACAAAAACCGATCTTCACTGCCATCGACCTTCTCGATGCGAATCACTTCTGCACCCATGTCGGCTAACAAAGTTCCGCAGTAGGGGCCGGCAATGTAGCGGCCAAAATCGAGAACCCTAATTCCTTCTAATACTTTTGTCATGAACTTAATCCAATCACTAATAATTGCCGGAAACAGGCTCGGATACTACCACAGGTATTAGCCAGACCTTGGTTGAATCGCGGCCGCCTGGAGAGGAACTTGAATTGTGATTTTTATAATTTGTGAGCTGCTTAACAACTTCCCTTAGACGATTTACGCATAATTGCTTCAGGTAAGCGTTTTGACAGTTCTCAAACGCCTGCTGACCCCGTAGTCCGGTTGCCGAGGAGAGTTTTCCTGATGAACGTAGTAAAGGATTCCATCAAAGGAGCCCCCAACCAAGCCCTAGATGAGCTGCAGTCCATTCTAAAAAAACCCTATCAAGATGTGTGCAACGTGTGTAATGGCGCCGGGAAAATCACTCAAAATAGCGTCTGTCCTAAATGCAAAGGCAGTGGTCACCGCTTACTCCGTTTGTTGTAGGTCTTGCTTGACCCATTAGGCATAAGCAATTGTTCTGCCTGAGTTGTGGCTGGGCGACTAGCTGATCTACAATCACATCTACTTAAATGGCCTAACCTCCTGTCAGTAAACTGCATTGTTTAAGACTATGTCATCCTTTCAAATCTCAAGGAAACTATAATGAAACTGCTGCGCGCTACATCATGCTTCGCGATCGTCATCTACTCTTTAGTGGCACTCAGCGGGGCGTTCGCTGCCGAAAACCCCGGCTACATCGAAGATCCTGCCCGCAGAACCACCGGCATTGGAAAGTTTTACATGGGGCGAGAAATTTCGTTTGTGATGGGCCATCAAGCAGCAGAGTGGTTAAATCGCCCTGGTAGAATACAAGAAGAAATGCCCGATGCTGTAGTGGAGAACATGAACTTGGCGCCAGATCATGTGGTGGCCGATATCGGTGCCGGCTCTGGGTATTTTTCTTTCCGCATCGCTAAGAAAGTCCCCCAAGGCAAAGTTTTGGCTGTCGATATTCAACCTGAGATGTTAACCATCATTGAGCAAACCAAAAAAAATGAAGGGGTTGAAAATATCGAAGGGGTTCTTGGTCAAATCGATGACCCAAATCTCCCAGCAAACTCCATCGATGCTGCCATCATGGTCGATGCATACCATGAATTTTCTCACCCCTTTGAAATGATCAACGGTATTTACAATGCGCTCAGGCCTGGTGGCAGAATTTTTCTACTTGAATATCGTGGTGAAGACCCCTCAGTTCCCATACGGCCGCTGCATAAAATGACGGAAGAGCAGGTGGTGAAAGAAATGAGTGTGTTTGGTCTTGAGTGGACCGACACGCTGGATTTTTTGCCTTGGCAGCATATGATGATATTTACTAAAGTTAATTAATACTCCTGTCAAAAACAGTTTGCGGGGGCAGCCACCTCCGCAAAATGCCTAGGCCTTGCATTGGCCGCGAATACACCACACTTTATCGAGTTCTCTGATTCTTATAAGCATAATCACGGTCCTTTATGCGTATATATGATTAGATAACGAGACTATGGCTTCTGCTTCTATTTCTGTAACTGTTTTCTGTACTCGTCGTCTAATTAACTAAAGATCGAGACTTTAGCTGTCATGGCCCATGCAATAGGAATTCAATTGCAGCCTAAGCTTTGTGAGGCAGTGATAAAACGTCAGTGAGAACAATTGAGAAGGGTAGGGAAATGATTATTCAAAGGGTTACGGAATTGAGTAAGCCGCTACACCAACGCATCAGCAATTTGGAGCCGAAAACACAGCGTTTACTGCACTACATGGAAAGTGGCATGTGTGTGGTATTGATTACTTCGCTGCTGTGCTATTTGTAGTAAGGAGCCAGCAGAACTGCTGGCTCGTCGCTTACAAGGGAGTTTTGTGGCGATGGGCTTGCTAGAAAGTATGTCGAACCCGTAACGCGTATTGGACTCCGGTTGTGGTGCAATACTGCTCTCGCTCTTCAATGATTCCAGCTGAAGTGGCACCGTCATAACGCGTCCTCAAGCGGCAGTTTTGCCGATCACCCAGATTGCGGGCATCAAGTCTGAACGTCATGCCGCTTTGAATGCGTTTCTCGAGGAATACATTAAGATTGTATTCCTCCAAATTGCGCTCAGTATCAAATACGTCAATATTCAATCTGCCACTGCCGTCTTGTGCAGAATTTGAATAGTTAGCACCATAGCTTACATTCCAGCGCTGCAAATCTTGGCGGTAGTTGGCATTACCAAACCATCGGTTATTGCCACTTCGGCGTCTTTCCACACCAAGGAAAGGGTCAGTGACGTTGGAGTCTGCGACGACAAAGCTAAGGGTTAATAAACCGTTTTCGATGCCAATATTGTCAAGCTTGGTGCTGGCATCTAGATCGAGTCCGTAGCGGTTACCATCGCCAATGTTACCGCGGGCAGATTGGAGATTGTCCGGCCCAGTGGATACATCGATGCGATCGATAATGTCGGTGCTATCACGATAAAATAGTCGTGAGTTGAGCACGCCTAAGTCGTTCGGCAGGCGATACTCTAAGTTCAGATCGAAATTCCAAGACTGTTCTTGAACGATAGAAGGGTTGCCCCCTTGGACGTTTTGATCATCATCACCACCGTCTTGAGTCACGCTGAAATCGGAAAAACTTAGCTGAGACACCTGCTTTTCAATGGTTGCACGTACCTGCATGCTCTGGGTGATGTCATAGCGATAATCCACTCGGGGTCTGACAAAGCCGAAGCTCCGTTCATTGTTCACGTCACCGGATTGAGTGATCACTGAGTCTTCATAAATCAGGGTGCTTTCCAGCGCCATTTTATCGTTAATCTGCCAGTTGTGGATCGCAAAGTTCTCGTAGCGGATTTCTTCAATTTGCGAGAAGGCATTATCAATGGATGTTGGTATTAAACCGCCTACAGTCTCAGAGGGGATGCCTTCGTCTGCATTTGTGCCAACCAACAAACCGTTGTCGCGAATGGTCTGAGCTCTTTCAACCCCTAATTCCAAGCCTTGATTGTCAGACAGGTCAAAGGTATAGGACGAACGAACAATACGTTCTCGATCGCGGCCTAGGGAATTAATAAACAGGTTTTTCTGATCAACAGAGTCAACCACGTCAAAACGTTCGCGGACGAAATCGGTATTTTGATCATTAACGATGAACAAGACGCGGAACTTACTGCCGCCGCCAAATGCATATTCGTAATCGCCCCCAACTTCCCAGTTATCGCGATTCCACTGATTGCCTTCCCGCTCGACTCTCGACGTGATTTGGTCGCCAGAAAAGTCAGTGATAATGCGGTCGATATCAGTGGGAGGCGAGGTTTCGCTGTAGAGAGCGTTCAACTGCAACATACTGTTGGTGAACTGATAGCCAAGATTGACGCTAGTTTCAAACTCGTCCTGATCCCGAACTTGATTTTCGCTGCGTGTTTCAAGAAGTCGACCATCGGGGTCGAAACTACTCTCTTGGCCCAGACGGTTGTTGTATCGAGGGTCTGACTCGATATGAAATAAATAATTAAAATCACCAGTCTGACCGCTGTAAGACAATCTAGCACCTGGCGCGATCGTACCGTCTTGCAATCTATCGGTATTCAATTCTGCAGCAATACTGGAGCGAGATTTAGCATCCAGCAGAACGACGTTGACTACCTGACCACCACCGCGAACATCTATTTCGTCAGAGGTGCCACGTATAATTTCAATATGCTGAACTTGATTAGCTGCGATGCGACTCAATTGACTGCGGCCGGCGTTAGACTTTCCAGTGATACGCTGGCCGTTGATGAGCACTTCGTTGGCGCCGCTGCCCAGTCCGCGGCGATTACCGCCGCCACCGCCGAGGGCGAGGCCAATGCCGGGTATTCGATCAATCATGTCGTTGACCGATACAGGGCTAAATTGGGTGAAAAATTCTGCTTCGTAGATAACCGTTGAATCCTCTAATGCACTATGACTGGATTCAACTTCTTGTGCAGCTAATGGCAGCGCTAATGAAATAGCTACGCTGAGAGCGCCAAGCTTGAATAATTGGTTAGTGCGTGGCCTTGCCATTTGTAACTCCAGTTTTGGCTCGTGTTATCTTAGGTTTAGTGATTTCGCTAAACCCCGCCGACTCGCAGCGAGTTGCTCTGTAGTGTCTGTTGCCGCGGCAGAATTGAATGAACGCAGCTCAACAGGGTGCAAGTATAGCCATCTAAGCAGTTCTATACTGTGACAAATTGTGCAAAATATGTGGCAAAAGTGCCATGATTCGTGGCTTTGCGGCGAATTTGGCTCCTTTCAAAGAGTCATATAATCGACCGAGTCGTAGCATACTTTAGTCGTTATTCGTCTTACTTACGCTTACTCTGAGTTAGAAGTTCACTTCGAAAATTCCGACACTGGCTACGTTGTGGATTCGCTCATCTTTCAGTTGTTTCTTAAGACCTGAGAGTTGATTTAGGCGTCGTCGAGGAAGTTGATGGGTTTTGCGCTATAGAGGCCAATAAAGGATAATACGGACCTTAAACGCGGTTGCAGTGATGGCAGTTTTTTCAGTGTCTATCAACCGCACACTTATTTTTGCTTAGGACAGGGGCTTATTTATGCAGCGCGAATCAATGGAAGTGGATGTGGTCATTGTTGGAGCGGGCCCTGCCGGGTTGTCGACAGCCTGCAGATTGATGCAGATGGCGAAAGAATCTGGTAAAGAATTGTCAGTTTGTGTATTGGAGAAGGGGTCGGAAGTAGGGGCGCATATTCTCTCCGGCGCTGTGTTTGAGCCTAGTGCGCTCAATGAGTTATTCCCAGATTGGAAAGAGCGAGGAGCCCCGCTTAATACTGCCGTAACTGGAGATGACGTCTATTATCTGCCCAACGAAACCAAGTCGTTTAAATTTCCTAATTTGCTAGTTCCGCGCCCCATGCATAATCATGGCAATTACATTATTTCTCTTGGAAATCTTTGCCGCTGGCTGGGGGAGCAAGCGATGGAGTTAGGGGTTGAAGTATTCCCCGGGTTTGCGGCCGCTGAAGTCCTATATAACGAAGATGGCAGCGTAAGGGGAGTCGCTACTGGCGATATGGGGGTTGATGCGAAGGGCGAGCACAAGCCTTCTTACGAGCCTGGCTTTGAATTTCACGCAAAATATACGGTTTTTGCAGAGGGCTGCCGTGGTCATCTAGGCAAAGAACTTATCGCAAAATTTGAGTTAGATAAAGACAGCGACCCTCAGCATTACGGCATTGGCCTTAAAGAAGTGTGGGAGATCTCAGAGGAGAAGCACAAGGAAGGGCTTGTTGTGCATACTGCTGGCTATCCGATGGTGGGAGATAGCTACGCGGGTACTAGCGGTGGCTTTCTCTATCATGTGGAGAACAACCAAGTATCGCTTGGGCTGATTGTTGATCTTGGCTACGAAAATCCTCATATAAGCCCGTTTGATGAATTTCAGAAATTCAAACACCATCCTGTCATTAAGCAATATCTCGAAGGAGGCAAACGCATTAGCTATGGTGCGCGAGCGCTCATTAAGGGGGGGCTTAACTCCCTGCCGAAAATGCACTTCCCCGGAGGTCTTTTAATTGGCTGTGACGCGGGCACGCTCAATGCCGCAAAGATAAAAGGCAGCCACACCGCGATGAAGTCGGGAATCATTGCCGCTGAAACCCTTTTCGCTGAGTTTAACGGGGAGGCCCCTGCTAGTGATCCTGTAGCCTACGCTGCTCGTTTTAAAGAGTCGGATCTGCATGCTGAACTACATAAAACGCGCAACTTTAGTTCTGGCTTTCATAATTTTGGTTTTTGGATTGGCAGCGCCCTTACTTTCATTGAGCAAAATATTTTCTTCGGCAAATTCCCGTTTACCTTTCACGATAAGTCTGAAAACTATGCGTCACTAAAAGAAGCGTCGGCTGCAGCGAAAATAACTTATCCAAAACCGGACGGTGTGATTAGTTTTGACAAGCTTTCGTCGGTGTTTTTGTCTAACACCAATCATGCGGAAGACCAGCCTGTGCACTTGCAATTGAAAGATGCGTCTATTCCTCTAAGTGTAAACCTGCCAAAGTTTGACGAACCGGCGCAGCGTTATTGCCCGGCCGGGGTTTATGAAATAGTCGAAGAAGAAAATGGCAATAAACGTTTTCAAATTAATTCGCAAAACTGCGTTCATTGTAAAACCTGTGACATTAAAGACCCTTCGCAGAATATCCATTGGGTTGTTCCAGAAGGTGGCGGCGGACCTAACTACCCGGCCATGTAATTCTGAGGTAGAGGGTTTGCCCCTTTGATTTGCTAGTCCATAGTAGTGCCTGCCCAGATAACTTGTTTGTCTGGGCTTTGAGGCGGTTCTGGCCCGTGTTACAGTGCTTTAACGCGTTGTCTTGCTAGGTCGTACTATGATCACAAAGACTAAAATCCGAGTTTATTGCAACAAGCAGCTGCAGTGCTTCGCGCTTGCTTTGCTCACCACAGTGAGCGCAATGGCAGTGCTCCCCGTTGCAGCATTTGCTCAAGCTGAACTGCTTGATGATCGTTGGCATATCGCCAAGTCGAGCAACTTTACTGTCTTCAGTCAGCGTTCTAGTCGGCAAACATCCCAAGTAGTCTCTGAACTAGAGATTTGGCGCCAAGTGGCCGCAGAGTTGATTCAAGGTGAAGCGCCATTTCCTCCTGCCAATGTGCCTAACTATGTTTATTTGTTGTCAGATAAAGACGCCCTGAGCTATTTTTATTCAGGCACAGAACCGGCGTTTTTTTACGGGACGCCACGGGCAAATTTTATCGCATTCATCCCCGACGATGATTCCAGTAAGCGTGCAGCGCTGCATCAGTATGCGCACTTTTTACAAAAAAACTTTTATGATCTTCGTGTGCCAAGGTGGTATGAAGAAGGCATGGCAAGTTACTTGGCACGCATCGATATTCGTCGGAATGCAGCAGAGTTGCAGCGGACTTCTGAACAAACTCACACAGCGATGGGAATACTTAATAATGAACTATCAATGGAGAGATTTCTCTACCGTGACGAGGCCCTCGCGTCTCCGCGCTTGATCCAAATCGCTAATTTGAAGTCAGAGACTCTGCTGCACTTTTTGTTGCATGGCTATCAAGAAGATTCTTTTGTAGACCGCCGAGCCGAGTTAAACAACTATTTGCAACTGCTGTTTGCAGGACGCAATCAACGATTTGCCTTTGATCAAGCATTTAGTGTGACAACAAGACAGCTAGACGAAGAATTTGAAAACTATCTTGCCGAAAGTCGCAGGCCAAGAGGCGATCTTCCGGTGGGGAATCTCATAGAACCGGCCAGCATCGATATCGTTGAGATAGCCCAAGCCGATCTAGCGCTGATGCTAGGTGAGTTGGCGTTGAACTCTGGCGCGACGGAGTCAGCGGAAGTATTTTTTAAGTTTGTTATCGACTCCCAGCAAGCGCTTGCCCGCGCTTTCTCAGGTTTAGGCGATGCGCTGCGTTTTAGCTCACCTACTGGTAGAGATCAAGAGATTGCCCGCTATTTTGACTCGGCGTTAGAAATAGCGCCAGATGACCCAGATATATTGCTTGATTTCGGAGAATATTGGGAGTCTGAGCTACAGGATTGTGATAAGACTTATCCAGAAGTCCAGCGTCAACAAATAATGTTGGATATTAAGCAGAAATTTCTGCGTTCATTAGAGCTTCGTCCAGATTCTGCTGAGGCCCATTTGGCACTTGCAGAGTA
>CAYGRT010000024.1:0-36660 GCA_964352355.1 uncultured Pseudohongiella sp. | reverse complement strand
GTTCATTAGAGCTTCGTCCAGATTCTGCTGAGGCCCATTTGGCACTTGCAGAGTACTATTTATTAGCGGGGCAGGACTGGCGTGAAGGTCAGAGTCATCAAGCCCAGGCATTTGAGCTGCTGCCAGCGGATGGATTCATATTGGAAGCCTCGGCTAAATATGCCATCGCTGCCGATGAGTTTGAACAAGCGCAGCGCCTCATTAACGAGATGGCGCAACCAATACATTTCTTTGGTGAGCCTGAGTATGTGCGGATACTCAGGCAAAAGCTGGATAGCAAGCAACGAGGAGAAGTTTTTGATGAATGTACGCCTTCGCCTTAGCCGTTCAGTGTTAAAAGCTGTGATGAAGTGCTTGCTGCTGTGCAACGCCTTGTCAGCGCCCATCTATTTTGCCGAGTCTCTTGATGACGCAGTGGCTTTGGATGATTTTTTGGGGCCATTGATTGAGCCCTTAGATGGGGCGTCGATTGATGTGACGCTTTATTTGAACGAACGCGATTTAGGCAGGGGGCGACCTGATTCACCACGACTTGGCGGCTTTTGGGATATTCCATCTGGTTTACTGCCTACTACAGATGAGCTTAATCACTGGGAACGAGAACTGGCTCAGCAAAGCTTAGGTGGGTTAGCCGTTTTTCCTTGTCAGCACTGTTCTGAGGAGATGGACGAACACGCGCTACTAAAACATTGGTTTAGCCTAACTAATCCACAAAGACTGTTAATTACGTTTTCTTTAGAAGACGAATTAGCAGCACAGCGGATCGCAGCAGCAGCGACAGCACGTGGCTTTGTTGTACGTCCCCTTGTTAGACCGGACTCAATAGAGTTTGCCGGCGAGTTGTACGCCACTGCAGGTCGGCGTTTGGCTCTTGATAGTCGAAGTGCGCGCCGTTTGAACAGTGAAGTGACGGAAATGGTCTATCTTGGAGAGCGATCCCGCCGAGGCAGCAGCTCTATTTTTTCCGGCAGCGATTCTTCCCGGGGATTGGGTTTGGCCCGCAACGAGCCCGCGGTGTTTTTAAAGGAATCACTGGGGGATGAGTTCACTCAATCAACCATAGAAGAGATTATTGTTCCTGGCGGGGTGGCACTGGGTGAAACCGCGAGATTAACACTAGTACCTGTGGCATTAGAATTTGACGGTGCGAACCTGATACTGATTGACGATCAAGAAATCCCTTGGCAGTTGCCGGCACAAAGCCTAACTGCGACTCGATCGCTGTTTGATTTCGTCGAGAGGTCTGTGCTGATTGGTTCTGATGCTATTGTGGATATTGATGAAAACGCTCGGGTTAGTATCTCAAGCGCACTTCGGGATACTAGCGTTGGCTTTGACATAATGCATGCTGATACCTTGCCGTTTGAGTATATTCCGAACTTGCCGGTGACCAAGAGTGTCATCATTGATACCTATGTTAAGTGGACCGCTGACGCAATTGCCGGGCTGGATTTTGAAACAGAGTTTGAGGTGAGGTTTTTGTCGGCTGATAACATGCGAATAGCCCAGACTCGAGCCGCGCTGGTGTATGAATACGAGTCTGCCAGGAGGCAGGTAACTTATAAGGACGCTTGGGGGCGCGAAACAAGACGGCTGAACGAAAAGATAGATTATGCCGGTCTTGGTAATAGTGTGGTCCAAGTTGCGCACTACGCCGGTTGGATTGGATTGTTTCGCTACCTCAAAGAAGAAGAGGTGCCTTTTCTGAAAGGCCGTTATCAGTTTTTGAAGATCGACCATAGAGACAGGGAAACTCCCGTCAGGTATTAAATTGAAACTATTTCTAGTTAGTTTGACCACAAAGCAGACATTGATTAGCAGCTTGCCTAAAGCTGGGCTGTTGTCGCTGCTCTGCAGAATCGCTTTGCCTGCCGTGTGCTCCCTTTTGAGTGCATGCCTTGCCATCGATATAGATACTTCGTTTGAGCAAAACGGAGAAATTTACAATCAAATTATCGACCAAACAGAAGATCGCTACGCCCAAATTGACCCCCTTGAACTGAGTGACGAGATTAAGCAGCTAGTGGATTCGGTGCTTCGTCCACGGGATGGCGAAGAGACTCGGGTGAAAAAACTACAGGACATTTTGTACGGGGAAGACTATCTCAATATTGCCTACTCGGATCAGAAAACTCATACCGCCATTGAAATTTTTCAGGCAAGAGAAGGCAATTGTCTCTCGGTAATGAATCTTTATGTGGCGATGGCACGCTATGCAGGGGTGGAGGCCAATTTTCAGACCGTCGATGTGCAGCCCAATTGGGATCGGCGAGGAGACTTATTAGTGTTAAGCCAGCATATTAATGCCACCGGGCGCTTTAATGTGCAGCGGCGCTATGTGGTGGATTTCACGCCGGAAATCGCCTTGCAGCAACTGACCTCATCGATAATCTCTGATAGCGAGGCAAGGGCTCTCTATTTCAACAACCTAGGGGTTGAGGAGTTGATTGCTGGTAATGATGCGCAAGCGTTGGACTACTTTAAAAATTCGTTGTTTCTTGACCCGCGTGAATCCATCACTTGGAACAATATAGGTTCCACTTACAATCGAATGGGTAATAAGGAATTTGCGGAGTACGCCTACAAAGCTGCCTTTGAACTGGATAACCGCAACGCCACTGCCATCAATAATCTGGCTAAATACTACAGAAATGCCGGCGATTTTCGCATGGCACGGCGCTACGAAATTGCTATCGAGCGGTTTAACAAGAAGAACCCTTACTACCATTTTGCCCAGGGCAATCTGGCCATTGAAGATCGAGATCTGTTAAAGGCTCGGGACTTCTATGCAACTGCACTGCGCCTGAAAGAGGAAGAGCCCGCTTTTTACATTGCTCTCGCTCGAGTTTACAGAGGCTTAGGGGACATGGAGCAGGCGCAGCGATATGCCGAATCGGCAGAGAAATTAATCGCGCTAAATGCAGAAATATACGTTCCCAGTGACAATAAAGTGCGCATCATCGATTCGAGCACTATTTTACGTGACTCAAGCCCTGGTATTAGCATCATCTTTGATAACTAATTGAGATCGCCGTCTGCCCAGTAGCGTGTGCCCTTAATTGTCGCCTGCAGGGCGAGGCCGCTCTGAGTAAGCTGATAAACACTGACATTATCGATTAGCGCTTCTCCACCAACTGCAGCGCCGAGGTCTCCCGCTTTCGCTGCTGCATCGGCTTGCCCTCCCACAGAGAGCCCCACGTCCATAAAGCGTTGTAATGCGGCTTGGTTGTGAAAAACAAACACCGCTCGGAAATCTTTGACCCCCGCGCCGATGCCGATCCCAACTTCACCCATGCGCATGTAGGTGTCGCTACCCGTGCCGTTGTCGCGAACTACTCCAAAGCCACCGCCAAAACTTGCGATTATCACGTTAATGTTTGCATTGGAAAATACTGCATAGCCAGCAGCGCTGCCAATTTGCGCCCGGGTATCTGGTTTAATGCTGTAAAGTTCGGCAAGCACCTCGCTCCTCATTTCTTGAATAGCGGATCGACGCTCCGCTGGCGTGCCCCGGCCTATACCGGTAGTGGTGCAGGAGGTGAAGGTGAACATACAAATCGAAACGAGGGAGAGCAATTGAGTCGCTTTCATAATCTAACTTACTTCCGTGGTAAATATGTAACTCTGCAGCATTCGGTCAACTTCGTCTATCTTTGTTTTATCATGAAGCGCGAGTCTGATAACCAAGCCACGTTTTTTTTCTAGCTCGCTGCTGACATCACCTTCGATACCCATAGAGCTTAAGACCTCTTTGACTATGCGCTCCGAAATCATTTGTCGAAGTTTGGGGCGAAACACTTTGCCAACGGCTGTTAGGGGCATGGCGTCGATAAATTCGATTCGCTTCGGTACCGCGGCTCGTTCAGAGATGTGTTTGGCGCAGTGTGCCAGCAACTCAGCAGTATCAGCGTTGGCGCCCTCAGTCCGCACCACGTAGGCCATGGGAAGCTCTCCTGCATAGGCATCTGGCATGCCTATGGCGATGGCAAGTACCACCTCAGGGTGAGCGTTAAGCGGCTCTTCAATGAGCTCTGGGTCAATATTATGACCACTACGAATAATTAAGTCCTTCTCTCGGCCTGAGAGATACAAGTAGCCATTTTGGTCCAGATATCCGAGATCACCGGTATTGAACCAACCATCTTCTACCCAGGCCAAAAGGTTGTCGCTGTCGGATTTGTAACCTGCAAAAACCTGGGGCCCTTTAACTAGAATGACGCCGCTCTCCTCTAGCTCACACTCTTTGATGACCTTAGTGCCATCGAGTTGAGCAATGCGAATTTGCGAGTAGGGGATTCTCATGCCTACACTGCCGGGGGGTTGATTAGCCGGAGCCCGAGAGATTAACGCCGTGGTTTCAGTCATGCCGTAGCCATTGCTTACATCGACACTGTGCCTGGTTTCAAACCCTTCTTTAAAAGGCTGGGGCAGCGGCGCGGCGCCAGAGTTAACGTTTGTAAGGCTGCTAATATCACTGTCGCCAACAGGAATGTCTGATAAGGCCATCAAAACTGTGGGCACGGCGGCGAAACTGGTGATTTTGAATCGCTCGATGTGCTTCCAAAAATTAGTCATGGCAGGTATCGAGCGAAATCCAGCGGGAGTCATTAATAAAATTCTGTAGCCGACAGCAAACGCCGCAACACCTTGAATAATACAGCCGTAAATGTGAAAGAGTGGTAGGCCGCAGAGTATGGTTTGCCGTTGCTGATGGGCAGTGTAAACCTGCATCAACTGGCCTATGAATGCCATATTCATATGAGTAAGTTGGGCGAGCTTAGGACGACCCGTAGTGCCACCGGTATGAAAATAGGCGGCAATTTGATCGCCGGAAAATTGCCGATTGCTGCTCAGGCTCTCCCCTGGCATCTGCGCTATCGCGAGATCAAAATCCAGCAGCTTAAAACTGGCATCAGCAGGCGCTGTGGGCAGATTGTCACAAAGCCCCGGGATGGTGACTGCGAGAACGGTTTTCACTTGAGGCAAGTTCTTAAGTGCCGCCATGACCTTGTCCCAGATATCGCTATGGGGCGATTTACCGAGGCAAATGATGACGCTGGACTTCGCAGCGGCAATGATTTCACTAATGTGCTCGGCCTCTAGCATGGGATTAATTGGGTTTGCTATGCCAGCGGCCTGACTGCCCCACAGGGCAAAATGAGTTTGTGGGAGGGCGGGTAAAATAATTGAGACTGCGCCGGAGGCATTTATACCAAGCGAGTTGAGTAAATTGGCGGTGCTGTTGATTTTACGTCCCAGCTCAGCAAAGCTGATTTGACGGGTTGGTTCGTCCGGCAGGCCTTGGAGCAGAAACTCCAAGGCAATATCGTCGCCAAATCGTGTAACGCTGGATTGAATAAGATGATAGCTATCAGTGAATGGGAATTGCTCTGCTAAGGGCGTTCTCTCAAAGTCCACAATGTTGCCGATGGTGTCCATTATGGGTTCAGGTGCCGGCGTGTCTGAGAGCTGAAACATGCGATTCCTCTTATTATTTAGCTTGTTCGATTAAGCGAAAACTCCACCAAGTCGCGCAGCCCGTCTTTGTATGGCGAGGGCGGTAATGAATCTAAACTTTTTACGGCAAGCTGTGTTTTGCTTGCCGCAATCTCACGAGTGTACTCTAAAGCGCCGCTACTCTTCACTAGCTCAATAATGGCTTTAGTTTCTGCAAGGTCAGTTGTTTCAGACTTAAGGCAGCGGAGGATAAGCTCGGCGTCGTCTTTTTGAGCATGAGCAATGGTGTAGATTAAGGGGAGGGTAGGCTTGCCTTCCGCCAGATCATCCCCCACGTTTTTACCCAGCTCGGCGGCATCACCGTCATAATCCAAAAGATCATCGATTAACTGAAAAGCCAGTCCAAGATTTAGACCATATTCTGCCAGTGAGTCTTGTATCGTAGTCGAAGCGCCGGAGAGGATCGCGCCGCATTGAGCCGCAGCTTGAAACAAAATGGCGGTCTTGTTGTGAATGACCTTCATGTACATCTCTTCTGAAGACGATGGTGTGCTTTTAGAAATCAGCTGCAGCACCTCACCTTCGGCAATTTTATTGGTGGTATCGGCCATGATTTTCATCACGTCCATATCCCCAATCTCCACCAGTACCTGGAAGGCTCTGGAGTAGATAAAGTCGCCAACCAACACACTCGACGGATTATTCCACTGGGCATTTACCGTTGGGCGTCCTCGTCTTAAGGATGACATGTCAACAACATCGTCATGCAGCAGTGTCGCCGTATGAATAAACTCGATGACGGCAGCCATGCTGATGTGTCTGTCGTTTGTGGATTGGGCTGCTTTGCTGGCAAGTAAGACCAACATGGGTCGGAGTCGTTTTCCGCCGGCATCCACAATATAATGGCCAATGCTCTCGACCAAACCGACGTCGGAGTACAATTGATCAATGATGAATTGATTCACTTGGGCTAAATCGGATTCAATCAAAGCGCGGATATTCTGATACATGAGGGGCCTAGCAGCTGCGGGTGAAACCGTTCTTTACGAGCGGTTTTGGTCTAGTTAGTTGGAAGCTGCATGCTAGGGAGCCTGACTATTACTGTCAAGCCAGTGAAGAGGTGTAGCGGCCTTTGCCTTAGGGTATTGGCGAAAAATAGTCCCTTATCTGCCAGTAAGCATTGTTTAGGGGGCTAGACTGGATTAGCTAATTTACGCCAAGCCTTGCAACCCTTGCTGCTGCGGGGCCTAGAAGGTTTTTGGATTGGGAATGGGAGTTTGCGAGATAGTCCCTATTTTGCTTGCCTCGGGGGTAATCATCCCGTAAAATGCCGGCCCCTATAGATAAGGGTGGGTTTCAATCCGTTACCTCATCTAACTAACGGATTCTGGAGACATTTATGTACGCGGTAATATTGAGCGGTGGCAAACAACACCGAGTGGAAGAAGGCGAAGTTCTTAAGCTTGAAAAGCTAGAACTAGCCACAGGCGAAACCGTAGAATTTGATAAAGTTCTTATGGTTGGCGAAGGCGAGTCAGTAAAGATTGGAGCTCCCTATGTTGAAGGTAGTGCTGTAACTGCGGAAGTTACCAGACAGGGCCGATTACCCAAAGTCACTATCATCAAATTTAATCGCCGTAAGCATTCTCGTAAACAGCAGGGCCACCGTCAGTGGTTTACTGAAGTTAAGATAACCGGCATTAAGGCCTGAGTTTAGTAGGAGTTAGTTATGGCACATAAGAAAGCAGGCGGTAGTACTAATAACGGTCGCGATTCCCAGTCCAAACGACTCGGCGTGAAAAGATTTGGCGGCCAAGTGGTTCGTGCAGGCAACATTATTGTTCGTCAGCGCGGCACGCGTTTCCATCCTGGTGAAAATGTGGGTTGTGGCAAAGACCACACGCTTTTTGCAAAATCAGATGGAACCGTAATGTTTGAAGTTAAAGGTCCGAAGAACCGTAAGTTTGTTCGTATCTTGACAGCTTAACCAGCACAGTTTTAGCCTGAAAGCCTCGTCATATGACGGGGCTTTTTTGTTTATACTTTCGGGTTTTTGAATCGATCCAAAATAATGCAATTAGCTAGTAGAAACTTATGAAATTTGTCGATGAAGCAGAAATTGTTGTAGAGGCAGGGAAAGGCGGCAATGGCTGCTTGAGCTTTCGTCGCGAGAAATATATCGAGAGGGGCGGCCCTAATGGTGGTGATGGTGGTGATGGTGGCAGTGTCTATTTGCAAGCCGATGCCTCATTAAACACCTTAGTGGATTTTCGTTTTCAGCCACGTTATCGGGCCGAATCAGGTAAGTCTGGTCAAGGTAACAACTGCACTGGCAAGAGTGGAGAAGATTTGTTTGTTCGCGTTCCAATTGGAACAACCGTTATAGATATTAACACCGAGGAACTAATTGCCGATCTGTCTGAACCAGACGTGCCAGTGATGGTGGCCAAAGGTGGTTTTCATGGTCTGGGTAATACTAGGTTCAAATCGAGCACGAATCGAGCGCCACGAAAGACTACCGATGGCACTCCTGGTGAGCGCAGAGAGTTGCAATTACAGCTTCGTCTGATGGCTGACGTGGGATTGCTAGGGCTCCCCAATGCCGGGAAGTCAACGCTAATTAGGGCTGTTTCTGCAGCAAAACCGAAGGTTGCAGACTATCCGTTTACTACGCTAGTACCTAACCTAGGGGTTGTCTCAGTTGGTATGGAGCGCAGCTTTGTGATGGCTGACATTCCAGGGCTAATTGAAGGTGCCGCCGAGGGAGCGGGGCTTGGTTTTCGATTTTTGAAGCATTTATCAAGAACTCGATTGCTAATCCATCTAATTGACGTATTGCCTAGCGACGAAAGCGATCCAGTCGTTAATGCACAAAAAATCATTGCAGAATTGGCCAAATTTAGTACCACTCTTGCTGCGAAAGAGCGCTGGTTGGTACTTAATAAAACCGATCTGATTGATGAAGAAGCCTTGGCAGATCTTAAAGCCCGATTAAAAAAGGACTTAAACTGGCAAGGTCAAATTTTTGAGATAGCGGCAATTGATAAGACAGGCTGCGAAGGTTTGTGTGAAGCGCTCATGCAAACAATAGAAGCGCACCGCGCAAAGCTTGTGGAAGATGAAGACTATAGTCAGCAGCTAGAAGAATTAGAAAACAAAATGGCATTTGAGATCCGAGCCAGTATCGAGGCGAGTCGCAGAAGGCGACGGGAGGAGGCGCTGGAAGAGGACGACTTCGATGATGAAGATTGGGACATTGATTAAGGCTCTGTAATGAGAACGCAATTAACATCTGCAAAGCGATGGGTTGTAAAAGTAGGTTCCTCGTCTGTTACGAATAATGGTTTAGGACTTGATCTGGTGGCCATCGCAGCGTGGGCGGAGCAATTGGTTGCCCTTAAACAATCCGGCGTACAATTGGTTTTGGTGAGTTCTGGCGCGGTGGCTGAAGGCGTAGCGCGTCTCGGTCTTAGCAAACGCCCAACCCAAATCCACATGCAGCAAGCGGCGGCGGCAGTAGGGCAGATGGGCTTGGTTCAAGCCTATGAAAGCTGCTTTCAAAAACACGGAGTCCGTTCCGCTCAAATTCTGCTCACCCATGAAGATTTATCAAATCGTACTCGCTATCTAAATGCCCGTAGCACGCTGAGCACTTTGTTGGAAATGGGCGTTATCCCGGTAGTGAATGAAAACGATACCGTTGCTATCGCTGAGCTGTGTTTTGGCGACAATGATACTCTGGCCGCATTGGTAGCCAACCTCATTAATGCCGACGTGATGATCTTGCTGACGGATCAGGCGGGGCTGTTTGATGCCGACCCACGAACCAATAGTCAGGCCAAGCTGATTAAACAAGATTCCGCTAATAATCCCCATTTAATCACCATAGCGGGTGGTAGCTCCGCACTCGGTAAGGGGGGTATGCAGACTAAGGTCAAGGCTGCAAAACTGGCAGCAAGGTCTGGTACCGATACTGTGATAGCCGAGGGCAAATTGAGCCGCGTAATTTCGCGACTGGCCTCTGGAGAGGAGTTAGGTACGCTGTTATTGGCCGACAGCGAGCCTGTGACCGCGCGCAAGCAATGGCTTGCCGGACAATTGACGGTGAAAGGCAAGTTGGTTTTAGACGATGGCGCGGTAACGGTGCTGCAGCATTCCGGTAAAAGCCTATTAGCTGCAGGAATTTCTGGCGTGCAAGGTGGCTTTGATCGAGGCGAGGTGGTGGCTTGTGTTGATGGCAATGGTGTGGAGATTGCTAGGGGGCTGACAAACTACGGCGCCGCCGAAGTCGCAAAAATACTCGGTCATAATAGCGATCAGATCGAACAGTTATTGGGCTATGGGGGAGAAGAAGAAGTTATCCATCGGGATAATCTGGTGCTTCGTTAATCACTGGCGGAAAACAGAATAAAAAAACCGGCGATTAGCCGGTTTTTTATAGTCTATCAAGCTGCTGGTGAAGGAAAGTGTTTCCCTCAGCAACTATGCCTTAAGCGCTTTGACAGCTTTATTTAATCGGCTCTTATGACGAGACGCCTTGTTTTTATGGATGATACCTTTATCAGCCATGCTATCGATAACTGGAACCGCAGTGTTATAAGCTGCCGTTGCTGCTTCGTAATTACCTGTCTCTACAGCTGCAATCACTTTTTTAATGTAGGTGCGAACCATAGACCTGAAAGAGGCGTTGTGGCGTCGACTGGCTTCGGCCTGAGTTGCGCGCTTTCGGGCTTGTGGAGAATTAGCCAATGTGGGCTCCTTGAGTAGTTATTAGTGGCTCTGTGAGCCATTTGAAATAAGGGTTTGGACACCATTTTATCGGGCTGAAAAAATGAGGGCCGTAAAAGACGCGGTACTATGCCGTTTTAGCTCCTTCATGTCAAGGGCTGTGGGTTTGCTGCTGTGCTTCGTTTCAAATCGTAAGCTATTGTTAATTATTGGTTTTATTGTGAGTTAGAGCTAATGATCATAGAATAGCGCTTTCATTGGGAAGTAAACCGCCTTTACTCGGCCTCAAAATAAAAGATGATTAATGCCGCACACATCCCCAGATCCTGATTCGTCAGACTTAAATCCAGAGTTGGAGGAGCAGGGGCTTCTAAAGTCCAGTACCTTGACAGGCTCGATGACACTGGTTTCCCGCGTCTTGGGCCTAGCCCGTGACATCACAATTGCGAGGGTGTTTGGCACTAGCGATGGCGCCGATGCGTTTTTCTTAGCCAATAAAATACCTAATTTTCTCCGCCGTTTGTTTGCCGAAGGTGCTTTCAATCAGGCCTTTGTGCCGGTTTTGTCAGAATATCGTTCGACGAAAAGTCTGGCCGATGTGCAGGGATTAGTCAGTGCCGTTGCTGCAAGCCTTGGCGGTTTGCTAGCGATTGTCACGGTTGTTGTGTTAATCACGGCGCCTTTGCTCGCCGTTCCTATTGCTTACGGTTTTACCGATGAGCCCCTGAAGTTTGAGCTGTTTGTGGAAATGTTTAGGATTACCTTTCCCTATTTATTGCTTATCTCAATGGCAGCATTGTGCTCAGCAACCCTAAATAGCTATGGCAAGTTTGCAATACCAGCGCTGACGCCTGCGCTGTTGAACGTGTCCTTAATAGCCTGCGCTTTTTTGCTTGCGCCAACCCTGGACACACCAGAGTTGGCCTTGGCTTGGGGGGTATTAATTGCGGGCTTTGCGCAATTACTATTTCAGTTGCCGTTTGTGGCGCAGATTAACTTGTTAACAGTTCCCAAGCGCAAAGCCAATCACGAGGGAGTGCTGCGAATAAAACGGCTAATGGTGCCGGCGCTATTCGGTGTTTCTATTAGCCAAATCAATATGCTGCTTGATACATTCATTGCGTCTATGTTGGTTTCGGGCAGCGTTGCCTGGCTTTATTTCTCCGACCGATTGATGGAACTGCCTCTTGGTACATTTGGTATAGCGATCGCCATCGTGGTTTTGCCTAGCCTATCCCGCCGACATGCCCAGCAATCCATGGAAGAGTTTTCTGCCACCTTGGATTGGGCGTTCAGAGTGGTCTGCTTGATTGCTTTGCCGGCAACTCTGGCCTTGGTGCTTATTGCTGAGCCTTTGCTAATTACCTTGTTTGAAGGGGACAAGTTTTCACTGGACGACGTGATTCAGTCATCTGGCAGTTTGCGTGCTTACTCAGTGGGTTTGCTGGCATTCATGTCGATCAAGATATTTGCGCCCGGCTACTATGCCCGTCAGAACACGACGACGCCCGTTAAAATTGGTGTTGTGGCTATGGCTGCGAATATGGTGATGAACTTAGTGTTTTATCTTTCCGGATTGGCCCATGTAGGGCTGGCACTGGCAACGAGTCTGGCCGCTTTCCTTAACGCGGGGCTTTTGCTGCTCGGCCTCAGAAAAGAAGGGGTCTTTAATTTTCAATCAGGCTGGCTAATCTATAGCCTGCGGCTAATGTTTGCGAATACTGTGATGGCAGTTTTTTTGCTTTATATGAAAGGTGATTGGGAAGTCTGGTCAAGTATGTCCCTTTGGGTGCGGGTGGGTCATTTGACCGCGATGGTGTTGGGCGGTGTGTTGCTTTACGGTTTAAGCCTGCTGCTGGTGGGACTAAGATGGCGACATATTTACCGTTGATGCCTGGTTCAACTAAAGACGATTAGGGTTTTAGATTCATGAAGCGGGTTTACACAGCAGACAGCGCTGCGATGGCTTGGCATGTTAAAAACGTGCTTGAGCACAACGACATTGATGCAATCGTGAAGAATGAAGGGCTGCTTTCTATTGCGGGGGAAGTGCCCATTACTGAGTGCCAGCCGCAAGTGTGGGTGCTTAATGATCTTTACGTCAAGTTAGCGGAGAAACTGATAGAAGAAATAGTAACGGGTCAGGCAGTAGAAGGGCCTGATTGGCTTTGTAGTCAATGCAGTGAGAGTAATATGGCGAGTTACGCTATTTGTTGGAACTGCCAGTCCAGTATTGATGGAGAGCCGTCGTGAGGTGGTTTGCACTATTATTACTTGTGGCAAGTTCGACAATTTCTGCGGCGCAGGAGTGCGTGATTCTATTGCACGGATTGGCGAGAGTTTCAAACTCGATGGCAGAGCTTGAATCCAAACTTGATCGAGCCGGCTACAAAGTCATAAACATCAACTATCCTTCGCGAAAGCATGCCATTGATGTTTTGGCTGATGATGCAATAAGCCGAGGGCTGGCGGGATGTGAAAACGCAACAACGGTGCATTTTGTCACTCATTCTTTAGGCGGGATTCTCGTGCGTTATTATTTCAACACTCAGCCAATAGAAAATCTTGGCAGGGTAGTGATGTTAGGACCGCCCAATCAGGGCAGCGAACTGGTGGATGGTTTACTGCATGTGCCTGGTTTTAGACTATTTGGCGGACCAACAGGAATTGCTCTAGGAATTGGCCCTAACCATGTTCCCCAGAGTCTAGGTGCGGTAGAATTCGACCTTGGCGTGATAGCAGGCAATATTAATGTAAACCCCTTGGGTTTTTTTCTCATTGATGGGCCCAACGACAGTGTAGTTTCCGTAGAGAGAACAAAAGTGATTGGAATGAACGACCACATTGTGTTGCCGGTTATGCATACGCTAATGATGCGCGACAATCGCGTTATCGATAATGCTATACACTATTTAAAAACTGGCTCGTTTATTCCTCAGGCTTAATCAGTGATGCAATCTGAAAATCCCTCGGCCGAATTATCGGATGATCAAAAAAACCTTGGTACTAAACTTGGGTTAGACGTGGCCGGTTCCGAGTCAGAGTTGGTTCCAGCCATAGAAAAAGCGCTGGGCCAAAATACCTTGTTAGAGCAGGCAAGATATTTTCTCTTGAGTATTTTGGCTCATACTAACCAAGCTGACTGGACTAGCATCGCCGATTGCTCCTTAAGCGAAGAAGAACAGTTGGAGTTAGCGAAGCAATATATTGACGGCGATGAATTCAAGCAATCGCTGCGAACGGTGCTTAAAGACGACCACTTTAAATTTACGCTGCTGCGCTTTGCCAAGGCGCGAAACGTCGAAACCCGAACTTTATCCATAACCACCAAAGCCTATAAACATGGGCTTGAAGTATTGAAGGGCAAGGGTCTTATTCAGCCTAAGCAAAAAAAGGCTCGGGCAAAGCGTAAGCCAGCCAGTAAGCCAAAGGATAAGGGTTCGCTCGTAGATCGCAGAGCCGCCCGGCGGGGTTACTTTGACCAAGAACTCATGGATGCGCTATCAGGCACTGAAAAATCAAAAGTGCATGAGGAAGCGCAAACCCTCAGTGATGAAGAGTTTGCCCAACTGGATGATAAGCTTGGTGATTTAAAGGCGCCGCCTGAAAACTGGACTTATAACAGCGACGAAGACAGAGTCAGCTTGCTATCGGGGTTAGTGCTAGGCTGTATAGTCTTTGCGATTGTCATCCTGATTTTCATCTAAGCCCTCGAAATAAATTTCCCAGTTAAGGTGTTAACCTTGACAGTTTCTCCTTGCTCCAAGTACTCAGGTACTTGGATTTCAAGGCCGGTGGAAAGCTTGGCGGTCTTACTTCGATTGGTGGCGGATGACCCACTTACCGCTGGCGGTGTTTCTACTACGACTAAATTGACAGACTGGGGCAGTTCGATCCCAACAAGCTGACCATCCATGATGAGCGCAATGATGTCTTCTTGCTGCTCCACTAAGTAGGGCAGATGACTTTCTAATTGATCGGCGCCTAGTCCATATTGGGTATAGTCTTCCATATCCATGAAGTAATAGGTATCGCCATCTAGATAGGAATACTGCACAGTTACTCGCAGACAGTCTGCCTCTTTGACATAGTCGTCACCTTTATAACCAACATCCAATTTGTGCTGGGTTCGCAGATTGCTGAATTTGATCTTATAGATTGTCACCGCGCCTCGAGAAGATGGGCTTTTTGCCTCAATCTGTTTGATGATATGGGGATCTCCATCTATTTCGATGATCATTCCTTTTTTTAGATCGCTTGCTTTTGGCACGACTAGCTCCGGCGGTGAGTTGAATTTGCGAGAAGGTACCTAAACCCGCGCATAGAGTCTATAGGCCAGATAATTTGGTTTGGCCTAAAAGTCTTTGAGTTGATAACCATAATCAATGATAATTTGGCCCCCATTAAAGCTAACGGTGTAGCCATGGTTGAGCGTATAAAAGAAATAGACAATTTGCACATTATTGATTTTGCAGAGCTTCCAACCCCAGGAGAGCTTAAAGACGAACTGCAAATTCAAGGCGCTGCATTAGAAACTGTCAAAAAGGGGCATCGATCCGTAAAAAACATTCTTGATCGAAAAGATCCCCGTTTGATTGCGGTGGTAGGGCCATGCTCAATTCACAGCCCCACGGAAGCGTTAGAGTATGCGCGGCTATTGAAACCGTTGGCAGATGAACTTGCCAATGAACTAATGATATTAATGCGTGTGTATTTTGAAAAACCACGCACGGCGGTTGGATGGGAGGGTTTGATTTATGACCCCCACCTCGACGGCAGTAAGCGAATCGATCACGGTTTGCGTATTGGCCGACAGCTTATGCTCGACATTGCGGAAATCGGTTTGCCAATCGCCATCGAAGCATTGGACTTGATTTCACCCCAGTACCTACAGGACCTGGTCAGTTGGACCGCAGTAGGAGCTAGGACAACTGAGTCACCCACCCACCGCAAATTGGCCAGTGGTATATCGTCTGCGGTTGGCTTCAAGAACAATATTGATGGCAGCCTTACGGTTGCCGTAAACGCAATTCGCTCTGCATCAGCGACCAACAGTTTCATCAGTATTACTGAGGCGGGAAAAGTAGCCGTGTTTAAAACCACCGGTAATCCCCACTGTCATGTCATTCTGAGGGGAGGTAAGACTCCTAACTATGATAGTCAGAGTGTTGCTAGCTGCGAGGCAGAGCTGGCTAGCGCGGGGCTGAGACAAAACCTGATGATTGACTGCTCCCATGGCAACTCCAAAAAGAATCATGAGAATCAAAGCGTTGTGCTCGACTCAGTGGCGCAGCAGATTGTGGCGGGCAATAAATCCATTATCGGTATTATGATCGAAAGCAATTTACTGGAAGGAAACCAGCCAATCCCTGATGATCTGAGTGAACTTAAACCCGGTGTTTCGGTCACAGATGCCTGTATTGGTTGGGAGACCACAGAATCAATGCTGCGGGGATTTGCCGCTGAAATAAAGCAGGCGCTAGCAGCGAGAGCCGGCTAAGAAGATAGCGAGCCGATACAAAAAAGCCTTGCGATCAAATGATGGCAAGGCTTTTTTATTGGCTAAAGCTACAGGCTTGTTAGAGCACGGCTTTGAGACTTTTTGCCAAATAATCGATGTTGTCGTCGTTAATGCTGGCAACGTTAATGCGGCTAGAATTGACTAGGTAAATACTATAGTCGTTGATCAAGCGCTGCACCTGTTCAACACTCACACCCAAAAACGAAAACATGCCTTTTTCTCGTTCGATGAAACTGAAGTCTTGCTCTACCCCCACGCTTGCAATGGTTTTTACAAATTGAGCGCGAAGTCTGTTGATGCGGTCTCGCATTTCAGCCAGTTCATTGTCCCATTCAGCAAGCAAGGCTGAATCGCTTAGTATGTGAGCGACGATGGCAGCGCCATGATCAGGTGGCATTGAGTACATCGCCCGCGCTGCGGCAGCAATTTGAGTTGTTGCTATAGTTGCCGCGGCGTCAGAGTCTGCGATCAGTGTAAACGCACCGGTTCGCTCTCGATACAACCCAAAATTCTTGGAGCAAGAACTCACGACAATAAGCTCGGGTAGAGATTCGGCCATCAGCCGAGTGCCAAAAACGTCCTCGTGTAGTCCATCGCCCAAGCCTTGATAGGCGAGATCGATAAACACTGTAAACCCTTGCTGTAAGGCGATATCCCTTATTACTTCCCATTGCTCGGGCGACAGATCAGCGCCGGAAGGATTGTGGCAGCAACCATGCAGTAAGACCAAGTCACCCTTAGGCACACTCTTTAGAGTAGTGACCATTTCGTCAAATCGAACGCTATGGCTGGCGTAGTCG
Organism: uncultured Pseudohongiella sp.; assembly: GCA_964352355.1. GTDB lineage: Bacteria > Pseudomonadota > Gammaproteobacteria > Pseudomonadales > Pseudohongiellaceae > UBA9145. Next base: position 20,154 of record CAYGRT010000024.1, on the reverse strand, counting down.
TAATAGGGGTAGGTACCAATCTTTAGCCCTGCTGACCCAAGTAGTGGGATGTGATTTGCCCAGGTAGGATCGCTTACCCAAACTGTGGCATCTGGATTGGCACTCTTGATGAATTCGGCGGCAAGTCTGAGTCCGCCGCAGCCGCCAGGGGCTTGAATCGTGACTCTGCGCTTGCCTAGTTTTTTATTAAGGTCTGAGCCAAGCAGCAACTCTGCCACAACTTCGTTGTATTCAGGTGAACCTGTTGGGCCGATATAGGTCTTGGTATGTTGAGATTTAAGCAAATAGTCTTCTGCTTTTTTTACTGCCGTCATTACGGGCGTGGCACCATGCTCGTCTTTGTAGACACCAATACCAAGGTCAATTTTGAGTGGATTCGTATCGGCGCGGTAACTCGCCATTAATCCAAGAATAGGGTCTGCTGGTAGCGCTTTTAATGACTGAAACATGATGTTTTCTCTGTCTGCCTTGAGCTGCGTTTAGGATGACTTACAGGTCTTTATGCTTGTGCGCTCTGCCTAGTGATTTTGCTAACCACACTGAGAACGATTGGCTCAAAATAACTGCGGCCAACGCCAAGCTTTAACGGGGCGATATAGTAAACGAGCGTTACGGTCAGCTCAAGCGGGCTCTTACCATTTGCCAATATTTTCCATACTGAGCCACGGCTCGCAGGGAGGTAAAGCGGCGCCTTTTTGCAGCAATTCAATAGAGATATTATCGGGGGAGCGAATGAAAGCCATGCGACCATCTCGCGGCGGGCGGTTAATAGTTATTCCCGCGTCCTTCAGCCCTGCGCAAAATTCATAGATATTTTCAACCTCATAGGCGAGGTGGCCGAAGTTGCGGCCTTCATCATATTGTTCTGGATCCCAGTTATAAGTGAGTTCAACCTGAGCTTCGGGATTTTCTTCGGCACCTAAAAAAACCAGAGTAAAACGGCCTTTTTCGTGCTCGGAGCGACGTAATTCCCTAAGGCCGAGTTTGTTGCAGTAGAAATCTAGCGACGCCTCGAGATCGCTTACTCTAATCATGGTATGAAGATATTTCATCGCTCGCTCCTGTGGGGATTGGGTTTAAGCCTTGTATCAAAGCCAGCTTAATAGAGCACTACAGAGCGGATGCTCTTCCCGGCATGCATTAAATCGAACGCAGTATTGATCTCTTTAAGTGGCATGGTGTGAGTGATAAGTGGGTCTATTTGAATTTTCCCTTGCATATACCAATCAACAATCTTGGGTACATCGGTTCGTCCTCGCGCACCACCAAAGGCGGTGCCTTTCCAAGATCTACCGGTGACCAATTGAAAAGGTCGGGTCGATATTTCTTGCCCAGCCCCAGCGACACCAATGATGAACGATTCGCCCCAGCCTTTGTGAGTGCACTCAAGTGCCTGGCGCATCGTATTAACGTTGCCTATACACTCAAACGAATAGTCAACGCCTCCACCGGTCATGTCGATAATGGCAGAGGTCACATTGTCTACATCAGCGGGGTTAACAAAGTCTGTCATCCCGAAGCGAGTGCCAATGGCTGCTCGGTCTGGGTTTAGGTCAATGCCGATAATTCGGTCGGCTCCCACCATTTTCGCGCCTTGAATGACATTTAAGCCGATTCCGCCCAGGCCAAAAACGGCGACAGTACTGCCAGGCTCGACTTTGGCATCAAAAGCCACGGCACCAACACCGGTTGTTACTCCACATCCGATATAACAGACCTTGTCAAAAGGAGCATCAGGCCGAATCTTAGCCACTGCGATCTCGGGCAGTACCGTGAAATTAGAAAACGTGGAGCAGCCCATGTAATGAAGAATTGGTTTGCCATCAAGGGAGAATCGACTGCTGCCATCTGGCATTAAACCCTGGCCTTGAGTGCTGCGGATCGATTGGCATAGATTGGTTTTTGGGTGGAGGCAAAATTCACATTGACGACATTCAGGTGTATACAGCGGAATCACATGATCGCCAACTGCAACTGAGGTCACTCCCGGGCCTACCTCAACCACAATCCCAGCGCCTTCGTGGCCCAGTATTGCTGGGAATGCGCCCTCTGGATCATCTCCCGATAATGTAAACGCGTCTGTGTGGCAGATGCCAGTGGCTTTAAGTTCAATTAGCACTTCACCGGTTTTAGGACCTTCAAGGTCTACCTCGACAATTTCCAGTGGTTTGCCAGCAGCGAAGGCAACAGCAGCATTCGTTTTCATCGTAAAAGACCATTGATAGTGAATTAAGCGGCCATTGTATGAGACCCATGCTGCCAGGGGCAACCGCACTGGCTTTAATACTGTGACAGCGAGATTCTGCGGTGGGAGTTAACAGCAGTGCATACCAGAGTTTCCTAATCACTGGAGTGGATCGGCTTTAGCGAGTATCATCCGCGGCAAATTTGTTCGCCGTTATTCAAAGACTGCGCCTTAGACCTGATCTCTAAGGGGCAACTGTTCAAATCACTTAGGCAGGATCATTCCTTTGACTTATGAATTGCTGGCTGCTGTGGCTGTCATTTTTGTTGGTTCCTACGTGCAAAGCTCAATTGGATTTGGCCTTGCTATAATTGCGGCTCCCATTCTTTTCTTTATCGATCCGTTGTATGTTCCCGCGCCCATTACCGTTTGCGCACTAACCCTCTCATTGGCGAATACAGCAAAGCACCGACGAGCTGTATCTTTAGGTGAGCTGAAATACGCTATTATTGGACGCGTGCCGGGCACATTGCTGGGAGGCTTATTGCTTGTTGTGATCAACCCCGATGCACTCGCGCTATTTCTCGGCGCATCAGTAATATTTGCTGTCGCCATAAGTATCAGTTCGGTAATGTTTAGAGCGACCAAGCCGGCACTGTTTCTGGCAGGCGTGCTATCCGGTTTTATGGGCACCACGTCGTCTATCGGTGGGCCTCCAATGGCGCTTGTTATGCAGCACGAAGCCAGTGATTATATCCGCGCGAACTTGGCTGCCTTCTTTATTGTTAGCTGCATAATGTCGTTGACCATGCTGTCCACCATAGGTCTATTTGGCATGGAACAAATACGTCTTTCTCTGCCTCTGTTGCCAGCGACACTCGCCGGTTACTGGGTAGCTATGCAGACTCTTCATCTTATTTCTCAAGAAAACGTGAGGCGGTTTTCCCTCGGCTTATGTTTGCTTGCTGGCACAGCGGCGATTCTATCTTACTGGCTGTAGCCACTGTTTTTCTGCTAAATTTTAACAAGCAGTCTGCCGCTGGCGGTTGAAATAAAGAACACACTTGCCGCACTTAGCCAAGTCAATTCTCTAGGTGATATTTAAGGTTAACAATTTGCCACGTAAGTACTACACTGGGATGACAATAATAAAACAGCAGGTCCCTTGTTTATGTCACATTGGCCTTACGAAATTACTTCAGAAGCTTTCTCTCAACGTTATGATCTGCGTGGCGATGTATTTTGGCGCAGTGTTTTTGACACTCACAAAGACAAAATGCAAATCAAGAATCCCGCCGTGGCTGTGGTGAATCTCGAAAAAATATTCTCCGCGACATTTAAATTAGCCAACGCAAAAGGATTTCAGGCAATGAGCCTGAGGGATTTAAGCCGTGAGACAAAGATTAGCATGGGCGGACTCTATGCTTATATCGGTAGCAAGAACGATCTGGCCTCTGTAATTGAAGGTGTTCTTAGAAATACCATCGATCAGGTAATTGGTAGCCTTGCGGCTCAAAATTTGGCCCCGGTAGACTGTCTGCGAGCAATTATTTACGGCGAAATTTATACCATGGAAATTTTGAAACCTTGGTATTACTTTTGTTTTATGGAACTCAAAGGCTTGGCTAAGGAACAGCAAGCGCAAGCGATGAGTTTGGAGCTACGTTTTGAGCAAAGTGTGGTTGATGCTATTGCTTCCGGAGTTACCAGTGGCGAGTTTAGCTGTGCCAAGCCGACCATGCTTGCGGCGCTGGTAACCGCTCAGTTGCAGCAATGGCATTTAAAGCAGTGGAAATTTAAGCAGCAAGCAATCGATACGCAGACCTATGCACGCTTTGTGTTTGAGAACTTATTATTAAGTTTGCGCTACGAGCCGCTGTCCTCCCATTTTCGGCACTCACAAACGCGGCAGCTTGCTGTTGTTGAGTAACTACTGTTGAGTAACTTCTTTTGAGTAACTACGAGTTTTCCAAAAGTAAGCCGGTTTTTTCTTTATAAAACTCTCGAATGGTTAACATGTCAGCTTCTAGGTCGCCGGTGGGTGTAAAAAAATCAGCGAATCCTGCAGCCTTATTTTTCGCATCAACATAGCCAAGTAAGATTGGCACATTGGCATTTTTTGCAATGTGATAAAAGCCGGTCTTCCAGCGTTCAACTTTGCTCCTAGTCCCTTCCGGTGGAATCAGAACGATTAGCTCATCATTCTCTTTGTATTGGCGCACTGTCTCGTTGACCACATTGTGGGATGCCGACCTGTTAATAGGGATGCCACCAAGCCATTTCATTAGCCAGCCAAATGGAAACGGAAACAAGGTATGTTTGCCCATCCAAAAAATACGCAGTTTGAGTTTTAGCACAATCATGAGCATGAGAGGGAAGTCCCAGTTACTCGTGTGAGGAGCTGCGATAAGAACGCAGCGTTGGTACGCTAGTGGCTCACCAATGGCGCGCCAGCCGATGAGTTTAAGGCCCACTAAAGAAATTGCGCGGAGTATGGGGGTGATTATTGGAGTGGAAAAAACAGTTCTGCGCATTCTTATTCCTTAGCATTGTAAGTCGCCAGTATAACACTGTTATCCAGTGCAATTTATGGGGAGTAAGCCTGTACATTGTGTTATTCGTCGCCGAACAATCGTTTTAATTCGGCCAATGCCCGATCAGCTTCCGAAGTGCCTTTAAGAGAGGTGGATTCTTCAGGGCTAGTGTCCCCAAATAATTGTGCCAACTGAGCTTTGGCCCGATCTGCCTCGCTATGAGTAGTTTGTTGATAGGGTAGTGGGTTCGGTGTGAAAAACTCACAAAAATTGGCTTTGTTCCGTTCGGCGACAAACTCCGCTCTGTCCTCTTTGCAAGATGAGCTTAGGTTGGACGCGTAGTGGATACATGCTTTGCAAACATGGAGATCGTGATTGCAGTGAGGGCATACCTCACGGCGAGAAAATGGCAGCAGAATCTCTTTCAACTCACTTCCACAGTGCCAACACTGAACGCTCATACTGCGGCTTAGCATGCTCACCACTGCCTCACGAACTTAGCCGTATCGATTTCAGGGAGTGTTCTGGCTGGTGCTGCTGGGGTGCCTAAGTAGATAAATCCAATGATTTCCTCATCATTATCCAGCTCAAGCCCTCGTTTGACCACTTCGGCATAGGCAGCCTCTCCAGTGCGCCAAACAGCCCCAATGCCTTGGGCAAAGGCGGCTAGAAGAATGTTTTGGGCTGCGGCAGCTGCCGATAGTTTTTGCTCAAGCGATGGCACTTTGGGGTGGTCGGTGGGGCAAACCACCACGGTCAAAATCGCAGGGGCGCGTAGTGCTTTGGATTTTGCGTTTTCGAGCTGAGCCGGAGCGGCTTGGGGGTTGTTTGCAAGCATCACGGCGGCGAACAGCTCGCCTAGCTTGATGCGCGATTCCCCTTGAATGAGAATAAAACGCCATGGTTGCAACAGGGCGTGATCAGCCGCCCGCAGCGCGGCTTGCAGCATAAGCTCTAATTGCTGCGGCGAGGGGCCGGGTTCTGTTAATCGAGGACTCGATGTTCGAGTTTGTAAAGCGGTTAGAGCGTCCATGAAATCCCTCTCAATTAGTGCAATGTAAAAGACCTACAGGAACTACTGGCGTCAGTCTGAGTCTGACAGGAGCATAAAGCATTGCTCTAGCTGTGTGAACCTAGAGAAACGGTTGGATGCAGTAACCACAAGAAATCTAAGGGATTTTTTGTACAAGCTGTCATGTTAAATACATCTTATTGCTGTATACTTTGGGCTTTAATGGTCGATACACTGAGGGTTGAGCAAGAATCCTTCAACGGAACGATATTGTGAGTACTATGCAAAGGGGAGTTTGGGGAAGTAAGTATGAATTCTAAGGCCGACGTAATAGCGATCAGTACCGAGAGACCGGTCTACCCTCAAGACAAATCCAAGTGGTTTGGCTCAGCCAAAAAAGAGAAGGTGCGAGTTCTATTCTCGTTTTACTCTCCTGACGGCAATGAGATCGCCATGCCCATTGCAAGCATCTCCGCTTATTTAAAGCGCGATTTCCCTTGGGTTGAAGTATTTCTTGAGCCTGTATTAATTCTCAGAGATGCTGATCTGTATTCGCCTGAAAATTACGCGAAGCGCGTCGCCGAGCTAAACCCTGACGTCATTGCCTTCTCCATCATGAGCCCCCATTGGTATCCGATGGAGCCTTATTTTGCAGAGATCAAAAAACTTTGCCCGAAACTGCCATTATGTATTGGTGGTTATCAGGCGATGCTGTCACAAGATCAAACGATCGAAAACCCAGACGTGGACTACATCTGTGTTGGCGATGGTGAATACGCAATGGGAAATTTAGTTCAGCATCTGCGCGGTTCGAAAGACGGCCCCGTAGACGGCATGTGGGAAAAGCTAAACGATGGCACCGTCTACCAGACGGAGCCACATCAAATTGGCGATCTGGCAGCCTTGCCATTTCCAGACTACGATGTCTTTGCCAAAGCTGACGGTTTCAACGATGTAAATTCTTCAATATTCGGGCCCAAGGGAAAATTGGTATTACCAGTGATGACAGGAAGGGGTTGCCCTTATCGCTGTACCTACTGCTGCAATACGCCAATTTTGGAAGGCTGGAAGACCAAAAAGACGTTTCTGCGCAAATATGACCCGCAGGATATGGTGGACGAGCTGATTCGTCTGCGTGATAAATACAATGTGGGTTATTTTGAGTTTTGGGATGAGCTATTTCTTTCTAACTTGAAATTTGTTCGGGCTTTTTTTGAGCTTTACAAAGAACAATTGAGATTGCCGTTTTCAATCAATTCTCGTGTTGAAGTGATGAACGAAGAATTTTGCAAAACTGCAGCAGAAGCCGGATGTCACACTATTTGGTTCGGTATTGAAAGTGGCGATGAAGAATACCGCTCTAAAAACCTCGGTCGTAAGATGACTAATGAGCAGGTTATCAAGGCCGCTGAAAACTGCAAGCGAGCAGGCATTAATAGACTAACGTTCAATATCGTTGGTATGCCATTAGAGACTGCGGCAAATATGCGAGAAACGCTCAAGCTTAACCAAATTATAAAACCAGAACACTTCTTCTTTTTTCCTTACATACCGCTGCGCGGAACACCGCTTTATGAAACAGCAAAGCGGGAAGGTTTATTAGACACTACGAAGAAAAACCTCCATTACCTCTCTGCTGCAAATGACAAGCAATTTACGCTGAATATGAAAGAGCGTCCTGAATTGCTTTCCGCGGCGGAATACAATGAGATTTGTATGGAGATGTTGGCGTTCCAAGAAGCCAACAATAGGCTTACCTATTCTGATGATGAGTTCAGTGATGGTGGTGCGCCGGCGTCAGCTGTTGCTGATAAGAGTTTTACACTTGTCGCCGATGAGCCGACTAACTATCTCTAGTCTTTTTATCTCCTAGCTATTCTGCACTTTGCGGAAACTTGCGTGGCTTAGGGCTAAGACGCCTCGGCTTCGCTGTTTTCTGCCGAGACTAAGGCTGCTTGTAAACTATGCTCCCCAAGCAGTGCCTTATGAAACGTGTGCCAGGAAATCGCAGCCATGGCCAAATTGCCAAGCACCGCACCCGCAAAAAAACCCGGCAGGCCAAAAGTCTGACTGCCAAGATACGCTAGCGGGACATAAAAAATAAAGAATCGAGCGAAGCTGAGATACAACGCCGACAGGGGTTTGTGTAAGGCGTTCAGGGATGAATTGGTCAAAATGATTATGCCTTGAAATCCGTAGCCTATAGGCATTATCCATAGAAAGAGTTTAATGCCTCGGATAACCTCTGGGTCATCAGAAAAAATCGATGCGATTAGCCCTGCGCCCAATCCCATAACTGCATAAACCACAAGTTGCCAAATCATAATGAACTTCAGGGAGAGAATATAAGCTCCTTCGATTCTATCGACCCTGTTGGCGCCATAGTTTTGGCTGATGAAGGGAGGTAGAGACGAGGACATGGCAAGTATGATTAGGGTTGCAATGGGTTCCAAGCGCGCGCCTACACCAAATGCTGCAACCGCCGTATAGCCAAAGCCAGCTGCGATCGCCGTCATGATGCCTGCCGCAACTGGGGTAAGCATGTTAGCACCGGCGGCGGGGATCCCGATGCGAAGCATATCCACGCCGCATGACAAAAAGACAGCCTTGCTGGGAATAGTGCGGCTAATCATTTCTAACTTATAAGCGAGTAAATAAGTGAGGTAACAAAAACCGCAGCCCCAAGCGATTACCGTAGCCCATGCTGCCCCTTGAATTCCTAATTCTGGGAACGGGCCATAGCCGAAAATGAGCAAAGGGTCCAAGACAGCGTTGATCAACCCTGCGGCTGCCATCAATAGGCTTGGGGTTTTGGTATCGCCCGTTGCTCGCAGCACGCTGTTGCCTGTCATGATGCAGACTACTAATACACTTCCCAGAAACCACACATCCATGTACTGCCTGATGGGAATCATAAGCTCGGCGGTGGCGCCCATCAGCGCGAAGATGCCATCCATGAAAAACCAGCAGATGGCGACAGTAATGGTGGCTAGGGCAAACGAGATGTAATTGATAACAGTGGCGGCCTGTTTTGCGCGCTCTAGTTCCGATCTGCCCATGCATTTACCAACCACCGCCGAAGCGCCTATTCCAAGGCCAATGGCTAGGCTCATAATGGTAAAGGTGAGTGGAAATGTGAAGCTAATGGCAGTTAACGGTTCGGTGCCGAGAAAACTAATGAAGAGAGTGTCAACGAGGCTAAATGTAAAAAGCATGACCATGCCAATAATCATTGGCATGGTCATTCGCACTAACGCTTCCTGAATGGAGCCTTGGGTAAGATTACTGCTGTTTTTATTTACCTTGGCCGTCATGTTCGTTTAACTCTTGTTGAATTCACCCAATCATTTTGGCGAATCTGATTAGCTAACACTACCCGACTCATCTTTGCTGATAAAGGCTTTCTCGCAATCTAGAGCTTTGCAAGAGAACTGCGTATTTTAAGTAGCTGTTTGAATACGCTAGGGCCGCCGTAAATTAGCTCGTTGGCACTGCTGGTATTCGGATTGCCTGCCTCGTTGGCGACTAAGCCCCCAGCTTCTTGCAAGATCAATAATGCAGCTGCCAGCCCAATGCTAGGTTTCTGGTCGGTCCAGCCGCCGTCGAGACGGCCGATCGCAGTGCCGACAAGATCTAAGGCGGCCACTCCACAGTTTCTAATTGAACCACCTTGATTTATCAGGTTTCTCTCCATGCCTAATTGCAATTCCAAGGAGGAGGCGCTGGCATTGACTGCAAAGAGCGCAGAACCAAGTTTAGGCTCAGCGTTAACACGAATTCGTCTAGAGTTGATTTGAGCACCTTTTCCTCTGCTTGCGGTTATTTCTTCACGCAGAGCAGGACATACGATAACGCTATGGCTCAAAACTCCGTTAATTTCGCAGGCAATAGACACGCCATAAGCAGGGTAGCCTCTGGCAAGATTCTGTCCGCCAATTAATGGGTCAACTAACCAAGTGGTGCTTTTGTCGGTGCCTTGCTTCAGACCAGACACGCGAGATTGTATGCTATGTGTAGGAAAAGCTTTATCTAGATGGTAGAGGATTGTTCGATTCGCATTCTCATCCAATGAGGTTACGAAATTGTCAGGATTGGAATCCAATACACTCACTTTATCGAGCCGTTCGCTGCTGTGGGCTAAGGCTTCGCCGGCATCATTAGCCGCGCGCAGCGCAATATTTACTAGTGCATGCATGAAAAATCCTGATAGTGTGTAAAGAACGAGGCAAGAAGCCCTTGCCGAGGGCCCTATGATAGCAAAGTCGGCAACATAATCGATAGCCAAAACGAGTGCCGTAATTCAATTAAGCCTGTTAAGAACAGGTGCCGATTCCTGTTATACTCCCCCCTTTTTACTGAATAGCAAACGATTCCCTATGGGCAACGCGGAAAATATAAAGATAGTTCTCGTCAACACGTCTCACCCAGGCAATATTGGCGCAGCAGCCAGAGCCATGAAAAACATGGGGCTGAGTCAAATGGTGCTAGTTAATCCAGTGGATTTCCCCAGCGGTGTTGCAGTAGGTCGAGCTGTATCAGCCGTTGATATTCTTGAAAATGCAGTCGTGGTCGACACACTGGAAGAGGCCATTGCTGACTGCTCCTTAGTGATTGGGACTAGTGCCAGGTCAAGAAAAGTGCCTTGGCCAATGGTGACGCCTGAGTCCTGTGCCGAAAAAATCGTGTCAGAGTCCGCAACCAGCAAGACGGCGATCGTGTTTGGTAGAGAGGATTCGGGATTAAATAATGAGGAATTACAGCTTTGTACTTATCACGTACAGATTCCTACCAACCCAGGATACAGCTCGCTGAATTTGGCCGCTGCCGTGATGGTAATAAGCTATGAAGTGCTCAAAAAAATGCAGCAAGAGGAATTGAGTGTCGTCAAGACTGAAGACGAGTATTGGGATCAAGAAAAAGCCACTGGACAACAGCTTGAGCACTTTTTTGAACACTTAGAGCGCGTTATGATCAAGATCCGATTTCACGATCCAGACAACCCAAGGCTGCTGATGCAAAGAATGCGCAGGTTGTTTGGGCGCATTCGAGTGGATGTAATGGAGATGAATATACTGCGCGGGATTCTGACCAATATTGAGTTCAATTTGAAAGAGACACCTGAGGCTCTTGGCACAGGTTCGGATCAAGTAGAGCAGTAATAGCCCATGTCAAAACAAGCATTCTACTTTAGTGAGGGTCCTTATCTGCGAAGCATGCAGAGCCTTTACTACGCTTTAATGAATAGTGAGACTTTTATTCAATTTATGGGTGCTCCCGGCAGCGGCACTACCAGCCTATGCGACAAACTTGGTCTTTACATGGAGCGTAAAGGACACGAAGTGTTTTTTATTGATCGCCCCCTGGATTCGCCAGAGATGCTGCGCGCCCTGTTGGCAGAAAAATTCAAACTGCCCAGTTCTCATAATTTCGCGAGACTCTTGGAAGATTCGCTAGCCCAAGGTGAGCAAAAAACCAGTGTACTCATTTTCGATGACGCCCATTTGCTGAGTGACATTACCCTCATCGAAATACACCGCCTTTCTGAAATTCAAGCCAATGCTAAACGACTGCTGAATATTGTACTGTGTGGCGATCTGCAGTTGGATAAGCGTCTAGGCTCAAAGTCTGAATTCAAATCGCTGACGCTAAATGTCTCCCATAAATTTTTACTGGAACCAATGGGGCTTGACGACGTCGCGCTGTTCTTAGACCAATACCTAAAAAGTAAGGGCGTAGCAGAGGCTCCAATCAGTGCGGCGGCGTTAGGGTTGGTACACCAAACTACTAAAGGTTTCCCAGGGCCAGTAACTATGGTTGCTGAGCTGATTGCACAAACCAGGGCAGGTGCCAGTGTGGCAACTGAGCTCGGCAAGGAAGAACTATCACGATTGATTAAAGCCTCGACTATTCAGGCCGCATTGCCATCGAGCCAAATCTTCGATGTGGGCCAATTAAAAGTGATTGCGCCAATCGCGGCAGTGTTCGCCATTGCCGCTCTTGGTTTTTTATTTCAATCAGTGTTTGAGGGCAGCGATACGCCGTCAGCAGAAATTAACCCTGTTATTGCAGTGGCTGAGCCGGTGGCAGAGAGTGAACTCATCGATTCACCATTTGCAGATCAGGAGCCAGAAACCTCGGTTGAAGAATCGATTGACAATGCCGCGCCACCTGAGACGCCGACAATCGCGGTTATTGAGTCTGACGCTGCCTCGGCAGTCGCTGCAAACGTGCAAGTGATGCCCCAATTGTTACGCCCCGCACCTTCATTTTCTTTAGACGATGAAGAGCCCATTTCTGACTCGAGTTTGTCATTGGTAACGGCCGCCGAAATTGGTATTGCAGGGGAGTTATTGCAAGTGCCAGAGTATGCAGAGCTGCTGGCAATCGACGCTGAACAATCTGAAAGCACCGATGCTGCTAACGATGCTCCAGTCAGTCCGGAGACAACGGAAGCCGTAGCAATTGCAGAAACTAAAGCCGCGGAGCTTGTGCCCTTAGTCGAAGATCAATCAGCGGCAGTTGCGGCGCCAGCGCAACAAGAACCCGTTGTTAATAATGATCTTCAAGTTGCTAATACTACAAGTGGCTCAGCTGTTGACGCTGAGATTGCAGACGAGCCTGAAGAATTAATTGAGCAAGTGATTGTGCCTGACGATGAAGCAGACATTGCGGATGCCACAGTGGCGCCAGTTGCTGAAGAATCCGTTACGGCTGAGCCTGAAGAATTGGCTGCTAGTATGGATGTGACTGAATCTGAAGTGGCAATCACTGCTCAGATACCTGACCCAGTAACAGAGTCTGTTGCCAACACCTATCGCGAGAGCGTGGACGATTGGTTGGACGCATGGGCCCGCCAGGACATGGATGGGTACTTTGCAAGTTATGATGAAAGCTTTGTGCCTCGATACGATGACAACTTACGGATCTGGCGCAGAAACCGTACACGGGTTATCACCAACGCCGGTTCTATAAAATTGAATATGTCGGAATTTACAGTGATTACAGAAACCAGTGACGCTGTCGAAGTAAATTTCTGGCTTGACTATGAGTCGCCAACTTACAGCGACTCTACACTGAAAAAACTGGTGCTCTCCAAAGGATCTGATCGCTGGCTTATCGTCGAGGAAGTCAACCTGCAGGTGCGATCTTAACGTCTGCGCCTGGGCTTGCTAGTTCGATTTTGGTTTGAAGTTCGTCGCCGTGCTCCTGTTTCTGGGGGAACTAGAAACTCAGGCCCCACCCCAATAAGCTCAGTCTTGCCCATTTTGGTGAGTGCTTCACGCAGCATTGGCCAGTTTTTTTCATCGTGATAGCGCAGAAACGCTTTTTGCAAGCGGCGCTTATCCAAATCTTTATTCACACTGACCTTTTCACTTTTATAGCGAACTTTTTGCAGCGGATTGCGTTCCGAGTAGTACATGGCAGTCGCAAGCGCCATGGGTGAAGGGTAAAACGTTTGCACCTGGTCCGGTTTAAACTTTCGCTCTTTTAACCACAGGCTAAGATTGAGCATGTCTTCGTCATCACTGCCTGGGTGCGCGGCAATAAAGTAGGGGATTAGGTATTGCTCTTTACCGGCCTTTTTAGAGAACTGATCAAAAAGCACTTTGAACTCATCGTAGGCAGAGATGCTTGGCTTCATCATCTTTGATAGGGTTTTATCTTCGCTATGCTCTGGCGCTATTTTTAAATAACCACCAACGTGATGAGTCACGAGTTCTTCAATATATTCTGGGTCTTTTAGTGCCAAATCGTATCGCAGGCCCGAGGCTATGGCGATTCGTTTAACCCCTGGAATTGCGCGGGCCTTGCGATAAAGCTGAGTAGTCGGACTGTGATCAGTGTTTAAGTGTTTGCAAATATTAGGGTAGACACAGGACAGTCTTTTGCAGGTCTTTTGAATAGCGGGTGACTTGCAATTTAGTTTGTACATGTTTGCGGTAGGCCCGCCTAAATCGGAGATAGTACCTGTGAAACCTGGCACCTGGTCGCGTATCTTGCCAATTTCCCTAAGAATAGAGTCTTCTGAGCGGCTTTGAATGATTCGACCTTCGTGTTCGGTTATAGAGCAAAACGTGCAGCCACCAAAACAGCCGCGCATAATGTTGACCGACGTTTTAATCATGTCATAGGCGGGTATTCTGGCATTGCCGTAACTAGGGTGAGGACGACGCTGGTAGGGCAGATCGAAAACCCAGTCCATCTCTTCTGTTGTCAATGGAATTGGCGGCGGGTTTACCCATATTTCCTTGGTGCCGTGTTTTTGGACTAAAGTCTTCGCGTTATAGGGATTGGACTCTTGATGCAAAACTCGGGACGCATGTGCATACAGCACTGGGTCATTTGTCACTTTATTAAAAGACGGTAGGCGAATATATGTTTTCGCACTATCCATCTCAATCTTGCGATGCAAGGGCATTGGTACTATGCGAAGGGGCTGAGGCGACTGCGGGTCTACTGTGTTAACCCCTGACTCCTGCTGCTTTGCCTTTTCTTTTTCAGCCCGTTCGTGAAATTCATAAGGATTAGGGATTTCGTCTATCTTGGCAGGCCAATCCACCCGAGTGGAATCTATTTCGGTCCAATCAGTGGGTGTGGCATCCAATACGATGGCAGTGCCCCGCAGCCGATTTAATTGCTTTACTGTTTTCCCAGCGGCTATTTCGTGAGCCACTTCCGCTAGGGCACGCTCGGCATTGCCATAGAGTAAAATATCTGCGTTGGAATCGATTAGAATCGACCGTCTAACAGCATTACTCCAATAGTCGTATTGAGCAATTCGCCGCAGGCTTGCCTCGATACCGCCGATGACAATCGGGGTGTCGTAATACGCCTCTCGGCAGCGTTGACTGTAAACGATAACCGAGCGGTCGGGACGTTTGCCTGCCTCTGCATTTGGCGTGTAGGCATCGTCGCTACGCAGTCTTAAATCCGCGGTGTAGCGGTTAATAAGCGAATCCATGTTGCCGCCGGTGACACCAAAAAACAGATTTGGTTTGCCTAGCTGTTTAAAGGGTTCGGCGCTATCCCATTGGGGCTGAGCGATAATGCCAACACGAAAACCTTGCGACTCTAATAATCTACCCACCACCGCCATGCCAAAGCTGGGGTGATCCACATAGGCATCTGCTGTCACAATGATGATGTCGCAGCTATCCCAGCCCAACGCATCCATCTCCTGTTTGGACATCGGGAGATAGGGCGCTGTTCCAAAACACTCGGCCCAATACTTAGGGTAAGTAAAGAGCTCTCGTGGATTGTCGGCATCAAACGTTTTTTGTGTACGGGTGTTCATAAATTCTGCCTAGAAAAATTGGTCGACCGGCGTAGCATCTCCGTTAAGTTCCAAGACACTGTCTTTTAAACTGGCGGTCATTGTAATTCGATTATTGTCGATGACTAAAAATCCATCTTTAACAAAAGGGTCTAGCATTTCCATAGCCGGACTCTGGGACACTGAGTCATAGTCTAAATCAAGCTCGACGTTTAAGCTGCTTGCAGCAATAGCTTGCCTTAGATCGAGCCCTAATAAATTTTTAAGCTGGGGCAGGCCAAGGTAACGAAACGCGAGTGTACCACTGTGCTGTCCTGCATAGGCATCGATAGTGAATGTGCTTTCGAGAGCAAGCGCGCTGTTAATCAGTAGTAAGCCCAAGCGCTGGTTTAGCTCGCTGGTCTCTCTTATGGCGGCCGGCGAAGTGTCCTGAGATAAGGCTTGGATACGCGTTAGGATGGCATAAAACTGCGTTAATGACTCTTCGTTTATATCGCTAAGTTCGACTTGCCAGTGTGCAGAGTGCAGCTGCAGGTCTCCGCTAATGTTGCCCACTGTTGCTGATTGCTTGAGGCTTAACTGGCCGCTTATGGGGCGCTTAGTAATTTGGGTGGCAAGTGAAACGTTTTCTACCGTGACCGGATTTGGTAGATTCGAGCGGATTAGCGGAATTTGCAACTCCATCATCGACTCCGCTGAGGCAGAATTTAGCCTTGCCGTTTTCGCCTGCAATGATAGCCCGTTGATCTCAATCTGCTGGTTAGACTGTGCATCGCTCAGAGTAAAGTCACCGAGGGTAAATGTTGCGTCTGCGGATTGATCCTTATTGAGCTTTATCTGAGCAGTACTGCGTCCTAAACTGATGGAACTGCTACTCCCTGACTCTTGTAAAGGCTTCACGCCGATGTCTAGAAATAGGGTTTGGTTTAAATCGGCAAATACCGACACGTCGGCGTCAATAGTCAGTGGAGCTGCAGTGGAATCATCTAGCAGTGCATTAAGCAAGAGGCTGGGTTTAACCTGAGCATAGGCCAAACCGATTTTTAGGCCTTCACCGGTTGAAAGTAGAGGGCCATGGTGGATGTCAAAGTCTAGATTCAGATCAACCGGTTCTAGGTCGGCGACCGAATAGCTAAGCATCAGCGTGCCGCGGCTGGTAAACCATCCCCGCGTTAAAGTTTTTTCCCCCACCTCAAGGCGTAACCCATTACCTTGGGGCATAAGCTCAATAAGGCTATCAAGGGCTTGCTCGGTAACGGCGAAGCTAATGGCTTTAGGCAGCAACAGCAGCAGAACTAGCGCAGCACAGGCCAAGAGTAGCAAGGGGGCACGAATCAGTCTTGGCATGATGGGTTTCAACTTAAGCTTTGTGATTGGAAATGGAGGGCTATAGAGATCAGTAGCGCTGCTGGAGCATTATAACTGAATTACTGCGGCAACCTTCCATTAGATTAACGTGAGTAAATTAAATGCTGCGCGGTGTCACTTTATAAGTGCAGCGTCTCGCCCCTTCGAGCAAATGGTCAGCCCGCTCGACATGGACATTGGGGCCTAATAAATCCCTAAAAATGGCTAACTCTGCGCTGCAAAACTGCTTACAGCTCGCGGCCGCCTCAGCGACAGGGCAGTGGTTTTGGATGAATAGCCAGCCGACTGGTAAAAGCCGAACTTCCGCCATGAATCCATCTTGGCTGCGCAATTGGGCTAAAACCTTCAATCTGGCGGCTGTGTCAACCGGCTCGGTCTTCAGTGCTGCCTGATATACGGCTTTTTGCCGCGTAGATCGTTGCTCAACTAAGCGCTTAAGCAGGCTTGAATTAGCCTCTTGACTGACTAGGTCAATTAGCTCTAAGGCCAAGTCCTTATGGCTGTCTGGGTAGATCGCATGGCCTTGATCGGTAAGGGACCAATAATGCACAGGTCGACCGCGGGTCTGCCGCTCAGCATCTGGTGACAGTCTGACATAACCCTTGCTGACTAGGTCTTGGAGATGCTGTCTGGCCCCCATGGTGGTTATACCTAGTTGATTTGCAAGAATTTTTACTGATTGCGGGCCTCGAAACTTGAGGCGATCCACAATGCTTTGTTGAGTTTTTGCCAGAGCCATGATGTGCTTCCAACCCATTATTAGACTAAGTATCGGCGCAGTCAGAAAAGAATTTATGCCCAATAGCGATTAGCCCGCCATTTAGTCAATAAATTACTTTACTATAAGTGACTGGAACCTAATTTCTTGCCATTTTGAGATGGGGAATATCGTCTTCAAGGTATGGCTGGCTAAGTGTCGTAAAACCGAGAGCCTGATAGAAGTCTTCCAAGTAGGCTTGGGCCGAGATGGTGATACCAGCCCCCGGCCAGAATATTTCACACTGATTGATGGCGAGCTCCATCAACTGCTTACCCAAACCGCTGCCCCTGACACTGGGGTGACTCACCACGCGGCCAAGAGAGGCCTCAGGGTATTTTGCTCCCGGCGGCAACAGTCGCGCGTAGATCACTATACGATCTGCATCGGAGGCGAATAAGTGGTATGCCACTTGGTCAAAATCATCCACGTCTTGGTAGACGCAGTTTTGTTCCACCACGAAGACTTCTGAGCGCAGACGCAATATCCCATAGAGCTCGGTGTTGCTTAGCTCATTAAACGGTTTGCAGAAAAATGGTGTCATAAGAGCTTAACTATAAACTAACTTACAAGAACGCGATGTCGGTGATTTTACACCTCTGGCGCGCTGCTGTAAGAAAAGAATTGCAGTTAAACTCCTGTGGTCTGACTACCGCTAAGAATTGTGAGGATTTCCAAATTACCAAGCTCACGTGCCATATCTAAGGCAGAGAATCCAACATTCGCCTTATCCAATGGATCGGCGCCGGCGTTGATCAGCGCACGTATGACGGCCGCATCTTCATTAAACATTGCGAGCATTAAGGGAGTGAAACCATATTCAGAGGCCTCATGAATGTTTGCTCCCGCTTGAGCCAAAGACTCAACAGCATAAGGATTGGAATCTTCAATTGCTTTATATAGCGGTGACACCCCATGGCGATCTTGTTGGTCAAGATCGACGCCGTTGGCATGCATGGCGGTGAGTAAAGGAACAGGGTTTGAGCTGTTGGCTATTTTGTAGACTAACTCGTCGATAGCGGCATGTTTGAGAAAGCTGCGATAAAGCTCTGCCCTGCTGCCTTGATTTTGATGCCAAGTGTAAACATCCACTAATGCAGCGACAGCAGAATAATCGTCGCAATGGTTTTGTTCACTTCTGCCAAGGATGGCCAAGCTCTTGTTAATGTCACCTGAGTTGAATAATAGATATTGAGCATAGTCAACGGGAACACACTGTGCGTGTTCAGGAAACTCTGCAATCATACGGTCGTAAATTGGTTCGGCACCTGGTTTGCGATACTCTACCAGCCGTTCTGCAAAAGCAGCGAGGCCCCGATACATTGCTCGTTTGTCAGTGCGGGTACTTACCTCAATACTCTGAAGCTCGGCGAATTTCTCAAAGGCTTCGTCGGGTCGGTTAAGTTCAAACAAGGCGCTAGCCCAATTTGTCACAAGCCATATGTTGTTGGTTTCTTTTTGTTGATCTGCAAGTCGAAAATAGGCAATCGCTTTTTCAAATTCTTCGTATCGAAACTCGATGAATCCAGTGTAGTGGGTTACGTATGAATCTTCAGGGAATAATTCCGATGCCAATTTCATCACGTTTCTAGCGGGCGCTAGCCCATCGTCGGAATGGGTTTCTTTAATCATGGCTCGTGCTAATTCTACATAGGCCCGTGGGCTATCTGGGTCTTTTTCGACTAAGTAAGTGGCCAGTTCGCGGGCTTGTTCACTGCTTCGGTGGTTGTCTTGATCGTTCAGTGCAATGATCTGATTCAACACATGTTGTGTGAATTCCTCTCGTGGTGTTGGCGTGAAATTCAAAAATTGATAAGTATCGACTTCAGATTTTGAGTTGGCGATGATTGCCATTGGGTCAGGAATAGAATCCGGTAAGAGCATTTTTCCTCGTGGGCCAATGGATATCTTGCCACGGAAATAACCAAGCTCGTCCACTTTTACAATGCGCACTGAATTTATTGGTACCTTAAGCTCGTACATTTTGGTAACAAGCTGG
This sequence comes from uncultured Pseudohongiella sp., assembly GCA_964352355.1. GTDB lineage: Bacteria > Pseudomonadota > Gammaproteobacteria > Pseudomonadales > Pseudohongiellaceae > UBA9145. The sequence goes on along the minus strand of CAYGRT010000024.1, from coordinate 1,025 downwards.
TGAAAGTCTGAGTAATCAATATCCTCTGCCACTTCCATCGCATTAATTTGAGTTAAAGAAGGCTGCGGAGCAAAGCCTTCAGGCTCTCTTGTGTAAGAAATAGAGATATCATCCAGACGCGTGCTTCGTTGTCCGAACCAAGCCAGCAATTGATTTGCATTATAAAGTGATTCGTCAATTTCGAATCTTGTTATGCTGCGCAGTACAGGTGCGGATTCGCTGCTGATACCATAATAGCCTTCGATGCTTTTCCACTCTAAATCGTGAGTAACGACTTCGACAGTTTTATCTTCGTCGTTATTGTAAGAGATAAAGAAGTGGATGCCCCAAGAATCAACTTGCCCATTGTCTCCAATGTTTGGGCGGAATAAGGTCATTTCCAGATCATGAATACCGGGCCTCAGGGTGTGTATGTAGTAATCATCCCGTTCTACCTCACGAGAAGTGCTCGGCATGATCCCCATTTTGATAAATTCGCCAAATGTGCCGTCGTATTCCAAATTGATTTTTAATAGCTTGGAAGAAAACCGCTCTTCCAAGACTTCGATGCTATTAACGGAAACCTGAGCCGAAGTCGCGGAAACAGAGCAGATTGTGATAAACAGATGACAAGAGAGTAGCTTGCCTATAGATGCAATACCGTGGCGAAGAGTTTTCATGGTTTTAATAACCCTGATGATCGTTGGAGCCTGAATAACTAGCTATGCATTGGCAAAAACACGAGTACAATAGTCCGTCATTTTCGTGGCACGCGCAAGCTAAAATAATCCGATAGTGTCAGAATAAGGCGAAGGTACTGACGCCTTAAGGTTAACTAGCCAACATTACTCACTATTGCCCGCTTACATGGATTTATGAGGCGGAGGAAACTTAGATGAATAGATGGTTCAGGCTCGGCGAAGACGGCTGGCTGTTGTTGGTATTAGGCCTGCTTGCAGTATTTGGTGGTCTGAGTGCTGTAGCCGGATATTGGTCGTTCTTAGGGCTGGCTTTAAGCTTTATGGCGCCTGTCGTTGTTATATGGT
>CAYGRT010000023.1:0-49389 GCA_964352355.1 uncultured Pseudohongiella sp. | reverse complement strand
TGAAGAAGACTATTTTTCTAAGCTAGAAAGTGTCTAGTAAAAGCTGGGAAGTCCATAAGGAACCGATTTGCCGTCTTTTAATCACGTTGTTTCTGAAGAAATACGTCTATAACTTCACCGACTGGGTCCACGACTCTCCTCAGGTAATTCTGCTTACTCTTGATCTTCATAAATACTTCATCGATGAAGAAAGTCTCACCATATCCTTGATGCTTTCGCCTTAGTCTCTGGGCGTACTTCGGCCCGAATTTGTAGCAGCATGGGCGAATTGCTTCGTAGCTAACCTCGATGCCACGATGTGACATCAAATCTTCGATATCGCGGTGACTTAGGTTAAATCGATGGTACAGCCAAACGGCATACTGAATGATTTCAGGTGGGAAGCGATGGCGTTTGTACAATTTTGATTGTGTCATGGACTGAATACTGGCAGATTGAGAGTTAACCTGTCAGTACTGATACCTATTGTCTTCGGATTTAGCAATTTTTGCGCCTAGTATCAGTATTTGCTTACTTCCTTAGCATTACTTTTAGTGGCTTGGCAGTACAGATAAGAGTCCTATTAATAAAAACTCACTTTGCCGGTGATGGCAAGACTGGTTGTATCTTATTGTAATCATCATGTTTGGAGCATCATGAAAAAACTAGATCAAAGACAACGCTTTTTGTTCGAAGAAAATCCGATTAGGGGACAATATGTTTCTCTTGATAAGTCTTGGCAGCAAGTTGTTAAACAATCGGGATTGCAAGGTAGAGGACTCTTGCTATTAGGCGAGGCCCTCGCAGCAGTTGCGCTGTTGGTTGATACTCTTAAGATTGACGGTAGCGTGACATTACAAGTAAGGGGTAATGGTCCTATGAATCTGTTGGTAGTTGAGGCAAATTCGAAAGACGAGGTGAGAGGTATTGCAAAGCAAGGTTCTGAGATTGAAAAAAGTATGAGCCTAGCTGATATTTTCGGCAGCAATCATTTAGTGATTACTATCCAGTCCGGAGATGCCTATCCACATCAGGGTATTGTAGAGCTATTGGGTATAAACTTCGCGGAAGCCTTAGAGCATTATTTTATAAGTTCAGAGCAGTTGCCAACGCGCTTTTGGCTAGCTTGTAACCAAGAAAACGTTAGTGGAATGCTACTTCAAAAGCTTCCTGGCAAGGTTAGTGATGAAGACGCTTGGGACAGGCTCGTTCACTTTTCCTCTACGATAACCGATTCAGAGCTTCAACATTTGCCGATTGAGAGTATACTAAATCGACTTTTCCATGAAGAATTGGTGCGACTTTTCGATGCAAAGCCTGTGGAGTTTTCTTGCAGTTGTTCACGCAGTCGAACTGCTAATATGCTCATCACGTTAGGAAAGAGCGAAGTAGAAGACATCATCAAGCAAGAAGCAGCAGTTTCGGTTAGCTGCGAGTTTTGTAATGCCAACTATAGTTTTGACGCAGTGGATGTTGCGCAGCTTTTCTCCGAGATTGGCTCAGGAATCGCTAGCACGAAAACTCACTGATTGTAGTTATTGAGTGTTATAGGACAGCGAATAGCTAAATGGCATCACTGCTCTAATTATCATGGTTTCGCTAGAACAAATGATTGTTACTCATTTCGTTACTGGCTTCTGGGCTCGCTATGAAAAATTAGCAGAGAAATGTAGCGCTCTTGATCGTATGTGACTCTATAAATCTTGTCGTAGACACTCTCATCGAGGTCTTCAAAATTCTCGCCAGTCAATCTGTTCACAAGGTTAGGTATTGTGTTCGAATGCCCTACTACTAGTATCGTACCACTGAGTTTTATTAACTTCTCTGCAAACTCTTGATCTCTGTCAGCATTGTAAATTTCAATTTCAAGGTTATGACTTTTTGCAGTAGGGTCGGCTGTATTTTTAGTCCTCAAAAAGTCTGTGGAGAAAACGTGGGTGACGTTTTCATTCGATAATAACGCCGAGAAGGTCTGCGCTCGAGACTTACCTAAGTCTGTTAAGTCTGAATTACTCGAGTTATCTACTTTTTCCCCATGTCTGACTAAGTAGATTTCCGTAAACTCGCTGGCACTAACGGCAATCGAGAAGACTGTAAAGAATAAAACTAATAATGGTCGCTGCATGGCTTGATCCGGGGTTTGTAAGCCTTAAGGCATAGTTAGTGGCTATAGTCTTGCAAGCGCCATTACGAGTCAACTTAAACGGGAAAGCTTTCCCTACGTGGGTATGAAATGCGTTTTTCGCATTGAGTCGAGTGGGGACACTTTAAGGTAAAGCCCCAGTAAGAATAGGATTTGGCTGGTATTGTCATTTCTCACGCATTAGACTCCATCGTTTGCTAAGGTCGTCTTTGAATTTCTTACCAATAAGAAATAGGAAGGGTCAGTAAGCTCGTTACTCATTTAGAAAATTAGGAGGCACAATTGAATAATCAAAAGCATATATTGAATGGTTTGATTTCGCTCGTCGTACTGTTTGGAGTCTCCTCTGGGATATTTGCAGCAGAGTTGCTACCTAACGTGCCTCCAGGAGCGCAGGCCGTGTCATTATTCGGTGAGCCGCTGTACGCGGCTGAGCCCAATGATCAAACCCTTCGAAACCTTATGGGCGCGCGCGCTGACTATGATGCATCGCCAAATGATGCTGATACGATTGTATGGTATGGGAGGAGAGTCGCCTATGCGGGAGACTATCGACGAGCAATTGAAATATTTTCAGAGGGTATTGCTAAGTTTCCTGAAGATCCGCGCTTTTATCGTCATCGCGGACATCGATATATTTCAATCCGAGAGTTTGGCAAGGCTATAAGTGATTTTGAGCTCGCCGTGCAATTGATGAGGGATGTGCCTAATCAGATTGAGCCTGACGGATTGCCAAACTCTCAGAACATTCCCCTTACTACCACTCAGGGCAACGTCTGGTATCACTTAGGTCTTTCCTATTATTTGATTCAAGACTGGGAGAAAGCACTCGCTGCATTTCAAAACGGATACAATTTAGGGAGTAACGATGACAATTTGGTCTCCACCGGCCATTGGATCTATATGATATTGCGTCGCATGGGTAAGGATGCTGATGCCGAGCAGGCCTTAGATGGTATTTCTCCAAACATGAACATAATAGAGAATATGAGTTATCACCAACTCTGCTTGCTTTATAAGGGGCAATTATCGCTAGACGACATGATGGCTGCTAATGGGGATGATCCTAGTAATGCAGCAGTAGCATACGGCATCGCCAATTATCTCTATTACAATGGGGATAAGGTAGCTTCGGATGCGTTACTGCAGCAAATTCTTGCTGGTTCAAGCTGGAGCTCCTTTGGATTTATCGCTGCCGAAGCAGATCTCAATAATACAGAGCGATAAACTAGAGCGTTCGTAATTAGTAAATAACCTCTTTCTGGCAAGCAGTAAAAAGACGGCAATGAGAAATCATCGCCGCCTTTTTGTTATCACGCCCTATAAATTAGGGTTTACATGAACTGCCATAACATGCGGGTATGAAATCGTAAGTCCAACATATATCGGTCATGGTCCCTATTTTTTGGAGGGGTAGCTCACAAGAGGCAGGCTTCACGTCCACATTTTGAATATAAATAGCGGGTCTCTCTGCCAATAAATGTGACGCTCCCACCAATTAAGTGATTGGAGCTTGTTGTTATCTATAGCTGCTTGATATAGTCAGCGGCATTCCACTAACTTTGTTTGTTGTAGCTATGAGCGAGTTCCTGCCCCCAAATTCAGACAAGCTTGAAAAGGTCAAGGCTTCCGATATAAAGATCGGAATGTATATGGCATATCCTGATCGCCCTTGGCTTGAGACTCGATTCGTCTTTCAGGGAATACTTCTCAGTACCGAAAAGCAGGTAAAGGAGGTGCGAGGCGAGTGTCAGCATATTTTCGTCGACCGACAGAAAAGCCAAATTATTCAAACTGCACGAGAGCCTGTACCGACTGATGGCGTCGCTACGCCTTTTCTTCGCAGCGTCGAAAAAGAGTTCGCGGCAGCCCAAAGTGCCCATGATGATGCCCGCAGTCAAATCAAGGATAATTTAAAACGGATGGCAGAGGGCGACGGTATTAACGTTACGCGTATTCGAAGTTCTGTTAAGTCTTGTGTCAAGAGTATTGTTGCAAATCCTAATGCGTTACTTTGGCTCGGTCGACTGCGATCAAAAGACAACTATATTGCCGAGCATTGCCTTAACGTGGGTGTATTGGCTATAGCGTTTGGTCGCCATTTAGGGCTAGGGCCTGAAGAGTTGGAAACTCTTGGTATGTGCGGCATGCTCCACGATGTGGGTAAGCTAAAAGTAGATCAAAAAATCCTCGATAAACCGGCCCGGCTTACCGAGGAGGAATTTTCTGTAATTAAAGATCATTGCCGAATTGGAAAAGATATTCTTTCCCAGGATAAAAACATTCCTGATTCGGTCATAGAAGCCGCTTTTGGGCATCATGAACGAATGGATGGATCTGGCTACCCTAGAGGCTTGCCGGCAGAAACTTTGAACCTTTATACAAGAATGATTTCAATTGTCGATACGTATGATGCGATAACAACCAATCGCTGTTATGACAATTCGAGACCCGCCACAGAGGCGATGAAAATATTATTCAGTTGCAGGAGCACGCAATTTGAGCCTATTTTAGTGGAGAAGTTTATTGAATGCCTTGGTATATATCCCACTGGCTCAATTGTTGAGCTTAGAAGCAGTGAGGTGGCAGTAGTTATAGACTCAAATAAGAATAGTCGATTGAAACCCAAAGTTAGCATTGTGCTTGATGAGCACAAACAATTCCGCCCGCCTTTAATTGTTGATACATCTTCGGATGCGAGCGACGCTAGCGACCGCATCATCAAGCGTGTGCTCGATGAAAACGATTACCCCATCGATCTAGGAAAAGTCTTTGCGTATTTCAAAGAGCAAGACGGGCAAGGTGGTTTGCAATTTTCTGACAATTGATAATAACGCAAGCCGCTTCTCCCTCATGGGAAAAATTACACTCAATTTGCCGCGAAGAGTGTAAACCCCGCGGATGCCTTCACTTCCTTAAATTTATTTATCTGCCGAATTTTGCGCCATAGAGAATCCGAATCGATGCGTTCCGCGTAGTGATTTGACCCGGCCTATTTGTTTGTTTAGGCAGCGGCCATTTTTTTTCGTCAGTGTTGACGTGTATTCATCGAGGGGAATGCTATGTTGTACCTAAAAGCGCTTATTGTGTTTAGCCTATTGTTCTTAGGCGCTTGCCAGTCTGCCGCTAAATTCCCCCCGATTCGCACCGCTGATTTTGTAGATCTGACTCGATTTTCTGGTGATTGGTATGTGATTGGCAACATCCCCACGTTTATTGAAACTGAGGCCTACAATGCGGTAGAGAGCTACGAGCTTTTGGAGGGAGACAAGATAGCCACAACCTTCAGATTTAACAAAGGGAGTCTGACTGGCCCTGAAAAAGTTTACAATCCAACTGGATTTGTGAGACAGGGCAGCGGCAATGCGGTTTGGGGCATGCAGTTTGTTTGGCCTATCAAGGCAGAGTATCGCGTTGTGTATATTAGCGAGGAGTATGATTACACAATTATAGGTCGCAGCAAGAGGGACTTTGTGTGGATCATGGCTAGGCAGCCGCAAATTTCGGAAGGGGTCTATGAAAATCTTCTTAGCATAGTCGCCGAAGCAGGGTACGATGTGAGCAAGGTTAGACGGGTACCCCATTCTTGAAAGTGCTCTAGACTTTAACCTACCTATCCGTTTGAGATACACTGGCGATCATCTTTTAATTGATTTTTTATAGACTGAGCAAGTGACAATCAAAGTTAAACGTCCCGACATTCCTGTTCCTCTACAAATGCAAAACCTGCCATTGACCGAGGGAGGGTATTTGAAGCCTTGGTTTGTAAAAGGTGACGACTTTCGAGTTACTGATGGTGATAAAGCGGGGCTAGCCGTCACTAAGCAAGCCTGTTGGATATGCGGTAACCCATTCGATACTCCGTTATATGCTATGGTCGGAGATGCGATAAGCGCGGTTGCTAGAATTTATAGAGAGCCACCTTGCCACAAAGAGTGCGCAGAATATGCGATGCAAGTTTGCCCTTTTATACTTTACCCAAACGCCAAGCGACGCACAGCAGGATTAAGCTATGAAGATACGCTGGAACACTCCAATGAGGGTGCAACTGTCGTTGTAAAGCCTGATAACCCTGGAGAGTTTTTTATCACCATTGTGTCAAACTTTACCTATCATCATGAGCATCAAGTAACGGCGTTTGATAAACCGGATGTTATAGAGCGACAACACTGGATTGGTGGAGTAAAGCAGGCAAATTTGCCTGATCCTATTTTGCCCTTAGAGCAAGTGCCGGTTGAATTGAGAGATCGCGTTTAGTCGTAATTAGCTTGAGATGATAGCGCTGCTAGGGCCGCAAACTCTTAAAAAATCTGAATGATTTTTCGGCGCTTTTGGGGGTGACTACTCTGGTAATGGCACAACGACAGGGATTGGATTTGTGGCCGACACGTAAATTTCTTTGACTCCATAGAAATTTGGATTTGGGTGTGTCACCCGCCGCTCTCCTTCAATGTTTTGTATTTTGTTATTGAGAGTCGTATCGGTGCAGCGCAAATCAATTGCGCTATCTCCGCCAGCGGCTAATAATTGACCGATTTCAGTGAAGATGCTCAGGCACTGAATTAGTGCGGCCTGACTTCGCTCAATTTGAACGACGCTTGCGTCCCTAATAACCTCAACCGGCTGATTATAGCGGTATAGATTCCACCCAATCACTAGGATGCAGATTGAGATTAAGCCAGTGCGAATCGCCGCGAAATTAACCTTGCTTTTTGTAGGAGGGCTAAAGACTGCTTCATCAAGTTCCTCGGTGAGACGAGACGGCTTTGGGGTATTCGCTTGTGTGTTGCGCTGTTTAACAAGAGTTTCAGCTTCATAGTCTTTGTAGCAACTCAGACAAAAAGCTTGTAAGTTGGCATAGTTGCCACACATGCCACAGAGTGGTTTTTTACAGCTCGCACATGTATCGATTGCCGCTACCAGAGGATGATTTATACACTTTTGTGGAGAGTTCATAGCAAAGGCTTCGCGCTAGCAGTATCCGGAGCTCAGGCAAGTGCCGCCAGTCTCCCATTGAATGGGAGGTGTTACGTTTAGAGGGCGCAACACGTAAGTTTGCGATGCGAGTTGGCTGCCATCGGCTGCCCAAACCACCCAAATACTGCCTTGCACAACCCCCATAAACTGAATCTGCGAGCCGGCAACCATGGCTCCAAATTGAAAATTTGGGATTCCGTTGGTACCAGAAAACATATCTCTGGTAGACCTGAATAAACCGCGAGTTGCGCCTAATTCGATGGCGGCCCTATATTGGTTAGTGGCTAGAATCGCCGCTGAGAAGCGTGCTTTGTCAGTGTACTTAACAAAAGCGGGTACAGCTAAACTCATAAGCAAGCCAACAACTGCTGTGACAGTCATTAGCTCGATTAAGGTAAAGCCTTGGTTTAGTGTTTTTGTCATCTACTTCCATGTATTCATGAGTCGAGGTGGTAAGTATAGCCAGTACGCAGCAAAGATGAACCCGTGGCGGGGCTAGAATGGGGTAAACCTCTAGCTATTAATAGAGTTAGGGTAACCTAAACCTCAGATTTTTATGGTCCAGCAAGGCGTGTAGTTCTCGTAATCCAGTTTCATGCGTTTCTGATGCACGAATGATTCGAGTAATTGTTCTAATTCGCTCATGATGTCAGCAGCCCCTTGCATTTGATAGGGGCCATGTTTGCGAATTTGCTCCACGCCAAATGACTTTACGTTGCCAGCAACAATTCCCGAAAATGCCATTCGCAAGTTCGATGCCAGTTGATAGACTGAAATGTCTTTGTTGAGTTTTAGCGACGCCATATTTTCATGGGTGGGAATAAATGGCGCCTGCAACTCGGAGGGTATAAACAGCTCCCAATTGTAGCCATACGCTGCGCCAGTTTGCATGCGATGCTTGCGCTGCGTAATAACGTGGGATTTGGCTCTCCTAGCTACCGCCTCGGCATCTCCAATGATAATTTCATAGTACTTGGTCGCCTCATCACCCAGAGTATTGCGGATAAATCGATCCATACTTATAAAATAGTCCCCATCGTTTTCAGAGGCTGCTAGAACCACGCCATAAGGGTGCCCAGCGTTTTTTTCGTGCATCAAGATGCTTAGAATATAAAGAAGCTCTTCAGCGGTGCCGGCCCCTCCAGGGAATACGATGATGCAGTGTGCGAGTCGAACAAATGCCTCTAAGCGCTTTTCGATGTCAGGTAAGATTACTAATTCAGTGACGATGGGATTGGGTGCCTCCGCGGCAATGATGCCGGGTTCCGTAATGCCTATATAGCGCCTCGATTCTTGCTGCTGCTTGGCGTGGCCAATGGCGGCGCCTTTCATGGGGCCTTTCATGGCTCCTGGCCCGCAGCCTGTCGCGATGTTCAGGCCTCTAAGTCCAAGTTGATAACCAACAAGCTTTGTAAAGTCATACTCGTCACGGCCAATGGAGTGGCCTCCCCAGCATACAACGAGGTCTGGTCGTATGTTTGGGCGTACAACATTTGCATTCCTTAGAATGTCAAAGACTGCATCGGTAATGCCCCGCCTGCTGGCGAAATCGTAGCTGCCGCCAATAGAGTGATTAACGTAAACGATGTCCCGAAGTACTGAAAATAAGTGTTCTTGAATCCCTCTAATCATATTGCCATCGACAAAAGCGGAGGCGGGGGCGTTGGTGACAGACATTATTGGTCCTCGGGACTGGGGAGTTACCTCAATGTCGAAGTCTTGAAATTTCTCCAATAGCTTGGTGACATCGTCCTCATAGTTTCCGGTATTGAGCACCGCCAAAGCGCACTCTCTAAATAGGGATCGGACTTCATCTTGTGACGACATAAGCCCCTGAATTTCCCTTGCTGAGAGAAGATTGAGCGTGCGCATAGGACGTAGATTGCCCCTTGATATTTTTTCCATAGAAACGTTTTCGCTACTGTTTGTCCGTGAAGCTCGCATTATATGCGTTATTGGACTGGCGTGGTGTTATCGCTGTGAATGTTTGTATTGAGTCGCTATATAGCCTACTATATAGCGCTATTTAATATGTATTTTAAACAATGACTTACACGGATTATAAGAGTATGCGCGGTGGTGGAGGAGTTGGCTACTTTTCACTATTTATTGGCATACTGCTGGCATCGCCAGCGACTGCTGAAGAAGCCATGGTGGCGGTTGCCTCGAATTTTATAAAACCGATGGCTGCGTTAGAGCAAGGGTTTGAAGAACGAACAGGGCATCGACTGGCAATTTCTTATGGCTCATCAGGGCGACTGTTTGCGCAAATAACTAACGGTGCGCCTTTTGATGTGTTTTTATCGGCGGATCGCGAAAAAGCAGACTCTTTGTATGAGAGGGGATTAACACTATTCCCGCCCGCCGACTACGCAGTGGGCCGGCTTGTGCTTTGGAGTAATGATGCGCGTATGAAGCCGCAAGGGTTTGAGAGCCTAACTAAGCCTGACGTGGATAAAATCGCCATGGCAAACCCTCGCTTGGCTCCTTATGGATTGGCTGCCCAACAAACCATGGAGTCAGCGGGGCTTTTTACTCAATTGCGGCAAAAGCTAGTGATGGGGGAAAATATTGCTCAAGCTTATCAATTCACCTACACCGGAAACGCTCAATTAGGGTTTGTGGCGTTATCGCAAGTGCTTTCCAGTGTTAGGCAACAAGACTATTGGCTGGTGCCAGCGGAATTCCATGAGCCGATTTATCAAAGCGCGGTGCTACTTAGCAGAGCGTCAAGGAATGTCGCAGCCAGAGAGTTTTTTGATTACTTGCTCGAACCAGCATCAGCGGAATTGATTGCCTCGTTCGGCTATGATTTAAATCCAACTAGTGAGAATGTCCCATAGTGGAGCTTTTTTCTGAATCAGATTTGCAGGCCATCGCGCTTTCCCTTCGTCTCGCTACGACTGTGACTCTTGTGTTGTTGATTGTGGGAACGCCAATAGCGTGGTGGTTGGCCCGAACAAAAAGTTTTTTCAAGGGGCCGGTAAGCGCGCTAGTGGCTTTGCCATTGGTGTTGCCGCCAACGGTGCTTGGTTTTTATCTCCTGATAGCGATGAGCCCTGAGGGCCCGCTGGGTATTCTTCTTAGCTCTGTAGGGCTGTCTTCGTTAGCATTTACCTTTAATGGCTTGGTGATTGGGTCGGTTTTTTACTCTTTACCTTTTGTTGTACAACCGTTACAAAATTCGTTTTCCGCTATGGGTAGCCGGCCACTGGAGCAGGCGGCCACGCTTGGATTAAATCCTTGGCGGGCTTTTGTTATGGTAGCTCTGCCTATGGCAAAGCCTGGGTTTCTAACGGCAGCGGTGCTGGGCTTTGCCCATACCGTTGGTGAATTTGGTGTCGTGCTGATGATAGGGGGTAACATCCCAGGTTTAACTCGAGTCATCTCCGTTCAGATTTACGACCATGTGGAGGCATTAGACTATTTAAACGCACATGCCCTAGCCGGTGCTATGGTATTGTTTTCATTTTTCGTGCTTCTGTTTGTGTATTCTAAACAAGCTAATAACCATGTTTTGGGGTTTGGCAGTGATAGATAATCTCGTTCGGGTGCAGGCTCATGATCAAGCCCCATCTCCGGCAAAAATTCGAATAAAGATCGATCACAGGCCATCGCTAGCATCGGCATTTCACCTTAACGTAGATTTTAGTCTGCCAAATCGTGGGGTCTCTGTGATTTACGGCGCATCTGGCTCTGGCAAAACAACATTGCTTCGCTGTGTAGCTGGCCTCGATCGTCCTGATAGGGCACAAATTCTAATTGCTAATGAAGTTTGGCAAAGCGAAACCATTTTTTTAGAGACCCACAAGCGCAGTCTAGGGTTTGTATTTCAGGAAGCAAGTCTGTTTCCGTTTGCCAGCGTGAGAAAAAACTTAACGTTGGCTGTCGCTAATGCCAGGTTGAGAGAATCCAATGATCTGTTTGATGAAATAATTGACTTAATGGCAATAAGATCATTGCTTGAGCGCAAGCCAGATCAGCTATCGGGAGGTGAGCGGCAGCGGGTAGCAATCGCGCGGGCACTGCTGTTAAAACCCCGTATTTTATTGTTTGATGAGCCCTTGGCATCGTTAGACAAAAATCACAAAGCAGAAATCTTACCCTATTTACAAAATTTGCAATTGCAAACGAGCACGCCAATTTTATACGTCACCCATTCCGATGAAGAGGTGCTTAGACTGGCAGACAACTTGGTGGTGCTGGAGCAGGGACAGTGTAAAGCAATCGGTTCGGTCGAGGACGTTTCCGCAAAACTAAACTTGGGGTTTGCGAGTTACTCCGACAAAAGTACGGTGCTCTCGGCGCAAATTAGTCAGCACGTCAATGAATGGGGACTACTGCAGGCTAAATTTAACGGTGGGGCGCTGTGGTTTGCCAAAGACTCGGCAGAACTAGGGGAAACTATCAGATTACGCATCAGAGCATCGGACGTGAGCATCGCGCTAACCGATCATAGTGATAGTAGTATCTTGAATAGGTTGCCTGCGACGGTGATCAACATCAACGGCGATAGTGCAAGCGCAATGAGCACGGTTCACCTTAAGATAGGCGATTTAGTGTTACTTGCGCGGGTCTCTAACTGGTCAGTGAACAGGCTGAAGCTGCAATCAGGTTTGCAAGTTTGGGCGCAAATAAAAACCGTCGCAATAGCTCGCTAGTCAACCGCTAGAGTAACACTTGAGGCTTTAAATAGGGCAACAACGGGGTCTTGCACTTTAAGTTCTAGTTCATTGGCGCTTGTATTAGTGATGGTGCAACGAAGGGTCTTTTCGTTACCAAGATCGATTATCACCTCGGTATTTACATCACTCTTAATTAGACGAACTATCCTTCCTTGTAAATTGTTGCGCGCACTGGTTTTAAGGTCAGGATTCTTGCTCAGTATTACCCAAGCTGAATCGATAAGTGCGACCACGGTTTTGCCCAGTTCTAAACTATTATAAGTGTCACTAGTGCTTGCCACAACGGCCACTATTTTTGCTTTATTACCGAGGGCTATTATAATTTCAGAGTCAATTGCACCTTTGACTATGTCAATTATTTTTCCGCGGAGTTGATTGGATTTCTCAGCCTTCCGAGAGGGATCTTGTTCGCGATTACGGCCTTCGAGGGTGTAGTGACCCATCTTTTGTAATAGCTGGCTGTGTTCTTGTTTAAGTTTTAAAAAGTCGCGAATAAGCAGATGGGCATTTTCAGTCAGTTTAGTGCCGCCACCTTTGGCGCCTCCGGCATTTCTTATGACTAGCGCTGAGGTGGCCAAATTATTCATGGCTTCTATTCGGTCCCACGCGGTTTTGTAACTTATACCAATAAGCTTAGCCGCCTTAGTGATCGAGCCTTCACTGCCGATAGCCTGCAATAGCACTATTTGTTGCTCTGAGAAATTACCAAGATTTTCGTCTTGAAGTAATAACGTGCCGGTGACGGTTGATTGCTTGAACCTATTCATGTGTTAAATCTACGGGGGAGACAGAATGGATTATGTTAACTCATTCCGGCACCGTAAACGAAAGGCTATAGTGAGTTTGGGCGGTAGTTGCCTCCAGCCCTAGAATGTTTGTAATCGAAGAAAGGGCGCAAATTGCGATGTTGTTTTAGTTGGTTAATTACAAACCCATTAATTGGCTTTAAGGCAAGGTTTAATACTCGCGGGGTATTGTTAACCCTTGCGATATCTTCAGTGGTATTAGTTGCTGACACCATAACTATGATTGGGTGTTTGTCCAATTGCTGACAAAGCGGTTCAATCTTCTCGATGAAACCCCAGCCGTCGAGCACGGGCATGTTTATATCTAGGAATATTACACTTGGCCATGCATTGGCTGTTGCGGCATAGGCTAGATCGACTAGGTAGTCAATAGCCTCTTGGCCATTGGATTTAGAGACAAATTCACTGCAAAACCCTTCATCTTTTAAATAAGCACGTAGCAAAATCTGACTTGACTGATCATCATCGATGGAGAGTACCGTCGGAATCATTAGAATTAATGGCCTTTTGATTGGCGCGCGGCACTGGATGCCACAGTAATGTGTGAATGAGATCAAAGTTAGCAGTGCAGTGGCGATAATTCTTTGATGCAGTTCTCACTTATCAGCAGCTTTAGATGACAAATGCCCACCCCTTGGATTAAAGGCGCTGATCAATCAGCTACCAAGTCAACGTTCTGATGAATGGCGGTTTGTTGATTGCAGTGTGGTGAGTTCGATAGCATCAACTACTAACACGCTTTGCCAAATGTGTGAGCAGTCATCACTGATGTAGCCGACGTTGTTGCAGCTGATTTGAAAAAGGGTTGGCTTATTGATAAGCCAACCCCGAGAGAGACTCAATAGATTATGTTAGCGAGGGATGTACTGCTTTTTCACAATGTGCTTTGGGTCTGCATCAGAACGTGGCACCAGCTTTTGAGGTCGACCTGCCTGATTATCGGTGCCGTAAAGATTGCCGTCATCATCGACGGACATTGAGTGCATCTCAATCCAGAAGTCTGGCCCTTCGACAGGAAGGTACCAAGAATACTCGCGGCTACCATCTAGGTTAAATTGAACAATTTTGGGCGGATTCAAGTCGGTGACCCACGCGCTGTCCTCGCTCACATAGATGTCAAGTGGCAGACCTAGATCGCCCCAAGTCGTTTGATATTCGAAGCGTGGGTACTCCGCTGAGGTTTTGTTGGCTACTTGCTTGAACACTTTGACGTCGCGATTGTCGCGGTCTAAGGCGTAAAGCATTTCATCAGGGCCAAAAGCTAAGCTGTGAATGCTTGTAAACTGGTGAGGTTCGGTTCCACCTTCGCCGAATTCCGAGTGATAAGAGCCATCCGCGTTGCGAACGACGATGCGATGGTTGTCACCTAAGCCGTCTCCAATAAGAAATTTACCATCGGGCAAGAAAACCACGTCCTGAGGAAGTGAATAGTGGGTTTCATCTTTGGCTGTGATGTTTTTCTCGCCGAGGGTCATGACTAGACGCTGACCGTCATTTGAAAAAACGTAAATAATGTGTCCTGTTTCATCAATAACCCAGATTTTTTTCTCAGGGTCGTAGGGGTTCTGGGTAATTCTGTGAGGGCCAGGGCCATCTGTTCCGGCGAATAAGTGATCCCACTGGTCCCAAACTTCCAGAACCTCACCCTCGCTATTGATGATGTAAATACAATTGCGCCAGACTCGGCCTCGGCCCCTCAAAACGTTCCAGCCCATTGAGCCGGCAAAGTTTGTGTACTCTTCTGGCAGTGGATTGGGTAATTCTGTTTCGCCACGCTGCAGAAGAAAAATCCGGTCTTTAGATTCTACGAACACACTGGAATTGCCGCCCCAGGTGAAGCCTTCCTCGGCAAACGGCTCCATCCACTCTTGGGTGGTGAATTCATAAGGGCTAGGCCCTATCACGCCGGTATCCTGAGCGAGGGTAGCTTGGGCTAAAAATAGTGCCGCAGCGCCTAGCCATAGTGTGCGATTTTTCATTGGTTTCTCCCCATAGCGGGTTGTTATTTTTTGGATGCAAGACTGCGAAGTTACCACGGCCCTCGGATTAATTAAAGATTGGGTGATGTTTGCCCTTAAGGATGGTCGTAGCCCCTCATTCAGCGCTAGAATGGTGCATAAAGATAGTTAGTTAAACTCTAAGGGAGAGCAGTATGTCGCGTTTAGCAGTGAAGTTAGTCAGTTTAGTGGGTGTATCTCTGGTTGCTATGGGGGTTGCAAGTGCCGATGTTACGCGCTATCCGCTTCCTGGCGGGTCTACGTTTCCTATTGCGCAAGCGGTAGAAGTAACGAGTGGTAGTATCGTGTTTTTAAGCGGCGCGACGCCGGCACCGGCGGACCCCAGCGCGCAAGTGGGCCAACCTGCCTATTATGGGGACACCAAAACTCAAACTATTTCAGTGCTTAATCGAATTAAGCAAAATCTTGAAGGCATGGGCTTAGACATGGGCAGTATTATTAAGCTGCAGGTCTTTCTTGTGGGTGACCCAGCCAATAACAACCAAATGGATTTCTCTGGCTTCATGGAAGGATACACACAGTTTTTTGGTACCCAAGAGCAGCCAAACTTGCCTTCCCGTTCTGCTTTTCAAATAGCCGCTCTAGTCTCTCCACTAATGTTTGTGGAAATCGAAGCAACTGCGGTTCGAGATTAACTTTACTTGACTCGCAGTCGAATCGGATTGGAGTAGAACCAAAGATCTTGCCAAGGGTTCTCGCCTTTGGGGTCCGGAGTGGGTTCGATTTCAGAGGTGTTGGTGCCTCTCACCCGAATGTAGCTATCAGCTGTCAACTTAGGCAGCTGATAGCTGATTTCGCTATACAAACCGTCTTTGCTCCAATCCCCTTCAGTAAAGTGGGCAATCACACGGGTGCTCGGGTTTCGGTCAGACGCCTTGTCGGTCATGGTTGTCCCTATTTGCCCCATAATTAAGTCAACGCGATTGACGCTAGGATTGTCGCCGTTGTGATTCGTCAATGAGGGATCCAAGAATCGAATGCGGATCACGAGTTCATCATCACTAGTCACTTGGATTTCATCACCAATGGATGCAAGAGTAGATTGATCTGTACTCTGAACATCAACATAAAGTTCACTGATCAAATCACCCGTGGTGACAAAGATGTTCCCATTGCGGATTCCATTCATTATAGAGTCATGGCTTTTCTCAGACCAAACATAGGTCTTTGAGTATTCGCCGGGCCAAAAGTCAGAACCCCCTTCAGTAAAATGAACATGGGAATCGGAATTAGCTGTTATCCACCAGTCCCGACCTTCTCCAATCATTGAATCCCAGAAACCACCGAGGGTTGCTGTCAGTTGATCAAAGCCGCCAAGGGTCGGGTAGCGGCCATAGCTTCCTCGAGCCCCTTCATTATCAGCCGTGCCGTCTGGATTGAGCGTGCCCGCTTGATGTCCAGGCGCTCCGGCCATACCGATAGCGACTTCGGGTGCGGTATTGTTCCAGTCCCGCAGTTCACTTGGGGAGTCTTGACCATAATCACCCAGCGCCGTTGCTGACCTCGAAGGATGATTGGCGATTAGTAAGGGCTTAGGGTTTAGGGTGTTCATCGCCGCAAGGGCTTCTAGCATGCGGGGCTCAGTGTCCCATGATGGATCTGCGGGCCATGGTTCCCGCTTGGAGAACCGTGATTCGATTGAAATCAATTTTTCTGCTTCATCATCTGTAAATGGGATGATGAGGCTGGAGTGATCGGCACCGGGCGTATCAAACTCCATACCATAGAACTGGACTACTTCGGGTACTACTCGTCGAGATTGCACCAGTTCTGGGTAGGCACGCTGGAAATTTACTTTGCTGTGATTGGGGCCTCCATGATCGGTGGCGACCATCCATTCTAATCCAAAGTACTTTGCCATCAAGGCGTTCATGTGGATGGGGTAAATCGCATCACCACCTAAAATAGGGGTTGGCGGGTTTGTTTCTCTATCCCAGCCCACGCTATATCGACTATGAATATGATGGTCCCCAGAGCGCCATGCAAAGCCTTCTTGTGCATATGAAGGGGCTGAATTACTCAACACGAAAATGGAACTCATCGCTACAAGACATGAATAACCGTTCATGAATGACCTCGTTTGTGAATTTTTCATGGTTTTATTTAGTCTTCTTGAACCCCAGGGATGCCCGCTTCTGTAACAAAGGTTTTTCGAATGCTAATTGGGGCATCGGGTTCTGTTATACGGGGCAAGACTTTGAAGTCTGAGCGCCATAATGATGGCGTCACCGTTGCACAAATATACCCTCGCTGCGCATTGTAAAACTTCACGTGAGGGTTGTTAGCTAGCAGGCTGGCGCCGTAATCAGTCATATCGGCACCATCGCCACCAGATGTTATGGATGTGCCAACAAATTCGCTGCCTATAGTTTTTGAGCGTTGATCATCAAAGTCTAGCTTAAGGTCCGCTGCCCAGTTTGAGTGGATATCCCCTGTCAACACGATGGGGTTGGAAGTGCCAACATCGTTCATGTGTTGCAGCAATTCTTGTCGCTCAAAGGGGTAGCCATCCCAAATATCCATGGGCCATAACTGTTCTCCAGACTCGCTAACAGAGCGGAGGCTTGCCATCATTATTTGTTGGGCTAAGACGTTCCAAGTGGCATCAGACGTCGCGAGACTATCAAATAACCAGGATTTTTGTGCTTGACCTAACAGCGTGCGGCTTGGGTCTTGGTGGGCGCTGCAGCTTGTTTTGCGGCCGTCACCACAGGCTTGGTCGCTGCGATACTGCCTTGTGTCTAGCACCGACATTTCTAACAAATTACCAAATCGAAGTCGCCGATGGATAGGCATTGAGGGGCCCTGCCTTCCTACAGGAAGGCGAATCGGCATAAACTCGAAGAAGGCCTGGTAGGCTGCAGCACGCCGGAGCAAAAGCTGCTCTGGAGTCTGGTCGTCTTCGGCGATATCACCTGCATAGTTATTGTCAACTTCATGGTCATCCCAAGTCACAATCCACGGTGCGCTAGCATGAGCAAGCTGCAGATCTGGGTCAGATTTATAAGTACCATAGCGCGCACGATAGTCTTCTAAGGTTTTGATCTCTGGCCCTTCATGGGCTCTGACTCTCACATCGCCCCAACTACTTTCGTAAATGTAATCGCCTAAATGCACAATTAGATCTGCGCGCTCCTGGGCCATGTGTTTATAGGCTGTGTAATAGCCATGCTCATATTGTTGGCAGGACGCGATAGCAAACTTAAATTCATCTATCGAGGCGTTAGCTGCTGGCGCGGTCTTGGTTCGCCCTACGGGGCTAACTACATTGCCAATTCGCCAACGATAATAGTATTGAGTGTCAGCGGCGAGGCCTCTAATCTCGGCATGAGCGGAGTGGCCAAGCTCGGCTGGGGCAACGATACTTCCTGAACGAATAATCCTAGCAAAAGAGTCGGTATCTGAAATTTCAAAGTCAACATCAAGGGCATCGTGCGCAGCGCCAACCTCTTGCAACGAGAGACTAGAAAGTCTTGTCCATAAAACCACTGAGTCAGGAGTAGGATCTCCCGAGGCTACACCTAAGTAAAACGGATCTGAATCCAGTCTACTGAGGCGTTTTGACGCACCGAACACCAAGCTGGGAATGCCGCCCAAGGCTAAGGCTGAACTCAGCATAACATTGGTTTTTAAAAAAGAACGGCGTGAAAAACGCAGAGGAAAGGGGGCTTGCTTAGCGCTGAATCTATTCATTGCATCTCTCTCTGTAGTTCAATGATTAGAGCCCAAGCATAGCGAGGAATTATGTCTACTAGATGACCAAAAGCAGGAAACCTTGGTGCCCAAAACTAAAAAGGGTGATAAGCAATGCTTATCACCCTTTTTAAGAGTTGCCGTAAAGTTTACGTTTAGAAGTCGGCTCGTAAGCGGGCATAGTAATAGCCGCCCTGCCAAGGTACTACCGTTCCTGATGAATAGATTCGACCGCAGCAAAAATCTGAGATGGTGTCGCGATCAGGGTATTCATCAAAAATGTTGCGTCCGCCGGCGGACAGTTGAAACATGTCATTGATTTGCCATTGAGCTTCGAGGTCAGTCTGGAAGAAGTTAGGCAATTCTTGGAAGCGCAAGCCCCCAGGACCAGTGCCGCCAGAATTAGAGTTGGTGGATTCACCGAACCAGCTTAGTCGGGCAATGATGTTAAAGTCGCCAACATTGTGAATGCCAGTAAAGATGCCACGCCACTCAGGATCGCCATTGACAAAGTCAAAACGCTCTTCTGCGTTTAAGAACAAAGAGGCATCAGAATCGAACTCATTGGTGGTGTAGTTCATTGCAGCACTCAGTGTTGTCGTGCCGGCGTCTCCGAAATCGATTGGATAGCTGGCGACGATGTCAAAACCTTCGGTGATGGTGTCAAAGGCGTTGGTGAAATAGAACACGCCGCCAATGGAGTTAGCGCCAGCAACCCCTGCTGCATCCAATGCCTGGAAGTTAGCAAAAGCATCACCAGAAGTTGGATCAGTGGATACATCACGGGTGGATATCGCATTGGTTCTATCAGCAATATCGATACGGTAGTAATCCAGTGTAAGGTCAAGTTCCCCAAACGCCGCAGTCATGCCGATAGTGTAGTTGTCAGAAGTTTCCGGTCGAAGTGGGGTTGCACCTAGTGCTGCAGCTACCGGCCCATTCGCTGGGAACAAACCTGTTGCAACAGGAAAACCATTTGGCAGTCGAGTCGATACGTTCACCGTGCCTTGCTGACCTGGCGTTGGTGCGCGGAAGCCTGTGCCGATTGACCCGCGTAGCGCGATGGTATCAGTTACTTCGAAGCGTCCCGCTAATTGATAGACCACCTCGGAATCGAAATCGTCATAATTTTCATAACGAACAGCACCTTGTAAGAACAACTGATCAGTAACATCAGCGCTTAGTTCGCCATAGAAGCTGAATGAATCACGCTCATAGACGTCTGTAAATTGAGGCGAGTTACCAGGAAAACCGTTTGAGCCTACACCGACTACTTGGTATACCGGGTCATTCGAATCGGCGCAGTTTAGGCTTGAGCCGCCGGCAATTGCAGTGAGACCGTTCGGTGCTGTGGTGCCATCGTCATTACAAAGATCCCATGGGTCTTGTCTTGCATAAGGGCCTGCCACGTAAGAGGCAGGATCGCCTTCAACTACTTCGTATGACTCCGACATAAAACTAGAGCCGAAAGCAAATACCGCGGGGCTGGCTAACCCTGCATCAAATTCATAAGTGAAATCAGCTTGAAACTGGGTTTCTTGATTAATCAAATCACCAGGGCGAAAACGCGTTGGCGTATTCGCGTTGCCAAGCGTGTTCCCTAACGAAGGATTGATTGTGTTGAAGAGCGTATAACGGACTTCGCTCTCACCAGTTCGTGCGCTGAAGTCATAAGTTAAGCCGTTGTCTAGCTCGCCACGCAATCCGCCTAGTAAAGAAAAATCCAAGACGTTTCCATCAAACTGCGGCGTAAACCCACCGGGGAACAGTTCGAGAGGGGTATAAATAGAGCCATCTGGCTCTCTTAGATCTTCGATTGTGCCGTTGCCAGGGTAGCGATAAAAGAAGTTGCCATCGGCATTTGAGTCAGAGTAGTTGCCGTAAGCATAGGCTTCTGTATCTGCATCTATTTGGTAGCCGGAATTAAAGAAAACCCGAATCGCGTCAGACTGCGGTTGTCCCCACGGCTGAACTACTTCGGGAACACCAGCGGCGTTTGCACTAGGCACACCTGCTAAGAATGTCGGAGTGAGTTCGGCCGCATAGGAGGCATTGGGGTTAAAGCCGGGTAATGTTGGATCGACACAGAACCATGATTGGCAGTATTGCTCTGCGCGAACCGTTCGGTCAGTCTCTACAAATTCTGCCGAAACACTTACGAACCCATCTTCACCAAGAGGTAGGCCTATGTTGCCTTGAATGGTTGTCATGGCACCGTCGCCTTCAAACTGCTCGCCGCTATCAATTGTTAGGCTTCCACCTTCTCTGTTGTCATTGAGGATAAAGTTGATTACGCCAGCAATAGCGTCCGAGCCATATTGCGCAGCCGCGCCATCACGCAGCACTTCAATGTTCTTGAGCGCAGCCCCTGGAATTGTTGCAATGTCAGGACCTTGTGTGCCGGAACCACCAATTGAAACCAGTGCGGCCCGGTGGCGTCTCTTACCATTCACTAACACTAAGGTTTTGTCAGTGGGTAGTCCGCGCAATTGGGCAGGTCGGATAAATGTAGCGCCGTCGGAAATTGGCTGGCGGGCAACGTTAAATGAAGGTACTAAGTTTTGTAATATGTCATTAGTATCGGTATGGGAAATCGCTTGAATATCATCCGCGCTAAATACATCGATAGGGACAGCGGAGTCTGCAACTGTGCGTGGGCGGCCGCGCGAGCCTGTTGTTATTATCTCT
The DNA here is from genome assembly GCA_964352355.1 of uncultured Pseudohongiella sp. Classification (GTDB taxonomy): domain Bacteria; phylum Pseudomonadota; class Gammaproteobacteria; order Pseudomonadales; family Pseudohongiellaceae; genus UBA9145. The sequence goes on along the minus strand of CAYGRT010000023.1, from coordinate 28,400 downwards.
TCAATATTATCCGACGCGCCCGATTCTTGTGCATAGGTGATTGAGCCTACACCAGAACTTGCGGCAAATACTGCAACTGCCAGCAAATGTTTTGGATGTTTTCTAAAATTCATACAGTTACTCCTAGACCAATGTATCTAATTGTGGGTTCAGTGCAAGAAGGAGCAAGAGTTATGCCATAGCACAGTACAAACTATGCCGTATAGAATTTACTAAGGTTTTTAGTAAGTTAGAGATATTTCGGTACTATGTGTATATGCCCCGAGAGAGTTCCGAGCCCCATATTGGTTAGGTTTGTTGCTCAATACGGTGGCAACTGCACTTTGATAGGGCTTTTGGTAAGATTGAGAATCGACTAAATGATAAGTCCTTAATAGACTTATTGGTTTATAAAGATAGTCTGCAAAAAAATATCATTGAACTAGGGTAGCGGCATTTCCTCACTATCAATGGCTCTTGCACCAATAAAGGATCTTTGCGGTGTTTTGGTGCGTATTTGCTCGAGCCAAAATACGCCATCGTATGGTGCACTATTACCTCTAGTGCCTACGAAGTCTAAGTCGCCGTCTTTATCTATGTCTCTTGCGATAAATTTGTCGTACATCCCCCGTTTGCGTCGGGATATATCGTGCCGAGGCCACGAACTAGAAACAAATCCGGGATTAGAAAACCAGCCAATTCTGCCAAGAGCGTCATTTACGCTGAGAGTCTCGTCGTCTCCCAGTCTGCTGCCTTCGCTATAACTGCCAGCGATGACGTCCATTAAACCGTCACCATCAATGTCTCCAACTTCGATTCCCGTAATAGAATCTGGAAGGAATGTCCCGATTGGACGTGAGTTCCATGTGTGATCGATATTCACAGGCTGTTCTATCCAAGCAATATTCTGGCCACCGCGGCTAATAATGTCGAGGCGCCCATCACCGTTTAGATCCGCGTACGCGAAATTAAAACCAGACATAGGTGGGCCATTGATACCAATGGCGTGTTCTGTAAATTGGAAAGAATTTGGTGAGCTGCGATTCTCAAAAAACGCTATACGGTTTTCGCCGCGGCTGCCTATGACGATGTCTAGGTCGCCATCCCCATCTAAATCAATTGGCTCAGCATTTTGAGGGATACTGTAACTGCCTAAGACTATTTCGGCCCAGCTAGCAGGATCTAAGGGAGCGCCGCGGAAATGAAAAACAGACACGGGTGTCGCGCGGGCGTAATCATCTGGCCCTGGTCGCTGTGCACCTTTGTTGGCGGCAATTATTTCTACGGAACCGTCACCGTCAAGATCCGCCATAAACACCCGAATGTAAGAGCCTGTGCCTTTTGTCATAGGTAGGATTAGCCGCGGCCACGTGGCAGTTCTGCTTGATGATCCTCCTGGGTTCTGAAGATAGATTATGTGGGATAGTTCAGCGGCAACGACTACATCAAGGTGGCCGTCGTTGTTTACATCGGCTACGGCTACATCTTCAGGCGCGGGAGCATCCTCACCCTCAGCTAGTGTAATGTTTAACCAGTGATCGGCGTTAGCATTTGCAAATGCTATTCGCACATGGCCTTCTAGAGTGGGTTGGTAGTCGGGGTCGAAACTAGATGAATCGTATTCGGAGTCGGATTCATGCACTGAGATGATGTCTTCAAAACCATCGCCATCAATGTCACCCATGACTAAACCATCACTGCCGCTCAATGCAAAACCCGCAATTTCTGGGTCATCGATAATATGTTCTTTCCAGCTTATGTATTCTCCGGCAGGAGTCGTTGCACTGCTTAAACTTTCTGCCACTGAAGTTTGGCCAGAGACCTTTGATGATGGGAAAGTCGAAGTTAGTGCCAATGCGCAGAGGCTTAGGCTTGTGATTATCTGTTTGGCATGCATAGAGAGGTTGCCCAAATTGATGTAGTTTTTGTGCTTGGGAAGCTGCAATGGCTTCGGGAGAAGTTACCATAATCCCTATGGCAGTCGACAGGCAATAGCGTAAGCGATAGCATCCCCTAAATTCGGGAGAAATAGTATGAAGATGTTTTTATTCTTATCTGTATTTGGGCTTGCAGCTTGTGTGTTGGTTGAAAACACTGCAGTGGCAGCTGACTCGGGGGCGGGTTGGGAAGTGGTTAGCACTGACGGCCTCTGCAGCACTGGGACTGCTTTCCAGTTCTACACTAAAGACTCGCCTAGCAGCGATAATTTGCTGGTATTTTTTAATGGTGGTGGCGCCTGTTGGTTTGGCGAGGCATGTGATTTAACAAGTCAGCCGAATATCCACTCGCCCTTTGCAGATATGCCTCAGAACAATCCTCAATTGATGAAAGGCATATTCGATTTTGAGAACCCTGAAAACCCTGTTGCACAGTTTGATATTGTGTATGTTCCTTACTGTACAGGTGACGTGCATCTTGGCGCAGGTCCAACTGAGTATCGCTATAAAAACAGTGAGGGCAATGAGGTTGCGATCACTGCCCATCATGAGGGTTTTAAAAACAGTCAGACCGCACTGCAATGGACTTACGAAAATCACCCTAAGCCCTCAAGAATAGTCTTGGCTGGGAGCAGCGCTGGTGCAATCGGTGCATCTTTTTACGCCGGTTTAGTAGCCGAGCACTATAGAGATGTGGAGGTAAGCTTGCTTGGTGATGCGGCGGGCGGCTACGGCTCTCCCTTATTGTCTCGCACCCATAGCGCTTGGAGGACAGCCTCGATTCTGCCACCTTGGCCCGAATATGCTGGTAAAACAGATCAAAACCTCACGTTTGAAGACTACTATATTGCCAGTGCAAACCATAACGCCAACCTGACCATCGCTCAGTACAACGCCGCCAATGATGCGACTCAAGTGATGTTTACTCAAGTTATTGGAGATAAGCCAGGAAGCTTCAGTTTGCCGCAGCGGCTTCTCAATAACTATCTGCGCATCGAAAGCGAAGTAGATCAATTCTATAGCTATACCGCTGGTGGCAATGTACATATGATTTTGCAGGATGATATTTTTTACCAATACGAAGTCGAAGGGACACGATTTGTTGATTGGTTTGCCGACTTAATTTCTGGCAATAGTTTGCGTGATGTGAGCTGTGTGAGTGAAGCTGAAGGCTGTGAAGCAGCGCCCCAGTAGGATCGCAAACTGATTTGATAAAATCGGAGTGTTCGGTAAAAGCGCTTGATACGTAGACTGAAAATTTGAGGCCATAAATGATAATTGAAGCAGGTACTAAAAAGAGGGCAGGGGCTTTGGTGTTGTTGGCATCCATTGTGTTTTTTATCGCGCCGCTCAGCTGGGCTGCTGCTGGTTTGCAACTTACCGCATTGGATAAATATGTCAGCACTCCTGATTCTCATTATGAATATTCAGTCATTAATCAAGTTGCTGGAGATGGGTACAGTACATTTGTGGTCGAGATGACATCACAGAAATGGCTTACAGAGGCCGAAGTGAACCTGCCTATATGGGAACACTTTATGGTAGTCACAGTCCCTGATCAGGTTGACAGTGACATTGGCTTTCTCTACATCACAGGAGGCAGTAAAAACAATTCTGCTCCGAGCGCAGCGCCAGAGGCTGATATAAATCGAGCACTCCTGACGAACACAGTCGTTACCACTTTGTATATGGTGCCTAATCAGCCATTAGAGTTTAAGCAAGATACAGCAGGGCCGCGGTCAGAAGATGGAATAATCGCATACACTTGGAATCAATTTTTTACCACTGGCGATGAAAAGTGGCCGCTACGCTTGCCCATGACAAAGAGCGCAGTAAGAGCGATGGATACCGTGACTAGTCTGATGGCAAGCGACGTTGGTGGTAATATTGAAGTGGATCAATTTGTTGTGGCTGGTGGATCAAAAAGGGGTTGGACAACATGGACCACTGCAGTTGTAGATAACAGAGTGATAGCTATCGCTCCCATAGTTATCGATGTGCTCAACGTTGGCGAATCGTTTAAGCACCATTTTGAGGTGTACGGCTCCTACTCGCCCGCAGTCATCGACTATGTATTGTCGGGAAATATCAACTGGAATGGCACACCTCAATGGGATGCATTGATGGATATCGTCGAGCCGTTTGAGTACCGTGACCGGCTAACCCTGCCCAAATTCCTTCTAAACTCCACGGGTGATGAATTTTTCTTGCCGGATTCTTGGCGATTTTATTGGCATGATCTAGTGGGCGAGAAGCACGTTCGCTATGTTCCTAACTCGAATCATGGCATGGGAGGCACTGACGTGACTGAAAGCGTCGATGCTTGGTATCACTCGGTAGTACACAATGTATCTTTGCCGAAATACGCTTGGGATATAGATGAAGACGGGCTTATTACATTTTTTTCCCAAACTCCGCCGACTCAAGTACTTTTGTGGCAAGCAACAAACCCTGAATCCCGCAATTTTATGCAAGCGGTTATTGGTAGAGCCTATACCAGCAGCCTGCTCACAGAAATCGAACCGGGTGTCTATCAGGCTAAACTAGAACCTCCAGAATCTGGCTTTATTGCGTATTTTGTCGAAGCAGAGTATCCAAGCGGTTTGAATATCCCGTTTAAATTTAGCAGCGGCGTGAAAGTGGTGCCCGACAAGACAGAATACGAATGGAAAATGGCACCGGCAAAGTCTCGCCAACGCTAAAGACTTCCAACGCTTTTTGAACCCATGCAAGCAAGGCAATAACAAACTGCACGAACCTGTGACGGGGTTATCCTTCTGGCAAGGTTTTCTTCGTTGTAGTGTGAATCAGTTATCTCAGGCAATACCCCAACCACTCTATTATTGATTACAACGGTGATTAGATCACAGGTAGTCAAAGAGGAGAGTGTTTATGGGTTGGCGTATAAAGGCAGTAATTGCACTCTGGGTTGTTTGGGGTTCATTGATCAGCACGGCGCAGGCTCAGCGTTCAACTATCAGTGGCGACCTGTTACTGGTACCTCGTGTCGATTTCGCTGACCTAGGCGCCATGGAGCTTAGCTTTCGTATTGTATTCGATACCGAGTATTTGCTTTACCTCGAGGGGTTTTCTGAAACTTCGTTAAACACACCCAACTCTGGCGTATTCGATCCAGAGCGACTAAGTCTTGAGTTAGACCATGTTACCTTGGCGTCAGGGGAGGCCTATGCCTTAGATCTGAGTCTTGTCTCCGCCAATGGAGAATTCGTATTTCGTATTAACCAAGCATCTTTGATAGACCCAAGTAATCCAACTGCAACTGGTCCACCCGCACCCTCTAATCAGGCTAAGGTGACCTATACTGCCCAATGCAGTGGCTGCCATGGCAGCAGCGGCACGGGTACCAGCGTAGGGCCAACTCTTATCGCCTGCGCAAACTGTGGATCCATGACTGGCTTATCCCAATACATTGCTGCAACCATGCCATTAGGGCAGTCGGCAAACTGTGATGCGGCTTGTGCCGCCGATCTTAGCGCCTATATCTTGGCAGTTTTTAATAGTAGTAATTCTGAAGTTGTGAGCCAGACTGTTGGCTTTTTGCAAATACTAGATGCCAATGCCACTTTGCATAAAGCCACCAAGCAACTGGCCAGTCGAAACCCACTATTTGAGGAATTACAGTTAGTTTCCAATCTAGGTGTAGCCGGCTTAACCCTCGCTATTAACGACTTGATGGAGCAGCCCGCTTTCTATGCAAGGTTAACTGAAATTTTTAATGACTATTTTCTCACGGATAAATATCACTCAAGGAATGGCTCAGAAGCTGCGATCAATTTGCTAAGCAGCAGTGACTTCCCTAATCGGCGTTGGTATGACCCAGGCAGTGGAAGCCGGCCGGAAAACTACAACGAAATTAGAGCCACAACTAATGACGCGGTTGCTCGCGAGCCGATGGAATTGATTAACTATATTGTTAAGAATAATCGCCCGTTTACTGAAGTGGTGACGGCGGATTACATGATGGTTTCTCCATTCTCTGCAAAAACCTATGGGGTGGAAGGTCTTCCATTTACATCGGAAGATGCGAGTGAGTTTCTACCAGCAAAGCTGGAGGGGATCCCCCATGCGGGAATTTTGACATCACCCATGTTTTTAAATCGCTATCCAACCACTTCAACGAATAGGAACAGGGCAAGATCGCGAGTTGTTTTCGACCTACTTTTGGATACCGACGTACTCGCAATTGAGGGAGTCAGACCGGGTAATTCTGTCGACATCACTACACCAATACCGACTATAAATAATCCAGAATGTTCCAAGTGTCACACTATACTTGATCCCGTTGCTTCGTTATTTCAAAACTGGGATTACAAAGGCCGCTACCGCCCTGCTAGGTTGAGCAGGGAGGGTTGGTATACTGATATGGAAGCAAGAGGTTTCAACGGTCAAGCGATGCCTTTAGCCGGTAACGTTGATAGTTCGTTGCAATGGCTTGGTGCGAAAATAGCGGCAGATCCTAAGTTTCCTCGCGCGATAACTCGAATTTTAGTCAATGGGCTGACAGGCAAGGAACCTCTGAGCTCCCCTAATGGTTCTACCGCAACGGAGGCAGAGATCGCAGCATACACGGCAGAGCGTTCTATTCTGAACGAAATGCAAGCAAGGTTTGTAGCGGACAATTACAACCTAAAGACCTTGGTTAGAGAAATCATCATGAGTCCTTACTGGCGCGCATCTGGTTTAACCGATGGCGCCGATGCGTTGTCTCACGTGCAAACGGGGTCGAGTTATCTACTGTCGCCAGAGCAGTTGGATAGGAAAATCGAATCACTCTTTGGCTTTACTTGGCGAGGATCCCTTGATAGCTACTACAAGGACAAAAATAATTCTTATACGTCAAAGTTGAACCGAACCTTTCATCAGATTTATGGCGGCATTGACTCGGATAGCGTTACCTCTAGGCTTAAGTCTCCTAATGGATTGATGGGAGCAATGCAGATTCGACTCGCTAATGAGCTTGCATGTTATGCAGTACCGCGGGATTTATGGAAGCCGATCGAGCAGCGAAACTTGTTTTTATTCGTCAACTTGGAAGACTCTCCTTATAACGATGCGGGAATTGTAGATGCTCAAAAACTGGATTTGATCCGGCAGAATATACAGTACCTGCATGCTTATCTGTTGGGCGAATTCTTAGCGCTGGATTCACCAGAACTAGACATAAGTTTACAGCTTTACATGAATGCGATTAATCGAGGTCGTCAGATTATTCTAAACAGCGGTGGCGAGTGGTCAACGGTACGATTGCCCGATTTGTGTGATGTTACGCGAGATTTTGAAGGCAATGACCTGAGAAAGGTTAATGGTGAAGATCTCAGTTTGACTCAAGACAGACAGTATGTAGTCAGGGCGTGGATGGCAGTAGTTGCCTATTTGCTCGCTGACTATACGTTCTTCTATAACTAAGCGATAAGTATCGGAGGCGAACAAAATGTACAGACGTCAATTTTTAAGATACTTAGGCAGTAGTGGGCTCAGCTTAGCGCTGCCAAGCACGCTGGCTCTCGCTCAAGATAACTCTCCTGATCGGTTTTGGATTGCCGTAAATGCCGGTGGCGGCTGGGATCCCACTTATTTTATCGACCCAAAAGGTGATCGGCCAAGATTAGATGGGAGGGGGCCTGTGAATCGATACTCTACTTCGGCGATTAGTAGTGCAGGCAATATTGTGTTTCCAATTTCCTACCCTTCTGGCATAAATACACCAGATGCTAATTCCAGTGGTCATTTCGCCAATTTTTTCCCAAAGCATGCGCCACATCTACTCGTCATAAACGGGATCGATACTCAAACCAATAATCACGATGCTGGCTCCCGATTCATTTGGAGCGGGAAAATAGAAGAAGGGTATCCAAGTTTTGGCGCATTGGCTGCCGCAGCAACAGCGCCTAGTGAACCTCTTTCTTATATCAGTAATGGTGGTTATGACAATACGGCTTCACTTGTCGCGCCGGCCCGAATTGGTGGAGGCGAGGTGTTTCAACAACTAGCCTACCCAAATGCTACTCGTCCTTGGGAAGAAGAAGAAAGCAAGCGAGGCGAATACTTTCACTCCTCAGTCTATGCCGAAATTCAGGCAGCGCGCAACGCCAGGCTTCAACGGACTATGTCTGCTTCTAGCCTACCGCTGAGGCAAGCCCAATTAGCGGAAGTTATGATGGCGCGGACGGGAGATAACAACTTGAACAGATTGGTCAAGCTATTGCCCGATCGTGTATCCAGCGGTTTAGAAGGGCAGGCAGAAGTAGCAGTGGCTGCTTTTTCCAGCGGTGTCGCGGTGAGTGCGAATATGCATATGGGCGGCTTTGACACGCACGGTAATCATGACCAGAATCACGCTAATCGCTTAACTCAATTGCTGAGTGGGATTGATCATTTGTGGCAACAAATCGAGATGAACAACCTGCAAGATAGAGTAACAGTGTTGGTTGGTTCAGACTTTGGTCGAACACCTTTTTACAACGATGGTAACGGAAAAGACCACTGGAATGTGACCAGTATGATGGCCATGGGTGCTGGAGTCCGGGGAAACAGGGTGATTGGCGGGACCGATGATCATGTCGAAGCGCTGAAAATAAACCCAACGTCGTTAGCTATCGACGAAAACGGCATCATTCTGACGCCAGAGCACATTCATGTGGCGTTGCGGCAAATGGCCGGTGTTAATTCAGAATTAAACGGTAGATTTGGTATTCCTCAAAATTACATTAATCTGTTCGGCTAGTGGGAATCTCGTAAATAGGATTTTTTTGCATTAGGGAAATAAGCTCATTAGGGCTCATATACGCGCCGCCACCGCCTTCGGCGTTTTCTGCATCCGCTGAATTATCGGATAATTTAGTGCGGACAAACAGCGCATGGTCGTATCGTTGCCAACCCAAGCCATACTCAATTAGCCGAGCATCAGTGGCCCTTTCAAAATCAATTCGACAATCACTTAGCTGGCAGATTGCGTCAGCAAGGATTCCGAAAAACGATCGGTTTAAATAGTACGAGGTATGAGATAGTTCGTGGCCGAGGATGCCAATCTGGGCATTGAACGGTTGGTTTTTTAGTAGCAAAGCCTCCCGTGAATCGTCGCGAGTAGAATCGATGATAACTTGATACTTTCTGTTTTTGGCATGTGTGAGCATGGAAGACCAATGGGGTCGCGATGAAAGTGGTATTCCCACATCGGCCACAATAAAACGAATGTGCGTGTCTCGAAGCTCTGGATAATGACTAAGTGCGATTAAGGCCTGTAATTCAAACCCCTTGGGAAGGTCTTTATTGTTGCCGAATTCTTTAAGCAAATTATCGTATAGAGCGGCGTAGTGAGATTCGGCATATTCGCGAACAGTTGTTTTTGGCTGTGCTGTCACGCTAGAGGCTGCAACAATAATGTAAGTAGCGATAATTATGGAATAAACGAGTTTCAGTTTGTACCAAATAGTCATAATTGTTGATATCAAGGGCTTTCCGACAATGGGATATACTACACTTTAGTAAACTATCACCAAATTGTAAAAATGTGTATTGGTTCAAAATCCGAATGTTCAAGAGCTGTGATAATGGAGTTGTTGCTAGACACTAGATTGGAAGACCACTAAGGAGCGTTGCCTAAATTGGTGCTCCTTCAAAGTAGGATTATTGCCATGATCAATGAACGGCGAAAATACCCCAAAGTTAATCTAGAAACTGAGGCTAATTTACTCATTTCTGGAGTTGTGCGAAGTGCGACCTTGCTTAATCTTTCTCCATCTGGTGTACGGATGGAATGCCGTCGTCAACTAGTGGAGCGCATGGCGGAGGAGAAGCGGGATTCGGGCATGTATCCAGATTTTGATGTGGAATTTAACTTACCTATCGATACACAAGTGGGTTCCCGCGTTCGCTCCTCCTGCAGCGTGACTCATTGCAGGCGGCTAAATCAAAACACCTACCACTTAGACCTTAATTTCGTGACTTTATCCGAGACGGATGAGAAACTCCTTAAAGACTTCCTTCATTACAATGCTACCGCGCAGTAGACAGCATGCTCGCTAAACGGGCTGCAAACCTGTAAATCAGTTGTCAAAATAGAGACAGTTAGGGCAAGCATTGTTTCTCATTATTCGTTGAATCCATTATCATGGCCCAATGCGACTATTTGCGATCTTCTTGTTTACAATCTGCGTGTTTGTCTCGGCTAGTGCTCAGGAGACTGAGCTTAGGCTTTCGTTTCCGGAATGGATTGAGGAGTTAAAAGCTGAGGCATTATCGCGGGGCATAAGCCCTGAAACACTAGTTGTTCTCGATGCGGTACAGCCCCTTGAAAGAGTGCTGGAACTCGATAATAGTCAGCCGGAGTTTGTCCAGACCTTTACCCGATACATTGGGCTGCGGGTAACTTCCGATCAAGTGGCCAGAGGCCGTGATCTGCTCTCTCAACACGCAGAGTTACTAAACCAAGTGCAACAGCGCTATGGGGTTCAGCCCCATTATTTAGCTGCATTTTGGGCCATCGAAAGCAATTTCGGCCGCGCCACTGGCGGGTTCGCTGTCATAGATGCACTGGCAACTCTTGCCTACGATCCAAGGCGCGCTGATTTTTTCCGCAAAGAACTTTTAACCGCATTGCAAATTCTCGATGACGGCCATATTGCTGCTGATCGCATGAGTGGTTCCTGGGCGGGTGCTATGGGGCAGTTACAGTTCCTACCTTCCGTTTTTTATAGTTACGGAGTGGATGGCGATAACGACGGTCGTATCGATATATGGAACAGTTTGCCGGATGTTTTTTATTCTGCTGCCAACTTCTTGTCTAATTCTGGGTGGAAAGGCGACGAACGTTGGGGCCGTGAAGTGTTGCTGCCCGAAACTTTCGATTATGCCCTGAGCGGCACGGCGACGCGTAAGTCCCTGCAAGAGTGGCGAGACTTAGGTATCAAAAGAGTTGATGGCGGCGTTTTGCCGGTGGCGGACATGCAGGCCTCGGTAATTCTTCCAGCAGGTGCGAATGGGCCTGCGTTCTTGGGATACGATAATTATCGAGCCACGCTCGCTTATAATCCATCAACATTCTATGCGCTAACAGTCGGTACCCTCGCAGATCAATTTTCTGGTGGGCCTGCGATCGTGAATATGCCGGTGAATGAACGGGCCATGAGCATTGCAGAAGTCGCCGAATTACAGACATTACTCAATGCCAGGGGCTTCGATTCAGGTGAACCCGACGGGCGAGTTGGACGTATGACTCGTGCAGCGGTTCGAGCCTATCAGCAATCCGCTGGCCTGCCCATGGACGGCTATGCATCCATGGAAATACTGGAAGCGCTGCGCAACTAACGTGCACTCCCATTAGCAATCACTGCAAGAGACGCTATGACTACGACACAAGACAAATCCTTGATTCGCTTTCGCCAAATGGCAATGATCACGCTCGCTGCGGTCTATTTTTTAATACTGGTAGGCGCCACGGTTCGTGCCTCCGGCGCAGGCATGGGCTGCCCCGATTGGCCGACTTGTTTTGGACAATGGATTCCTCCCACCAGCGAAGCGCAACTGCCCGCGAATTATCAGGAGGTTTACGCTGATTTAGGTTACTCCGACACCCGATTTAATGTTGTTAAAACTTGGACGGAATACATGAACCGATTGGTAGGGGTAACAATCGGCTTGCTGATTTTTTTTACTGCGGTGTTGTCGTGGAAAGCCCGTAAATTCGATAACAAGATTACTGTGGCCTCGATTGCTGCGTTTTTGATGGTTGGGTTTCAAGGCTGGCTAGGATCTAAAGTGGTCAGCTCTAATCTGCAGCCCGGCATGATCACTGTTCATATGTTGGTAGCGTTAGCCATTGTTGCAACCCTGCTGTTTGCACTGGCGCAGGCAAGACGAGGGTTGATGGCCTCGCAGCCTGTCCATAGCATAGATGGCCGATTCGAAAAGTGGCTTTACATAGTTCTCGTTTTGACTATTGTACAAGTCGCCATGGGTACCCAAGTACGAGAAATGACCGACTTTTTGCGAGAGTCCCAAGGTGAGGAACTCCGCTCTAGTTGGATCGAAGCGATGCCTTGGTTTTTTTACGTGCACCGCAGTTTTTCCGCCGTGGTGCTTTTCTCAAACCTATGGCTAGCACGGCTCTTAGTAAATTCGCTAGGCTGGCAACACACTCTGACACGGCTGACGCTGGCGATGATTGGTGTCATTGGCGCTGCCGTATTATCGGGTGCAACACTCGGGCATCTTGGCATGCCAGCATTAGTGCAGCCCACGCACCTCTTGTCCGCGTCATTACTATTCGGTTTGCAATTTTTAATTTGGATGAGCTATCGCCATTCCAAATTAGGCAAACGGTCAGCGCCTCACACTGGAACTAATTCGAACACACATCCACAAGGACAGTTTGCCTAAGCATCCTAATACCGCGAGCTTGGGACGAACAGAGAGACACGCCAATTGAATAACAAAAGCAATAGAGAGTTCGATTTAGTCATTTTTGGTGCCACAAGCTTTGTTGGGAAAATACTGGCCAACTATTTGGTGAATGAATATACCGAACCTAATTTAACGTGGGCGCTGGCTGCTAGGTCTGAAACTAAACTGCAGCAGCTAAAACAAAGTCTCGGACCTAAAGCTGCCGATTTGCCAGTCTTGCTAGCAGATTCCAACGATGAAGAAAGTTTACGAGCTCTTTGCTCCAAAGCGTCTGTCATTATTTCGACGGTAGGTCCCTATGCCCTTTATGGTGAGGGTTTGGTGAAGTGCTGCGCGGAATTAGGTACAGATTATTGTGATTTAACCGGCGAACCTCATTGGATTAAACGTATGGTTGATCGCTATCAAGATCTCGCGATATCCAGTGGAGCGCGCATCGTCAACAGTTGTGGCTTCGACTCGATTCCCTCTGATTTGGGTGTGATGTTTCTGCAGAACGAGGCTAACAAGCAGTTCGGAGAGTTTTGTTCGCAGGTCAAGATGCGTGTTAAAGCGTCCCGAGGCGGCGCATCAGGAGGCACGGTAGCCAGTGGTGTCAATCTGTACAAAGAGGCTGCGAATGATCCGCAGCTGCGCCGGGAAATGCAAGATTTTTATTCACTATGCCCTCCGAACCATGGATTCACCGCGAAGCAACATAATGTGGGGTTAGAATTCGATGAAGATTTTAACGCGTGGTGCGGCCCTTTCATTATGGCGGCAATTAACACTCGGATAGTGCTGCGATCTAACGCAATAAGGCAAGCAGGGCCTTACAGCGATAGCTTTCAATACGATGAAGCTGTGCTTACAGGCAGTGGCGCTAAAGGTAAAAAGCGCGCTAAGCGATTGGCTTTTGCCACAGGGCTTGGGCCAAAGTTAATGGCGAATAGTCTTATCAGGGGTTTTCTTACTCGATTCGTATTGCCCAAACCTGGGGAAGGCCCCTCACCTGCGCAGCAGTTAGCAGGTTTTTACGATCTGCGTTTTGTTGGAGTCACCAAGTCAACGCAAAAGTTACGAGTAAAAGTTACCGGTGATAGAGATCCCGGTTACGGCTCAACTGCCAAAATGCTTGCCCAGGCAGCTTTGTCCCTACATAGAGATGTGGACAAGAACACTATTGGTGGCGGGTTTTGGACGCCAGCAACGGTGTTTGATGAAAAGCTTGTCAATCGCTTAAGAAATTTTGCCGGCATGACATTTGAGCTAGACGAAGAGGAGTCTTAGTTCTTAGAATCTTGCCGAACCATCGGCAATGGTTTGATTTCGTAACAAATTTATACTTTTTCCGCGATTTCTTGACCCATGCTTTTTCGGGCTGTAAAACGGCGCCTTGCATTTTAACGTTTTGGGGAATTTGGTTTGAAATGGAATTTTCGCGCTAGCCTAGTATTGGTTTTTATTTTCATTGCAGCGAGTAGCTTGGCCCAGACAACTGAACCGCCAGCAAACTCGAAAGCATCTCAACGTGCTAATCGCACAACAAAAATTACCCTGCAGAGTTTCGATCGCGCTGAAGTCGATATGGATATAGATGGCAGCATGAGTGAACCCGTGTGGCGGGGCATCGAGCCGATTACCGACTTCCGCGTGATAAACCCAGACACCCTGGAGCCTGCTCCGTACAAAACGGAAACTCGTGTCTTTTTTACTGACAGAGGGTTGTATGTAGGGGTGACAATGGAGCAGCCCAAAGAATCTCTGATCCAGCGCATAAGCGGTCGAGACAATATCAGCATCAATAGGGATACGGTCACCATCACGGTGGACACATCGGGCGACGGGCTGTTTGGTTACTGGATGATGCTGGCTCTCGGCGACAATCAGTCAGATGGCACCGTGCTCCCTGAGCGTCAGTACGCGCGAGAGTGGGATGGAGCGTGGTTTGGAAAGACTGAAGAAACAGAGTCTGGTTGGAGCGCAGAGTTTTTTATGCCTTGGGGCCAGATGGCTATGCCAAGAGAAACAGGGGTTCGAGAAATTGGGCTTAATGTTACTCGCGAAGTAGCCTTTTTGAATCAAAGCTGGGCTTGGCCAGGCATTCCAGAATCTGAACCGAATTTCATGAGTGATTTACCATTATTGCAACTAGATGGGGTTAGCCCGAGGCAGCAATGGAGTCTCTATCCCTATGCAACGACTAACTATGATGGTGTCGATAACACGGCAGAGGTTAATGGAGGCTTCGATATTTTTTGGCGCCCGTCTAGTAATTTTCAATTAACGGGCACGGTTAATCCAGATTTCGGCGCCGTCGAGTCTGATGATGTAGTTGTGAACCTAACCGCAGTAGAAGTGTTTTTTCCAGAGCGGCGATTATTCTTTCAAGAGGGCCAGGAGATTTTTAATACGACTCCTCGCTCCACTGGCAGCAATGGCAAACGGCTTAGCGTGATAAATACTAGGCGTATTGGGGCCCGTCCGCGCAGTCCGGACTTGCCTGAAGGAGTCAGGTTACCCACACGTGAGAGAATTCGTCCTGCAGATTTGGATGGGTCTTTAAAGCTTACAGGTCAAGCAGGACCTATGCGCTATGGTTTCTTGACAGCGGTAGAGGCCGAGTCAGAATTTGCGGTAGGAAATCAGCGATTTTTTCAAGAGGGTAGAGACTTTAGCGCATTTCGTCTGCTGTACGAAAACAGCACCGGCTCGGCTGCGTATCGAGGCTTGGGCTATTTAGGCACCTTGGTGGCACACCCAGAATCTGATGCCGAGGTACACGCAGTAGACTGGCACTATCGCAGCAATGGCGCCAAATGGAACATCGATGGGCAGTTTATTGCGACGAACACCGATGATGTAGGTTCAGATAATGGAGTCTTCACAGATATTGTCTATACCCCAAGACAGGGGCGATCTCACTCGGTGCAGCTGTCTTATTTTGGCGATGACTTCTATGTTAACGATTTTGGGTTTCAAGAACGAAATGGCGTGCGAGAAATCATTTATCGATTTAACTTAGTCGAGTCTGGTTTCAAACGATTTCGTGACGTTCGAATGAGTACCTTTCTGCGCTATGAGGAAAATCTTGAAGGCGATCGCACGAACAATGCGATTCCAGTGACCAATGCCACGATTACCCTGAATAATCTCGATCGCATTAACGCCGGCTTGTTTTATTTTCCAGAGCGCTACGATGATTTAAATAGTTTCGGCAATGGCACTTATCGAGTGCAAGAGCGACTAAATTACAGTTTGGGTTACACCACAAACACGGCGAAAGAGTGGAGTTATAATATCGATGCAGCAGTCAATGGTGAATTTCAAGGCGGTCGAAATTTTCAGTACACCACGGGGGTTACTTGGCAGCCTAAAGACAATATACGGCTGTCAGGAGAAGTCATCCATAATGACCGCGACGGTTGGTTGATTCATCAAGAAGACCAAAACTTTACCGCATTTCAAGCTAACCAGTGGCGTACAAATTTGAATTTTGATTATTTTCTCACGGCAAAGCAGCAGTTCAGAATGGTGCTGCAATGGGTGGGAATTAAAGCAGTGGGAGATGAGTTTTATTTCCTTCCTGCTGATGCCCCAACCAACAACAGAGATTTGCTACGTGTGCCAAAGCCGCCAGGCCCAAGCGATGATTTCAGTATTTCCCAGCTAAATTTCCAACTTCGCTATCGCTGGCAAATAGCACCCTTATCTGACTTGTTTGTCGTCTACACAAAAGGTGATAGCCGCCGAGCTTCTCTCAACGATTTTGATAATTTATTTCAAGACTCTTGGGATAACCCTTTGGGTGATGTGCTCTCGGTACTCCTGCGTTACAGACTGGGAACGTAACCTCAGCAGCTGTAACCACTGCTTGTTCGGGCTTGGGGGCGTTCATTGTCCTTGGTCCATGATAGTTACTTACCCCTGCAACTTTAGCTATGTAACCCTTTGGGAGTTTATGCGTCTAAGTATTGAAACCTAAGCTTGAATTAGTCTTCATGTGGAAGGTTTCTGCGCTTTGTTTGCATCATGGCTCGACCCTCTCGGGCCATGATGCAAACGTTTTAATTTCATGTCTCTACAGGCAAGTGATACCTTCCGCAGATCGCGCTAGTATTAGCATTAACACTTATAATTCGGATAGTTTCTTATGACTAAGTTTTGGCCGCACCTGCGGAAGTTTCTCGTGTTTCAGTTCAAACTTTATCTTGATGCCTTCCGCGACCTCTTGCTCTCAGCACTTTCACTATTCGCATTCCTGCTTGATGCTGTGCTTAATCTCTCGGGTCAGGACAGCTATTTTGAGCGCGTGCTTGCCTTTGGCAGGCGCACCGAGCGAGCGATAAATCTTTTTAATCAGCACCATGGAGAGGAGGGTACAGATATAGATAGTATCCTCAATGATGTGGAAAAAAGAGCGGGAGAAACTCTAAAGAAACAAAAGGGTTAAGTTAGGCTTACTTTTTCAAATACAAAAAAAAACGGCGATGATTGCTCATCGCCGTTTTCTTTAGCTAAACATAGCTGTTAGAACTGCCACAGCATCCTTGCATACCATCTTCTGCCTCGGGCATCGAACACCGTTTGGTTAAAGGTGTCGCGACGGTATAAGGGGATGTCAGCATCAGTCAGGTCAATGATACCTGCCGTGAAGCTGGTAGCGCCCATGTTGCTATTAGCCCATTCATGGCGATAATTGTACTGAATATCCCATGTGTTGTAGCTATCCACTTTAGACTTTGCAAAAGCTAAGTCTGCTGGGTCTTCGTTTGGATTATTAATAAACTCATTGTGGCCCAGCACATCGAACGAACCAGTGTGTCGGTTAAAGATAGTGACAGCATGATTGTTACGACTCCAGCCAAAGGTTATATTGCCACGATTGTCTGGCACTTCTCGAACGATTGGTGAATCACCGTCTGTACCAGCGGCATCAAAACGACCACTCTCCTGTAGGCCAAGATCTAGGCCAGGTACATCCTTCACTAGATATTCATCAGTGTGGGTGTAGTCCACTGCAAACCGGAAGTTACCCCAGTCATTACTGAAGGTATAGCCGAGGTTCATATCGATACCTTGCACCTCGATATTACCGTTATTGACAGCAGGCACAACAATGGTGATAAGCCCAGCATCGGTATCAGTTTGATCGCGTTGGAGCCCAGGAACCTGGTACAAGGCTGGGTTTACCACACAATTGAGGCGCTCGTTAGACCCTGCGCCAAACTGAGCAGCTATTGCATTTGGATCACATGAAATAGCAAGGCCATCAGGACCACGTGCATCCAGTGGCAATGAATCATTCAATACGTAGTTAGTTGGGTCATTAACTAGAGAATTGAAAACTACAATTTCTGGATCTACTGCAGCACGAGGGTTTAGCGGAAGCACGCGATCTTGAACTTCGAATCGCCATATGTCCGCGCCGATACTTAAGCCGTCGAGGTCTCCGCCTGGCGTCCACTGCACACCAATATTGTAGGTGTCTGCCGTTTCATTGCCTAGGTTAGGGTTGCCCTGTCCGGCTGTGAAGAATGAATTGGACAATCCGTTTTCGTTGGTGGCTGGCAATAAGCCTGCCCGTACCGATTGATTTCGGAGAGGGTCAATAATACTACCACCGAAGGCTTCGAAAGCCTGATTCACTACACCAATGTTTGGTGCGCGGAATGATTGCGAGTACGAACCGCGAAACAGTAAGTCTTCGATCGGACGCCAGCTCATTGCCACTTTTGGTGCCAAGTTGCTACCAATATTGCCGCCGTAGTCTTCCCAGCGTAAAGCCACTTGTGTCTCTACGTTGTTGATGAAAGGCAATGACAGTTCCAAGAAAGCTGCGCTGATGCTTCGAGTATCATCAAAGTTAAAAATACAACGCGCACATTCGAGGTTATTGGTGATCCGATCAAAAAACGCGTTAGGCGCGCCGAACAAGCCAGGCTCGTGGCCTGCAATCACAGTTAAGCTGTCGTTGATTGATGGCGCGATACTTGAGGCGTTACGCTCACGATGTTGAACACCGGTTGCAAATTGAGCCGTTCCGCCTTCCATCTCAAATAATTCACCTGAGACGACCGCATCGAAAACCATTAACTGGTTGCGTTTGTCGGCACGATTGATTCTGGCAGTCATCCAATTAAGGAGCTCAGGATCGTTTGCTACGCTAGGATCTGTCAACGCGGTCAAAAACGGATTGTAGAACATGCAGCCGTCTTGTCCCTGGTTCGTTGAAGTTAATGCAAGCGAGTAGCTTTCTTGAGTGTTTAGAACATAACCCGGGAACACTTGTGCAAATAATCCGGCTGTAGGCGCGAATGCGGGAACCGCCAAAAAGTTAACATTGGGGCTGCCGTTAGGGGTACAGTTTGGACCGCCTAGGCCGTTGATGGCCAATTCTGTACGATCGCGAATTAAAGTAGCTGTTTCTTGCTCGATGCTTGATTCGCTCCAAGATAAACTCACGTCATAGCTTAATGTACTGTCGTTGAAGCCCATGCCGTCGAGTTCGCCGCGAAGCCCCATTTGAACGGCAGAGGTTTGGTTCGAGGTAATCAGGTCCTCATCAGTGCGAGGCCATCCGGTTTGGACAGCATTGCCATTAGTGAAAAAACCTTGATTAAAACCGCCGTTGGCAAGTAAGTTTGGGTTGTTGGGAATCGCTCCGATTGGTGCATTTCCCGCCAAAGCCGACAAGCTGCCCAGTGCAGTAGGTGGCAAGAATAGGTGAAAGCTGCGGGAGAAAGCAATGCCATCCCACTCTCTTATAGTGTCTAGTTCTGAGTATTGAAAGAAGGAATAAAACTCGGCAGATTCGCTAAAAGTATGTTCGAAAGTTCCTGCTGCGCTGAACCTTTCTTGGCCCAAAGCAATAAACTGATTGACTAAATTGTCTTCGACGCAGTCACCGTTGCGGCGACCTAGATTCGAGAAACGATTGTCGACAAAAAATTGGCCCGAATTGCCAGAGAGAGTTTCGCAGAGTGGGTCAGAGAAGATAAGGCCTGCTGTACCGCCTACGGATTCACCCAAGGCAATTCGCTCGCCGGTCTGTTGAGCGCTCAGCGCGCCATCAATATAGGCTGGATTGAAACCTGCACCTAATGGAGAGTTAAGGTCGAAGCTACCAACGTTGCCAGTGGATATAGTGCGGTCAGGGTCGAAATATTGTGAATCTCTTAAGGATACTGGATCTCGCTCAAAGTATTCGGCAGAGAGGACCAATCGGGTATCGCCGTCATTGAAGCTCGTGCCCCAGATACCGCTGAAAGTTTGCTCATAAGTTCCGCCAGCTTCTTCAATGCCTTGCTGATCAACAAACAGCTCAAGGCCTTCAAAGTCTGTGCGCATAATTAAGTTTACTACGCCAGCTACAGCGTCCGAACCATATAGCGCTGAGCCGCCGTCGGTTAACACTTCAACCCGCTCTGTCATCACCAGTGGGATGGTGTTCAGATCGACAAATTCCTGTCCAGATGAGCTAACAACTGCCGCTGGAACCATACGCTTGCCATTGATTAGGGTAAGTGTGGAATTTCCCCCTAGGTTTCGCAGGTTGACCGATGCAGTGCCTTGAAGTTGGCCGGCATCAGGTGAGCCTGCCACGTTTGAATCGGAACCCTGGTTCACCTCTAGGTTTCGGATCAAGTCCCAAACATTCGATGCGCCTTGATCTTGAATTGATGCGCGATCAATGACAGTCACTGGCGAGGGGGCATCTTCTGGCGTACCACGGATAAAGGAACCCGTGACTAAAACTTCTTCGATGTCAGCATCTTGTGCGACTACAGGAAAGGCTAACCCGGTGCTGGCGATCATGACGGCCAAGCTCAAGCCCTTACGCTTGCACGGTATATTTCTGCGCATTGTTTATCTCCCTTGATTTGGTTTTTTTATAACTCTTTTTCAACGATTTTTGAGCCTTCGATTTGCAGAGAGTGACGCACTACAAACAAGGGCACGGAACCGTGGTATCGGCGAGTATAGTGGCATAAAATCCTACGTGCAATGACAATCGAACTACCGTTCGAGGGACTGAGTAGAAAGGTAACACGCTGAAAAATTGAGAGTTTTTTTAGTGGAGCCAAAGGCTCATTATTTGTCAAATACGCGACCAAATGAACGTTTAGCGGGTTCGGCATCTTGACACATTTCTGCGGCGTCAGCGTCTCTAGGCAGCGAGGCAAAAGTATGTCTAAACTTTCGCCGGATTTTGTCCATACTTTGTGTTTTTGAGGTTCTTCGGTTAAGGTCTATGCCGTCCCGTCAGTGAACTCTCAGGAAAATCCTGTGCCCAACCCAAATCTCCTTTTTACCGCTCAGATAGTCGCCATACTTTCTGTGTTTTTACTTGCCGCGGGCTATCTTAAGGCTGACCCTCGGGCCGCAAGTGCTCGGGTTTTTGCAATTATGGCTGTCTTTATTGGCCTCTATCTGCTCAGCGGTATGAGTGGGAGCAATATCGATCCTCAATTTCGTTTGGATCTCAGTGATTGGCAACTACCCATAGCAGCGGGGACTAGCTCAGTTTCTGGGTTATTCATGCTGTACTGTTTCTTGATATTTCAAGAAAACGAACGCTTTCCTTTTCCATTCGCAGTCGCCTTTGCGCTACAAGTTGTTATTGACCTTGGATTGGCAAGCTTAAGCATTATGGGCTCTGCGCTGGCAGCAGATGCAGTCACCAGAGTCTTGGCGACTGGCATGGATTTAATGCAGTTAGGTTTCGTAGCATTGGCGATTTATTGGACATTAAAAGGCTGGCGTACGGATCTTGTTGATGATCGCCGAGTGTTGCGATGGTTCATTATAGGCGTCCAAGGTGCGTTAATTTTTAGCGTTGTGTTTGTGGAAAATTTTCTACTAAACCAAGGCTCTGATGAAAATGCGGGGGCTCAGGCTTTAATTGTCTATGCCATTGCTTTTCTCGCGTTTGGCATGCTGTTGATTGCGCTGCGATTTGATTACGTCTCGCTTACTACAGTGATTCGCAAAGTTACCGATCGCGCCGAGGAACCTGTCAATGGCAATAGTGCCGATTTTGACATTGACGGTTTTAACAAAGCGTTCAAAGAAGGCCAACTCTATAGAGAAGCAGGGCTGACTATTGCCATGCTTGCCAATAAACTCAATTTGCCAGAATATCGACTTCGCGCATTCATCCATAAGCAGCTTGGATTTCGTAATTTTAACGCTATGCTGCACAAGTACAGGATTGAGGATGCCGCCAATGCTCTGGCAGATAAGAGAAACTCAAGCCTACCAGTGCTAACTATTGCGTTAACGGTAGGCTACCAATCTATCACGCCATTCAACAATGCGTTCCGAGAATTGATGGGGGTGACCCCTTCTGAATATCGCAAAAAACAGCTCGGCAGTTAAAGATTTCCTCTATTGCTCGTGAATTTGACTTGTATCAATGCCATTGATCCTATCCAGACACTTTGCTGTGGACTAAGGCGTGCAGGATGTTTATGCTTTCGGCACTTGATAAGTGCAAAAAGCTTACCCCGCAGTCCGCACTTGGCGATTTAATTCAATAGAGGTTCACACAATTGATAAACGAACTACTTCTGCAGTTTGGCCATTGGATGGAGGCGCAGCAATATAGCCAGATGCTAGTGTCTGGTTATTACAGCTACAACTGGGTTGAGGCAATTCATGTACTAACGCTAATGGTGTCAATTGGCTCATTATTTGTTATCGACTTTAGAATGATGGGCTGGTTACTGCCGAATGTTTCAGCTACAACAATCGCCCACCGGCTTCACAAACCGATGATTATTGGTTTTGTCATTATGTTTATAACGGGAATGCTGCTTGTCTATGCAAAACCGGTAGAGACTATCCAAAGCCTATGGTTCCGAATCAAAATGATTTTGTTGCTGTTGGCGTTTATCAATGCGTGGATTTTCAATGCGAGATTGAAGGCTGCAGAAGGAACTTGGGATAACGAGCCGGTGGCGCCAAAAAACCTGCGCACGGGAGCCTTGATTTCCATAGTGCTATGGTGCTCTGTCGTAACTATGGGGCGTTATATTCCTTACGATTGGGTTGATTGTGCGAATACGACTAACACGACGATTTTGTGGGCGGCCGGTTGCGTTAATGAATTGAACGCACTTTAACTGAGAGCTTATTAAACTTATATCGGGATCAATCATTAGCATACGTCGGCGGCTTGAGTGCTGACATTGCAGGAGTCTTTATGATCAGTACCATTTTGAATCAGTACCGAACTAGCGCGATAGTCGCTGGGCTTTTAGGTTTGATTGTTTTACTAGAATTGTTTCAAGTTAGAAGTGCAATTTATCCTAGCGTGCTGCCAATTTTTGAATGGATAAAATATTCAACGCCTATTGGGGTCATCGGAACTACCTATGGCTCGATTTATGCCACGGTAGAAGCAATGCATCTAGTATCGATGGCAACTATTGGTGGAGTGGTATTGGCGACAGACCTTAGATTGCTTGGGGTTTTGATGCGTGATATTCCCTCTGAGGTGTTGGTGCAAGGCACATATAAAACGTTTAAAGTCGCGTTAATTGTTGCAATATTGACGGGGATTTTCTGTGCAGCAGGTGTCGCTGACAAAGTGTATTACATGCAAGTATTTTGGATAAAAATGTTAGTGTTATTTGCAGGTTCCGCATTCATGATTTTTATTAAGCAGCCGCTTCTGAGCGACGTGCCCCACAGTGAGATTAATCCATGGACAATTCGTCTTATGGCGATAACATCAATACTGATTTGGTTTACTGTTGCTGCAACTGGGCGCTGGATTGGATTTAGTTAAGGACTGCTAAAGAGGAGCTAAGTATGTCGAAATTGAAAAATATGGGCGATCGAGAAATCGCCGCCATAATGGCCTCAACGGTAATCCTGCTGGGGGTGATATCCCACTGGGTTATTGAGGTGATTTCAACCGTAGAGCTGCTTGAGCTAGCCTATGGGTCCTTCAAATTATTCAATAATCCGCTGGTGTTCTAATTAGCGATATAAGCCTTATGGTAAGCCTAGGGTATTGCTCTGGGCTTGTTTAAGGGAAATTAGGGCTCGCTAGCCTAAAATTCTTAAACAGTTTTATTTCATCTAACCCCTTTTTAATAAATCCTCTATTTAGCGCTGCTCAGCAGTGTTAAGGAAAATCTTTTTCACTGCCACTGAAGTATAACTGCACTGCGAAAAGCAACAGCGATGCATGTTAGGTTTGTATCGGTCACTAACTTCTATCACAGAGGTTTCATTTCTCTGGGGTAAGCGGGGCTCGAACCCCCGTGTATCTTCTTTGGCTATACGCGGCAGAACTGTTGTAATCTGCGGGCAGTCTCATAAAAACAAGATTGACCGAGTTAAAAGGCCTGAAGTAGTCTGACTTTCAACAGTTAATTGTTGATGTTGTTTGAGTCCATATGAAAGCAACCTTATCGTTTGTGTTACTTTTTAGTTTTGGGCAGTTTGCCAGCGAAGGCGCTGCACAAACCAATGACGCGCTCTCCAATTCCTTGGTGGTGGCGAGAAATGCCTTGTCTGAACTCCAAAACAACGTCTCAGCGTATGACATGAGATTGGTTGAGCCACTGAATTCAGTGGCAGAAGAACAGATGCGGCTTGGTCAATTTGATCAGGCCTATCGCACTCTCGACCGGGCCACGCAGATTGTGCGTATCAATGAAGGCTTGTTTACTCCACGACAGAATCCTCTGCTTCATAAAAAGATAGATACGCTTGTTAATCTAGGTAACTGGGATGATGCAAGATCCCAGCTTGATCACCTTGTGTACCTTTATACCAAGAAGCAAAAATATGCCACCCCAGAGCTGTTGGAGGGGATCAGTCAACTGGCTGCGGTGCATTTGCGAGGTATTTCAGAGGATGGGGTTGAATACCAGGGTTTTCACTTTGGTAGGGTTTCTGCCGGATACTGGATTGCGCTCGCTATCGGCGAGGCCTTGTGGGGCAAAGAAGATCTCCGGTTGGTACCCCTAATCTATAACGTGCTTCAGCAATTTCACTTGGAGTATGTCGCTATTAACCGAAGCGGCAGAACTGGGCAAGAAATACGCACTGTGATCCCTGGTTCTAATTGGATCAGAGAAGTATCCGAAATGAGGCAGTACTATTTGTCAACGAGCAGCGGACTTATTGATAAATTAAAGACGATCTACTCTGCAGAACAACAGTTTGACCAGGAGGCGTTAGCCATGGTCGATCTGTATCGCGCAGATTGGCTGGCTTTGTTTGATGCCGATGAGGAGGCGCTGTCAGCCTACAGCACTGCCTATGAAAGCTTGTTGGGTGCCGGCGTAGGTATTGCAGAGCTAGATGATTTTTTTAGCACTCCCCGATTACTGCCCGAACCGCAGTTTTACGCGACGCTTGGTCTTGCTGCTAGCGTAAAGCCTAGCCTGGCAGCAATTCAATCTATCGAGATTGATTCTTTGCCGGAGACGAAGCTTCATTTTGCCGAGTGGTCTTCTACTTTTCCCTATGTGCAGCAGCCTTCAAGTCTTGGTGAGCCGCAGGCTCAATTGGATGAATTAGCGATTTTTTCTTTCAGCATCGGTGGCTTTCCAGATATCCCTCGCCTACTAAAGGGAAGAAGACCCTTGGGGATTGGAGCCGTGGAAAATGTGACGGCAGTGAGCGATATGCCTGAAAGTGCTTATGATGAGCGGCAGCTTCTAGAGCGAGTGAGCTCACTGCGTTTTCGCCCCAAACTTGTTCGCGGCGTGCCACATGAAATTGATGTTACTCTTGTCTACGCTCTTGCGGCGTCTTACTAGCCCTTGTTCAACGTCGGCCAGTATCTGCCTTAGTTTTTAGCTAACCCGCGGCGGCACAAAATTCTTTCTGCGTTGTCCACATTCTGTAACTTAGGCTTGTTATAAAAAGGGTCGATGCGATTATTCATGGTTTTTAGCCAGCCCAGCTAAAGCTTTATAGGGGCACGGCCGAATGAGTTTAGTAAGGACGCAAATTTTGTAAAGTGGACTAACCTTTCCATTCATTCATCATCATAAAGGGGGCTCAAGTAGTTAGAAATTATTCATTTAGACCTATTCAACTGACACATTTTCCAAGGGGTCTCATTGCCTATGAGCGAAGTAAAACTTGTCGAACCTAATGAATTGCCAATTAATCCTGCAACAAACACCGATCCGATATTTTATGTATTGGATACCAACGTCCTGATACACGACCCCACCTCTATTCACAATTTTGACGAGCATCACGTCGTCATTCCTATCACTGTACTAGAAGAGCTTGACTCATTGAAAAGCGGCAGACAATCTATCGCCGCCGATTGTCGTCAAGCCATTCGTGAGCTTGATCGTATTCTGGGTAGGGCCAGCCCCACTGAAGTTGAAAATGGGGTAAAAATGCCGTCAATAAATGGTACGGACCAGCGGGGCATACTCTCAGTGTTAATGACCGAGATCCCTGACAACTTAGTTAAATTACCAACCCATCTTAATGACAATAAAATCTTAAACGATGTGGGCTATCTCAAGCATCGATACCCTGAGAGAAAAGTGGTTCTCGTTACTAAAGATATTAATGTCCGCTTAAAGGCTAGAGGTTGCGGAATTGATTCCCAAGACTACCATACTGACCAATTGCTGAGTGATATAGAACAGTTGAACACAGGCTATATCAGCTTTTCAGGTTCTTTTTGGGATTTAGTGGAGGATGTGAGGACAGAGCAGGTAGAAGGGCGGACTTATCACACTGTGGCGCGTTCTCTCTTTATGCAAGAGGTATATCCTAATCAATTTGTCTACGATGAGGCCGGTTTTATGGCACGCATTGTTGCCGTTGAGGGGGATTACTTAAGGCTGCTACACCTCGACCTGGCTCAGTTATTACAAACGGAAACTTGGGGTTTAAAGCCGAGGGATGTTCATCAAGCGATGGCAATGAACCTGTTAATGGACCCTGATATACATCTGGTAAACCTGACGGGCGCTGCGGGCTCAGGTAAGACGATCCTAGCGCTTGCTGCTGCCATTGAGCAGACCGTGCCAAATAAAATATATCGGAGAATTATAGTCACCCGCAGTACTCAGGGACTGGATGAAGACATTGGTTTTCTTCCAGGTACTGAAGAAGAAAAAATGGAGCCATGGTTGGGCGCTATAACAGATAACCTTGAGGCGCTGCATTGGGAGGATGAAAACTGCAGCAGCAGTGTCGAGTATGTACTTGATAAAGTCCCACTTATGTTTAAATCACTTAATTACATCCGTGGCAGATCGTTTCAGAGCAGTTTGATTATTATCGATGAGTCGCAAAATTTAACACCACATCAAATTAAAACAATTGTCACCAGAGCGGGTAATGGCTCGAAGGTAATCTGCTTAGGCAATTTGGCGCAGATCGACACGCCTTACTTAACCCCCATTAGTTCCGGTTTAACCTACCTTACGGAGCGTTTTAAATCGTTTGCAGGAGGTGGCAATGTGCTTTTGCAGGGTGTGCCAAGGTCGGCGCTAGCGAGATTTGCCGAAGAACATTTGTAATTGATTGGTTCGGCATCCCTGTATTTGTGAATAGATGCAGGGATGCTGCGAAAACTAATGACTTAATCTGTGCCGTCATTAAAAATATTTTGTTCCATTGTTGCAGATGGATTTTCCGAGCAGGGTTTTCCCACTACACGGGCTGGCACACCAACGACTGTCGTATGGGGCGCTACATCATTGAGCACTACGCTACCTGCGCCAACTTTTGCACCCACGCCTATTTCAATGTTTCCCAGCACTTTTGCTCCAGTGGAGATTAACACCCCGGAACGGATTTTCGGGTGGCGATCACCTTGCTCATTACCAGTTCCGCCAAGGGTCACTTGCTGAAGAATAGAAACATTGTCTTCGATCACCGTGGTCTCACCAATTACAATGCCGGTGGCATGATCAAACATAATGCCCCGGCCCATGGTGCAAGCTGGATGAATGTCGACGCTAAAAACTTCAGAATTGCGGCTTTGAATAAACAGCGCCAGATCTTTTCGACCCTTCAGCCAAAGATAGTGAGCTAGGCGGTGTACTTGAATGGACTGAAAGCCTTTCAGAAATAAAATGACAGGGAGATAGGAGGTGATCGCAGCATCTCTTTCATACACCGCTTTGATATCGCAAATTGCATATTCAATAATGTTTTCTGAATCGCCAAATGCATTATCGAATAACTCACGTACGGTCACCGCCGGCATAACTCCGTCTGACAGTTTGTTTGCAAGAATGAAACTTAAGGAGGATGCCAAACTCTTGTGGTTAAGCACACATGCATAGACGTAACTCGCGAGTAGCGGTTCGTCTTTTATGGTTTTCTGCGCCTCACTTCTTAATTGCTGCCAGAGGTCATAGGTCATCACTGTGCTCGACTGTTAAAAGAGTTGCAATTATATCGCTTGCCACGAAGCAAACAACCAATTAGGCGTTGCTTAGTCACCAAACAGCTTTTGCCTTAAGGATTTTTCACGTTCTATCGCATCAGTATCGTCTATGGCGCGCTTTATATGGGTTTCATCAATCCTGTCGTCGCCTTTGCCAAATGCCACCATCATCGCTTTGTGCGCGAGGATATTAATCAGTCGAGGAATTCCTTTGCTGGTTTGAAACAACCCATTGATGGCGGCTTCTGAAAAAAGCTGCCCGCCGGAAAATCCTGCTTTGGCGAGTCGAAAGTCAACATAAGCCGCAGTGCTGGCCAGATCGAGTGGGGCGAGAGTGTAAGTGAAGCTAATACTTCTGTGCAGTTGCTGCAGTGAAGGTTGTTCTAAAAGAGTTAGTAGTTCTGGCTGGCCGAACAATACAACTTGTAAATTGGCTGAACTGCCACTGAGTGTGGTAAGTAGGTAGAGTGCGGCAAGGGTCTCTTCGGGCATGGCTTGAGCTTCATCCACAAACAGTACGACTTTGCGACCTTGTTTGCGGTGACTTAGCAACGCGTCGGAGATGAGTCTTATCAATTCTTTGTACTTTATGGGTTCTTCATGCTCTAACTGAAGTTCCTCAGCTAGCGCATGCATGAGCCCATTCTCGCTTAACACTGGATGGGGAATGAATGCTGTGGAATAAC
>CAYGRT010000022.1:43498-51278 GCA_964352355.1 uncultured Pseudohongiella sp. | reverse complement strand
TCACAAAACGACATAAATGGCTCATGCTGTATTGCGGGAAGGAAGATACCACTATATATAGTGAATCTCAAGAGCCCGGCGTGAAAAGTATAGGCCTTTGTTGTTGAGCTGATGTGAGTCCTGGCGGGCTTCTTCTAGTATCAAAATTTAGTTTGCAATTATGTAAAGTAATTACTTTACATAATCAGTAAAGACATCTGTCTAGTTTGTTGATCTAACTCAATTTGATCCAGCGCTGACTGTGATTTCATTGACCCTGACTTAGCGGCGTTGACGGAAACTAGTCAACATGGCTTTGTCGATGAAGTTATATGGGTAACTTCTTTCTCTTCTCGAGAACAGGGCTGTTGGCTTTGCTAGCAGCCCTTATTTTTTTCACCAGGCCAACTGCCCCCTCCTAAGCAAGTGAACTTCCTTTTGCTTGATACACCACTTAGGCATCATTCCGCTTTTAACGGTGAGTTCATGAAATCTTTTGTGATAGTTTAGGTCTTGTATCTGGACATCCCAGTATTAGGAACACACCATGACGAAAACTAAAATAATGCACTACCTGCCTTGGGGCTTTGCGCTTTTTATTGCTGTTGTCTTTGTGCAATCCCTGTTTTTCAAATTTAGCAATTCATTCGAAACTCAACACATCTTCGGCACTATTGGCGAGTGGATGGCAACAATCAGTTGGTTAGAATTTGCGGCCTCCGGTTTTGCGGCTTATGGCGGCTACACAATTGGTAGCATTGAGTTGCTGGCAGCTTTTCTTATTCTGATGCCAAGAACGCAGGTATTCGGCGCTTTGCTTGCCTTTGGCGTGATCAGTGGCGCAATCTTCTTCCACCTGTTTACACCTTTGGGTGTGAGCGTAATCATCAACGAGGCGGGAGATAGGGACGGGGGGCAATTATTTGCCATGGCAACGCTGGTGTGGTTATTTTCGGCGTCTATTGTTGTGATGCGAAGAGAGGACCTGCTTAAGAGTCTAAGACCAGTCGCTCCCCTGCCTGCTTAGCTGATCTCTTAAAGCTCTCTAAGCCAAATATTGCGAAACGAAACCACCTGACCGTGGTCTTGCAGTGTTATCGGCATGTCGCCGGTGCAGTCTTGTAACTTTCCATCTTGAGAGTAAGGCTCGCACTGGGCGCTGTATTCAGGCACTTCGGTAAACGTGGCTCCTTTTATCTCCACATTATTTTGCACCAAGACTCCATTTTGAAACACAGTAAGTCTAGCGGGGGATTGAAGTACATCTCCATTGTATTTTGGTGCAGTAAAAATTATGTCGTAGCTTTGCCACTGACCGGGTGGCTTGCTGGCGTTCACGAGGGGCGGATATTGCAAGTACACAGAGCCGGCTTGACCATTGATATAGGTTGGATTGTTCCAGCTATCAAGTACTTGCAATTCGAACAGTGAGTGCAGAAAAATGCCACTATTGCCTCTGCTTTGGCCCTCGCCCTGGATTTCAGCAGATGGTCGCCATTCAACGTGCAGTTGATAATCGCCAAAACGCTGTTTGGTTTTAATCGTGCCCACGCCGCGCTCAACAGTCATCGCGTTGTCTGCTAGCTGCCAACGTGCCGGCATGTCATCTGCGGTACGCTGCCATGCATCTAAGTTACTGCCATCAAAAAGCACAATGGCATCGTCAGGCGCCGAACCGCTTTGGCTGGTTGACACTAGTTTAGGTGCGGGCCCCATTGGTCGGGCTATTTCTTGAGCCAATAAATAGCTAGATAAGAGTGTCGCGATGACACCGCAAAAAACACGTTTCATACAAGTAGCTCCATAAGGCACCGAAGTAGCAATCTTAGCTGATTAAGTTCATGTCATCGTCCCATTCGGCGATAACATCCCGAGTAGTCTGATCTACACATTTGCTTAGCCAATTTGGGTCATAGGCTTTGCCATGTTTCTGTAAGACAGAATTCGGCACTCCGTCCCATACGTTAGGCGTGTTGCCCTGATAGCCTAGATCCTTGAAGCCAAGCTCAGTGGTGTAGTAGCCAGTAAGGGTCAAGTTTCTCATTAAGGTAAAAAAGCTGATGCCGGGCTGTAACGCTGGATCTTCTACATCTGGGTAGGCAATAGCATCACAGATTTGCAAACGCTGGGCTTCAGTAATACCGACGAAGTTTGCATCAAAGCGATCTAGAGAATAGTTATCAAGCCAGGCAATGCCGCCGCGAATGGGCAGTTTGTATTGCTGTCGGTCTTTGACGATAAATTCTACGAAATCTGGCAAGCCCGCCTCTAGCGCTCCACCGTTGACAGAATTTGATGGCAAAATAATGTCGCATAAAACGGCGATGGTAATCAGCTCATGTTCACGGAAATAAGTTTCGGCAAACAGCGCCGCATCATATTCCTTTTCTACCTCAGTTCTGCCATAGGAATAGGTAGTTGGTAAGGCTTGCCAACTTGGTGTCTCAGCACCGTTGGCAGAGGTTGCGATGACTCCTGAGCCTAGTGGTGCCAACAGCAGCGACTTTAATGTGTCTCTTCGATTCATGAGGGGCTCCTAAAGATTCTGCTGATTGAATTGCTGCGCGATGTAATCGGCCTGCCGCCATGCTAGCGCCAGAATAGTCCACGTGGGGTTTTTGTCTGCCTGAGAAACGAAAGTCCCTGCATCGGCAACGAAGACATTCTTGGCATCGTGTAGCTGACCAAATTCATTGGTCACTGAGGTAGCTGGGTCTTTACCCATGCGGGTAGTGCCCACCTCATGAATTATCTCTCCAGGCTTTGCCAACCCATATTGGCGATCAGCACCGGGCTTATTCCCCAGCAAGATGCCGCCTGAATTGGTAAGCAGTTCTTCCATAGTATCCTGCATGTGTTTAGCTTGGTTGATCTCGTGTTCAGTCCATTGATAATCGAAGCGAAGCACAGGAATGCCAAACTCATCAACCACAGTAGGGTCGATCTCACAGCGATTGGAAAACTGAGGAACACTCTCGCCGCGGCAGGCAATACTTAAGCGTGAACCGTAAAATTTTCTAACGTCTTCTCGCAATTGATTGCCATAGCCACCAACCCGTTCACCCAAAAATTCATTGTATTGGTTTGCCGCAAAGCCAAATCCATAGGATGGCATTGACATACCACCGCCAATTTCTAAATGATAGCCACGGGTAAAATCGAGTTTTTCGTTCTCAAGCCACCAAGGCGTGTAAACGTGCATGCCACCCACACCGTCTTCGTTGTAAATATCCCTGTCCATTAATTCTGGAATAAACGCCGCCCTGCTAGCACCAGTGGAATCATGCAGATAACGACCAACATGATCACTGCTATTACCTAATCCGTTTTCATGTTGGGCACTTTTTGAGTTGAGTAAAATACGAGCAGAACTACAGGCAGAAGCCGCTAGCACTACAGCGCGGCCTTTCATTTCATACTCTTGTCGATCTTCTTTGTTTATGTAGGAAACGCCCGTGGCAAGCCCTTCACTATTGGTTGTAACTTCTCGAACCATGCAGTTGGTGTAGAGGTCAACTCGGCCACCTTGAAGGGCGGGGTAGACTAACACTGTGCCCGAAGAGAAGTCAGCGTGTATGCCGCAGGCTCTACTACATTGGCTGCAATAAAAGCATACACCTCTGTCGTTATTGATACGCTTGGTTAAAATAGACAATCGTGAGGGATAGACTGGAACGTTAGATTTTTTAGCGCCATCGATATAGTATAGTTCATGAAGTCGTGGTTTTGGCGCAGGAAGAAAAAAGCCATCGGGGTCATTGGGTAAGCCTTCGTTGCTGCCAAATACACCGATCATTTTGTCTACTTTGTCGTAGTAAGGTTTTACATCTTCATAGCCAATCGGCCAATTGTCGCCAAGACCATCAATATCGGCGCGTTTAAAATCCAGTGGCCCAAAGCGCAAGGAAATCCGGCCCCAGTGATTGGTGCGACCACCCAACATACGTCCGCGCCACCATCTAAAGTCTGTATCACCCTTATTGGTATAGGGTTCACCGTCTAGTTCCCAGCCACCAATGCAGGAATTGTAATCACCGAAAGGGCGTCTTCTGGTGCTTGCCCCGCGGCGGGGGGACTCCCATGGGTAGCGTAGCTGGGTGCGCTGTTCGTCGTCTGCCGGATCGTAGTAATCGCCTGCCTCGATGAGTGCGACTTTTAATCCTGAATTGGCAAGTTGATGGGTTGCCATACCGCCACCCGCACCTGAGCCAACAATAATCACATCATATTCTTGCTCTGCCATGGCAATCTTTTCTCTTAAAATCGAATTTGATTCACGTTGTTATAGCTGTAAGTAACCGAGTTGATCCCATCGCTAGGGTTATCATGCTCAATAAAATAGTGCTCAAACCCGGCAACGGATGCGAGACTGAATATTGCAGCAAAGTCGATAGTGCCACGTCCCACATCTACCATGGTTCCGTCAGCTGCTTTGTCTTTGACATGCAGCATAGGAAAGCGGCCTGGGTTATTTCTAAAATACTCGGTGGCATCAACACCGGCTGTGGCGGACCAGAACAAATCCATTTCAAAGAACACAAGATCAGGGTCGGTTTCCGCTAAAAGAATGTCATAGCCCCGCTTACCCTCTTGCATATCAAACTCGAAATCGTGGTTGTGATAACCCATCTTTAGCCCAGCAGCTTTTGCTACTTCGCCAGAGCGATTTAGCAGTTCGGCGATGCGGGGATAATTATCTATTTCTCGATCTTTCCCTATCATAAATGGCAGTACGATATATTTTTGGCCGATAGTTGCAGCCGTATCAATAACTTGGTTAAGGTTATTGGCGATATCGGTCAAGGGAATATGGGCCGCCGGCGAACTTAGGCCGTTCGCGTCTAAGACCGCCCGCACCTCGTGAGGGGTTTTATCAAAATAGCCAGCAAACTCCATTTCTTTAAACCCAATCTCAGCCAATTTTGCGAGAGTTCCCTCGAAATCCACTGCCATTTCTTTGCGCAGAGAATAAAGCTGCAGTCCAATAGAGTTAACGCGGTTAGACTGAGCAAATGCCCCGTGCATAGGAGTAGTCATGGCCAGGCCAGTCAGGGAGAGGTTTTTGATGAATCCACGTCTTGAAATAGTAGGCTGAATAAGTGTGCTTTTCATTATTGTTTTCCTAATTCTCTTTTCCTCAGACTACCAAAAGAAGCGCCATAAAACAGCTCTATTCAACCTCTCAGAAACACCTTCTGCAAGCCTCCGTTTAATCTGAATGTGCAGGGCAGCAGCAACTGCTATTCAGCGCATCGAAACCCAGCACCGATCGATTGAGGGGGTCTTAGGCTCCTGCATGAGATAGGGCGCCCGAGAAGGGCCCAGCAGCCATCACATTCTGGCGCTGCTGTGAAGCTGCGGCAGGAAATTGTTGGGTTTGGAGGCCCAATCAAAGCTCAAAGA
This sequence comes from uncultured Pseudohongiella sp., assembly GCA_964352355.1. GTDB lineage: Bacteria > Pseudomonadota > Gammaproteobacteria > Pseudomonadales > Pseudohongiellaceae > UBA9145. The sequence goes on along the minus strand of CAYGRT010000022.1, from coordinate 45,896 downwards.
CATTTTCTGGACGATTAGTAAATTTCAATAGGTGAAGGAATCTGCTAATTTTGAGCTTAACTAACTAAGCAAACCAATTAAAGGGGGCATTTTGGTCCTCAATCTGTTGAGCAGTGGAAGAACATGCGACACGTTTCTAAATGCCCCAATGCTATGCACTGTCAAAGCGCAGCAAATATAAGCCCAAAACACAGTCCCTCGCTGCCAAGTAAGATCAAATTGCTGAGCGCTGTAATCAGTATTTCCCTTTTGCCGGTCTTGTCCAGTGCTCAAGAGAGTTCTAGTACCCAAACAGAATTGGCGGCCTCAGCGACAAGTGGCACTGGTGATGACGGGATCATCACAGATTCTGCGGCCTCAAATTCAACCGTTGTGTACCCAGCCGAGTTTTTTAGTCAGTACAATCCCATTACTGCAAACGACATGATTGATCGCATACCCGGGGTGAATATTAATGGTGGTGGCGGTAACGGTGGAGGCCGAGGCCTAGGTACCGGTGGCAACCTACTTATAAACGGGCAGCGCATTGCCGGAAAAGATAACTCCGCCAGAGACCAGTTAGATCGAATCACCGCTGCCGAGGTTGAGCGCATAGAAATTATACGGGACACCTCCGGCGCATTAAACGTGCGCGGGTCGGGTGAAGTGGTCAATATCATACTTGTAGCAGTCCCTTCCCGCTCTAGCACTCAGGTAGAGTTGGTGCAACGCCTGAATCATGACAACACTTATGAGGTTGGCGGCACTGTCGGTTGGTCTGCTCAAGTAGGGAATTTTCAAACCTTGGTTAACGTTGAGAGCCGGCCCAACTACGAAAACCGCGATAACCGCGAAGTGCGCATCACGCCTGCGGGCGAGCTCTTGGGGACGTTGTTTGAGGAGAACATACGTGACCAAGACGTGCTCAGTTTGAGCAGCAACGCCAGCTATTTTACCGGTCCTCATCGCATGCAGCTCAATGCGCAAATTAGTGAGGGCGATTTTCCGCGCTTTATACATCGAGATTTCACCGACATCATCGGTGGGGCCACGGTTGCCAGTATTGAGCAGGAGCAGAACGGCAGCGAAGAGCGTAATTGGGAGCTTGGTGGAGACTACGAATATAGCTTCGACAATGGCTCCAGACTTGCGGTTTTATTTGTCGCTAATGACGAAATAAGAAACTCAATACGAGAGCGCTTCGTTGCTGATCCTGCAGACCAGCCTTTATCGAAGAACCTATTTATCGACTCAAAAAGTGAGTTAAAAGAATTTATCGTTCAAACTAATTACAATTTCAGCCTCACCGAAAAGCAATCACTTCGTGTTGGTTTCGAGCGGGCTATTACGGAACTGGATTCCGCTCTCTTTATTGCTACCGCATCGAGCACTGATCCTGGCTCTGAGGAATTTGGTGGCTTAACTTTAAATGAAGCCTCCTCCAATGCTGGCACCCAGGTTGAAGAAGTGCGATATGAGGGCTTTGCCTTTCATAACTGGACCCTCAGTGACAAAAGCTCTTTAGAGACAAGCCTTGTTTTTGAAACCTCCGAAATAACTCAATCCGGTGCGGTCAACAAAGCGCGAGATTTTCAATTCTGGCGACCTTCCTTTGATTATCGTTATAATTTTGCTGACAACTTTCGCTTTCGCGGGACGATAAATCGAGAAGTTTCGCAGCTTAGTTTTTCCTCTTTTGCCGCCACCACAAATGATGACGATCGCGACATCGATGGTTTCGCAGGCAATCCAGAGTTGGAACCTGAAACCGGCTGGAATTACCAAGGCGAGTTGGAATACCGACTACCTAACGATGCTGGCGTAATCTCTAGCAGCGTATTCTTTAACGACATCGATAACAGAATTGGCCGTATAAACGCCACGGTGGATCCCAGTGCGCCTCAGTCAGCGACAGGCAATGTTGGCCCCGCCACGCAGATTGGCTGGTTTACTCGAGCCAGCCTGCGGCTCAATTGGTTGGATTTGCCCAATGCCATCGTGTCCGGACGGTTCGGCCTTTTCGACTCAGAAATTCTCAATCCCTTTATAAACGAGGAGATACGAACCGGCGGCCGCGGCTTTGCTAATATTGATTTCCGCCATGATATCACCTCCATAAACCTCAGCTATGGCATTGAGTATAATCATTCAATATGGGGTGGTTTTTATGACGTCGACATCCTGACCCGAACTCGCAATGACAGACAACGATCCCTTGATTTGTTTGTGCAAAAAATTTGGTTTGACGACTGGGTGTTCAGATTAGAATCAGACAACACATTAGATGCCTCAGAATGCCGCTATCGCGAGCGCTATGCTACAACCACAATTGCCGGTGATATCGAGTTAATTCAAGACTCTTGCAGCAGCCGCTATCGACGCCTTCAACTCAGTATTCAAACTACTTTTTAATAAATAG
>CAYGRT010000022.1:22792-43398 GCA_964352355.1 uncultured Pseudohongiella sp. | reverse complement strand
AGCAGCCGCTATCGACGCCTTCAACTCAGTATTCAAACTACTTTTTAATAAATAGGGTCAGAGTAAAAATACAGTAGTTTCTAGTAAAGGGGTCGGAGTAAACCCAGAGGCTGTCTTAGGTTTTGCAGATGGTGTCGGTATAAATCACCAGAGCTAATACGTTTTACTCCGACACCAACGACAACACCAACGACAAAATCCAATAGCCCGGGACAGCAGCGCTTACTTTTCAGTGCATCAAAGCGCAGCGCCGATCGAGTGAAGGAGACCGGCTTTTGGGCTCCTGATTGAGGGAGGGAGCCCGGGAGGGGCGCAAGCAGCACAGAAGCGTAGGCGCTGCTGTCCCGTGCAGGCACTAAACAATGAGAGTCAGAGGTTTTTGGTTGTTACTCCACCACCATTTAAAACCTGAGATAGTTCGCCTCTATTTGTGTTAGTTGTTACAACGGCCTTGTTCCTCAAGATATTGAATGACCAGAACCATTGCGTTTCTTGAGGCCGCGTCGTCTTTGTGCGCTTGCATAAATTCAATAATCTTGGTTGTATCAAAGAGCTCTCGCGCGGGGCGGCAGTATATTTCTCCCAAGTAGTTAGTTGATTCATCCAGTGCCGCAAGCATATCGAGGGAGCCACCCACGTAAGCTTGAAGAAAGGGTATCTCGGTACAAGGCATCGGCGCCGAGGCGCAGATGTTATTAAACTCTTCGATTGTGATTGCACTAACGGACTTGGAAAGCAGTAGGCTTGCCGCGAAAACAAGGCCGAAGGTGGAACGAGTAATGGGTTGCATATTGAAACTCCCGCTTGAATTATTAATGTTTTACGATAATATAGTATCGTAAAACATTAATTACAAGAGTTTAGATAGCCAAAGGATAAGTCTATGGTAAAGCTGTTTTCACAACTGATTGCGTGGGGTAGCGCGTTTGCGATGATTTGTGTGCCGGTTTATGGAGTCTACCTTGTGCTGGACATTAGCCGCTTTTCTGCTTTGTTGTATGAAGCCAACCGTTTACCAATTCAGTGGCAAACTGTTGAATCTTGGCAGCTGTATTTACTGTGGTTTGTCGCTGCTCTGGTGTGGGCCTTGGCCATTGCTGCACTGTATTATTTAAACCGCGCATTTACTGCATTCGCGAAAGGCGAGTTTTTCAACCTTGCCAATAGTCGGGCAATTCGGTTTTTTGCTGTGTTGGTTTTTGCCCAAGCAATCGCGAAACCAATACAGCTTGCAATTGCCAGCGTTGTGCTTTCGATAAATCATCCGGAAGGTCAGCGCATGCTATCTCTTAGTGTTGGCAGTGATACCTTGCAAACCATTGGCCTCAGTATGATTCTTTGGATTGTTGGCGAATTGCTTGTGGCTGCGCACCAATTAGAAAACGAAAACCAGCAGTTCGTATAGGACCAGTCATGCCAATCGTTGTAAATCTAGATGTTGTCTTGGCAAAGCGGCAAATGAAGGGCAAAGCCGTAGCCGAGTTGGTGGGCATATCCGAGCAAAACTTTTCGCTGCTTCGCACTGGCAAAGTAAAAGGCGTTCGATTTTCCACGTTGGAAAAACTCTGCCAAGTCTTAGAGTGCCAGCCTGGCGACATTTTGGAATTCAAATAAGTGATTAAATGAGGTCAGAGTAAAAATACAGTAGTTCGCCTATTCAATTTGTCCGAATAGGCTGCCGCAATTATTAGCGCACCACTATTTGCTGCAGAAAAGTATTTAGTAGGATCAATGTTCTCTGGGCACCAAGCACTTCCATCAACCTACTACTGATAGTCCAATCACTCTTAGAGAGAAAACCTAAGTACGTAAAAATAAAACGTCTGTATTTGTACTCTGACCCTATTTAGAGATCTACCCAGTGACTGTTAGACCCGCTAGATTTCACTGCAGCGTCGATAAACTCCATACCGCGAATGCCGTCTCTAAGTGTTGGAACAAGTGACTTATGGGGTGGGGTGACACCAGATATAAGATCCGCAATGTCGCGGTAGATATTTGCGAAACCCTCCAAGAACCCTTCTGGATGTCCCGCAGGAATCCTTGTCGCAGCCTTCGCTGTATCACTCAAGCTATCAGAACCGCGGGTTAATAGTTGCTGCGGCGCACCTAAAGGCATAAAGCGTAGTAAATTTGGATTTTCTTGATGCCAAACCAGGCCAGCTTTATCGCCAAACAGACTAATCTTTAATCCGTTTTCTTTTCCAGCAGCCACCTGGCTGACCCAAAGCATGCCTTTTGCGCCGCTGTTGTAGCGCAGCAGAATATGGGCATTGTCGTCGAGATTTCTGCCGTCGACGAACGAGTCTAAATCGGCCAGCAACGAAGTGGCGGTGAGACCGCTGATAAACTCCGCTAAGTGAAAGGCGTGTGTGCCAATGTCGCCAATGCTGCCGCCTGCACCAGCAAGTTCTGGGTTAGTTCGCCAAGACGCCTGTTTTTGACCGCTTGTTTCAACATCAGTAGATAGCCAGTCTTGGGCGTATTCCACTTGTATCACCCGCAGCTTACCTAGTTCGCCTTGAGCAACCATTTCTCTGGCATGGCGAATCATGGGGTAGCCACTGTAGTTGTAAGTCACGAAACAAAAAGCAGAGCTTTTAGCGGCTTGCAACTTTAATGCCTTAGCCTGGGCTAGGGTCGCGGTGATGGGCTTATCGCAAATAACGTGAATGTTCTCTGCTAGAAATGCGCTTGCCACTTCGGCATGTAAATGGTTCGGAGTTACAATAGCCACGGCTTGAATGCCGTCTTCCCGCGCGGCCTCTGCCTTGGCCATGGTTTGAAAATCGGCGTAGCTTCGCTCTGGGCTTATATAAAGTTCTCGAGCCGAATCAGCGCCACGCTTAGTGTCAGAACTTAAGCAACCGGCCACTAGATCGAATCGGTTATCGAGCCTTGCGGCAATACGATGCACATCACCAATAAAGGCGCCTTGACCACCCCCTACCATGCCCAGTCGGATTTTCGTCATTTCCCTAAGCCTAAAATACGCTTATTCGCTTCAATGTCCGTACCGCTGTCAGCAAAGTCATCGAAGGCTTTGTCGGTCACTCGGATGATATGGTCGCTGATAAAACGGGCGCCTTCTCTCGCACCATCTTCTTGATGCTTCAGACAGCACTCCCATTCCAAAATTGCCCAGCCGGCAAAGTCTTGAGCCGCCAGTTTGCTAAATATAGATTTAAAATCTACTTGGCCATCACCGAGAGATCGGAATCGGCCCGCTCTGTCTACCCATGACTGATAACCGCCATAGACTCCTTGCTTTGCGGTTGGGTTGAACTCAGCGTCCTTAATGTGAACGAGTTTAATTCGCTCCATGTAATGATCCAAAAACCCCAAATAATCCAATTGCTGCAATACCAGATGGCTAGGGTCATAGAGCATATTGGCGCGAGGGTGATTGTCGACTCGCTGTAAAAACATTTCAAAGGTCACGCCATCGTGTAAATCTTCCCCTGGATGAATCTCAAACCCAACATCGACCCCAGCCTCGTCGAATGCATTCAATAGCGGTAGCCAGCGTTTTGCCAGTTCATCAAATGCTGTTTCGATGAGACCAGCCGGCCGTTGTGGCCACGGATAAAAATAGGGCCAGGCCAGTGCTCCAGGGAAACTAGCGTGTGCAGTCAGGTTTAAGTTTTTCGAGGCTTTGGCTGCCAACAGCACTTGCTCGCTTGCCCAAGCCTGTCGAGCTTTGGGATTGCCACGTACTGCCTCTGGTGCGAAGCCATCAAACATTTCATCATAAGCCGGATGAACCGCAACCAGTTGCCCCTGCAAATGGGTGGACAGTTCAGTAATCTGAATATTGTGCGCCGCGAGAACACCTTGTAATTCTTCACAATAGGTTTTGCTTTCAGCGGCGAGAGTCAGATTTATCAAGCGATCATCCCAACTGGGAATTTGCACGCCTTTAAAGCCTAGCTTGCTGGCCCATGCGCCAATTTCATCTAAAGAATTAAAGGGTGCTTCATCAGCGGCAAACTGCGCTAGGAATATGGCGGGGCCTTTGATAGTTCTCATAAAAATTTGAAACCAGTATGTAATAAGTTAGAAAGGTGAATCTGGAAAATAATACTCTTCGGCGTTATCTATAGTGATGAGTGGTGAGCCTAGAATATATTCACCGCTTACTGGGGCATTGGACAAAAATTTAAGCGCAGTAAGCTCCATAGCAGTGGCGATCATCGCAGGCGGATAAAGCACGTCGACGGGGGTCAACGCATCGCCGTCCATCACGCGTTTAACAATGTCTTTCATACCGCCGCCGCCTACTATGAACAGCTCGTCCTGGCGCCTTGCCTGTCGGACCGCTTGAATAACGCCGATAGCGATATCATCGTCTTGTGCCCAGACCGCGTCTATTTTAGGAAATCGCGCTAGGAAATCTTGCATCACCGTAAAACCGTCATCTCGGTTCCAGTTGGCGTGTTTGTTATCAAGTACTGTGACATTGCTGCCTTCAATCTCTTGCATAAATCCGTCGAAGCGCTGTTCATCAATGACCGTGGGGATTCCTCGCAGCACCACAATATTGCCGCCACCTGATAATCGTTCTTTTATATATTGGGCAGACACCTGTCCCATTTCGCTGTTGTTGCCGGCGACATAAACATCTTCGATGCCAGGCTCACTCAGCCCTCTATCCACTACCGTTACAAATACGCCGCGGCGTTTAACATTGCGCACAGGTCCGGTGAGGGGTGCGGACTCAAAAGGCAGCACAACCAAGGCGTCTATGTTATGGATAGCAATTAGATCTTCTAGATCGTTAGCCTGTTCCGATGCGCTATTGGCAGTAAGCAGGACAATTTTCAACTGCGGATTGGCCGCTTCTAACCGCTTTTTGGTTTCCTCAGCATGGAAATTTAGTCCCCCAGCCCAGCCATGGGTTGCGGCGGGTATGGAGACACCTATTGTTTGTGCCTGTGCGGCACAGATTAGGCCAAGCGTGCAAAACAGCACGAAACCGATTTTATGCAGGACAATGGAAACTATTGATGATTTTTTCATGAGATATCCAATGGTTTTCTTTAGAGAATTTAGGCTGGCTTCTTTTGCCAAGCGCCACGTTGTAAGTAGACAGCTGCAATAACGATTATGCCTTGTACTGCGCCATTGAGGTAGTTGCTTATAGCATCGGTTAGATTAAGAATATTGCCTATCAGAGTAAGAATCAGCGCGCCAACTACCGTTCCCCAAATTCTGCCATAGCCACCTTTCAGCATGGTACCTCCAATAATCACCGCAGCGATTGCCTCCAACTCCCACAAAATACCCGTCTGACCAGACGCAGAGCCCAACCTTGGCACATAAATTATGGTCGCGATGGAGACGCACACACCTTGCAGTACATAGGTTAGGGTTTTGACTCTGTCCACATGAATAGCTGAGTAGAGTGCTACTTTTTCGTTCGAACCGATGGCAAAACAGTGCCTACCGAAGACAGTTTTATTGAGCAAAATGTAGCCAATAATTGCCACGATGAAAAATACCCACACCGGATAAGGTATGCCAAACAAGACGCCATAATAGACTTCGCTGTAGACGTCGCTGACAGTGAAATTAAGCGACAGCGTGCCGCCGTCTGCCATGTAAGTAATGAGCGAGCGATAAATGCCCATTGTCCCAAGGGTGACAATAAACGCTTCGATCTTCGCCTTTGTGGTGAGCAGACCGTTAATAAGCCCGGCCGCGGCGCCGATTATTGCCGACGCGATAATCGCGAGAAAAATCAATAACACGAGAGAGTCGATAGCATCCATTAAGGAGTTCATGAACAGAATCATGCAGCCTGAGATGAAAGCGGCCATAGACCCAACCGACAGGTCAATCCCACCGGCCGTTATCACAAAGGTAGCGCCGATAGCGACAATGCCAATAAATGAGCTGCGGGCCAAAATATTGCTAAGATTGCCAGAGCTTAGAAATGCCTCGTTTACAAATATGCCGATTATAAAAAGCGCAACTAGCGCTAAAAACGGGCCGAGTGTTTTTAAATCTAATCCAAGGGGTAGTTTTATTTCAGGCACGAATTTTTTCACCTTGCACTGTTTGCGTTTTTAGACCGGCGGCGTAGCGCATGATCTCGTGTTCTTCGATGTCATCCCCTTCGAGAATGCCCGCGAGAGATCCTCGGCACATTACAGCAACTCGATGGGAAATGCCCATAACCTCCATCATGTCTGAGGACACCACGATGATGCCATGACCCTGTTGGGCAAGTTCTGAAATAAAATGGTAGATCTGGCTCTTGGTGCCAATATCGATTCCTCGGGTTGGCTCATCAATGACAATGATGCTGGGCTCGGCGGCCATGATTTTGGCCAGAAGCAATTTTTGTTGGTTGCCACCGGAAAGGTTACCAGCGTTTATTCCAAGATCCTTCGCGCGGATATCAAATGTCTCTACGGCCTTTTGAAATTCGGCAGCTTCTTTATTGCTATCAATTAGACCGTTTGCAAAGCGATGCAAAGAAAAGAGGGTAAAATTAATAGGCAGACTCATATTGAGTAACAAACCGCATTCCTTCCTATCTTTAGTAAGATAGGCAAGCCCCGCAGTGCGTGCCGCAGCAAGGTTTGGAAATGATACTTTCTCACCTCGAAGGCGAATCTCAGTTCCAGCTGCAAAAGTTCGCAGCCCAACAATCGCCTCCATCAACGCGGTTCGTCCTGAGCCAACCAACCCCGCAAAGCCCAAAATTTCGCCAGAGCGCAGGCTAAAGCTGGCTTCATCAATTATCCCAGGCACTCTGCCTTTGGAGACTTCTAACAGAACCTCACTATTCTCATCTGGAGCAGGTGTGACAGGGAATAGCTTAGTAAGCTCTCGCCCAACCATGAGGCGAGCCATGTCATCTTTGCTTAGCTGTGCTGCGCTGTAATCTCCTACTAATTCGCCATCTCGAAGTATGACCACCCGATCGGCTATCTTTTCGATTTCTTCCAGCTTATGAGAGATGTAGACAATCGCTGCACCTGCGGCCTTGAGTTTATTAATTAGCTGAAACAAAACCTCACTCTCTATCGCTGTGAGCACGGCAGTAGGTTCGTCTAGAATCAATACGCGAGAATTCTTCGCATAGGCCTTCGCGATTTCTATCATCTGCTTGACGGAAACCGGTAATTGATTAACAGGAATGTCTGGGTCAACGTTGCAGTCAAGGGTTTGCAGATAATCTTGTGCTAACTGGCGCATCTTGCTGCTGTCTAAAAAAAGACCTTTCTTTAACTCATTGCCTAAGAAAATATTTTCAACAGCAGACAGCTGCTCAGCCAAATTGAGCTCTTGATGGATTAATACCACTCCTTGGGCTTCGGCGGTGGGATGATCCCAATGGGCAGCACTACGTAGTTCTCCGGTGTCCACATCAGCGATCTGTAACGACCCAGTGCTTAAGGTTTCGTAGCCGCCAAGAAGCTTTACTAAGGTAGACTTTCCTGCGCCATTTTCCCCCAATAGGGCGAGCACCTGGCCGGGGTAAATGTTGAGGTCGATGTTGTGTAAAACTTGGACTTCACCAAACGATTTGCACAAAGCGTGAGCGGAAAGCAGCGGTGTGGATGTGAGTGTATCAGACATGAATTTAGTAGCTTGGATAATAGCCCTGCAGTCTCGGGTAAATACTTGCCGTTGATTAATTGAGAATTCGAATCAAATCGATCTCCCAGTGCAACTTAGAAGGTATTACAAAATGGTGAATATTGTAATAGCAACGCAGAAACTCGCCGGAATCAGCGAATACAGTCTGGGCTTAAACCCTGATTGCGGGCCGCCAGCATAATCCCGTTAGCTTCGGTCATTCGGGTTTTAAGCTCCCGAATCCGCGAGCTTGGCGAAGGATGAGTGGACAATATTTCTGGCGGTCGAGGGCTCGCATCCACCGACATGTTTTCCCATAGAAGCACACTTTGGGTGGGATCAAAGCCAGCCCTAGCCATTAGCAAAATCCCGATAGAATCAGCTTCGCTTTCTTGGGTGCGATTAAAAGGCAGGAAAAGTCCCAATTGTGCCCCTAGGTCAATAAGCTCGAGGGTCGCATTAGAGACGCCGAGGATTTGTGCTGTGGCCACTCCAACATTTCGAATTGTGGATTGGCTCGCCCGTTCATTACTATGATTGGCCAGCACATGGCCCACTTCGTGCGCCACAACGGCCGCGAGTTGATGCTGATTAACTGCTGTGTCAAACAAGCCGTTATAAACTCCAATCTTGCCACCAGGCAGTGCAAATGCGTTGGCCTGGTCTTGGTCAAATACAGTGACTTCCCATTCACCTTGCGCCTGCTGGGCTGGGTCAAGCGCGTTGATAATGTGGTCGGCCACACACTGAACGTAAGCTATTTCCCGAGCATCCTCAGTGATGGGTATTTGCTGCTGCATCTGCCGATAGGAATTTTCACCCTGCTGCGCCATTTCTGCTTCTGAGTAGAGCACGACCTGCCGACGATCAAGAGGAGAGGATGCACAGCTGGCGAGGATGATTGGTGCGAGAATTAACGGCAGTGCTCTGATCATAGGCGGTTTTGTCAATCGTCAGTTGGGGTTTGGCTGGTCTTTGTCCCAGACTACCCGTTGGCTTAAATCCCAGAACTCGGATACCTGGGTGCAAGGCGCCAAACAGACTTGGTTGCGTCCAGCGTCTTTTGCATCATAAAGCGCCCCATCGGCATCTTCAATGGCTCGTTCCCAATTTATCGTGTAGCTGCAGGCAACGCCGATGCTTACCGTAAGGTGGCCAGCGTCGCAGGCTGCATGGGGATAATTCTTTGACGCAATTTTATCGCAGATGCGCTGTGTCGCGATGGCAGCCCCTTCGAGAGGCGTAAGCGGCATCAAAAACAGGAATTCTTCACCCCCGTAGCGAAATATTTTATCTGAAGTCCGCAAATTAGTTCGAAGCAGGTCAGCGACCTCGCATAGTGCCTTATCGCCGGCTTGATGGCCGTAGTGGTCATTAAAAGGCTTAAAGTGATCTATGTCGATTAATGCTACCGAATAAGGAGCAGATTGCCGTTGTGAAACGGCAGCTGCATGTTTTAAATCGATTTTCATTGCCCTGCGGTTTGGTAAGCCTGTCAAAGGGTCTTCGACAGAGAGAATATGCAGCTTTTGGTTTTGCTCTTTAAGCAGGTCAGCTTCCTCAAACGAAGCCATGTGAGCCTTAACTAGATCGGTTTGCGTGACTACGCCGATTAATCGCTGTGTTTTGTCGACGATGGGCAGATGCCTGAGGCTTCTGCTTTTGCACAGGTCTAAGGCTTCCAATAATTCGGTCTCGGCACTTACACAGATGGGGTCCTTGGTCATTAGTTCGCCAACTGTTACAGAATCGTTAACACCCCCTCTTGCTGCAATTCTAACGATATCTCTCTCCGTTATGATGCCTGTGGGTTTCTCGTAATTGCAAATGATGGCGCAGGAATAATGCTTCGCTGCAATGATGTTTAAAACAGAAATTAGGGGTTCGTCGGCACTATGAGTGATTGTGATGGGGGACATGAGTTCGCGCAGTTGCATGGTTACTACTCTTTGGTGATTGGCTTTCACTAAAGTATAGAAGCAATTCGGCATCGCTCCGGTGAAATTCTAAAAAATTTACAGCGCGGATAGGCCCAAATTTGACGGACTCTACGCTAGAATCCGCACTCTTGTGGGGGCAGTTCGATCCTGATTTCATCTCCGCTGCTAGTTGTGTCTATTTGGTAACAGTTACCCTGAAGATCCCGTAGTAGTTTTCGCCTCGGTGCTGCATTGACTCTGCGGGGCTGAGGGTTCACATAAACTACCTCCTGCCGAACAGGAGCGGTGCGATAAACTACTCGCTCAGTGACCACAGGTTGGGCATAGCTGCTGGTCAATAAGGAGCCCACAACTAGCCCGCCGACAAAGTCGCCACCATTGAAGCGGTTGTTCCAGCCGTTATTCCAGCGACGATTATTCCACCCACGGTGGCCAAAGTGATTACCGTAAGATACAGACACGAAATTATTTCGGCCCCGATTTGAAAAAGAGCCATAGTGAAAAGAATTGGCTCTTGTGCCATAAAAACCGCGATCGAAGCGGCGATCGAATCCCCGGTGGTTAAAATTCCCATGGCCATAGCCAAAGTTTGAAAAGCGATGGTCAGCCAATGCGGATTGAGACATTATCAGTGAGCCAACTAGCGCTGCGCCGAGCATTAACTTCCTCATAGATCACTCCTTCCAACCAAATCATTTAAATCAGCTTTATTGATACTACGGGTTTTAAATGAATACTAACTGAACGGGTGCGCCAGTGCTGATCCGGCTGGCTTAGCCCGCCAGGAGATAATCCGCCAGCAGCGCGGCAAGGGCCTTGGTTGCAGGGCCTGCGCTGTTTTGGTCAGAGAACAGCAGGTACAGAGGAATTTTCCGCTCTAGGCCCTGCTCTAGGGGGATTATGGCTAGCTCGTTCTTCGCCAGAGTCAACGCCACCCATTTATGAGGAACGAAGGCGAACGCTAATCCGGATTTAAGCAGGTCAATGCTGGTGGAAAAGTGGCTCACCGTCCATCTTTGCTGAGCCGCAAGCCAACCCGCGTCGATCTTCCGCTTAGTGCCAGTATCTCTTAAAACGATTTGGCGATGGGAGCGCAGTTCAAACTCCGACACTGAATCTCTATCCTTGATTAGGGGATGATGGGGTGCCGCCACTGGCACCATGGTAACTTCCCCGACGGACCGGCCATTAAAGCCCGTAGGAGTTGCAGAGCTGATTACGATGTCAGCCTGTTTCTCCAACAGAGCCTCGGTTGTGCCAGATAGACTGGTCTCAAGCACTCGAATCCGGGTATGTGGAAAGTTTACTGAGAACTCCTCAAAACAGCATACCAAGCTGCTAACTTGCACCAGTACATCTACGGCAATAATGACCTCAGCTTCAAAGCCCATCGCCATCGATTTGGCGATAGCCTCAGCGGCATTGGCCGCATTAATAAGCTGCTCCGCGTATCGATAGAGTACAGTGCCCTCGTCAGTAAGAGCGGCTTTTCGCCCTTGTAGTGCAAGTACCGGGTTGGGCAGCTGCTCGTTAAGATTGCTTATGGCATAGCTAATGGCGGACTGACTTTTGTTCAGAATATCCGCGGCAGCTGCATAGCTTCCTGAATCTACAACAGTTTTGAACGCTAGCCATTGATCTAAAGAAATTCGTGGAATCTGCATAGTTTAAAAATTCTGATTGAATTGATGAAAAAATACTATCAAAAGAACAGATTATTAGCACTATCATAGCTTCATGGTTTTTTCAGCCCAATCAAAGGAGCACATGATGAACAATGTATTACGTATTTCTAGCAGTATTCTCGGTGGAAATAGCACCTCGGCGCTTTTAACCAACGAGCTTATAGAGGCGCTTAAGGCGCAAAGTGGTGGCGTGGTTGTAACGGATCGAGATTTTAGTCAAACCCCAGTTCCTCACGTTGATGAGGCGTGGTTATCAGCGCTTGTCACGCCGGAAGCTGAACGTAGCCCGGAGCAGAAGGCAAAAGTGGCGTTCTCTGACAAGCTTATTGCCGAGGTTATTAGGGCCGATACCTTGGTCATCGCGCTGCCTATGTATAACTTTACTGTTCCCTCAATGTTAAAAGCATGGGTTGACCATATTGCCCGTGCTGGTGTGACTTTCACCTACACCAATGAAGGCCCGAAGGGCTTGCTCAACAGCAAAAAGGTTTACCTAGTGACAACCATGGGTGGCCACCATGAGGTCGGCGTAAGTGACTTTATTCGTCCTTATATGAAGCTCATCATGGGTTTCCTTGGCCTGACCGATGTGGAAATCATTACGGCAGCTGGTCTTAATATGGGCCCAAGCCATCGGGAGGCGGGGCTAGAAAATGCCCGTAGTGAAATTACCCGTTTGATGACTAAAGTCGCCGCATAGCAAACCCACAGAATCAACCTAGTGAGACCAACATAATGAATCAACAGCGAATAATTGAAGAAGTGATTTCCGCTCAGTCAGCCAGTGACGGTGATGGAGTAAAACTTAAACGAGTATTTGGTGGGCCTAATCTGGCAAGGTTCGATCCTTTTTTGATGCTTGATGAATTTGGATCGGATGTGGCGAGCGACTACATCGGCGGATTCCCGCCTCACCCACACCGAGGTTTTGAGACCGTGACTTATATGCTCAATGGGCACATGGAACATCGTGACCATATGAACAATGTCGGTAAACTGGGGCCTGGCGACGTGCAGTGGATGAAGGCAGGCGCAGGGGTTGTGCATTCGGAAATGCCAAAGCAAGAAGAAGGTCTAATGCGAGGCTTTCAACTGTGGGTCAATCTGCCTGCCGCTGAAAAAATGACACCTGCTACTTACAACGATATACGAGCTGCAGATATTCCCAGTTACGAACTGAACGATGTGACCATCAAAGCGATTGCCGGTGCTTTAACGATTAATGGCAAACCAATTGCGGGTGCAGTTACGGGCCTTACAACGGATCCTAGTTACTTGGATATAACCTTCAACGCTTCGAGCACATTGACTGTGGAAGTCCCTGACGATTACAACGGGCTGGTTTATTTTTACGAGGGTGAGGGGCGTATTGGTGAAAGTGATTATCTCATTCGCAAGTCTCATCTTGCGCGCCTATCAAGACAAGGCAGCCTAACCATCAATGCAGCTGAAGGCTCAAAACTTCTGCTCATAACAGGCAAGCCCATAGACGAGCCGATAGTTGCCCATGGTCCCTTTGTCATGAATTCCATTGATGAGATTCAAGCGGCAGTAAGAGCCTATAGCGACGGTACTTTTATCTAAGGGGGCTATTTGCGACTGATTGGAAATAGCGATAGTCTTAATCTGAATAATCGGTTATACAAATTGTAAGTGGCTCGGTATAGTGACTCTGTAATCAATTGCAAGAACGCAAGGAGAACAACATGAGTGACAAAACCGCGTTGATAGTAAAATTTAAAACACTGCTCGCAAGCAGCTATACCTTGTATTTGAAGACTCATAACTATCACTGGAATGTTACGGGTCCCATGTTTACCACGCTACATACAATGTTCGAAACTCAATACACCGAATTGGCTTTAGCAGTGGATGAAATCGCCGAGCGGATTCGTGCCTTGGGGGACAAAGCGCCAGGCAGCTACACCGAGTTTGCGGCACTTTCTTTAGTTGAGGAAGTGAGTGGCGAGCCTAGTGCAGAGGAAATGATTCGCGACTTAACAACGGATCAAGAAATCATTGCCAAATTGGCGAGAGAGCTAGGAGCAACGGCCAGCCAACTAGGCGACGAAGCGTCCGCCGGCATCGCTATTGACCGTCAAGTTGTTCATGAAAAAAACGCATGGATGCTGCGCAGTCATCTAGAGTAAGTAAGCACCTCGCCTGCTTCCTAAAGGGGCAGGCGAGTCCCTTCGGTGGCAATGTTATAGCCTTTGCCCCGAACTACATTACTTTCCCCGCTGCCGCTATTCAGAAGTGGATTGGTATGATTCATATGTATGAACCACACTTTGTTTTTATCCTTCGCACTCAGGTGATCAAACGCTGCCATACTTTCTGAAACAAAAGGGTGGGGTATTTTTGACATGTCTCGATTGCCTAGTTCCCCGTCAGCATAAAACGTCGCATCCAACAGTGCATAGTCAACGGATTTGACGAGTTCCGCGATATCTTCGTCCCATACCGACCACTTATTAATATCTGGAATAAAAATAGCGGTCTTGTTTGGTCCAGAGATTTTGTAACCAACCGTTTCAGAATATTCGTCCCGGTGGGGAACTAAAAATGGAGTCACTTGAACATTAGTGAATGTAACCGCAGTTTGATCAACCAGTGGATTTAGAACAATATTCTCAAGGGATACCAGTTGGCTCCATGGACCGTTGTTAACGAGGAAATCTAACATACGGGGCATGGCATAAACCGGAATCCGATTCGCCCCTTGGGCTTCGTGGCCAAAGAACATGAGTCCGGCATAGTGCCCAATATGGGCGTGGGTCAAAAACACTCCGCTTAGAGCGTGGCTACCTGCCGCTGTTTGGTTGCGCAGCTGATAGAGTTGTTCTGGCATGTTGGGGGTAGCTTCAAACAAAAAGTTTTCTTTGGCAGCCGGATCAACCACGGCAATAGAAGTAGCGCCGCGGCGCAAATTTGGGTCCTCCCAGCCAGGCATGCAGTGGGGCTGATAGCAGCCGCTTTGAGGATAGCCGGCATCTTGCACTACCCCAAGCACATGGATAAAAGCGTGATCTTGGCTGAGGCATGAATGACTTATGGCAAAAAACAATAATGCGCTTAATAGTCTTTTGTGAATACTTAACACTTAATTCATGCCTCGGTCAGTGTACTGCCTTGAGTTATGCTGCCAGTGCTAATTACCGTTGCCCGCAGACCGCCTCGATTAACAAGCCCCGGCAGCACAGCTGGATGAACTGAACTGGCTAAAAAAGAGCAAGGTTCGCACAGCTCGAAGCCATAGCATAATGCATCACCAACGCTAAACTTTTTGCCAACGAGCGAGTTGAGATCGATACCGCTGGTGACTATGCTGCGTCTAAAGTCGCGGTAACTCAAATCACTGGAATTAGCCCTCAGGAATTGGTCGAGTTCTTCTTGCGCGATAAAACTGACATGGTTGTTGGGTACGTTCAGGTCTTGAGCAACATGCTGCTCAGCCAAACTGTGGTACCGATCCCCTTGAATGCCTTTACCTGCTTCGAGTGTAGCCGAAGGCACTTCACGCATAGAGCCTCGTTTCTCAGGCGTAATAAATATGTGTTCAACTTTAGCCATGGCTAATCCTTTATTAATCTGAAATCAATGCCATTACAGCGCCTGCTGGGTCTTGAATCACGGCAAATTTCGAAGAGCCTAGGCGGCGGGGACCATCTAACACTTTGCCACCTCGACTTTCGCATTCGTTCACAGACGCCGCTACACTGGCGACTCGAACGTACATAAGCCATTGGGGAGGCAGATTCGCATTGCTGCCCCGAGCATGACAAATGCCGGCTATGGTAGTGGTGCTGCCGGGCAGATTCATATTGTAGTCATCGTAATTGCCCATGGGTACGGCATCAGTATTCCATCCCACCACAGAGGCATAAAAATCTCGGAGCTTGGGCGCGTTTTCAACGGTGAGATCCATCCACTCGACCCTACCTAGATTACTGGGCTTTTGTACTGGCTTATCAGTCGGTTCTTCATCTGTCATAAATTTTCGTCCCGCATATCTTCATCAGCAAAAATATGAGTTGGTAAACCATCGATACTAACTTGATTTTTCAACCGCCAATAGTCTTCGATAGCGGCAGAATCTTTGGTGGCCAACCATTTTGGCATATTGTCTCTTGGTTCAACATAGTCAAACAGGGGCACACCGAAGCCGCAGGATGTCTGCACAAGATTGAAGCGAAAGTCTACGTACTGGCGAGCGCTTGGATAATGAGGAAACAGCGCTGAAAATTCATCCCACCGGGAATCTCGTCGATGGATCGCGGTTGCTTTGCCATACAGCCTTAAAATTTTGGGCTCGTTGTCAAATGCGCAAAACATAATCGTCATGCGATCATTCTGAGCCAAATGGGCGGCAGTCTCGTTACCGCTGCCGGTGATGTTTAGCCAAGCTAGTCGATTGCTGTCTAAAACGCGAAGTGAATCGAAGCCTTTTGGTGAAACGTTTATAGTGCCATCGTTCGCGGCAGTGCCGACAAAAAAAAGTTTTTGGTGCTCTATAAACGCGGTATGTTCCGCTGAAAGTTGGTCAAAGCGCCTGCCCATAATGTCTCCATTGGTTTTTTCTGAAGGGGCAATATTGATATGCCCCGGGGCTTATATAGATGTTCACCGCCATTCCATTAATCCTGTTAGCGCTAAGTGCTATTGAACTGAATAAAAAAGAAAGCTGAGCTGATAACGCCAATGACAAGTAGTGGAACTGGCAGCAATCGTCGAAGCGTTTAAAAAACCGCGCCGTGTTCAGTCTTGGTAACCTAGGCAGGCGGTTCTATTTAAACCTAGCTTCTCCTAAATTATTCTATCGCTAGTGCGTCCTTGCTGGCTTGCTAATCTGGCAAGCTAAACACATAGATCGCATTGCCCCAGCGCGGATAGGTGATTTCGGTGGCGATCACATCGGGAACGGTTCTGGGGCTTGTGCCACCATTGGCTGCTGTCACGGCGATGTACTGCTTACCATCGATTGCGAAAGAAACCGGGTGACCTTGAACTGCGGTGCCAAGGCGAGTTTCCCAAAGAATTTCGCCATTGCTCACATCTAGCGCCTTAAAGCGTCGGTCTAAGTCGCCTACAAAAACCACGTTGCCGGCGGTGGACATGGTGCCAGTATGGAACGAGGCTCTTTGCTGATAACTCCAAACTTCTTCCATGGTGTCCACGTTGTATGCGCCAATCTTTCCTAAGTTGCCATCTGTGCCCGGCATCTCGAAAAACTTTCGACTGGCAGCCAGCCCACCGCCACCTTGTACTAAGGCCACCTCCCGTGCTGCGTTTTCTAAACAGGTTTGGCTAAGCGGGGCGATCATCGTACCGCTGGGTTCATGGTAGGTCATTGAATGCCAGTCTTTACCACCGGCACTGCTTGGGCAGGCACTTGTCCATTCATTGAGCTTGGCGTTTTGGATATCTTCGCGGTAAGTGACCTCGCCGGTGTCAGGATTGATATGCGTAAAGGCATTTTGGAACACTGTTTCTTTAAAATCCAAGAACTGCCCTGTAACACGGTCGTTTTTCCAAAGAATGCCGTACTTTCCTAACGAAAAAACCAGTTTTTCATCGCCCCGATTAACCAGCACCCGTTCAAACACTTCGTCCAAATCTAGCGCTTCGGCTGGAACGTGTTGGAAAAACCAATCCAGTTCACCATTGTCTGTATTAACAGCGACAGTAGAATTGGTAAATAAGCCTACGTCATTTATGGTGAGGTGACGGCTTACTGGCACCCAAGGTTTTTGTTGTGCCGTCCCCCAGTAGGTGAGTTTAAGCTCAGGATCGTAGCTGCCAGTTATCCAAGTCTCACCTCCGGCGCGGAATATATTGTCTAAATCGCCCCAAGTATCACCGCCAGGCTCGCCAGCTTTGGCGATAGTGTTGAATCGCCACTGCAACTCGCCTGTATTAGCATCGTGGGCAGATATATAACAGTCTTCGGGGATATACCGAGCGCAACCGGCAAGGCCCAGTATCACCTTGCCGTCAGCTACGATAGGGCCGCTAGAGTTAGAGAAGCCTTTGCTGGAATCGGCGACCACAGTCTCCCACACTTTCTCACCAGTTCGAGCATCCAGTGCTAAGAGCCTGGCATCGGTAGTCGCGTGTATGATCTTATCGTTATAGATTGCGATGTTTCGCATGTCCTCCCGTGTTGCAGACCCGCCCCAATGCTCCCAAATAAGTTCGCCTGTTTTGCCATCTAAAGCCTGAATAATATTGCTTGGATTAATCAAATAAACAATGCCGTTATAAACCAATGGTGACGGCTCGGAATCTCCCTCGTGCATATTCCACACCCATTCTAGGGTCAGGTTGCCCACATTACTGGTGTCAATCTGATCTAGCGGGCTGTAGCTGTGAGCATAATAGTCTCGTCGCCACATGGGCCAATCAGCAGGGTCTGGGTTTTCAAGCATTGCATCAGTAACGGGGACAAATTCAACATAATCCTCCGTATTGCCGCGTACAGTGAGGCCAACTGGAGGCTCTGGCTCGCTGCGCTGGCTGCTCACAATTCGAGTGATGTTTTCAGCAATAATAAAATCCGTCGATGAACTTAATGCATCTGTAACGGTATCGACACCATTGCTTGCTAACAGATGGGCGGTAATGCTGAGGTAGTCTCCATCATCTAAGCCTTCGTTGCCACCGGGTGGCATATTGGCTTGAATATTATTAGTAAGCAGAGCCGGGGTTTGTTGACCCCAACGCTGCAGAAATGCACCACCGGATAGGATTGGCCCGAGGGTGGTCCCTTCAAGATTAGCGCCATGACAGGCCGCACAGTTGCTGGCAAACAATTCTGCCCCGTTGGCCGCCTGAGCCGCAAATGCATCAGTGCTTGCAGCAACGGAGTCGACGATAGGTGCGGTAGATGCAGTGTTTGTCTCTTGATCGCTACAGCTTGAAAGTATGGTGGCAATCGCAAGCCCGAGGCTAAGTTTGGTTAAGTTGACACAGGTTTTCATGATGATTTCTCTATTGGTAGATGGCTTTAACCGATTGGGTTTTCCGATGGGCTAATCCGCTACTTAAAATGGCTTTTGGCGAATACCCAGCCCCGCAGCTCTCCAGGTGGGTTGTTTGCAGAATGAATTTGAATGTAGAAGGAATTAGCCTTCAGCTGCGCTAGTTGTTCAGCTGTCAGCTCAAGGTCTGCGGAGATTTCACCGCTACTCGCCTCTGTTACGGTAAGCGAATGAATAACCGGCCCTGGCTGGGCAGGTGGGCCATTATGTATATGAGCGACAGTGGCCGCCGAACTCATACCGGCAAAACTTCCAGTAACTTTTAGGGTTGTGCCTTCCAAGGTGAGGATGACCTCTCCTCCACCCGTAATTTCTGATTTGGTTTGAGGAGTAGTTGGCATAGGTGATAGCCGTGCACGGAAAGTCTCGGCTTGAGCAAAAGCGCCGCTAGGCAGCGATAGCGAGGATAGCAGTAAAAGATGGGGTAGTAGTTGGCCGAATTTCATTGAATAAGCTCTTATTGTTGGATTTATTGGCCTATTAAAACCCAAGACCTCGGCAAGGTACAGTCTGTATCTTGCCGAGTAGTCAGCCTGTCAGCGGACTTTCGCTATCGGCATTGGAAGTTCTCGGCGCGCCAATTGGCCGGGTCGTTGGCGCCACTGGCGGGGCCGGTGTAAACGGCCTGTTGAGGGTAGGGGCACAATATTCGCTCGTTATCTACTTGCCCGCCACTTAAATGCTGCGCCGCAATGGCAGCAGGCGCCACACCATTCTCTACCCACTCAACCAAAGGCGCGAGTTTATCCCAAGTGTCCGGGCCAGCACCTCCAGAGCAGTGCCCCATTCCCGGGGCAAGAAACAATCGTGACGAATCACTTGCCGCACCGATGCTGCCGGCGAAGGTGGTATTAACCATGTCATTAAAGTAGTCAATGGTGTCCTCGGCGACTATCAAGGTGTCAGTGAGGCCGTGATAGATAATCAGTTTACCGCCCCGATCTTTTAAAAATCGGCTTAGATCGGGATCAGTAGCATCGGTGATAGACATCATTAAATCGCCTTTGCCTGACGTGAAATCATTAATATCCCAGTCCATCCAATGGAACTCTGGAATTGCACCAGTGGTGCGTGCCTTGTAGTTGGTATCTCTAACATCAGCAATGGCAACACCGGGGTCTTGCTCGTAGAATAAATAATTCATGTGGTCCCCTGCGACACCCATTAGTTTTCCAGGACCATTGTTGTTGCGGGCGTAGGGAATATACAAGTTCACCCAGCGCGGTTCAGATCCAAACATTTTGCCTGGATATATCTGCACCCCATTGTCATCTCGAGGGCCGTTGTATAAGTCGTTGATGGTGACAAGCTGCTCCTTGGTAAAGCATTGATCGCTAGAATTACCTGCGGGGCACATTAAATCAGCTAGGTCAGCATTGGGGTTGAAGTTGCAGCTTAGCGGGTCGTTTATTACCCCGTCGCTAATGCCATCTTTAGCATCACACTTTTGCAGCACCTGAGTATGAAGCAGGTCAATAAGGTTTAAACTATCAAAGCTGCCGTCACCGTCGGTATCTACCGCAAGGTTGCCAACTAGGTTGTCCCTAAATATTCGCTGTAAATTCCAAGTGCCCGCTGCATTAAGGGCTTGATAGGCAAATGCAGGGGCGCCAGCGACAATACCATCAAAGTCCTCAGGAAAGCGCTGGGCTTCCATTAATCCTTGGCGACCCCCTTGAGAGCAGCCTTCAAAATAAGAGTAGTTAGGCGCGCGGCCATAGTAGGCATCGACCAGAGTTTTACCTGCCATCACTGTTAAATGAACCGCTCGGTAGCCAAAATCTATTTCCGCCTGACGATTATTAAAGCCAAAGGAGGCGCCAGGCTCTACTCCGCTGTCATGCCCCGTGTTGCTATTTGTGACCGCATAGCCTTCGGCTACTCGGTGGTCAGCAAAATCCAGATCACCGTCTTTACCGCCGTCGCCCCATTGCAGAAAGCGCCCATTCCAATTTCGTGGCAATGGTAACTGAGCATGAAAATGAATAGCCGGTGAAATAATGCCCCGCACATAGCAATAAGGTTCACTAGACTGATCGTTCTCCCGCAGTGTGGCGCTGGTGATTGTAAGGTTACGTAAATCACCGAGGTTCTCACAAACAGCTTGGTCAACGGCATTTAATTGCTGCGCTGTTGCTGCAGAACTCAGCAGGGCAATGGCAGGTGCTAATGTGATTAATAATAGCCTAGACGTTCTTGGGTAGATTCTCATGGCAAATTCCGGTTATTGTTGTTGTCGCTTATGTTTTGAATGCACAAGACTTTACCACTTAAGGATGCAAAATCAATGTGTGGCAGATTTAACCTCATAGACAGCCCAGAGATTCAGTGGTTGTGCCAAACACTAGGCA
>CAYGRT010000022.1:15547-22692 GCA_964352355.1 uncultured Pseudohongiella sp. | reverse complement strand
AGATTTAACCTCATAGACAGCCCAGAGATTCAGTGGTTGTGCCAAACACTAGGCATAAGTCTGTTCCCACAGCAGTTGCATTCGGATATCGCACCTGGCGCACAGATCGCAATGATCCACACCCTGCAAGGTGAGCGCAAAGTCTCCGAGGCAACTTGGTGGCTGTTTTTAGATGGAGAAACACTAAAGCCAAATTACAAGTATGCAAGTTTCAATTCTCGCTCCGACAAGCTTCACGTTAAGCGTTCCCTCGCTTACAAACCCTACCGAGAATCACGCTGCCTAATTCCGGCCAGCGCATTTGTTGAAGGGCTGGGTGATAAAAAAACCTATCATAAAATCTCGCTGGAAAACTCTGCGATTACTTTTGGTGGAATCTACAAAGAGTATTTCAATAAAGAGACTGGCGAGGTTGCTTACGGTGCATCCATTATTACTCTGCCTCCCCTCACTCCGCAGTGGGATGCCATTCATCCTAAATCAATGCCCTTGATGATAGATTTCGAAGACGAAGAACTAGTGGAGAAATGGTTGGACCCTAACAACAAAGATGTGGACATGTTCACCGAAAATCTTGAACCTAAGGTTCAAAAGCCGATGGTGGTGACAAAGATAGATAAGCCCAGTAAGTGGAATCCAATTGAGGAGAGTTTTTTGATAGTCGCGTGATTCGCCGCTTTTCTCTTATCCTAAACACGCTCGCCTGATTCTGCCATAGCACCATTTCTGCAGTTCCACCTTTCTCCATGGCCACACCCATCTCGCAGTTGACCTTTAGTGGCTTACAGGCCTGAAACTCACCAAACATTGGTTAACCCTCGGTTAAGCCTACAGACTCTACACTTTCTTCGCGCTTGATCGAATCTTGATGTTTTGTGCATTCGACGGGCAGCAATGACAATAGGAGAGACCGATTATGACTAACATAACCAGAACACTTTTCATGCTTACAGCGTGGGCTAGCGTGATGCTGGGATTGTTTGCTGGCAACTATGCCCATGCAGGGGACGGCAGGGTTGGTTTCGGCGCAGGAATTGAGCAAGTCTCAGGCTGGCGGCTGGGCCCTGATCGTAATCGAGATGGTTACAGCATCTATCGCAGCACCCGCCACGGTTGGCAGCGCGTAGATGGCGGTGCTGTCCAGATTGGGGGTACCCGAAGAAATCCTTGGGTGGTGAATAGTCGCAACCGAATCTTCTATTGGAATGGTCGAGGGTGGGACCGTTTGCCAGGCTCAGCTATTGCGGTTGCCGATGGTTGGGCGATAGGAACTAATCGGGAGCACGGTGGCTATGGTATTTTTCGCTGGAATGGCTACGGCTGGGATCAAGTCCCTGGAGGCGCTGTTGCCATCGGGGGCAGCTATGAAAGGCCTTGGGTTATAAACGACCGCAACGTTCGTTTCGTATGGAACGGCTATGGTTGGCAGCAATCGGGCCGAGGCGGGCACCTCGAGGCGGTGCCTAGCGGCGACTTTAGAGGCGATTTCAACCATCGAGATAGAGACTATAACGATCGTCGCAGCGGCTCCAATCGCTGGCATAATCCTCGCCGTTGGTAGGGTAGTGAATATGTCTACCTTATGACTTGATCCTTGGTAGCATCGCTTTACAATTGATGGCGTAAATTCATAGTTAAGAGCAGGTAGTCATGGAACTCATAAGCAACAACCGATGTTTTGACGGTGCACAGCAGCGCTACAATCACCATTCCGAAGTCCTCGGCTGCGATATGAATTTCTCTATCTATCTGCCAGATAGCCGTAAGCAAATAGAATCCGGCTCAGATAAGCTGCCTGTGATAACTTACCTTGCAGGTCTAACTGGTACTGATGAGAGTTTTCCCCAGAAAGGTGGTGCTCAGCGATATGCCTCTGAGCTAGGGATAATAATAGTGACACCCGACACGAGTCCCCGAGGTGCTGATATTCCCGATGACCCGGAAGGCCACTATGATTTTGGATTAGGCGCCGGTTTTTATCTCAATGCAACTCAGGCACCTTGGAATAAAAACTATCGCATGTACGACTATATCACTGACGAATTGCGTCAGCTCGTGGCCGATAATTTTCCTGTTGATGACTCGCGGCACGGTATTATGGGGCATTCCATGGGCGGCCATGGTGCGCTTACGATTGCGCTTAAAAACACCCATCGCTACACAGCTGTTTCTGCATTTGCTCCAATTGTGTCTCCGCCTAACTGTCCTTGGGGCGTGAAGGCCTTAAGCAATTACCTCGGGGAAGATAGAAATACTTGGAGCGACTATGATTCAGTGCCACTTATAAAAAAAGCAGAAAAAGCGCTTCCCATGTTAATCGACCAAGGCACGCTCGATCAGTTTCTCGAGTCTGAACTGAAACCTGAGCTGTTGATAAAAGCGGCAACAGATTGCGCCTATCCTGTGGAATTCGTTTCTCGAGGTGGCTACGACCATAGCTACTACTTTATCTCAACGTTTGTAGCGGAACACCTGAAGTTTCATGGGAAGCACTTTGGACTTTAGATCGCTGCCCACAATAGTAATGCGCACATAAGTAGCATAATTTGACTGGGTCTGTCTTCGGCAGCAAAAAGCACGGGGTCTTCGTTCAGATTGCCTTTCAAGGCTGCGTGCCACACCCGCGCCAACATGATCGAAAGCAGTGGACAAATAGCCCAAAGAACATTGGGAGAGCTGTAGAGATTAAGAGTCGCTGGAGAATTGATATACACCGCGAATACCAGCACTGCCGCGATGCTCGACATACTTCCAATTATGGTAATCAATTGCAGGCGGTCGACACTGTAACCTCGACCTTCAGTAGTTGTTAACCCTTTCGACTTTAAGTTAGTTAATTCGATTACTCGTTTTACGACCGCCAATCCTAAGAATAAAAACCCGGTAAATGCCAATAGCCAGTCAGTGGTGATCACACCAATTGCAGCCGAGCCTGCTATAACTCGAAGTGTAAAAAGTAGTGCAAGAGTGAATACATCTACAAGAAAAACCCGTTTTAAATAAAAGCTGTATAAACACGTCACTACCCAGTAAACCAAGACGGTGAGAAGAAACTCCCAGCTTACTAATAGCGCCAATACTAGCGACGCGGTGAACAAAAGAGGAACAACAGTGAGCCCCACTTTCAGAGACAGCGTGCCGGCGGCAAACGGTCTATCACTTTTGCTTGGATGAGAGCGGTCGCTGCCAAGGTCTAAAAGATCGTTGAGAAAGTAGACGCTAGATGCGCAAAGGCAAAAACTAATGAAAGCTAGGCTGTTTAGCGCCACCAACGCAGGCTGATTCAACTGGTGAGAAAGAATCAGTGGCAAAAACACCAGCAAGTTCTTGATCCATTGGTGAGGTCGCATTGCCTTTAGTACACCATATATCTGCGAAGAGGGCTTATCTAACTCTATAAGTTCGGCGTCTTGTTTGATAGCTTCGCGGGCCTGCTTGGCGACTGCGCTTTCGCAGTTGACCAAAATCACTTCTGCGGCTTTTTCCCAAATAACTAGGTCTGCGGCACTATCACCTGCATAGGCAAAGGCAGTGTCATTGGTTAACTGCCGAATTTTGTCGAGCTTATTCTCGCCTTTCAGATTGGTTTTATTGTCACTACCATAGCCTGCATTGAAGTACTTTGTCTGCGACAAAACAGCATCGACTACGGACTGATGAGAAGCGGAAATCAGGATTATCTCGCGCCCTTTGCTTTTCTCGTCGCTAAGAAATTGCAGCAATTGAGGGTTTTTAGGAAGTGAGGAAAAATCTACGCCGATGCGCTTGGCTAATTGCGCCTTGAAGGCGGCTTTGCCGCCTGTTAGCCACACCAGCATTTCGAATAGCGCCAGGGGCTCAAGGCGAAGTAGCGCTAGCACTGCTTCTACCATGGTGTCCGTCTTGAAATAGGTGCCATCAAGATCTACAAAAAGAGGCGGCAGAGAAGCTCGCATGGACATCCTAAAATTTTAGCCGCTTGAAAATAAAGTTAGGAATGCTACGCACTACTAACATGATGATTCGCCAATAACCGGGCGTATAAATGGTATGACGTCGGAACTTTACGGCGCGGACGATGGCATTCGCAATAACTTCCGGCTGTGACCAAAGTGGACCTTTTTCAAACTGGGATGTCATGGGTGAATCTACTAGCCCGGGTTTTACATCCAATACATGTACACCGTGCTCAAAGACTCTTCCCCTAAAACCTTGCAAGTAAGTGGAAACCATCGCCTTAGCCGCACCATAGACATAATTGGGTTGGCGACCGCGATCTCCTGCAACTGACGTGACAACCGCGATAGTTCCACAGCCTTGCTCCATCATTTTCTCACCTAAAATACCAAGCAGAGAAATAGTGCTCAGGGCATTGACGTTGATCGCATGAAAGGCTTTCTCGTAGTTAGCTTCGCAGGCGTTTTGGTCAGGCAGGTCGCCATGACAAATAAGAACTAAATCGACAAGTCCAATTTTTTCAAAGGCTGTACTTAAACTGCGTTGATGCATGCCAGTGTCTGCTATATCCAGCGTTAGATCGCCAAGTAACGTCGCGCCACGGACAGCAAGATCATCGCTTAATGCACTGAGTCTGGCGCTGTCTCTGGCCATAAGAAAAAGCTCAGCGCCTTGTTGTGCGTATAGCCGAGCAGTCGCTTTGGCAATGGCAGATGTCGCGCCAATAAGTAAGATTTTCACTAGCTGTTGGTCCTGTGATGATGGCCGAGCCCCAGCCTAACGGATTGCAGTGAACCGAAAAGATTGTCTGGGTCAACTTTCGCTTTAAGTTTGGTAAAGGCCTCCCATTGTGGGTAGCCAGTTTTAAACATGTTCTCGCTCATGCGTGCATCTTTGGCCAAATACAATCGGCCACCGCTGGCCAACACGATGTCGTCCAATGCGAGAAGCAAGGGAAATAACCCAGCCTCACGTTTAAAGTCTAGGGCTAAGGTGTAGCCTTCTTTTGGAAATGACAAAAGGTTTTTGTTAGCCACACCAAATTTTTTCAACACGGTAAGGAACGATCCTTTGCCGGCAGCAGCAACCTTTGTTAATACTTCGCTAATCGCACTAAATGCAGATTCCGTTGGCACTACAAATTGATACTGTAAAAACCCAGGGCCGCCATAGAGTCTGTTCCAGTGTTTAATGTTGTCCAGTGGAAAGAAAAATGAATTGTAATTGGTTTTTGTATTCGTTGGGGTGCGCTTTTTTAAATTGAAGTACAGGCCATTGAACGCCGACATGGTGTGTTTGTTAAGTAGCAATGCCGGTGTCGAGAAAGGAACAGTAATATTGATGCTTTCTTTGTGGTTAAAACGGCTGTCTGATACATGATCGCCAAGGTAAACTACGGAGCGCCCGAGCTTCTCTCCCTTAGCCATGCAGTCGAGCCATGCTACCGAATATTTCGCATCGTGGTGCTGGTCCAGAGTCGAAAACGTTTCGCGCAAATTTTCACTGATGATGGAACGTCTATTAATAAAGACACCAGGTACTTTGCTTAGTTGAATTTTGGCATCGATAATGACTCCAGTTAATCCCATGCCAGCGCAGGTGCCGTGATACAGATCGGCATTGCTAGTAGGGCTACAGGTAACTATTTCGCCTGACGCGAGCAGAAGACGAAATTCAATTAGATGATCACAGAAAGTGCCATCAATATGATGATTTTTTCCGTGGACATCGGCGGCAATAGCGCCGCCCACAGTCACAAACTTACTGCCTGGAATCACCGCAAGAAACCACTGCTTGGGGATGGCAACTCGTAAGATGGAATCTAGGCTAACACCTGCGCCGCAGTGAATGATGCCGGATGCTTCGTCAAATGCGATAAAACTATCTAAGAAGCGACTGGATAAGACCACCGGTGCTAAAGCGCTATCGCCGTAGCTGCGTCCGGCACCTCGGGCGATTAGAAAATTTTCTTTACCGTGGGCGTTGATGAGTCTTTGTGCGGCATCGGCGCTTAATGGCTCGAGCAAGTCGGCGACTGCACGAGGGTAGCGCCCCCAGCTATGTAAAATCATGCCATGTCTCGAGGAGTAAATACGTATCGTTTATCTAAGTAGTACTTTATACCATATCCCGTCGCGAGTCCGAGCACGGCACCGCTGATTCGAGCCCCATCGGTGCCAAAAAAGCCATGAAAGCCTAGTTCCGTCACCCAGAATAACCCGGTGGTAAAAACACCGGTTAATGTGTATCTGCTAAAGTTTCTGATTGTGTCAGCAGGTGATTTGGTGACATGGTTAAAAATGAAACGCTTGTCTAAAAGATACTTTGCAACTAGTCCCGTTGCAGTGCCCGCGAACATCGCCAAAACCAACTCAAATGAGCCCGCATACAACCACAGCCATAATTCTTGAGTCAGCAGGTTGATTAAGGTAGCTATAAGCGCGAATAAAGCGTATCGCAGGGCTAAGCTGATAGCAGTCATATTGTGGCGGCCAGACTGAGTTGGGGAAAGAATCGCATGCTGTCACGTTACCCGGTTATACTACAAATGTTTTCACTCGCCGGAACCCATGACCGGTTACTTTAATTCGTCGCCTACGGAAGTTTATGACAGTTTTTGAGTTTACAAAAAGTATCGCCCGCCAGGCCGGGGTATTAATTAACGACGAGCGCAATAAAGCGCAGCTGACACACGCTTACAAGAACGGTATCGAACTGGTTACCAACGCCGACTTGATGGCGGACAAGTTAATCGTCAGCGCTATAAAGCAGCAGTACCCCACAGACTTTATTGTGTCAGAAGAATCCTCTCCTGATCTAAAAAATATACAAAACCTGCCAGCGCCGGTTTGGATAATTGATCCCATCGATGGCACCGTGAATTTCGCCCATGGTCATAATCAATCAGCAGTGTCTATTGCTTACGTAGTGGACGGTACTATTCAACATGGTGTCGTCTTCAACCCCTTCACCGATGAGATGTTTACCGCCCAGCGGGGTAAAGGAGCGTTCCTTAACGGTGCACCAATTTCGGTTGCCAATGAAACCGAGCTATCTCGATGCATCATTGCCACCGGTTTTCCCTATGACAAATCGACACTCGGCCCCATGCTTAAGCGGGTTAATACAGTGCTGCAGCATTGTGCTGATATTCGTCGGTTAGGTTCCGCTGCCTTGGATATCTGCTGGTTGGCGGCGGGCAGGTTAGA
>CAYGRT010000022.1:0-15447 GCA_964352355.1 uncultured Pseudohongiella sp. | reverse complement strand
TCATAGGTCTATGAATCCCCTTGTTTCGTTAATTTACTCTTAAAAACGACAGAACGAAGGCCATTTCATTGACCCTTGTGGGTCTAGGTCGTAGAGTGGTCGAGTTTTGTGGTAAAGGTTGTAAGTGTTTTGCAATCCAACTGATTTTTGTCAGCCAGCCGGTGCAAGCTGTGGCTTTCTGAGAAAAGTGAGCCCCTAGCTCACCACAGCATCCGGTGAAATACATTACCTACTCACAGTAATGAATCGAAGGAGATTACAGTGAAAAAATTGAACATGTTTAAGACGGCCGCGTTGTCGCTTGCTTTGCTACCCGCATTAGCTGGTGCAGCAGACCGTGTCGGCGATTTCTCGCTGCTTGACCAAGATGGCTACTATCACAGCATGAGCTGGCTAGATGACCACAAAGCGGTAGCTCTGCTGGTACAAGCCAATGGCAGTGCCGCTACTAAAGCCGCACTCCCAGAGTTCACTAAACTCAAAGCACAGTATGAAGCACAGGGTATCGAGTTTTTCATGATTAACCCAATGGGTAAGAGAAACCGTGATGCCGTTCGAGCCGAGCTTGCTGCACTGGGTAGTGACATTCCAGTGTTGATGGACGATGCACGGGTTGTTTCTGAAGCCTTAGGTATTGCTCAAACTGGCGAAGTGGTTCTGTTTAATCCCAAGAAATTTACTGTGGACTACGTAGGTTCTGTCGATGGCGCAGCCGCGGCTCTTGCTGAAATCACTGCGGGTAACGAAGTTAGCATGCCAATGGTAGCAGCGAGCGGCGAAGCGATTTCTTATGATTCTCAGGTAATCGCGTCTTACTCTAAAGACATTGCGCCATTTATTGCTGATAACTGTGCTACTTGTCACCGTGAAGGCGGCATCGCACCATTCGCAATGGATAGCCACGCAGTCGCACAGGGTTGGTCACCAATGATCCGCGAAGTGCTTATGACTAAGCGTATGCCTCCGGGTCAAATCGACGGCCATATTGGCGAATTCACCAATGGCATGGTCTTAAATGACGAAGACGTTCGCAAAGTAATCGCATGGGCCGAAGCCGGTGCACCTAAAGACGGCGACACAGATTTGTTGACCGAGCTGACTTGGCCAGAATCTAAATGGGCATTCGGTGAGCCAGACTACATCATTGAAATTCCAGAGCAGCACGTACCAGCGACTGGCGTGCTTGACTATCGAGATATCGCGGTAACTATTGATATCCCAGAAGATCGTTGGTTGCGCGGTAGCCAATACCTCGCGGGCGATCCAACTGTGCTGCACCACACTATCAACCGGCTAGATTTCCCGGGTGAAAGCGGTCGCGGCGGCTTCTTGGGCAGTGCTGATCCAGACAAAGCCGACATCACCCCTTATATCCCAGGTGCTGATCCAGTGTGGCTACCTGATAATACTGGCGGTCTAGTAAAAGCCGGTTCTGTGCTTAATTTGAATATGCACTACACTACGACGGGTCGCGAGACTGTAGACGCAGGCAAGATTGGACTTTGGTTCTATCCCGAAGGTGAGATACCAGAAGAAAGAATGTCTGGTGCTTGTGCGTGTATTTTCCCACCTACATGGACATCAATTCCGCCAAACGATCCAAACTTCGAGCAGACTGCCTCTATTACTATCCGTAAAGATGCCAACGTCATGAGCTTCACGCCGCATATGCATTTCCGTGGCAAGTACATGCGTTTTTATGCTGACTACCCAGATGGCACAACTGAAGAGCTGATTAACATCGCTCAATATGATTATGCCTGGCAGCGTGCTTACACGTTGAAAGAGCCACGTTTTGTCCCTGCAGGCACTAAGATTCGTGCCGTTGGTGCATTCGACAACTCTTCACAAAATCCTGCTAACCCAGACCCAGAGCGCGAAGTGCCTTGGGGACAGCAAAGCTGGGACGAGATGTTCTTCGGTGCAGTTAACTGGAAGTACACAGATCAGGGCGGCGAAGACTAAGCCGCTGGAACGACAAAAGGCCCGGGCATAGCCCGGGCTTTTTTTTGCCCCTTACGAAGAAAGAGGTAAACCTCTATCAAAGCGCTTTAAGATGGTAGGCAAATACAGCAGGTCTAGCACTAGCGCGAGAACTACAATGGGTACAAGCAGCTTGGCAGCTTGCTGAAAATAAATAGTGTTAGCACCAATAAGTATGGTCGTGCCCAAAGCCAGCACAAGTGTGGTGATCGTCAGGGCCGGGCCTGCGGTACGGATGGCATAGTCTATCGAGGCTGATTTATCACTTCCGCCTCGACGCTTTATTAGATAGTGACTAAGCAGATGAACCGTATCGTCTACCACCAAACCGATGCTGATGCTAAACAGCATCATTACAAAAGGATCCAGTTGCCCCACAAAAACCGCCCAAACTCCAAACACCATTGTGGCGGGTAGTAAATTTGGCACTACGCTTAAAAGACCAAAATAAATACTACCTAATCCAACCACTAGACTCAGCGTAATAAGCGCTAAACTCACCGAATAGCCCTGCAGCAATTCGATGGTTACCAATTCGTCCATGCGCGAGAACAGCAGAATACTGCTGCCGTGTAGCAGTTCTAGCTCGGGCAGGTCCTGTGCAAACTTTTCACTTAGACGCCTATCAAAATCCAAAAGTTCTTGATTGGTCGTTGGCACGACATTGACGAACAAGTTAACGATCGAATAATTTTCGTTAATGAACTGGCTCAGCGGAAAATCTTCGCTTTGTACAACAGCATAGCCCGCTAAATGATTGCCTATCACATTGATTGAATCTGGGATTACATACTCATTAGGATCGTCTTGCTTAAGATATCGATTGATAGTTTTAATCACATCAACAATGCTTGTTGCCGACTCCACTTCTTCCTGGCTCGTCACCCATTGGGTGAAGGCATCCAATCGATTTAAAAAATCCGGTTGGATGGCGGCGTCGCGCTGAACCGCGTTGATACCATAAGTCAAAGCCGGCCCACGGTTCATGCGTGTGTTTAACACATCGTAATAGTCTCTAAGCTCGGTATCGCCAGCAATGAAGTCCAAACGGTTAAAATCGGTTTCGTTGAGTGGAAGAAGTGCCAGTGTTATTAACGCGAAAACACTACAAAGCCAAAAAATAGCCTTGTCATTTTTAATCGTGAAAGCGCTTAAGTTTTTAAGCGGCGTCTGTAAAAATGGCTTTCCCCCTGTGGCCAAGCGTTCAGCATTGGTAAGCCAGATCAAAAGTGCTGGCAGAAAAATCAGAGTTAAAAGGTAGGCAAAGATAATTCCTATTGCCACTATCTGGCCAAAGTCTTGAATGGCTGGTGATGAGCACATGTTCAATGACGAAAAGCCAATCGCTGTGGTGAGCGCAGCCAGTGTTATGGGTTGAAAATTATGCTGCAAGCTGTCTTGCATGGCCTTGCTCTTGCTTGCCCCACTAGTTAACACTTGTTGGTAAATAGAAATGATATGCACTGAGTTCGCAACCGCTATGATCACAACGACTAAAGGCGCGATAATAGAAATGCTGTTAAAGGCGTAGCCTAAAAACCCTAAACTTCCCACCGTGCTAGCCAGCGTAAACAGCACGTGGGCCAGAATGCACACCCCTAACACGGCCGATCTAAAGCAATAGCAAATAGTGAGCACGCAAATAAGAACGACAATGGGCAGCAAGGTGGTCAAATCATCAACCATCGCTTGCTGACTAGACTGCTCAAGAAGCACGTCGCTGTTGGCAAGAATTGTAATCTCTGGATGCCGTCGACGAAGTTCATCTCGCACAGCGATGATTGCCGTTGCAACAGTTAGTCGTTGGGCTGCACTTATTTCGTCTGCATCCAATGTTACCAAGGCAAAAGTAAGTGACCCATCGCCGGCTAGTATATTGCTAGTTAGTAAGCGGTCGCCAACTGCTTCATCCCCAAGGGCTAATAACTCTTCGTCGCTGTAACGATCTAGGCTGCGAGTGAATAATCGAGACTGTGTTTCGGGGGAATAGAAGTCGACAAGAGTCGATGCCCGCTGGGCAAAAGGTATGTCCGGATAGAGCTCTTTCAGACTAGTGATGGCGTTGAGCACAGGACGGGTAAAAACACTCTCCCCCTCATCAGCAAGGAACGCAAAACTTACCGTAAGTTGATCAGGAAACTCGGCTTCTAACTTGTCGTACTCTTCAAGGTAAGGATCACTGGTGGTAAGCAGCGCCGTCAGCGTGGTATCAAAAGTAAGCCGAGTGGCCCCAAAGGCTAGAAGCACGGTGATGGTGGCTGCGAAACCTAGGAGAAAGACACGTCGCCGAACGGCAAGCTCGGCAGCGCGCAGGGTAAATGCTGAACTCATAAAAACCCAATGTCCCAGATAATGTCGCAATTAACGTTGCGCCGCAGTAGCCCACTATGCCTTATTACAATAGTCCATCCAACTTTGAACGCCACTGCTTAAAAATTTTTGGCGGTGTAGTATAAAGTAAAAACTCCGCGTCCAGTTACGTTGAGGGGCACTTAGAGGGATTAATGAACCCCGTTTGAATGCTTCCACAAGGGTAATCTTAGACAAACAGCCCACCCCAAGACCCGCCTCAACGGCGCGTTTTATGCCTTCGGTATGTTGCAGTTCTAAGCATAAATCTAGGTTGGTGAGTATGCCGGTCATGGCTCTATCGAATGCCTGTCGGGTGCCTGAGCCGTGTTCTCTTATTATCCAGCGAGCCTCTAGCAGGTCGGCATCAGAGAGCTGGCGCTTTTGCGCGTAGGGGTGGTCAGGAGCGCAGAACAGAGATAATTCATCGTCTCGCCAGTAGGTGGCTTCCAGCTCAGGCTCTTGTAGCTCTCCCTCTATTAATCCGATATCCAACTCAAACTTTTTAACTTTTTGCACGATGGCAGCAGTATTCTCCACAGTGAGCTCAATCTTGGTATCACTGTGTTCGGCCATAAATTTGGCCATGATGCCAATAGCTAGGTAGTTGCCAATGGTGAGTGTCGCGCCGACTTTTAAATCCCCCATTTCTCGATCATCTGAGAGGGTGTTTTCCAGCTCGACGGCTCTGCTAATTAGCGCCGCAGCCTTAGGCCGAATGAGCTGGCCCTGCTCATTGAGCTGTAGGCGTTTACCGATCCGGTCAAACAAAGACACTTCAAATCGATGCTCTAGCTCTTTCAGCGCTGTGCTTGCGGCAGATTGGGACATGGCTAACTCACTGGCAGCCCGACTGACGTTCTCATAGGCCGCTACCGCGAGAAATACCTGTAATTGCTTTAACGTAAATTTCATCTCTGGGCGCTCTAAAACGACCCTATGTCAGCGTCGGATGGATTTCTCTTATATCTATAAAATAGATAATTGTTATAAATAATATCAATTTTACAGATAATAGCCAGAACAGTAGAATCCGCGCCATCTTTTAACGAGGAGTGTACTGTGGCCAAGATGACCACTCAGAGTGTTACCCAAGTGCATCATTGGAATGACACCTTATTTAGCTTTAAAACTACCCGAGATATGACCTTACGCTTTGAGAATGGTCACTTTGTAATGATCGGGTTAGAGGTGGAAGGCAAACCGCTAATGCGCGCTTACAGTATCGTCAGTCCTAACTATGAAGAGCACTTAGAGTTCTTCAGCATTAAAGTTCAGGACGGCCCGCTTACGTCTCGGCTGCAGAATATTAAGGTTGGTGATCAGATATTTGTTTCCAGCAAGCCCACCGGCACGCTCGTGTTGGATCATTTGCTAGCAGGCCGCAATCTTTATCTGATCAGCACGGGCACCGGCTTAGCGCCCTTCATTAGCATTATCCAAGACCCCGAAACCTATGAACGTTTCGATCACGTGATCTGCACCCATGGCGTTCGTATTGTTTCAGAATTGGCGTATCAAGACTTGATCGAAAATCAGTTGCCGAATAATGAGTTTTTTGGCGACGAGGTTAAAGAGAAGCTGATTTATTACCCAACGGTTACTCGCGAGCCATTTCGTAATCAGGGCCGAGTTACCGATTTAATGACGTCAGGTAAATTATTCACCGATATAGGCCTGCCACAGCCAGACCCGAAATTAGATCGGTTTATGGTGTGCGGTAGCCCCAGCATGCTTAAGGATACTTGTGCGATTCTGGATAATTGGGGTTTCTCCGAATCCAGACACGGCATCAAAGCTGAGTATGTTATTGAACGGGCGTTTGTAGAATCGTAGACAGCCCGTCAGGATAGGTAAGGTTGGTTTAGGACTAGTTTGCAGGTCCTAAGCCAAACCCCATCGTCAGCCAACCCTCTTCATCCACCTCACTTTGTTCTGGCTCACCTATCTTCAATTGCTGTTGAGGTATACCGGCGGATTCAACCATGAAGCTGGCCACTGCTTGAGCGCGGTTGATGGCAAGTTGGTTGAGTTCACTATCAGAGACAGGGGCAGCATCGATCAGCCGCTGTCGCAGCTCCGCGTTGTAAGCAACGGTATCAAATTCTGGCACCGGTTGTTCAGGCTCTGCAGTGGGCTTTGGCAGAAACAGCGCTTCAATCTCAGCAAGCGCCTGAGCGTTAGGGATTTGACTGTAGAGACTTTCTAGCACTTGGCGACGCCGCTGTGTTAACAGCCTGTCGTCATCGGCGAGCGCTTCCAAAGCCAGCTCAATTTGTTGGTTCACTTTAGCAGTCTGCAACGCCAGCCTGTCTTCGTTGGTGAACGTAGGGGGCACTTCTAACAGTAGCTGAGGGCGTTGAGTTAGCGCTTCGCCTAATTGCCTTAGAATTTGTTGTTCTGGTGGTGCAATGTCACTGCGCCCAGGTAGGAAGCGAATACTTTCTAAACTGTCGTCGCCGCCTGCTACTAGATTGCCCAGCAGTCTGAACGGCGCGGCAACAATATTCGTGATGATGTTGGTGAGGGCACGGCGTATAGCTGGCCCGAAATCAAACTCAGGATCATTAACATCCCCAGTAATGGGTACTTCCAGGTCGATTACTCCGTTGCCGTCTTTCAAAAGGGCGATAGCTAAGTCTAAAGGCAAATCCATGGCATCTGGGCTTTCCACTCGTTCACCCAATTTTAGATCTTTAAGCACCATCTGATTATTGGCAGTGAGCTGATTTTCCGCGATGCGATAGTTAAGACCTAAATCCACAGTCCCTTCGCTAATTTCTCGCCCCGCAAATTTAATCACGTAAGGTGTCATCGCGGGCATGTCTATATTGGTAAAGCGCACGTTTATGTCACTGCTGCGCGTCGGGTTAAACGGGTTTAAACTGCCATCAATCTGTACCAGACCAAAATCATCAACTTGTCCTTCCAACGCGAGTACTGCCGGTTCTTGAGAGTTCGAGGCTAAGCCCTCAGCCGTGCCACCTAGCCCTTGAATGTTGGCGTTAAACACAATGGGCAAATCTCGATCGGTGAAATTTGCCGCGCTATTGTTAACGCGAATTGAGCCAAAGGTAATGCTCATGGGGGCATTGCCGGAGTTGCCGCTATCGCTTGCTGGCACGGTCTCGATAGCTTGCTCTTCAGCGGAGCTGAGTTCTGCTGGTTTTATAATTCGGCCGATATTGGTGCTGCCATCCTCGTTAATCACAACTCTTGCATACAGTGCATCGATGTTCACTTCCGATACTTCTACTCCATTGGTTGCCGCAGAATAAGCGAAATCATCTATCGACAGACTATCCAGATTCACAAGATCTTCGTTACGAGCTGTGTCTCTCAGCTTTAGGCTATTCAGTGATAACCCCCCTCTTGCTGCAAAGGGTTCATTGTCATTGAGAATGACCGATGTGTTGAGGGTCAAGGTTCCTTCCTGCAGTACCACGTAGGCTAGCTCGTTCAGATAAGGTTGAACGAGAGGTAAGCTAAGCTCATTGAGTTCAATATCGCTTTCCAGTGCGAAATTTGGAATGGCGATTATCTGGCCGGTAGAGTTGAGTGTTCCGCCAGAGTCAACACTAACTGACAAATTATAAGGAATCGCCGCAGCGCTAAGATTGCTTATGGATTCTGCAGTGCCGTTTATTTGTGCACTCATCCGGAACGGTATTGCTAAAGAGCCATCATTAACTACAAGGTTAAGATCGCTCAACGCCAATTGAGCCAAGCTGACTTGCCATGGCGTTGCGGCTTCATCGCTAACCGCACTAGGAGCAGGTTCTAAATCTGCGCTGGGGCTGGTCGAAAATTGATCCAGCATCCGGTTAAAATTTATCTCACCATTCTCATTAATGTCTGTAGTGACTTCCACTCCATCCACAGTAAGCGCCGAGAATGCTACCGTATTTTCTGGGATGCTAACTTCACCACCTCTCAGGTTAAAAGCCCGTAGTGAGAAAAACTCGGTATTGGTTTGTTTCTCCAACGCCATTATGTTCTGCAAACTGGAACTGACATTACTTATGCTAACTTGAGGCTCGGCACTAGACAGGTCTACCGCGTAATCGAATGTTTGACCAAACTCTCCCTCGCTTAAGCTAAGTGGCAGCGAGTCCTGTAGGTATCTGGTTAACATGGGCAACGGAAATTGACTCACACTAACTGCGCCACTGCTGCTAAGGGGTATTACAGACAAAATGCCATCTATTGCAAGCGGGGCACCGTTTTCGAACTGAGCAGCGAGCGAATATTGCCCGCTAGTATTTTCCAGCGTCGAGAAATTAGTGAGGGTAAATGAGTCCAGGGTGAATTTTGTTGAGAAAGCAGTGACTGGCACCTCATCGTTTAGTTGTAGTTCAATATCACTGAGAGTTAGTGAAAGCACTTCGGCGGCAGGTAAACTGGTTTCTTCAGTGCTAGTGGTTGGCTCCGAGCTTGCAGGAGCGCTTGATTCTTGCCAGCGGGCGGCTAACACCGATGGGGTGGTAGACCCATCGCTGTATCTATCGAGTTTAAGCGTTACTCCACTAAAGGCCGCGTCGGCTATCTGAATTTTTAACAGAAGCAGGCGGGACGGCTGCAAATCTATATGGAAGTGGGACACACTCAAGAGGGCATTGCCCTCACCGTCGGCTAAGCTTAAGCCGTCGATTTCAGCGTAGAAACTAAACGGGTTAAAGTACAGCGACTCGATCTCCGTTTGCAGGCCAAGCCTTGATTGCAGCAGGCCGCTGATTTGCCGCTGTGCCAACCATGGCACAAACAAGAACCCGAGGGCCGTGTATAGCACCAAGGCCGCAAGCAGAGCTGACTTTCTACGATGGATTTTTATCAGACTTAAGAAAGAAGAGTTCATTAACGACTGCCGTGAATAACAAAGGAGTAGTGTACCGTTTTGGCGGTGAACTATGAAGGCCAGCTGTCCGCCATGATCACCGCTAGTCTCTCTTCAGCCTGCTTTGGATTGCTAATGTCTTTTGCTTCGATCATCTCGCAACCATCCACAATCATTTGTTTTACAGAGGTAGGGTAAACACGGCAATCATCAGGGCGGTCATGGTAGATGTCACAGCTATAGATTTCGGCGTTTTCAGCCTTTCGCAGCCACGGGCAGATGTCAAACTGTTGCCCAGTGCTGGGGTCGATCCAAATTTCACCGAAGCTAACAAATT
The DNA here is from genome assembly GCA_964352355.1 of uncultured Pseudohongiella sp. Taxonomy (GTDB): domain Bacteria; phylum Pseudomonadota; class Gammaproteobacteria; order Pseudomonadales; family Pseudohongiellaceae; genus UBA9145. Next base: position 5,944 of record CAYGRT010000022.1, on the reverse strand, counting down.
TAGCAATGGTGGGCCTGAAAGTCTGCCAATAGTCAATCTCGTCACGAGTCGCTGACAAACCGCCATGGCTGTATCTTGTGCAACAGCGGCCACATTGATTGCAGGCTTTCATGACGGATTACTTAGCAAAAAGTTGAGATTCAATATCGTTGAATGCTTTAAATTCCAGCGCATTGCCGGAAGGATCTTTGAAGAATAATGTTGCCTGTTCTCCCGGTTCACCAGCAAAGCGAATATAAGGCTCGATCAAAAATTCAGAGATAAAGGTTTTCAGCGTTTCAGAAAAACGTTGCCAATCAGCCATGGTAAGTACCACGCCAAAGTGAGGCACCGGCACGCCGTGGCCATCCACATGATTGGCGATGCTGGAGACAGACCCCGTTTTGCCAATGGCTGGATTTAAATGAGTGACGAGCTGGTGACCAAACAAATTAAAATCAATCCATTGGTCGCTGCTGCGACCCTCGGGCAATCCCATTTTTTTGCCATAAAACTCTCGCGCTTCGTCGATATCTCGCACTTGAATCGCCAAGTGGAAGGGGGTGATTGCCATAGTGTAATCCTTTGCCAAATTTTTTGGATAGCGCAGGCATTTCTGCTCGCGGGTCTGTGAATGAGTTTAGTTTACTGCGGATTATTGTTCGCCTGCAAAATCGTTTGGCCTCTCAACAGAAATTGAGAACTTACCAGCAAACGAATGAGCCTTAGTCCGAGCCACAAAAATAGCACTGGAAACACCAGTGTCTGCAACAAGAATACTACGATTAGATCAATGATGTGCTCACTAGCATTGCCAAGTCGCTCTTCGTATTCGGCCAACCTTGCATTCACATTCATGGACTGTGTGGTGCGGTCATAAAGGCGTCCGATTTGGTCGAAAAATCCCGTATCACCGTCGGCGGGGTTTTCGCTTTCTTGCATGGCGCGCACGTCCGCCTCGGTTTGCTGCAGCTCGCTGTAGGACTCCCGGTACTGTTCATCCAAAAAGGATTGATAAACTGCTTCATTGGTGAGTACCAATACCGGAATCAGAAATCGAAAACCAATGGCCAAGATGGAAACACGCAGCAGCAACGCTCGCCAAAGAGGCGGCATAAACTCGCGGCGCCAGAGTAGCAATAGTTGGATGATAACTGCGGCGCCGACTAGTAACTGAATAGCATTGGTATTGCCAATGCCAACGAGGATTTTTTGTGCCCCAAGGGATGTGCTGGCTACCAATACAATCATCGAAAACTGCTCGATTAAATCGTTTACCGGGTCGAACACTTCTCCCGGCGTGAGAGTGACACCAATACCCGCGGGTTCGATTGACACTTCGGTGCCCTGAATGACCGATACCGCCGCGTTGATTCCCCGCACCACTCCGTAGGTTATAAGTGCACGACTAAACGCCGAATCAATAGGCGCTTTGGCTTTTTGGTCAATGGTTTCGGTAAAATTGAACACTAACACGGTCAGCAGCACCGCGCTGAAAAACACGCGCAGAACTAGCGAGGAGGGGCGAGCTTGCTGGGGATTCAGGCTGCTCACTCTAAGCCTTGTCCTCCCATCGGCGTGGTTTCGAAACGCTCACCAAACCCTGCAATCAGTGGTCGGCCCTTGCTAATAGCATCGATCACGGAAGGCAGTGTCAAAGACTCTGAGTGCATTGCTTGAGTTTCCCAAACCTCGGTAATCCATAAGGCATCGGCATCGGTGGAGTCCTTGGCGACGATGTAGCTTTTGCAACCGGGCATACCAGAAACACCAGCTAGTAAGATATTGGCTAGCTCCTCTTGTTTGCCAGGCAAAGCAATCATTTTGCCAATCAGACCATACATAGTTGTACTCCTTATCGTTTGAGCTTTTAAAGACAATGGTGAAGCCAGAGCTGCAAAGCCAAGCCACGTGAGCAATGTTCGTCTAGTAACCATCTGGCTGCCGTGCAGAGTCAATAGCGCGTTGAGTGATCAACTTGCACCACGGCTTTTTTTATAGCTTAAAGACTGTTTTACCGCAGGCCATTCGTGTTCGAGAATCGAAAAAACTACCGTGTCCCGGAAGGCACCCGAGGCATCAATTTGATCGTTTCGCAGCACACCATCTTGCCGAGCACCAAGCCGGGCGATGGCGGCGCGGGACGCAAGATTGTGCCAGTGGGTACGAAACTGCACACAGCCGCATTGCAGCGTGTCAAACGCATAGTTCAGTAGCATCCATTTGCACTCAGTGTTTATGCCAGTCTTTTGTGCGCTTTTACTATACCAAGTGTGGCCAATCTCAAGTCGTCGATGTTTTCTTTCGGCATTAAAGAAACGGGTCGAGCCGATAACAGAATCTGTCTTTTTGTTGATAATGACAAATGGCAGAGCGGTATCCGCTTCGAAATCACTCAAGGCTTTTTGAATATAGGCATCAATGGAATCTTCAGACGGTACTGATGTATACCATAGCTCCCACAATTTGCCATCGCTGGCGGCAGCTATCAATGCGTCCCGATGCTGAGACCCCATAGGAACCAGGCTGGCCAGTTCGCCGTTTAATTCCAATTCGTTAAACCAGCGCGTCATTTGCTTTCTCCAATACTTTGTTGCCTAAATTGTGCAGCAAAAACAGCCTAACTTATAGCTCTATCAGCAGGAATGACTGCTGTATTCTGTGCTGCTCACTGCCCTGAGCAGGGAATGAAGCTTTGCTCTAAGCAGCCGGAGTGGCCGCTGAAAATGTTTGCCGACTCCGCACCAAGGCAGTGGCCAATACGATAAACGGAACCGACACTAACAACCCGCTTATCATTCCAGAGCCTCGACCGTCCATAATGCTCCAAACCAGCATGCCAAACGCTATTTGAGCCACATACACTGCCGCCCACGGGTGTAACCAAGGTCGCATTTTCCAAAAACCATAAAAGCCAGCGCCGTAAACCAGCCAATGCAGTAAGGCGCCAAATTTTGCGGTCCAGCCAGTAAAGAGTATCCCAAGCCACACTTCTTGGTCTTGTTCTAAGGGCTTTATAAAAATATCCCAAGGCAAATAAATAAACGTCATAAATCCACAGAATAAAAGTATGCCTTGCATCCACCATGGCCGCATTTTCAACTGGTTAAGCAAGAATGCTTTTGTATTACTCATGACTTACTCCGTGGGTTTGTTGCGCTGAGATTTTTTTGCTCGCATCTTGCGAATTAGACTGCGAAGCAAATGAAAACTAATCGCAGCAACGGCGAATGCGACAAAGGTGTAGGCAAGGGTAGGGACAAACCAACTAACAGCCGTGTCAAACACGATTTGCCAGTTTGTACCGGACTCGTCTCTAAAAATGCCGCCGGGGTTTTTGAGCCAATCCCATTCAGTAGCAACGGCTGTTACAACGCTGCTAATGCCGAGGCTAAAATAGGCACTACGAACCAACAGTGTTTTCAAAGTATACCCCGTGTTTATTTATGCGCGCGTGCGTAGATGAATAGATCGGTAGCCGTGGCAATGCCATCTTCGATAAACGGATTTCGAGTTGTATGCAGTATTTCGAACCAATTATCTTTAAGTTGCTGAATCAAAAAGTCGGCTTGATGAAAATAGGTGAACAATCGCTCGTCTGCCGATTCGTCAGGATAACCAGAATCAGCGTAATCGCCTTCCATAGTACTCAAATAGAAAATTCCACCATCATGCAAGAGATCTGCTGCACTTTTTATAAATTCGCTAACTTCCACATCTGTCATATAAGGGAAACAAAAGCCGCTGATGACCACATCAAATGTCGAGCTAATGGTATTGATATCACGGCTGTCACGAAGCTCGAAAGTGCCTTCGGGAAGATTTTGCTGCGCAAGTTTAATCATCTGTGGCGAAAGATCGCAGCCATGCACAGTAAGATTCGCAATACGATCGCTTAAAAACTTGCTGATGTTGGCAGGGCCGCAGCCCACGTCTAACAGCGCGGAGCCTTCTTTTACAAGGCTAGCCAGATACGTGTAAGTCTCAACGTACGGCCCATGGGCCATATACTTATCTTGGTATTGCTTGGCATATTTATCAAAAATGCCAACAGTGTTTTCTAAATGGTTCATAGGGTGTATCACTAAGACCTCTTAGCGAGGGTAATGGTTCGATGGGTGCGTTCATTAATCCTGCGGAGTAGCCTCGTTCAAAGTGCCTTCACCGGGTGTGATGAATAATAAGGTAGTAGGCTCGTGAATTTCGGCCGTATGCCAAACCCCTTTGGGGACAATAGCATAGGCTCCCGCTTCGTTTAACAGGATTGATTGATTGCCGTTTGCAAGTTTTAACAGAAATTTGGCCGAGCCGGTGAGTAATACAACCACCTCATCACCAGCGGGATGCTTTTCCCAAACATTCCATGTCTCACTAAAATGATGAGCGGCGATGAGACTGTGGTTTTTGAAGCCGTTGTAGTCGGTTTCCAGCTTTTGGTAGATAGACCCATCCACTTGAAGTTGGTCAGTTAGTTGATCTGGTTTCTGTATTACAAAATGATCAAACAGTGTTGGCATAACTTGCCTCTCCCAACGGGGTGAATCGTGATTAGGGTTAAGTTAGCAAACTCTTAAGGAGACTGCGCAGTTAATTATTGTGGGCGCCCACACTTTAAGCAACCTGCAATTGCCGTCGCAAATCAGGGGTTTGCCACAGCGCGGGCGATGGCTTGACCAATTGCTGCGATGGCGGCATTTCGATCGTCAAAAGAGGCGTCAGTTTCAGTGATGTATATCGCGGTGATAATTGCTTGCCGCTGGGGTGGCCACAGTATGCCGGCAATTGATCTAGAGCCAAATCCCCCCGCGCCGGTTTTGTCACCAATAACCCAGTCGTCTGGAATGCCTGCTCGGAGTAAAGCCTCACCTACTGCGTTACCCTGCAGCCACTGGGTTAGGATTTTCCGGGATGACTCTGATAAGACTTCAGTTTCTAGCAGGGCAATCAGTGTATTCACCATGGCCTCAGGCGAGGTTGTGTCACGGGGGTCACCGGGTAGCGATTCATTAAGCTCGGTTTCCCAGCGATCAAGCCTTGTCGATGAATCGCCTATCGAGCGGAGAAATTGTGTTAAGCCAGAGGGGCCATCGATGGCTTGTAAGATGAAATTACCGGCCGAGTTATCACTGAGGGTTATTGTCGCCTCGCACAGATCAGCCAGAGTCATCCCAGGGGCGCCAACCTTGGTCTCAGTTACGGGTGAATAGCTGACTAAATCGTCTTGGTTAAAGGTTATTCGGCGCTCTAAGCTGTCCTCGTTCTTATCTACTTTAGAAAGCAGAGCTGCACAGGCAAGAGTTTTGAACGTGCTAGAAAGGGGAAATCGGTCCTGAGCGTGATAGTACAAGCTCTCGTTTGTTTCTAAATCAACAATGGCGACGCCAACTCTTGCCTGCAATTGTGCTTCCAATTCAATGAGGGTTGCTAACACATCGCCTAGCTGAGCATTCACAAGAGCAGGTAACAGAAGCAGTGGAGCAGCCAAAAAGAATCTCTTGGTAACTTGGCAGAGTGTAATCATATTAAGTAGCGATCTATATTTAGTGTGTGGTGTAAATCTGTGGCAGAAATCGACGTCTTTGCCCGCGCTATGATCGGTGCCAACGCAGTGGTTTGCAAGTCTCCCGTGTCACAATACCCTTCGCTTCTAAATCCAGTTGGACAGTCTTGGCCCACCAACCCGATGTGGCGCCGCCGGGATAAAGATCCTCTGGCAAATGTTCTTTTACCGCGGCCAATACTTCTTTCTGGGTGAGCCCCGGATCAGATTTTGGGAGTATTTTCAGAAATGCCTTCTTCATCGCTTGGTATTTTTCTGCGTCAACATTAGTGACGCTTCCTGGCACATTGATATTTTCAACCGCAATCATTTTCTTAGCTTTATTCATAATTAGTTACCTTTAGTGTTAACAACGGCATCATTGCCAGAGCGTATTTGGGGTTGCGTAGAACAACTGCTGCTACT
>CAYGRT010000021.1:0-54921 GCA_964352355.1 uncultured Pseudohongiella sp. | reverse complement strand
CGCTTGGTGGTGGTGCATTTCGAATTTACTTGCCTTAGTGCGGCATGGTTAACCAGGCGGCTTAAGCAATTCCTCTTGCCTGATAATGCGCTTCCCTTACTATTTCTCATTCGTTTTCAAGCAGCGCTAGCCCTTGATTGCATTATTCGATTGATCTAGACGATCTGATAGTGGTTGCTTTTCAGCTGGCTCAAGTCGGCTTATCGTTCCCGATCAAAAATCAATTCACCCGCCTCCAATAAGTGTATTTTGTTCCAAAACTTTAGCAATTCTTTTATACCGCTTTTTTCTAAGCGCAACAGCCTTAGATTAAAAACGAATAAAGGCAGTTTTGGTCTTGTTAGTACTAATGATTACAAAACCTTAGATTTCGTAACTTGTTGAAAATAATAAGTTTAATGAAGACTATTGGCCAGTCATAGTCAATAGAACAATTAGTGTTAAAAGGTATTCTTGTTGCGCTGATTCAGTCTTAATCAGGCCCTAAAACTTTCCAAGCAGCCGCCGTTAACTTTTCTTGCATAGGAAAGTTAATGTGTTCTGCAGTATCGAAACATTAGCTCGAGGATTGGAAGCCGACATTACGTTTGTTTCCGCATTTTGTGAAAGAGAGGCCAGGTCGGTTTCGAATCACGTTAACAAGGAGTTTTGGCTATGCCACAAATAATTAATACCAACATCGCGTCGCTTTCAGCACAGCGAAATCTAGATAAATCGCAATCTGCGAATCAACAAGCTTTGAGCAGACTGTCTTCTGGTCTTCGTATCAACAGCTCAAAAGATGATGCAGCAGGTCTTGCGATCTCAACTCGCTTCACCTCACAGATTAAAGGTCTGGGTGTTGCTATTCGAAACGTAGGAGATGGTGTTTCTCTTGCGCAAACAGCTGATGGTGCACTTGGCACTATGACAGACAACTTGCAGCGAATTCGAGAATTGGCGATTCAATCTGCAAACGCTACCAATAGTGATGTAGACCGAGAAGCCCTTCAGGCTGAGGTTAGTCAACTGGTAGCTGAAATCTCTCGCACCGGCGAGCAAACGACATTCAACGGTATTAAACTTCTTGATGGTAAGTTTGATGCGACCTTCCAAATCGGTGCCAATGTTGGTGAAACTGTAAGTTTTGGAATTTCAGCGTTAACTGCCGAATCTCTCGGTGGCGGTAAGTCAGCTGGTGTCAGCGCATTGGGTTCTTCTAGTGCTTTAGACAATGGCGACTTAGTAATCAACGGTACTGTAATTGGTGCTTCAACAGCTGCTGATGATAGCTCGTCAACTGTCAATGCCGCCGCTAGTGCTATTGCTAAAGCTGCAGCGATTAATAAGGTGTCAGATCAAACCGGCGTTACTGCTAAGGCACTAACAAACATTGCAACCGGTACGTCTCAACAAGCCGCCTCTGGGGGCGCGAATGCCACGTCCGGTACTATTGTTTTAAACGGTGTTGATATTGCATTATCAACTGGTGATGTTGACCAGGCTGCTGATAGATCGGCAGTGGTTACAGCAATTAATGCACGCTCTGCTGAAACAGGTGTGGTAGCAAGAGACGAAGGAAACTCTGCGGGTGGTATTACACTAGAAGCGGCTGATGGCCGCAACATTGCGTTAGAATTTAAAACAGGCAATTTAACAGCAGCCAGCACTGGTCTTACTTCTAATGCGGTTACAGAAGGTGGCTACACCTTAACTTCTGTAAATGGTTCTTCACCCATTTCTGTAACAGCAGGCACTGGTAGCCTGCGTAACGCTGGATTAGTTGAAGGAACGTTTTCAGCAAATACTGCTGCTGTAAATACTACTTCACGCTCATCCCGTGCAGAAGTCACTTCGGACGTGGGCGATACTGGACCACTCGCTGCAGTAATCACTGGTGGCGAATCTGTTGACTTAACTAATGCTAACTTCGCGGGTGCTGCGTCTACTTTCGTTCTAGAGATAACAGGAGCGACTAGTACGTTTGAAAATGGCACAGCGACAGTGACGCTTGATAAAGATTATCGAGGTGGCACTTTACAAGCATTCGTTGATGATATAAACGAAGACTTGTCAGGCAACATAGCCGCTGAGGCATATATTGCTGATGGTGATAAACTTGCTTTCCGACGCACTAGCGCCGAAGCCGGTGATATTCAACTGAAGACTATTACTGTTAATGGTAGCGTGCCTGGCGGTGCTACTACAGCGCGCTCAGCGCTTGGTTTACAAGCAACTGATACTCTGGGAGCCGTTACTACTCTTGATAGTGACACCAACGTGGCACGGGGTGGTCAGGTAGGCCGCGCGGCACTCACTGGTACTGCAGCGGTTAAAGCGTCTGTTACTGGTAATGCTGATTTCACTGCTGCTGACTACAGCGGCGTGGGCAATGCGGCAAGCTTCGACATCATTATTGCGGATGCGGCTACTGCCTCAGAAAACGGAACTTACTCAGTCACAGTGAATACGGATTTCACAAATACTTTGTATTCTGGCTTTCAAGCGGACCCAGCAGATGCGGATCGTCTATTGGCAGAGCTGAATCAAGATATCGCTAACGCCGGCGCTGGAGATATTGTTGAAGCCAAATTCAATGACACTCGCACTCGCTTGGTGTTTGAGCGTAAGACTGCCGAAACTGGCGGCTCAATCAGCGTTAATAACTACGTATCTAGTGGCGTAACAGCTGCTACGCAGGCGACAAACTTTGGCTTCACTGCAGGTCGAATCAGCACTGATGGCACGGCCAACAGCACAGTGGGTGCCGATGCTAAAGCGCCAGGTGCCGCAGATGCAATTGGTGGTTCAGCAATTGGTATCGATACTGATAGCGCACTAATCAATGGTGGTTACACGAATGGTGGCGGCGGTGCCTTTACAGCCTTCTCAGCGGATACTGCTGGTACTCTAACGGGTGGAAATGCCGCAGGTGGTTTTGACTATTCAGGTAATGCTGCTGCGGCAACTTTTGATGCTGCAACGATCACTAATGTTGCTACTGGTTTCGCTTTCAGCGGTGCTAATGCAGTGTTTGATTTGACAGTTAATGGCACTACAGAAACCGTAACAGTTGTTGCAGATGCTGCAGCCGGTATTGCTAACTACGTATCCTCAGTGCAATCAGCGGTTAACACTGCTTTCGGCGCTGGGGTTGTGACAGTAGGTAACAACGCTAACGCACTTAGCTTTACTGATGCCAGCGGTACAGACGGTCTGCAGTCAACGATCTCTATTTCCGATGTAAACGCGACAGCGACGGCAGAGCTCAACTTGCTCGGCACAGAATCGGCGACTGGCGTCAGCGATGAGACTCAGTTTGTTGTTAATGACGGTACCACTAGTACCACGGTGTTGTTAGATGCGAACTACACTAACATTGCCGGGCTAACGGATGCCATTAACACACAGTTGAGCGCAGCTGGTAACCTTGCGGTTGTTACAGATGATGGTTCTGCACTAACGATTACCTCTAGCGCATTGGGCTCAACATCTTCCGTAACCATAAGCAGCCTAGTTGAAAATACAGCGGGTACAGGTAACACCACTGGCTTTTCTAATGCCACTGATAGCGGTACAGATGGCAACTATAACCTTACCTTTAACGTAGGAGGTGTTGATACAACTATTGATCTTCGTAACGCACCTACCGTGGGCGGTAACGCTTACACAGATGCAGCCGGTGGTGGCGCAGTCATTGCGGCATACATTAACTCTGTTTCAGGCTTGGATGCGAGTTTCAATACCTCCACAAATCAGTTCACAATTACAGCCTCTGATGGTGATTCAGACCTAACTCTAGTGAACGGATCTGCAAGTGCTCTTGAGTACTTAGGTCTATCGGCGGGCACGTTTGAAAATACCGAAGCTATCACTGGTACTGAAACTGTTGCGGCGGTGAACTTGAACTCCTTGTCTGAAGGTGACCTGAAGATTAATGGAGTGACAATAGCATCTTCAAGCGCAGCGTCAGACACTGCCTCAAGCTCATTGGCTAACTCAAGCGACAAGGCGGCCAGTGGTATCGCGATCGCGGCAGCAATCAATGCCTCTTCAGATGAGACTGGTGTAAGCGCAAAGGTCAATGCAACTGTGGTTGACGGCGGTGACAGCAACACTGGCACTACTGCTAGAGCGGCCGACGGTGATCAGGGCGTGGTGTACATTAATGGCTTTGCTACTAATACACTAAGCCTTGGCACTGACACTGAAGCTAACCGAGCCGATGCTATCAGCGCCATCAACAAGATCAGTGGCCAAACTGGTGTTACTGCGTCTGATGCCGGTGGATACATGCGCCTGACTGCAGCCGATGGTCGTAACATCTCTGTGGCAATCGATAATAAAGGCACATCGTTCGCGGGTGAAAATATCGGTCTGAGTGCGTCTAAAGATGGTATTGGTGAAGCGGACTTTAGTGCAGCTGGAAACAGCTACGCGACGGTTGCTGAAACCACTGCCTCAACGGTGACGTTGACTTCAGGTAAAGAGTTCACCATTGCTGCAGGTACTAATGGCACGGCTGGTCTGGCTGGTCTTGGCCTAGTTGCTGGAACTTACGGTGGGTCTGAAGATGGCCAATTCTTAGCAGATATCGACATCAGCACTGTAGAAGGCGCTGAGGCTGCGATACTCGCTTTGGATAATGCCATTGCCACAGTGAGCTCACAGCGTGCTGATCTTGGTGCAATCCAAAACCGATTAGAGTCGACTGTAGGTAACTTGACAGTGACAGCGGAGAATTTGACTGCTGCCAACTCTCGTATCCTTGATGCTGACTTCGCGGTTGAAACGGCTGAGTTATCAAGAAGCCAGGTGCTACAACAGGCTGGTATCTCGATTCTTGCTCAGGCCAATGCGTCGTCACAGCAGGTCTTGTCACTACTTCAGTAAGTTAGAAGTTGATATCCGGACTTGGTATTGCTGCTGGCTGGGCCCATGGGCCCGGTCAGCAGCTTAACTAGACGAGGCACGTCATGGCTAGCATAAAGCAATCTGATGTGGCATCTGGCAACCCACCTTCCGGAAGTTCGATCGTAAAAGCGGCAGAGAGCGGCAAAGTGTTGCCGGTTTCTGCCCTTTATCACACTGAGCCTGATTCACCCAAACACGGCGCCAATGGCATTGAGCCACACAATGGCAACGCCGAGGCAGGAGAAAAGCAGGTCAACCATGGCAATGCTTATGACAATAAGCACCAAGGTTTGAGTGGCGATAGTGAGCAAATCCGGAACCGGACTATTGTCTCAGCAGTAACTGCGCTCAATGATTTCGTGCAAAACGAAAAGCGAGATCTAGAGTTTGTAGTAAAAGACGAAGCAGGAGTCTCGGTGGTGAAGATTACTAATAGACAGTCAGGTGAGCTCATAAGGCAGATTCCTGGCGATGAAGTAATCGATCTGGCACGTAAATTGAATGATCAAGAACCATTACGGTTGTTCAGTGCCCAGGTGTAGTTGAAAAAGTAATACTATTCGCGTTTGCGAATAACCTGGCCGGCTGAGGTGCGCGCTCTAACAGAGCTCGAACATTCTTTCGAAACGAGAGTGTTCACCGCATCACCGCCGGCTTTTTATTGTCTATTGGAAAGATCACTTTTGCTGCTGATCAATGTATGAATTAGCAGTACTTAACATACAAGGCAAGGACGCACATGGCTTCCATACAATCATTGGGCATAGGCTCTGGTTTATTAACCAATGAACTTGTTGACAATATTATCGCCACAGAGCGAGAACCAACAGAGAACCGATTGAATGCTGAGCAAGCCTTGTTGGAAGCTCGCATTTCCGCCTACGGAGAAATTAGTGCCTCGGTCAATGGGTTTAGCGCAGCATTACAAAGTTTGTCGCTGCCCTCTACGTTTAACGCCAGCTCTGCTCAATCTAGCAATGAATCAGCTCTCACCGCGACGGCAAGCTCGGTGGCCGTATCGGGTAACTATATTGTCGAGGTGGATGCCTTGGCGAGTAATCATTCTTTAGCGTCTGGTGCTTATGAGAAGCTCAATGACATAGTAGGGAGCGGTACGCTTACTTTCCGATTTGGCACGATCGATTTTGATGATTCCAACAATTATCAAGGTTTCACCGTTAACGGCAGTTCTTCAACCAAAACTGTCACCATAAACTCAACCAACAACACCCTCGCAGGGGTGAGAGATGCCGTAAATAACGCTGATTTTGGTGTGCAAGCAAGTATTATCGATGATGGTTCAGGTTTTCGATTGTTGTTTACGTCAAAAAACAGTGGTGCCGCAAATTCCTTAGAAGTGGTTGCGACCGGGGACAGCGGTCTGCAATCCCTCAATTACAATTTGGCTAGTGAAAGTGAAAATTTAAATGCGGTAACAGCGGCTGGAACAACAGACTTAACTGATGGTGGTGGATTGGCCAGCTTAAGTAAAACGCTGAGGATTAGTTATAACGGCGTTGAGTTTAATGTCGATGTTGCATCTGACCCTTCAGTAGACACAAGTGCTGAAGCGATTACTCAAATCCAGTCTGCATTGGATACTGCACTTATAGCAAACGGATTCGCCAGCGGCGATGTTGTTGCCGCATCAGTAAACGATAGGCTCAGGTTGGAAACAGTGGCTGAAGGATTCAGCACTAGTTTAGAGGTTATTAGTGAAGGTAGTGCTCCTTCAATTGCCGGTAGCAGTCCATTGAGCGATGGTTTCGATTTCGCGGCAAATAACGCCACCTTTAGTCTTGCTATTGACGGCGGCAGCGGTGTTGCTGTCACTGTAAATACTGCGACTGCATCAAGAGCGGAAACGTTGAGTGCTGTAAACGACGCGCTGGTGACCGCGGGTTTAGATGCAGACGTAGTGGCTGAATTAACCTCGAACAATGAATTAGTGTTTAGAAGGCTGGCCACAGGGGCAGACAAATCACTAACCGTCAGCGCAGTGGATGTGAGCGGTAGCGGGGCCTCATCAGAATTAGGACTTGCGGGCGCCACAAGTACTGGCCTAGGTGGTTTTGGCCTTAATACAACTGAAGGAGAGCTTAAAGGTTCAGCTAGGCTTCTGCAGACAATTATGGGTTCAGATGCAAGCCTGCGGGTCAATGGGCTTAGGGTAACTCGCGACTCCAATTTAGTCGCGGGTGTTATCAGTGGAACTACACTCAATTTGCGCTCAGTCACTACTGGGCCGGTCACATTGGAGGTGAGCAAAGACGTCACTGCATTGACAGAAGATATACAAGGTTTCGTGGATGCTTACAATGAGCTCAAAAGTCTTTCGGACGAGTTAACGGCTTTTGACCCAAATGCCGGAGAGAATGGACAGGGATCGCTTTTAATTGGAGACTCCACCTTGCGAACTATTGTCTCCAGTGTCAATGGTTTACTGCGATCTGCCGTGAGCGGACTTTCCGGTAATATTCGGTCACTGTCAGAGATTGGTATTTCAACAGATCAAAATAACCGATTCCAGTTGGGTTTTGATCAAGCTGTTTTTACAGCTAAATACGAACAATCCCCAGAGGTAATTAAGGCGCTGTTTGCCAATGCGGGTGATACGGAAGACTCGCAAATAGACTTCGTGTCTGCCAGTAGTCGAACCGTGCCAGGCAGTTATGATATTGAAGTCTCAGCACTGGCCACTGTCGGCAGTTATACAGGGATTGCAACTCCATCATTGGCTGTGGGCGATATCGTTGTCGACGATGACAACGATAATTTTACGATGGTGCTCAATGGTATCTCGCGGGATATTTCTTTAACTCAGGGTACTTATTCCACCGCTGCTGATTTGGCACAGCAGATACAACTGCAGATTAACAGCGATTCTGTGTATAAAACCGGCAATCATTCTGTGACGGTTGATTTTGATGGGACTAGTAATCAACTAAGGCTGGAATCGAATGTGTTTGGGTCGAACTCGAACATACGATTCACAGATGGAGATTCAAACTTCGCAAACAGTTTTGGACTAGTTCAAGCGGGGCAGGGTCCTTTTCAAGGCAATCAATTAGGAGGGCTGTCAACTGCCACAGGTGCAAGTAGTGACAACTTTAGCACTCCAGTGGTGATCGATAGCGACGTAAGTTTTGAATTAAGCATTGGTAATATAAGCACTGGACTTCTGACTATTCCTGGCACTTCTGGCTCGCCTGCCAGCTACGCCACACCAGATGCGCTAATTTCGGCGATTTCTTCACAAATAAATGCAGATGGCGCTTTTCTTGCAAAACCTGCTTCATCACTCCCAGGTGAAGTTCTTGTAGCAGGGAGTGATTTTTCCAGTTCCAATCGCTCAATAACATTTTCACTGGACGGCGGCGATACCGACGTGACCGTCTTAATAGACGGCAACTCTGCAGGCACTTCATTCGACGGTCAAGCCATCGGGACTTTGGCGAATGCTCTGGCAGCTGTTCAAGCAGGAATAGACAATACTGCCCTTAATGGATCTGTTGTTGCCACACTGGATGGGAATAACCGAATCGTGTTCTCGACAGTTGCCACCGGAGAGGCAGCGACTCTTGACATAAACAGCAATGGCAGTGGGGCTGTGCTTACGGGCAGCTCTAGCATAAGCGCTGGGGGTTTTGATTTTGCCGGGACAGCAGCAACTTTTGACATCGCGATTGACGGAGAAGCACCCTTATCAATTACGGTGAATACCTTATCAACTAGTGCCACCGAGAGTGTAGATCTAGTCCAAGAAGCGCTAGATGACGCAGGGCTTGGTACTAGGGTTACGGTATCTCTTGACGGCAGTGATCAGCTGGTTTTTCGCCGAAGCTCGGCGACTGGAGCCGACACCAGTATCGCGTTGAGTAACGTCAGTGGAAGTGCGCTAACCGAATTAGGGTTAAGTGATGGGTCGGCGACAGGCTTAGATGGCTTCTCTCTAACCGAGGGATCTGGTGTAGGCAGAGATGCGACCATTGTTGCTATAAATTACAGTTTTGATAGTGAGACGAATTTAGGACGCTTGGTATTTAGCAGCAACGACAATGGCGCAACGATTGAGTTCGACAATGTCAGCACAAGTGCGGCGACTAAGCTTGGGGTTTTTATCGGTGACGGCACTGTCGAGACAGAGCGAGCTGGCTTAAACGTAGCTGGAAAAATCAATGGTATTGAAGCCACCGGCTCGGGCCAGCTTCTTCGCGCGGGTACAGGCAACACCCCAGCTAAGCCCGGTTTTTACCTCAATAATGCCATTGGCAATTTGGCATCTAGTACCACTAACGATACCTTTACTATCACCGTGGATGGCGTGACATCGTCTCAGATCTCACTTGGCACAATTATAAATACCAATACCACGGCGGTAGCAGCATCGTTGCAAGCTGCTATTAATGGTAATCCAGCATTGTTGGCAGCGGGTGTAGCGGTTAATGTTGAATACGACACAAGAAGTGGTGGGTTCGGAATTATTTCTCGAACTACTGGTCCCACGTCCAATGTGTCGATAGCATCGGTCAGCGGCAATACTGGCAGCATATTTGGATTTGCACCGGGGGTAGGGGTTCGCGGCGGGCCTGGTACGGCGGCACAAGGTGTGCCAGACGCGTCGGCAGGCCTTAGCGTCAGAGTCACCGGCGGCGCTATTGGAGAGCGGGGCAGCGTAAGTTTTGTTCGTGGTATCGCCGATCAATTGGACAAACTGCTTGACTCGTTTTTGGAGTCCAATGGATTGCTGAGCAATCGCACAAACTCTTTGAATAAAGAGCTTGAGGGCATTGCCGACGAAAGAACGAATTTGGCCACGCGGTTGCAAGCATCTGAAGATAGGCTGAGAGCATCGTTCTTGGCAAACGATCTTATTATTTCCAACCTAAATACCACAGCGGACTTTCTTTCGTCACAACTACGGTTGTTAGAAGGATTGTCTACGCCCAACAAAGATGATTAACCATTCACAAGGAAAAAGTGATGTATTTGAGTAAAATGGCTTTAGCGCAATACAAGAAAATCGACAACGAATCTGCAGTCAATGGAGCTTCGCCCCATAAGTTAATTCAAATGCTAATGGCGGGAGCTTTGGATCGAATGGCACAAGCCAAAGCGGCATACGAGACAAAAAATATTGAGCAGAAGGGTGTTCTCTTGGGCAAATCGATCTCGATCATTGCAGGCCTGCAAGCAAGTCTAGATAGTGATAAAGGTGCAGATGTTGCCGCAAATCTAGATAAGCTTTATGACTACATGCAGCGTCGCTTGCTTGAGGCAAATCTAAAAAATGATATGACTATGGTTGAGGAAGTCTCTGGTTTATTGGTGAAGGTCAAAACCTCTTGGGACGCTATCGCTCCTCGCTAGCAGTTCGCTCAAAATCTAAGTCAGTTTCGACTGCTATTGGGGGATTGCGCCTGGCTTTGGAAAATATCTCTTAAAAATCAGTAAAAACCGTCTACAATGTCTACTGGTTAAAGGCGAAGGGTGTCGCGGTTAACGGGATACCCAATACGTCTACTAATTAACCGCGGACTTGCAGGGTACATCTTCATAACCGCTCTGTTCTCCGCACCTAGTGATTATTGAGTAGATCAATGGCTGACGGTACTAAAATACTTCTTATTAATGATAATGAGCGCTCCCGCCATGACGTGGAAACTGTGCTCAAATTTCTCGGCGAGAACGTTGTCTCAGTCACCTCCATGGATTGGCATAGCAAAGCATCTGCAGCGGCCCGTAAATCCGAGGAGTATAGTGTTGCGTTGATTGGCAATTGCGAACGATTGCCTTTGGATAAACTCTTAACTGATCTATACCGCTGGGAGGCGGGCTTACCTTACGTGCTGATTGGCGATCTAAGCCTGCCTGAGTTTTTAGAGCCTGATGTTAAATCTCGCGTCACAGCAACACTCACCGAGCCACTTAGTTACCAGCCTCTCTTGGATGCGCTTCATAAAGCGAAGTTGTTTCATGAGCACTTTAATCGACTCAAAGATTTTGACAGCATTAAGGACTACAGCATGTTCCGTAGTCTAGTTGGAAATAGCGAGGCGATTAATCGAGTTCGACACATGATGGGGCAGGTAGCCAATACTGATGTAACTGTCTTAATTACTGGCGATTCTGGAACCGGCAAAGAAGTGGTCGCAAGAAACCTGCATCTCAATTCTGCTCGTGCCGACAAACCGTTTGTGCCAATCAACTGTGGTGCAATTCCCAGGGAACTGCTAGAGAGCGAGTTATTCGGCCACGAAAAGGGAGCGTTTACGGGTGCTATCTCATCTCGAGCCGGCCGTTTCGAGTTGGCGGAAGGTGGCACTTTGTTTCTTGATGAAATCGGCGACATGCCGCTGAATATGCAGGTAAAGTTGCTGCGGGTATTGCAAGAGCGAAGCTACGAACGGGTCGGTGGTGTAAAGACCATGCAGACTGATGTGCGAATATTTGCGGCGACTCACAAAGACCTTGAAGCGATGATAGATAGAGGTGAATTCCGGCAAGACCTTTACTATCGCATCAACGTGTTTCCGATAGAAATGCCCGCACTCCGAGAGCGTCCAGAGGACATACCGCTGCTGCTTAATGAGCTAATAAGTATCATGGAAGCAGAAAAACGCGGCTCAGTGCGCTTTAATTCAGGTGCGATAGCCTCGCTAAGGCGGCACCCTTGGCTCGGAAACGTGCGAGAATTGGCGAATTTAGTAGAGCGTATGGCAATTCTCTATCCACACGGGATTGTGGGCGTTAATGATCTACCGAAAAAATTTCGTCATTTGACTGATGCTGAAATCAGCCAGAGTAGCATCTTAGCTTCTCACGATGTGTTGCCAGCCCAGACAAGCGCTGAACCTAAAACCGACGGTGAGTCATTGCTGCCGCTGAATGGATTGGACTTAAAAGAATATCTGGCTAATTTAGAAAAAGATCTTATTGAGCAGGCGTTAGATGACAGTGGCGGTGTAGTAGCGCGAGCAGCAGATCGTCTAAACATTCGCCGCACTACGCTCGTAGAAAAAATGCGCAAATACACATTACTTAAAAAGCAGGAAGATTTGGAAATCGATCAAGACGAGGAGTCAGGCGCTGATTCAGAAACAAACAAAGCCGCCTCGGCCCAATAGAAGCAAGATGCTCAATTGGATACGGTCACCCCGTTAACACTGGCTGACTCAAGTTCCAGTTGGATGCGAAGGCCACTGTGGTTCACGGTTTCAATTCTTGCCAGCAAGTACCCCCAGTCTTTTGCTAACCATATAGTCGTCATTCTCGGGCTGTCCTCTCTTACTCTAACCAACTTTATACAGTCTAAATTGCCGGCCCCTGTAGTTAGTACCTCGTCGCCTTCAATTCTAAACTTTTGCTCTGTCACTTTGTCTCCGTCGGCTATAAGCCAAACGAACTCATTTTCTTGACCTTGTTCTAGCACGAGTTGCATGGCTACTTGATAACTAATGGAATCCTGTGTGCCGGTCTCCACTGGAAAAACCCAATTATTGTCGTCTTCGAGACTTGTCGCAGTTTGACTGTGCCAATCGAATTCAATGGACTTTGTTTCGCTTCCAAGCCCTGTCAGCGAATAAAGATAAGTCGATGGTATTGGGCCTGCGTCTTGGAGTTCAAAATTAGAGGTTTCAGACAGAGCAGCTAACTCCGTACCCAATATTTCCGCTCGTAGAGTATGTGTTAGCTGATATTGACTATTGCTTTTTTTTGTTAGGGTTCTGATTGCGGTGGCTTTAAGTCCATTAGCCGATGCTGTGTAATTTGCTGTATACGGGTTAAGCTCAGCAGCGTTTAGAAAATGTGGCAGGAGAATTACGAGTGTAGTCGCCAATCCTGCAAATTTAATCATGGCGCTAATACGCTCATATTTACACCGGACAGCGGCAGGCTAGTGCCGTCTAGGGTAGCTCTGCCCGCTACCATTTTCACTCTGCCACTGGCGATGGCTTTAACCACCGCTGGGTATAGCTGGTGCTCAATAACAGCAATACGCTGTTTCAGGGTGTCGGCATCGTCTTCGACATCGACGTCAATCGACGCGGACGCGATGACTGGCCCGCCGTCTAATTCTTCCGTGACGAAATGAACCGACGCGCCGTGCTCTTTATCACCGGCATCTATAACCCGTTGATGAGTATTCATCCCCGTGTATTTTGGCAACAAACTAGGGTGGATGTTAATAAGCCGGCCACTGAAATGTTTTACAAATTCAGCACTTAATATTCGCATAAATCCTGCCAGAACCACGAGATCAGGCCGATAGCGTTCGATTTCCGCCAGGAGTGATCTATCGAACACTTCCCGCGACTCGAACGCTGTATGTTCTATCACGTGATGGGCTATGCCGGCGGCGCTAGCCCGCTGAATCCCATAGGCTTTGGCGCTGTTTGAGATTACAGCACTGATGCTAAATGTAGCATCGGCACTTGCATCGATTAGGGCTTGTAAGTTGCTTCCATTCCCCGATATGAGGACTACTACGCGAAAGTTTTCAATACTCATTTGGTTTTGCTAAACGTAAGCAACGGAAGGTTCTGATTCGGTTCGGCTCTCGATATGGCCAATGACACAGGCTGTTTCCCCGCTTGCTTCTAAGCTCGCTAGGGCGACTTCCACATCTTTAGCGGCGACGCAAACAATCATACCGAGACCACAGTTGAAGGTTCGAAGCATTTCACTTTCGGCTATGCTGCCTTGTTGCTGCAGCCATGCAAACACCGCCGGTCGCGCCCAGCTTTGCTGATCAATTACTGCTTTGGCATTTTCAGGCAGCACCCTTGGTAAATTCTCCGTGATACCGCCGCCGGTAATATGCGCGATAGCATGGATTGATAAGTTGCTTGCCAAGGCCTGAATTGCTTTGACGTAAATGCGAGTCGGTGCGAGTAGCGCCTCCCCAAGGCTCACTTCGCCCATTTTGGTGTTTAAACTTTCTTGGCTACGCTCGATAATTTTGCGGATCAATGAATAACCATTGGAATGAGGTCCAGAGGACGATAAACCGATTAAAGTGTCACCGATGGCAACTTTCTTTTGATCGATGATTTCATTTTTCTCCACGATGCCTACGGCAAAACCCGCCAAATCATAGTCCTCGCCACTGTACATGCCAGGCATTTCAGCAGTCTCGCCACCGATGAGGGCGCAACCTGCTTGCTTGCAGCCTTCACCAATGCCTGTGACTACCGCCACTGCATTGTCAACGTTGAGACCACCGGTAGCGTAATAATCAAGGAAAAATAGCGGCTCGGCTCCGCAAACGATTAGGTCGTTCACACACATTGCCACTAAGTCGATGCCGATGGTGTCATGTTTGTTCAGCATCATCGCCAACTTAAGTTTTGTGCCGACACCGTCTGTTGCGGAGACTAATACTGGCTCTTTGTATTTTGTTGGAATGGTGCAAAGGGCGCCAAAGCCGCCCAAGTCAGACATGACTTCTGGCCTATTAGTGGCTTTAGTAACATGTTTAATCCGATCTACCAAGGCGTTGCCAGCATCGATATCAACTCCTGCATCCCGATAAGTTAGAGGTGTGTTCGCAGAATCTGCTGTTAATTTGTCATTCGATGCCATTAAGGATCCGCCTTGAGGGAGTGTTTCGATAAGCTAAAAGTTGCTTACTCTTTTAAAGCAGGCATTTTATCAAGAAGCAGGATAGCCGTCAGTGAAAAATTGTGCATTTAGCCACGCAATAGCACTGTGGATTAGGTGAGATTTGCTCAAATGCAGTATTATCCGCCACATGATGGAGATCCAATCTGTTTACCTTAAAAAAATAATCCTTGGTTTGTGCGCAAGCATCTTGACCGGCTTGCTGCTTGGGCCGACAACATTGTCTGCGCTGCCAGTTACCGGCCTTTATAGCTATCGCATTGAAGTTGCTAACGAAAGCGACAGTGAACGGGCGAGAGCGTTTAGAGAGGCGCTAGCCGCCGTGATTGTCAAAGTGACCGGGGACGAGCGCTGGCTTTTAGATCCGGCGGTTGTGTCAGCGATAGGTCGAGCCCAAAGTTACGTCGAGGCAGTGGGTTATGAAAGCGAAACTATTGAGGTGCCGGTGGAGGTCGCTCAAGTGCCGTCGCCAGTTGAGCAAGCAGACAATTTGGCGGGCGCTGAGCCAGTAGATCCCGATGCGACCACGCCCATCGATAGTCCAGAAATACCGCAAACTCAGGTGATAGAGCAGCGCTTCATTAATGTTAATTTCTCCCGCGCATTGATTAATGAGCTACTAGGGCAGGCCAACATTCCTATCTGGGGAAGTAATCGGCCTAGCGTGCTTGTATGGATGGTACTGCAAAATGAAATCGGTGAACGGGCTTTTCTAAGTAGCGATACCAACCCAGAATTAGTGGCATTAATTCAAGATTTCGCGGCTAGGCGGGGACTGCCCGTCATTTTCCCTTTGTTTGATTTTGAAGATAGGCGCAACTTGCCCATAGACGCAATTTGGGCGTTGGATCTTGAAACCATGCGCAGCGGTAGTGCTCGCTATGGTGCCGACAGCATTCTAACAGGGCGATTGCATTTTACCGCAGGTGGAGAATTGGTGGGCCTATGGCAGTTTGATTTTCAAGGCAACGCTGAGCGATTTGATGGCTTTGATACAGATCTGAAGCAATACCTTACTGAGCCTCTTGCCAGAGTGACCACTCAGCTTGCTAACTATTTTGCTATTGTTCCCGAGAATAATTCTTCTCAAGAGTTTGTACTGCGCATTGAAGGTGTACAGGATTTACAAGACTATTCGGCACTAATGAGCTATGTATCTGGGCTGGGCTTGGTTGACGGGGTAACAATAGCGTCTATGGACGGTCAGCGCATGGAGCTTAAGGTCAGTGTATTAGGTGATGCATTGCAATTGTCAGAACTTATCGCATTGGATAGAGATCTGCTTCCCATTGAAAGCTCGCAGGTGGCTAGCTCCTCGATGCTACATTTTCGATGGACGCGCTGAGAGCGTGCAGATGAAACCTTCGCAACTTACTCTGGCTGTGAAGCCTAGCGACGACTCTTGCTTCGAGAATTACTTTGTTAGCGATGCTAATCAGCAGGTGGTGGCAAGCCTGCGCAATATTCCCCTGCATCGAGACTTGTTTTATTTATGGGGAGCTCCTCAAACAGGTAAAACTCATTTGCTGCTTTCGGTTGCCGCTCAATCAGAAAATAGTTTTTATCTTTCTTTTAAAGAAAAGTCGCAGATGCATCCCGATCTTTGTGACGGGCTGCACGAATTAAAAGTAGTTTGCCTAGACGACATCCACTGTGTTGTTGGAGATTTAAAATGGGAGGAAGCGCTCTTTAATCTGTTTAATCGAATCAAAGAATCCGACTGCAGTTTGCTTATCTCGGCCAATGCCGCACCCATCTCTCTTGCTAACAAATTGCCAGACTTGCATTCGAGGCTTCAATCTTTGTTGATCTATCAGCTTGCTAATTTAGATGATGATGAGAAAAAGCGCGCGTTACAATTGCGTGCGGGTTACCGAGGGTTCACTCTGAATGATGCTGTGGCTGATTATATTATGCTGAGAGCAGGACGGAGTTTTCTGGAGTTAGTCAGTGTTTTAAATATACTCGATGACAGAACGTTAGCTGATCAGCGTCGCTTAAGCATTCCCCTAGTGCGCGAAACTCTAGGTTGGTAGTTTATCCGTCAATGAATCAAATATTGACGTGGAAATGAGTCTTAAAACTCCGGATGAATACTACCAATGCGCAAAACAACGATGTGCATAGCAGTACTTCAATTATTCCAAAAACTCTCCGGCTTGGGTCAAACGCCACCAAAACAGCGTGGATGAAATAAAGTAGCACAACAAAGCAAAGCCATCCGTAGGTTCTAAGGTGTGTGCGGAATAAGCCTGGGGCGAAAATCAATAAGGGCAGGGTTTGTAATAGCCAAACAAACATCATGGCTAAGTGAATTTCTTTAAACGCAAAAAAACTCAATGCTGCAAAATAGACCACCAGCAAGCAAAAACTTGCCAGCACTGTGGCCCTAGCAATTGCAATGGGCTGAGGTAAAACTTCTTGCTGCTGATTTTTGGGAACATGCATGAATTTTTTCCAATGATGTCTCGGTTAACTGTTACTTAGTCGCAGCGCGAGAGTTGAAATCCGTTGGCCAAGTGCGAGGCATAGTGTTTCCTCGTCGTCAGATACGGGCTTATTGCTATCATTGCCAGCAACATGGCTGGCGCCGTAAGGCGTGCCACCGGTAGCAGTGGAATTAAGCGCTGCCTCCGTATAGGGAATACCAACGTAGATCATGCCATGATGGATCAATGGTAACGCCATTGAGAGTAATGTGGACTCTTGACCGCCATGCATAGTGGATGTTGATGTAAACACGCCAAATGGCTTGTCGATCAGAGAGCCTGATGCCCAAAGTGCGCCGGTCGAGTCTAAAAATACTTTCAGCGCTCCCGCCATATTGCCAAAGCGAGTCGGACTGCCCAAAACTAGCCCACTGCAATTTCTTAGGTCATCTTGGCTGCAATAAATAGCACCACTACTTGGTACTTGAGGCTCGCTCGCCTCAGTATTGCTTGATACGGCAGGCACCGTTCGAAGGCGTGCCTCAATTGCCGAAGTCTTTTCAACGCCACGGGCAATAAGCTGTGCCATTTTCTCAGTGGCACCGTGCCGTGAATAGTACAGTACTAATATGTAAGGGCTTGCGCTCATGGTTTAGATGCCTGAATGAGGCTCAATACTTTTTCGGGTGGTCTGCCAAACACCGCGCGCTCTCCATGAATAAGAATTGGGCGCTGAATTAGATTAGGATGTTTAACCACAATATCCATTATCAAATCTTCGCTTAAGGTTGGGTCGCTCAAATCATATTCGTCAAACTCTGGTTCATTTGAACGCAGCAGATCAAGAAGGCTTACCCCCAGTTTTTGCATTAGTTCTCGAATTTGCTCACGAGAAAGAGGCTTGTCTAAGTAATAGATAATTTCTGGACTAATGTCATTCGACTCTAATAAAGCTAGCGCAGCTCTAGATTTTGAGCAGTCAGGATTGTGATAGAAAATGTAATCAGATTTCATTGTTAGACCCTCTCTCAGTTGAGAAAAACTTCACGGCGCCTAGTTCAGTCTTAGCGAGTGTTTCTAATTTAGTTTGAAATTCTTGAGCGTGAATGGCTTCACGAGACTGAGTATTCGCCTGCAAGTCAAAACTATTAATTTTTCGCAGCGCAATCCATACATCCACCATACTGCAATCATTTACCGATTTAGTGGGAAGAAAGCGGCTTGGCTCTTGATTTGTTCGCGTGATCAGCCCCAGAGTCTCCAGATCGCTTAATGCCAAGTCTACGACAATAGGGCTGCTGCCCAATGTGTTTGCAATATCGTCTTGGCTAAGTGGTGATTCACCTTGTTGAAAATGGTCGATAATTAGTGTGGCAACAGCAAGGCAAGTCTGTTCATGCTGATAAATACTAAGTTGGGTTTTTTCTCGCCCGGATCGAGTCTTCGCAGGGTGCTGATGGTAGAACGCGATGCTGCTGCCCACTAGTGCCACTAACCATCCGATGTAGGTAAAAATCATTATGACAATCGCGCCCGCAAAGGCTAAATAGAGAGACTCTCTCGCCTGCGAAATGAACACTTCTTGGAAGAATGTGCCCATCAATTTCCAAATAATGGTCGTGATCAGTCCGCCAATAAATGCTGAACCAAACTGAACCTTGGTGTTGGGCAGAAAGCTATAAGCGAACGCAAAGGCGAGAGACATAAGTAAGATAGGCGCGACAAATGCCGTAAATTGCAGTATCAATCCACCGTAGCTTAAGTTTGCCAGTAGTCCTTGGAAAAAGTTGGTGTTTACTGATGAGGTGATGCTGATTGAAACGAAAAGCAGCAGGGGGCTTACAATTACTGCGAACAGATATTCACTAACCCTGCTGGACCATGAGCGGCTGTGCTTTACGGCCCAAATATAATTGAACGACAGCTCAATCTTTCTCATCATGTCCAGCACAATGTAGAACAACAAGCCAACGCTAGCGATACCGATATATTCAACTTGCATTGCATCAACATAGCCCAGGATTTGCTGGGTTACGTCTTCCCTTCGGTCTCCCAAGGGCTCCAACAGCGCAAGCAGGGTGGGTTCCATGGCGTTGTGAACGCCCAAGCTTTTTAAAATGGCAAAAACTAATACCAGCAGCGGGAAAAACCCTATCACGGTGGTGAATACAAGACTCATTGCTCGGAGAGAAAGCTGTCCTTGAAACAGATCTCGAGCCACAGCCACAAAAATCTGCCCACTACGAATGAGCGCGCGATGCCAAGTAGGCAAATTAACTAGATCAGTTTGCCATAAGTAGTCGCCAGCTCTTTCCTGCCAATAGGTGAGCATTGTCTTTAGAGAATGTAGATTTAGTTCCATAGAATTCAAGTATCTGCGACTCAGAACCGGCATTATACGGAATTGAGTCTCAGAGGGTATGTAAAAGGGCTGCACCACCGAAAATAGCAGGCAGCTAAGCTGTCATCCTTGTTTGCCGGACCACTCGCTCATTTACATTGAGCGAGGCTCGCTATAAATGCTTCACCGGCATTTTTATCAATTAAGGTCTTTTCGCCGCTGCGGCGGTTCAAGTGCTCGATTGACCCATCTGCTAAGGTGCGTGGTGAGATGACGAGGCGATGTGGAATTCCTATTAGTTCAGATTCGGCAAATTTGACGCCAGGGCTGGTTTTCTTGTCTCTATCGTCAAGCAGCACTTCAATACCAAGCTCGAGAGCTTTGTGATACAGCTGCTCGGAGATATCGACAACTTGCTCAGATTTATGGGCGTCAATTTGGGTAATTACTAATTGGAAAGGTGCAATATTCTCCGGCCAAAGAATTCCGCGATCATCGTTATTCTGCTCAATACAGGCAGCGACTACCCTTGTGACGCCGATACCGTAGCAGCCCATTGTCATTGTTACAGACTTACCTTGCTCATCTAGAACAGAGGCATTCAATGCTTTACTGTACTTCTGGCCCAGTTGAAAAATATGCCCGACTTCAATGCCCCGTTTGATGTCCAATGTGCCTTGTCCATCGGGACTGCCGTCACCGGCTTTTACTTTGCGGATATCGGCGACTGAATCAAACTTTATACTGTCACCCCAGTTAGCATTTACCAGATGCTGGCCTTGCACATTGGCGCCACAGACAAAATTTGTCAGGTCTTCCACTGATTTATCAGCGATTACTTCAATATTTAAATTTACTGGCCCAATGCAGCCTGGTGGGCAACCAATACTGGATTCCACTTGCTCGTCAGTTGCCAAAGTGAGCGGTGAGAAAACTCCGCTTAATTTGGCAGCCTTGATCTCATTGAGCTCTTGATCTCCGCGGAGTAACAAAGCCACATGAGTATTAGTTGGGTTGCCTTCATTATCGCAACCGAGAACGATGAGTGTTTTGACAATTTTTTCAGGGGCAACTGAGAGTAATTCGGCGACTTCGCTGATTGTTTGCGCCTTGCCGGTGTCGACAGTTGTCATCGCTAAGGGGCTCTCTGCAGAATTAGCGGGCGAAGGCGTTCCAATTGCCATTTCAATATTTGCGGCATAATCGCTTGCTGAACTAAACACTATTTCGTCCTCGCCTGAATCGGCAAGAACGTGAAATTCATGGGAAAGCTTGCCACCAATATTGCCCGAATCCGCTATCACAGGCCGGAAGTCTAGGCCTAGGCGGGAGAAAATATTGCAATAAGTTTGGTGCATCAGTTTATAGGTTTGGTTTAGGCATGCATCTGTTGTGTGAAATGAGTAAGCATCTTTCATGGTGAATTCACGGGCTCGCATTACCCCAAAACGAGGCCTCCGTTCGTCACGAAATTTTGTTTGAATCTGATAAAGATTAGCAGGCAGTTGGCGGTAACTACTGTACTCGTTCCGCACAAGATCGGTAATCACCTCTTCATGAGTTGGGCCCAGACAGAAATCTCTGTCATGTCGATCTTTGAACCGCAATAGTTCATCGCCCATGGTTTGCCAGCGGCCAGATTCTTGCCAAAGCTCCGCGTGCTGAACCACTGGCATTGATACTTCCAATGCCCCAGCTTTGTTCATTTCTTCACGCACTATTTGGGTAACTTTTTGCAAGACGCGCAGCCCTAATGGTAGCCAGGTGTAAAGACCGCTAGCTAGTTTTCTAATTAGGCCTGCCCGGAGCATAAGCTGATGACTCGCTGTTTCTGCATCTGCGGGGGTTTCTTTTACTGTGGCGAGAAGATATCGACTTGCGCGCATTATTTATTCCATAAAAAAGAAAGGCAGCCTTAGGCTGCCTTCTGCGGATCAGTAGTTAAAAAAGCGTTGCTTACAGTGCGAACTCTTTTAGCTTCTTCAAAGGCAGTACCTTGACTCGAGTAGTGGCAGGCTTACGTGCTACATCCATTGTTTCGCCTGGCTTGAACGGGTTAGGAACGTTTTTACGTGCTGGGCGAGCAGGGCGCACAACTGATTTAATCTTAAGCAGGCCAGGCAATGTAAATTCGCCCACGCCGCGCTTTTTGATATGACGCTCAATGATGACGCTTAGCTCATCAAGAACCGCGGATACTTCTTTCTTGCTGACCGAAGTATTAGCTGAGATTT
Organism: uncultured Pseudohongiella sp.; assembly: GCA_964352355.1. Taxonomy (GTDB): domain Bacteria; phylum Pseudomonadota; class Gammaproteobacteria; order Pseudomonadales; family Pseudohongiellaceae; genus UBA9145. The sequence continues at coordinate 33,400 of CAYGRT010000021.1, read as the reverse complement.
CATTCAGAATCTCAGTCTTAGTGTATTTCTTTTGAATTGCGGGTGCTTTTTTTACCGCGACAGTCTTTGCTGCAGCAGCCTTACCTGTAGTTTTTTTAACAGCCATGCCCAATCTCTTTTAGTGTTTCAGTTATGGTTTGTCAGTCTCGCGAACGAGACACCTTGATCTAATTATTCTAAGTAAGCTTAGCCGATAAAAAAACAGAGCTAAGCTCTCAGGGTGTGTATTTATAAAGCATTCACATTGTCCTATCAAGTGTTAAGTTCATGAAACGTGAAATTGGTTTTAAACGCTAAAAATTAGCGCTTTTTGTTTGATTTATTGTGTCGATTAATTAGCGTAATTGGTGAGTGATTTTCGCTTAAAAATGTGTGGGAAAGTAACGTTAACTTTGGTCGCCTACCTGCCTTGTGTTTGAATACTTGCCCTTAAATCCAAGGCGTTATCGTTCTTGAAAAAATCGGCTTTGTTACAACATGTGTAAACCAATCGCTGAACGACTTATTGCCCAAAAACTGCCTAAGCAGCCTAAACCGGCATTTAAGACACTGCCGCAGGGTACGCAAAGTCGAAATAATGGGTGATTCGCGCAAATAGCGTTGTGAAAGAAGTGCGAGTAAAAACACAAATAAGGTATAATCAGCGGTTTTTTGGCCTTCTGCAGATACTAGTATCTCGGGAGATTTTAGCAATTTAGGTTTTGGAGAATACAAAACACCCATGCCAATTTATCAATATCAGTGCAGCGAATGTTCTCATTCTCTTGAGGCGCTGCAAAAAATGGCTGATGAGCCGCTAAAGATTTGTCCAAGCTGTGATAAACCTAGCCTCAAAAAGCAGGTCACTGCAGCCGCTTTTCGTCTGAAGGGCGGCGGCTGGTATGAAACAGATTTCAAAACCGGCAATAAAAAGCAGCTCGCCGACTCGGATTCAAACGCCAAGCCAAAAGAGGCAGCGCCGAAAGCGGACACTAGCACGGCCAAAACAAGCACCAGTTCCGACTAATGCTCGGGATTGCCAGAAAAGTTCTGAGTGAACTTTTGTAAACATTAAAGGAAAGGGTTTGAACTTATGCGCAGCCATTATTGCGGTGAACTAAACGAATCTCACGTAGGTGAGGAAATCAAGCTATGTGGATGGGTTCACCGTCGACGAGATCATGGTGGTGTCATTTTCTTGGATTTGAGAGATCGGGAAGGTTTGGCCCAAGTGGTGTTCGACCCTGATACAGTGGAAAGTTTTGCTCAAGCTGAGCAGGTTAGAAGTGAATATGTAGTGCAAATAACCGGGTTGGTTAGACCGAGGCCTGCCGGCACCGCTAATGCCGACATGCCCACAGGTCAGATCGAGGTGCTTGGCAAACAGCTTACTTTATTGAACGCTGCCCATACGCCGCCTTTTCAATTGGATGAGCATGCCGATGTTGGCGAAGACGTTAGACTGCGCTATCGCTATGTTGATCTGCGCCGTCCAGAGATGGCCCAAAGGCTCCGATTTCGCTCCAAAGTGACCAACACGGTGCGCAATTACATGGATGAAAACGGGTTCTTGGATATTGAGACACCACTCCTAACCAAAGCAACACCTGAAGGCGCAAGAGACTATCTTGTCCCCAGCAGAACTCACCCTAATCACTTTTTTGCGTTGCCTCAATCCCCTCAGCTATTCAAACAAATTTTGATGGCGGCAGGTATGGATCGGTATTACCAGATCGCCAAGTGTTTTAGAGATGAAGATTTGCGCGCTGATCGGCAGCCTGAATTCACTCAAATTGATGTAGAAACGTCGTTTATGAGTGAGCTGGAAATACGCACAATCATGGAAAAAATGATTCGACACGTGTTCCAGTCACACATGAACGTCGATTTAGGCGAGTTTCCTGTGATGGCTTATTCAGAGGCCATGCGGCTTTATGGTTCGGATAAGCCTGATCTACGCATCGATTTGCAATTTGTTGATATTGCTGAGCAGATGCAAGATGTGGATTTTAAGGTATTCAGCGGTCCGGCCAAAGATCCAGCCAGCCGAGTTGTAGCGCTTCGAGTTCCCGGCGGGGCCAGTATCAGCCGCAAGGCTATCGATGGTTTTACGGATTTTGTTGGCATTTACGGCGCTAAAGGCCTTGCTTGGATAAAAGTAAATGACATTAACGCAGGTATCGACGGTCTACAGTCACCCATTATCAAATTTATGCCAGCTGAGACGGTCGCAGCGGTGATTGAAAAAGTAGGCGCGACCACTGGCGATATAATTTTCTTTGGCGCAGATAAAGCCAAAGTCGTCAACGAAGCACTCGGGGCATTGCGGATAAAAGTGGCAGAAGAGCTCGGCTTGGTGCGAGAGGGTTGGGCGCCGCTTTGGGTCGTAGATTTTCCTATGTTCGAGAGGGCCAGCGATGGCACATTGACGTCTTTGCATCATCCATTCACAGCGCCGGCCTGCAGCGCCCAAGAACTAGCGGCGAACCCAGAGGCGGCATTGTCACGTGCTTATGACATGGTTCTAAATGGAACCGAGTTAGGCGGAGGATCAATTCGTATTAATAAGCCCGAAATGCAAAGAGAAGTATTCAAAGTGCTTGGCATCGAAGAGGAAGAGGCGCGGGAGAAATTCGGTTTTCTACTGGACGCCCTTGCTTATGGCTGCCCGCCTCATGGGGGTATAGCCTTTGGGTTGGATCGACTCATCATGTTGCTAACGGGTGCCACATCCATTCGTGATGTTATCGCTTTTCCAAAAACCCAGTCTGCTGCATGTCCTTTGACTAATGCGCCAGGCACGGTATCCAGCACACAGCTGCGTGAGTTGAATATTAAACTTAGGGAACGCTCACCAAGTACAGAGTGAGCTCAGAGAAGGGGGCAGCGGGGTAGTAACCCATGGCAGGTCATAGTAAGTGGGCTAATATAAAGCACCGAAAAGCCGGTCAAGATGCAAAGCGCGGCAAGGTGTTTACAAAAATCATCCGCGAGTTGACCGTGGCGGCTAAGCTCGGCGGCGGTAATATTGCCGATAACCCCCGCCTTCGAGCCACAGTCGATAAAGCGCTTTCTGTGAATATGACCAGAGACACTATTGAGCGGGCAATCGCTCGTGGCTCCGGTGACAGTGAAAGCGAAAACCTCGAAGAGCTAAGTTACGAAGGGTATGGGCCAGGCGGTGTGGCGATTTTAGTTGAAACTTTAACGGACAACAAAAATCGCACTGTTGCGGAGGTAAGACACTGCTTTAGCAAATACGGGGGAAGTTTGGGAACCAGTGGTTCTGTCGCCTATTTATTTAATCGGCGAGGAATCATTAACTTATCTGCAAAAAGTGACGAAGAACTAGTTATAGATACTGCGCTGAATGCTGGCGCTGTTGATGTAATAACCGATGAACAAGGTTGTTTTAGTGTTCATACGACATTGGAGACATTCGGCGCAGTACAAGATGCATTAACGGCAAAAGAGCTAAAGCCGATAAGCGCCGAAGTCACCATGCTCCCTTCAATTGAGGTTGATTTAGACTTACAAACTGCCGAGTCATTGCTGAAATTGATTGAGCATATGGAAGAACTTGATGATGTACAAAGCGTTTATACAAACGCCAATATTTCAGACGACATTGCTGCCGCTTTAAGCGATGCTTAGTCGAATTTGTGGCTCTCTAAACCCATACTAAGGACAAACTTGAATGGCCATTATATTGGGTATCGACCCTGGGTCACGAGTCACAGGCTACGGCCTGATTAATGTGTTGGGTAACAAATTCGAATACGTCAGCTGTGGCTGCATTCGGACCGAAACCAAACTTCTCCCAGAACGTTTAAAAATAATCCATGCTGGTCTGGTCGATATTATCGAACGTTATTCCCCGCAGCAAAGCGCGATAGAAGAAGTGTTTATGGGGCGTAATGCAGGCGCTGCGTTAAAACTCGGCCAAGCCCGTGGCAGTGCAATGGTGGCGTGCTTATCCCATGATTTGCCGGTATCTGAGTATTCTGCGCGCATGGTAAAACAAGCGGTGGTCGGCAGCGGTGCGGCTGATAAGGTTCAGGTTCAACATATGGTCAAAGCAATATTAGGGATTAGTGATACCATTGCTGAGGATGCAGCCGATGCCCTTGCAGTGGCTATTTGCCACGCTAACACCCAAGCAAGTCTAATCAAGCTGGCGGGTGCCAAGTCATTCAGCCGCCGGCGTTTACGCTAAGCCCAACAGAAGGATAAGGAATTGATAGGACAGCTACGGGGAAAACTGGTGCATAAAGCCCCACCCGAAGTCATTGTTGATGTGGCTGGCATTGGCTATGAAGTGCAAGTGCCAATGAGTACAGTCTATGAGCTGCCGGAACTGGGTAACGATGTCCTACTCCACATTCATTTTGTGGTGAGAGAAGACGCACAGTTGCTGTATGGGTTTCACAACCTCCAGTCGAAAGCGATGTTTCGAGCATTGATAAAAGTGAATGGTGTTGGTCCTAAAATGGCACTAGGAATTTTATCCAGCATGAAAGCGGATGAGTTCGCTCGGACAGTCAGGATGAATGATGTTAGCGCCATGACTAAAATGCCTGGTATTGGCAAAAAAACAGCAGAGCGCCTAATTATCGAAATGCGCGACCGGCTTGATGAGTGGGACGGTGGTGCGGAGCTTGCGGCAACAGTCGATGCAAACTCTGACTCTGCCTCGGTTAATCGAGATGCCGAAACCGCACTGATTAGTCTCGGCTACAAACCTCCTCAAGCGGCAAGAGCGATTTCGATGGTACTGAAAAACAACCCTGGCGTGTTAGATAGCCAAGAACTAATACGATTAGCGCTTAAGAGTATGGCTTAGTATGGAAGATGGACGACTAATCTCGGCGGTGGCGCAGCCGTCGGAAGACAAAATTGATCGAGCCATTCGGCCTTTGGTTCTCAAAGACTACGTTGGTCAGTCTGCGGTAAAAGAGCAGATGGAGATCTTTATCAGTGCAGCACGAAATCGTGGCGAGCCATTGGATCATACCCTCGTGTTCGGCCCTCCAGGGCTTGGCAAGACAACCTTAGCTAACATCATTGCTAATGAATTAAATGTATCTATTAAAACCACCTCTGGGCCGGTGCTTGAAAAGGCTGGGGATTTAGCGGCGATGCTGACTAACTTGGAAGCAGGGGACGTGCTGTTTATTGACGAAATTCATCGCATGAGTCCGGCTATCGAAGAGATTCTTTACCCAGCAATGGAAGACTATCAATTAGACATCATGATAGGCGAGGGGCCTGCGGCACGTTCAATCAAATTAGATTTACCACCATTTACTCTGGTTGGAGCAACAACAAGAGCCGGGCTGTTAACCTCGCCGCTACGGGATCGATTCGGGATTATTCAGCGGCTGGAATTTTATTCCGTAGAGGAACTTTTAAGTATTGTCAAACGATCTTCAACGATTTTAGGAGTACCTATCGATGACGAGGGCGCTAGAGAAATAGCCAAGCGTTCCCGCGGTACGCCAAGAATTGCAAATCGCTTGTTGCGTCGAGTACGGGATTACTCAGAAGTAAAAGGTGACGGCAAAGTGAGTTTGAACAGTTCGAGTCGCGCTTTGGACATGCTTAGTATTGATAAAAATGGCTTCGATCATATGGATCGCCGTCTGCTTATGACCATGATTGAAAAATTTGATGGTGGCCCAGTGGGCATTGATAGTTTGGCTGCGGCCATTAGCGAAGAGCGGGATACGATTGAAGACGTGCTAGAGCCGTTTTTGATACAACAAGGATTCATAATGCGAACCCCAAGAGGGAGGGTGGTCACTCAACACGCCTATCGTCATTTTGGCATTAAGCCCTCGGCCGCGGTGGCCGACCTTTTTAGCGATGAGAGCTAACCCTAGTGCGAACGTATTTAGGGACATAATTTAGACATAATTTACCTTGAAGTTGCCCTTATTGATCGTTTAGTGGCTATATTTTTGCTCTTTAATGCCTTTCCACCAAACTATTTTACAAATTGGCCGAATAATCATCTTGAAGCAGTGGATTTCCTCAGGGAATCTGCTGTCTTAGATTATCTAGAAATCGTAAACGCCAGTGCAAAATCCGGAGTATTAAAACGTGAATGAATTGAGTCCTCTCCAACTAATTTTGGGGGCCAGTCTTGAAGTTCAGCTAGTCATGCTGATTTTGCTGATCTTATCCATTGTCTCTTGGGTAATGATTGTTCAGAGATGGTTAGTTCTCTCGGCCGCAATGAAAGGAGTTGGCAATTTCGAGCGACGCTTTTGGTCTGGTATCGATTTGAGCCAGCTATACAAAGAAGGCAGTCAACTGCAGAAAGAAGATGTGCCTCTGGTCGGCATGGAAAATATTTTTCGCTCTGGATTTAAAGAATTTATGCGCTTGCGACAACAAGCATCAGTGGATAAAGAAGCCATAATGGAGGGTGCTCAGAGAGCCATGCGAGTTGCTTACTCAAGAGAAGAAGAGAAATTAGAGAAGCATCTGTCTTTTTTAGCAACTGTAGGCTCCGTTAGTCCCTACATTGGTTTATTTGGCACAGTGATAGGTATTATGAATGCGTTTATTGGTTTAGCTAATCAAGCCCAAGCGACTATTCAAGTAGTCGCACCAAGTATTGCAGAAGCCTTGATAGCAACCGGCTTGGGATTATTCGCAGCTATTCCCGCTGTAATCGCGTTCAATCGCTACACAGCCGACATAGAAAATATCACTGGAAGCTACATTACTTTTACGGATGAATTTTCAAGCATTCTGCATCGCCAGATTCACAGTAATTAGGTTGGCAGAGCTCAAAGCCTATGGAAATCATAGTTCGAAAAAAACGCAAAGTGATGGCGGACATCAACGTCGTGCCCTATATCGACGTTATGTTGGTGTTGCTTATAGTGTTTATGGTGACAGCACCGCTGTTAAATCAAGGGATAGAGGTGGAGTTGCCTCAAGCCAACAATGAACCACTTAATGTCGATGAAAATAGGCAAACTCTCGTTGTGACTATAACGTCTAAAGGGGAATACTTTTTAAGTCTTGGGGCAACCGGCGAAGATAGAGAATCGATAGCGCTGGAGTTGCTTGGCGAGCAAGTTAGTAAAATTCTCAATGCGAACCCCGAAGTGCAGGTGCTCATAGAAGGGGATACCAATGCCGGTTGGGGGTCTATGATTACACTTATCACGACGTTGCAAGCAGCTGGAGTAGATAATCCGAGTTTTATTACAGAGCCATTAGAAAGCCTTTAAGCTTGAGTCGTATTCCTAGGAATCATGAACAATACGTTTAACAACTTAGTCATTTATAACGGTTATCCGCTTTCGGTCGTAATTGCCGTGACTTTTCATGTGGCAGTACTGTTGGGGCTTTTATATCTTCAAGTGGAAAGCGAAGCCGAAACATTTGAAATCGTTCCCGCTACGGTGATTAAGTCGCTTTTTATCGATGAAAACCCTCAAGTCGTCAATCAGCGAAATGTAGAGCGGAAGCGACGAGAGGATTTAGAAAAGCAAAGAGCGGCAGAGGCTGCGCAGGCGCAGCGTCGACGGGAAGAAGCTGAGCGTCAGCGTCAGGCGGAGGAGCAAGCCCAAGCGCGAGCCGAACAGTTGGAGCGTGAAAGGCAGCAAGCGGCGCTGCGAGAAAAAGCTGAAGTTGAACGACAGCTTGCAGAACAGCAAAAACTGGATCGTGAATTGGAGCTGCGCAAAGAGCGGGAAGTCGCAGAAGCGCAGAAACAAAGAGAACTTGAAGAGCAGCGCCAACGGCAAATAGAAGCTCAGCGTCAGCGGGATCAGCAAGCTCAGGCAGAGGCGGCAGCGGCAGAAGCTGCCCGGACAGAGTTTGAACTTATTCAAAGTGCCACAGGGCTAATTCAGCAGTTAGTGCAGGAAAACTGGTCACGCCCACCAAGCGCGCGAAATGGCATGCAAACTGTGCTTCGTATTACGATGCTGCCCACGGGCGAGGTGACTGACGTTGCTATAGTTCAGTCCAGTAACGATCCTGCATTTGATCGAGCTGCGGAGTCTGCTGTTTACCGCGCTGCGCCATTTAGAGAATTACAAAGTTTGCCGATTAAGATATTTAACGAAAACTTTCGCAGTCTTGCGCTCACGTTTAAACCAGAGGATTTATTGAATTGAAATTTTTAAAACTGAGCATTGTGGCCCTTGGGTTGTCATTTGCGTCATTGGGCAAGGCAGAACTGAATATTGTGATTACTCAAGGGGTAGATAATCCCATACCTATAGCCATTGTGCCTTTTTCTTGGACCGGCGATGGTGTGCTTAGTGAAGATATCAGCGAGATAGTTACCAATGACTTGCAACAAGTTGGTGAGTTTAGAGCACTATCTAAAAATAATATGTTGAGCTTGCCTGATGAAGAGAGTGAGGTTTTTTTCCGTGATTGGCGCGTATTGGCTCAAGACTATTTGTTGGTTGGAAAAATTAACCGAGATCCAGGTAGCCAGTTAGTGCAGGTGCAATATGAATTTTTTGATGTTAATCGGGAGTTAAAACTGGCGGGAGAAATCCTTACTGGAAGCGTCTCCCAGCTAAGAGATATCGGCCATGAAATTAGCAATGTTGTGTTTGAGCAGGTAACAGGAACTCGGGGTGCTTTTACCACGGAAATTCTCTATGTGGTGGCAGAATACGTTACTCCTGAGATAACCAACTTCAGACTTGAGAAAGCGGATTATGATGGCCGTCGGGCTCAAGTGCTGCTTGAATCGCGAGAGCCAATCATGTCTCCAAGTTGGTCGCCAAATGGTCAAGATATCGCCTATGTTTCGTTTGAAACCGACCTTCCTCGCATTTACATCCAGAATATTCCCACCGGCCAGCGCAGGCAAATAACTAACTATCCTAATATAAATAGCTCTCCGGTCTTTTCTCCCGATGGCAGCAAGTTAGCTATGGTACTGTCCAAAGACGGCAGCCCTGACATCTACGTCCAGGACCTGAATACCAATCAGCTAATGCAGATTACGGATCATCCGCTTATTGATACAGAGCCAAGTTGGACGCCGGATGGTCGATCTATTGTGTTTATGTCAGACCGTACTGGTCAGCCGCAAATTTACCAAATGGAGTTGGGTGCTGATTCTTACGCGGTTGAGCGGCTAACCTATGACTGTTTTAACTGCGCCAAGGCTGCATTTTTGCCGGACGGTGTGAATTTGGTGCACGTGCGTAGGGAGACACGGCAAGACCCTAGTTACCAAATTGCGATTTTAAATACTGAGACCTTGAGAGTGCTCCCGCTTACTAGTACTTCGTTGGACGAATCACCAAGTATCGCGCCTAATGGCAGTATGATTATGTACGGGACGAAATTTAACGGAAAAGGGGTATTAGATGCGGTTTCTATTGACGGGCGTGTGAAGTTCCGATTACCATCCGCGGAAGGTGACGTTCGAGAACCTGCGTGGTCACCGTTCCTGAATTAAGGTAGAAACTGCGAGAAGAATAGCAGTTTCTCGCAGCCAAATGAAAGCAAATGTACGTTAATTTTTATCAGTTCTTTGGAGGACTAGTTAAGTGAGCAATAAATTTTTTAAGATCAGCATCATGGTCGTGTCGATGTTTGTATTGGCTGCGTGTAGCTCGACCAGCGACACAGAGGAGCCGATGGATGATTCATCTAATACCTCATCTTCTGCCACTTCTACTCCTGCACCTGAGAGAAATCAGCCGACTCAAGAAGAAATTCGCCGTGAAAACGCATTGCGTCAAACCGTGTTTTACTTTGACTTTGATATCGCGGAATTTAAAGCTGAAGACCGCGAAACTTTGACTTATCACGCCCGTGATTTAGCCAGCAACCCTAACAAGCGTATCCGTTTGGAAGGCCATGCTGACGAGCGCGGCACTCGTGAATACAACCTCGCTTTGGGCGAGCGTCGTGCCAACGGCATCCTTAACTACCTAATCGTAAATGGCGCATCGCGTTCACAAATCGAAGTAGTGAGTTATGGTGAAGAACGTCCAGCCGCTAGCGGTCAAAACGAGCAGTCTTACAGCCGTAATCGTCGCGTAGAAGTAGTAGCGCGCTAATCTCATGACGAATTCTTTGGCAGCAGCTACAAGGTTGCAACTGGCGTTTACGCTAGTCGTGCTATCCCAAGTGGCTGCTGCTCAAAGCAATGGCTCCGTGCAAGAATCCCGACCCGTCATTTTGGGTGGGCAGTCTCAATCGGCTCCTGCAGCCAGTTCCAATAACAATGATGGCTTGACGCTTTTGCTTGAGCAAAATCGTCAACTCTCGTCAGAAGTACAGGCGCTGCGTAATTTGATCGAAGAGCAGGGTTTCGAACTGCGGAAACTGCAGCGAGATTCCTTAAGCCGATATACCAACGTCGATCAGCGTCTAAGTAATTTGGAGACATCAGCCACCTCAGTATCGGCGACACCTGCTCGATCTATCGGCAATAGCGCAGCAGCAGGCACCGATCCTTTAGCCGCAGCTCCAAGCAATTCAGCAAGTATTGGAATGCCAAGAACCTCTGAATCCGCTAGCACAATCAACACAAGCTCACCAAGCAGACCAGACACAGCAAGCACTGCAGCGCCTACTAGTAGCGCTCCTCCGAGTCGAGTGCTCGGTGGTGGTTCAACTTTGCAACCTGCCGTGTTAAGCGAACAGCAGCTTTATCAGATGGCCTACGATTCCGTGATCAACAGTAATTTTGAACTCTCTATTGCAGAGTTCGATCAATACCTGAGTATTTATCCTCAAGGTCGGTTTGTCACCAACGCTCACTATTGGAAAGGGCAAGCATATCTGTATCTATCTCGATTCGAAGAAGCGCGAACGGCCTATGAAATTATTCTTAATCAGTATAGCGATTCACCAAAGCTTCCCGATGCAATGTACGGTTTAGGTCTTGCCTACCAAGGTCTGGGTAATATCCCTCAGGCTCGCCAGCTACTTAATGACATCAAAAGGCGCTTTCCGAATACGGGAGTCGCAAACCTTGCCGATACCAGGCTGCTCTCGCTAGACTAAACCTTTGCCACTCGATTGAGCGTCAGGTTGTATACCCGCTCCGTAACTCTATGACAAATTCTTCTCTTAGAATCACCGAGATTTTTCATTCGCTGCAAGGCGAATCTCGCACCATGGGTTTGCCGACGGTTTTCGTTCGGCTGACGGGGTGCCCGCTACGCTGCCAATATTGTGATACTGCCTATGCCTTTGAGGGTGGTAATCAAGCAGCCATATCCGATATTTTGTCGGATGTTGCTAAGTACCGCACTAATTATGTCACCGTCACTGGCGGTGAGCCACTTGCCCAACCGAATTGTATTGAATTGCTTCGCTTATTTAGCGATCAAGGGTATCAAGTGTCACTTGAAACCAGCGGCGCTATGTCAATCGAAGGTGTCGATTCTCGAGTTTCCATTGTTTTAGATATTAAGACACCTGGGTCTCTCGAATGCGACCGTAATAAGATGTCAAATATCGCACTGCTTAAAAAAACTGATCAGGTGAAATTTGTCATTTGTAACCGAGTGGATTACTTATGGTCGAAAGCAAAGATTGACGAATTAGACCTTCGCAACCGAGTTGATGAAATTTTATTTTCTCCCTCTCATGAAGAATTGAAGCCCGCACAATTGGCAGAGTGGGTGCTAGAGGATGCCTTGCCGGTGCGTGTTCAAATTCAGCTGCATAAATATCTTTGGGGAACCGAGCAGGGCAGATAGCCCTAAGGGTCATAAAGTGGGTGAAAAAAATAAAGCCGTTGTCTTAGTATCAGGTGGTTTAGACTCAGCAACCTGTCTCGCTATCGCCGCTGAGCAAGGATACGAAACCTATGGGTTGAGCTTTAACTATGGCCAACGCTCAGTCTCCGAACTCGAAGCCGCCAAGCGGGTCGTGTCTGCTTTAGGTTGTCGTGAGCATAAAATTCTGTCATTAGACATGGGGCAATTTGGCGGTTCGGCACTTACCGATTCGACGATTGCTGTCCCCACCGCTCAGACGACAGGTATTCCTGTCACCTATGTTCCTGCTCGAAACACGGTATTCATTGCAAACGCATTAGCGTGGGCGGAAGTTATCGAAGCGTCAGCAATTTTCATCGGCGTCAATGCATTGGATTATTCAGGATATCCCGATTGCCGACCCGAGTACGTTGCGGCTTTTCAAACTCTTATAGACTTGGCGACTAAAACTGGCGTAGAAGGTCGTAAGATAAGATTGGAGTCACCGTTAATTGATCTTAGTAAAGCCGATATTATTAAAACCGGGGTTCGCCTTGGGGTGGATTATAAGTTGACGGTTTCCTGTTATCAGGCTGACCTATCAGGTGCTGCATGTGGTGTTTGCGATAGTTGCCGACTGAGAAAAAAGGGCTTTGAAATCGCGAAAATCGCTGATCAAACTGTCTATCAATAAAAACTCTCTTAAATTGCACCAGAAGACTTGAGTTTTTTCCATTTGATAGTACTATACCGCCCCTCGTGGGCCGTTAGCTCAGTCGGTAGAGCAGTTGGCTTTTAACCAATTGGTCGTGCGTTCGAGTCGCACACGGCCCACCACTTATTCCCCAAAGCGATTCTTGTGTCGCTGTTAGGTTGGCAGCGGCTAGCAGATCAAGCATTGCACTGCTACTCTAAGCGAAAGCGTTTATCATAGTACTCAGAGCCTCGCTGCCACATGCATGAATCTAATCAGCTAACTGCCGATATCAAAGTCGTTCAAGACTATCTCGATCGGGTTCACACGCCCAAAGCCCTATCGGCTGCTGAACAAGAAAAACTCATTGAGAAAATCAAACAAGCACTCATAGACGAAGATGCTGCAATCGTCGCCCATTACTATACTGATCCACTGTTACAGGATTTAGCCGAAGCCACCGGTGGTTTTGTTGGTGATAGCTTGGAAATGGCGCGCTACGGCAAAAGCTGCAAAGCAAAAACCCTTGTAGTGTGCGGGGTTCGGTTTATGGGTGAAACAGCTAAAGTTTTAAGCCCAGAAAAACGCGTTTTAATGCCCACATTGGAAGCAACTTGTTCGTTGGATATCGCCTGTCCGGTCGAAGAGTTTTCGGCTTTCTGCGACGCACACCCTGATCGAGTAGTGGTAGTCTATGCAAATACTTCCGCAGCAGTCAAAGCCCGTGCCGATTGGGTAGTAACTTCAAGTATTGCATTGGAAGTTGCTGAACACTTAGCCGGCGATGGTAAGAAAATCATATGGGCGCCTGATAAGCACTTAGGCAGCTATATCCAAAAATCGACGGGGGCTGACGTGCTGCTGTGGGATGCTGCTTGTATTGTGCACGAGGAGTTCAAAGCCAGAGGACTTCGTGATATGCGGGCCTTGTATCCTGAGGCTGCCATCCTGGCGCACCCGGAATCACCGAGTTCGGTGCTTGAACTGGCCGATGTAGTGGGTAGTACAACTCAAATAATTAGAGCAGCGCAATCGCTGCCTAATAAGCAATTCATTGTAGCCACGGATCAAGGAATATTTCACCGCTTGCAGCAAGTAGCTCCAGATAAAGAGTTTATTGTGGCACCTACGGCGGGAACAGGCGCCACGTGCCGCAGCTGCGCCCAGTGCCCTTGGATGGGGATGAATTCGTTGGAATCACTACTGGGATCACTCACCTCAGGCAGTAATGAGGTGTTAGTTGATAGGGAACTAGGCGCAAAGGCCATGATTCCTCTGCAAAGAATGTTAGATTTTGCTGCCAGTAACCAATTGCGAGTAAAAGGTAAAGCCTAGGCTTTAGTTGCTCAGGCCCCGTTGTCGATCTTCGATGTTCTTCACTTTCTGCCTTAATCTCGCTTCTTCAGCAGGGGATGAGCCGGCATCTGACTCTAATCTCAGCGCGAATTGCAATTGCTCTCTGGCGCGGCCGTAATCTCCCAACAATAAGTAGTACTCTGCTCGAGATTGATGCACTTTGGAAATATTTCCAGCTTGCCCCCAAGTCTCTGCAAGTTGATACCAAAGGTGGTGGTCATCTTGTCGGGTTTGCGTGTGGGCTTCCAGCGTTGTTGCTGCATCTTCGTAAGCTCTGTTTTCGATTAACGCATCAACATAGGCCATGGTTAATGGGTGGTTTCTGGGATTGATTTCCAGGTGTCGCTGAAGAAATTGAATCGCGTTTTGGGCTTCGTTTTGGCTTGTTAAAATTTCTGCTTGGGTCACAACATAGCTGATACGGTTTGGGTCTTTCTCAAGCAGCGGTTGCAGCGTTTCTGAGGCGAGTCCATAGTCCTTATTTTCCCAGTAAGCGACTGCCAATGCATAACGATTGGCGTCACGGGTAAACTCGCTAGTGCTAGTTCTTAGTTTCTCTTTGGCCTCAGTAATCAGGGCGCGTTTGTCTTCAGCGTAGTGACCCACCACCCGAGCGCGCATGATTTGGTATTCCAGATTATTGCTGTATTCCCTTGCTGGGTAGCGAACCGCTCTGCTACGTGCCTCGGAGATGCGCGATTCAGTCACAGGGTGGGTAAGCAGGAACTCTGGTGGCCGCCGTCCAAAACGGTTTATAGCGATAAGTCGCTCAAACAGAGTTGCCATGGCATCTGGGTCGAACCCTGCATTTTGCATGGTATCTTGGCCCACTCGATCCGCCTCAGATTCATTGCTGCGACTGAATCTAAGCTGCTCAGAACGAGCCAGACCTTGAGCCGCGGTCATGGCGGCTGTGCCATGGCCTACATCAGAAGTGGTCATAATGAGAACACTGGCGAGCAATCCCGCCATTTGGCTCACTCTGCCAGCTTGGGCTTCATCGACACCGCGGGCAAAATGCCGTTGACTGACGTGAGCAATCTCATGGGCCATGACAGAGGCAAACTCAGCTTCTGTTTGGGCATTGAGAAACAAGCCCGTATTCACACCTATAATGCCCCCAGGGGCCGCAAAGGCGTTTAATTCTTGGCTGTCGATGATGATAAATGATAGCCGATGGTCTTTTAGCTGGCTCCGAGACGCCAACTTATAGGTGAGGTTTTCTAAGTAGGTCTTGAGAAGAGCGTCAGGGATCGTAGGGGCGCTTCGCCTTATTTGACTTAGGAATTGTTGCCCCAGTTCATACTCTTGGCTCAATGAAACAGTGCCAGAGATCCTATCCCCCAACGAGGGCAAGGGGTTTTGCGCAATAACCGGCCTAGCAGTCAGCAGCCATAGCCCCAGACCTGCCAGTAGTGTCAAATTGCGAGCGAAATAACGGGTTTTCATACTCGTAGCCATAATCAATAGACCTGAGAATAGCATAAAAACATTCTGGTTCCTCTAGCCAAAACGCGTATTGGGGTGGGCTAGATCATAGGCAAT
This sequence comes from uncultured Pseudohongiella sp., assembly GCA_964352355.1. Classification (GTDB taxonomy): domain Bacteria; phylum Pseudomonadota; class Gammaproteobacteria; order Pseudomonadales; family Pseudohongiellaceae; genus UBA9145. The sequence goes on along the minus strand of CAYGRT010000021.1, from coordinate 18,115 downwards.
CACGGCAAATGCTTGCTAACATAGCCCAATGACAATTTCTGCCGATATAGAACTAGATCTCTCAGGATTGATGTGCCCAATGCCGCTACTAAAAGCGAAACTGGCCCTTAATCAGATGAAACCCACTCAGGTGTTGAAAGTCATCGCGACAGATCCAGGTTCTGAGAAAGATTTTCAGCTCTTTGCTCAGCAAAGCAACAATAAGATACTCGAGTTTCGTAAAGAGGCATCAGGCTATTTCTATTGGATAGAAAAAGGCTGATCAGCAGCAAAGGAATTAGGCATGAAGAAATTGGTCAACGATTTTTTTGATCGATATTTTCACGATGAAGAATCGATAATATTGGTCATGTTGCTAGCCATTGGTCTTGGCATTTTGCTGTTTTTAGGCAGTATTCTTGCGCCACTCATTACCTCCATAATCATCGCCTACCTTATGCAAGGGCTGGTTAATATATTGCGAAAATACGGAGTCTCTGAGCGCCTTGCCTTCATTTCTGTTTACACAATTTTCATGGGCTTATTTATTATAATTTTGGTTGTGGTGCTGCCCCAGGTGTGGAATCAATTACGGCGACTGTTGACCGAACTGCCAAACTTGATCACCGAGTGGCGCTCTTTTGTCATGCTGCTGCCTGAGAACTATCCTAGTATCTTTTCAACCACCCAGACCAATCAGATCATCAATCGCCTCGGGGATGAACTAGCAACCTATGGGCAGACTTTGGTTGGGTTTTCCCTAGCAAGCTTGCCTAGCGTATTTGGTTGGATCATTTTCCTCGTGCTGGTGCCCATCCTGGTGTTTTTTGTGATGAAAGACAACCAAGTGCTGATTTCGTGGGCGGAGAATTTTTTGCCTCGCAACCGCCCTCTAATGTCTTCTATTTGGAAAGAGATGGATCAACAGATTTCCAATTATATTCGCGGCAAAGCTATCGAAATTCTCATCGTAGGCAGTGCGGCTTATCTCCTGTTTGTGGTCATCGGAATCAACTATGCGTTGCTGCTTTCAGTGCTAGTGGGCCTGTCAGTTATCGTGCCTTATATCGGCGCTACGGTTGTTACTGCCCCTGTATTGGCCGTTGCTTTCGTACAATGGGGGATCGGCAGTGAGTTTTATACAGTATTAATCGGCTATATCATCTTGCAGGTGGTTGATGGCAATGTGTTGGTGCCGGTGATTTTTTCAGAGGCCGTTAATTTGCATCCTGTGGCCATTATCGCAGCGGTTTTGTTTTTTGGTGGAATTTGGGGCTTGGCCGGCGTTTTTTTCGCCATACCACTGGCAACTTTTGTGAAAGCGATCATTAATTCATGGCCTAGTAAAGTGGCGTCTAAACCTGAGGCCTGAAATCACCTAACAGGGGTTGCGGAGCTTAGGTGATCGCAACTTGCTGTGTTAAAATTCCGATTTTAATGCTCCATGGATATGAACCGTGTACTCACTTAAAGGCAGTTTAGTCGCTATCGTTACTCCCATGCTCGAGTCTGGAGAGATTGATTACGCCACATTTGAGCGATTAGTTGACTGGCATATTGATTCTGGCACCAATGGCATCGTGGTGGTCGGCACAACGGGCGAATCGGCGACTCTAAGCTCTGAGGAGCACGTAGACATGGTGGCCCACTGTGTTAACTACGTAAATCGTAGAATTCCTGTTATCGCCGGCACGGGATCAAATAATACAGAAGAAGCTCTATTCTTTACTCAATCGGCGAAAGACCACGGTGCAGATGCTTGTCTGCTTGTTACCCCCTATTACAACCGTCCGTCCCAAGAAGGGCTTTATCAGCACTTTAAAAAAATTGCCTTAGCAGTGGATATTCCACAAATACTGTACAACGTACCTGGCCGAACTGCCTGTGATTTGTCCCTAAATACGGTAACTCGACTGTCTGAATTAGAAAATATTGTCGCCATCAAAGATGCAACGGGCTCTATTCCTCGTGGTTTGGAATTAATCCAAAACGTGGGAGATCGTTTAGCGGTTTACAGCGGCGAAGACGCGATAACACTACCGTTAATGCTCGCGGGCGCCGCGGGGACTATTTCAGTCACGGCCAATGTGGCTCCCGCGTTAATGTCTTCAATGTGTGCCATGGCTCTAGCTGGTAACGAAGAAGGCGCTACCGCTGTAGATAAGATGCTGGCATTACTGCATAAAAATTTGTTCTTGGAAGGAAATCCAGTACCTGTTAAGTGGGCATTGCATCGAATGGGTCTGATTGGGCCGCATATCAGGCTGCCATTAGTGGAACTTGACGAGAGATTTAGGCTCCAAGTGACAGAGGCGCTTGAGGCCGGCGGCATTGAACTGCATGATGATTGATGGAAAGGGTTTTATGACTACAGTGAACAAACTATCTCTGCTGTTACTCTGCGTGTTCGCGCTTAGTAGTTGCCGCTACGTGACCGGCGAATCAGGCATTTTTAGAGACAGATCAAACCGTTACACCGACGCGTTAGTTCTTCCGCCCATGCAAATTCCCGACGATTTAGACAGTTATACAATTGATCAGCTTTACGTAATCCCAGAATTAGCTGCTGATGGTCGCAGTGCATTTGAAGAGATTCCCCTGCCAAAGGCGCTTGAAACCCGGCGAAGCGAAGGTGTTGTTATTCAGGCATTGGGTAACAAACGCTGGATAGTCATTGATGCAACACCAAGCCAGGTGTGGCCCTTAATTCGTGATTATTGGACAGGACTGCAGATTTATCTGGATTACGAAAACCCAAGCAGCGGCATTATGGAAACGGCTTGGGTCGAAGTGGACAATGACGAAGAGACTCGACACAAATACCGAGTGAAAATCGAACCCGGATTACACTCGGGCAATTCCGAAATCTATGTAACCCATTATCAGAATCTGCGCTCAGACCCCATCCCTGTAATTATCACTTGGCCAGAGGTGTCTAACTCACTGGAGTTAGAAAAAGAAGTAGGGGATTCTATCTCACAATATTTAGCAGATCGTAATGACATCTATCAAGCATCGTCATCCAGTTTGCTTGCCGGTAGTATTGAGGCAGAAAGTAAAGCAAATATCATCGCAGACGCGCAGGGCAAGAGCGTGCTGCAAATAAAAACCGATTATAATCGCGCGTGGGTAATAGTGAGACAAGCCTTAGAGAGCGCGAGCATCGATATCACCGATAGCAATCGAGATCAGTCTTTCTATAATGTTCGTTTTTCCGGCATCGTGAACGATGACGATAAGCCAGGTTTTGTCGGTAGGCTGTTTGGTCGAGGTAAAGGCACGCCTGCCGCCGAGGAGTTAAACTATGCTGTACGTTTGCTCGAAGAAAATAACGCAATCACGGTGACAACAGAAATATTAGAAACCTCGGATAGCAATGCAGTTGATGCCAAGACCGCTGAATTATTGCAAGCTATCCTCGAAAATCTTAGCTAGTCTGTGACTAGTTCGGCTCAAATCTGACGCAGCAGGATTTAACAGCATTGGATAACTTGCTGCCCATCATCTTAAGTATTTCACTCGCCGCGTCCGTGGCTGTCTGCATTTTTTTAAGTAGCAAAATTTCTGCGATCAAAATTGAAAAAGCGCGGTTTGAGGAAAAAGCGCTGGCTGCAGCTAGAGAGATACAGCGCTTGCTGCTTGCTGTAGATCAGGAGCAGGCGTCTATTGAGACTTTGCAGGCATCTCTGCAAAGTGCGAAACAGGAGTCGGCGCGATTAAGTATTGCGCTTGATTTAGAGCGCAAACAATTCGCAGAAAAAGCGCAGCTTTTAGAAGAGTCCAAACAACAACTATCGGCTGCTTTTAAAAATATTGCCAATGAAATATTCGACGAAAAATCCACAAAGTTCGAAGCTAATAACAAAGCGAGTCTCACAACGGTGTTGGGGCCGCTCTCAGAAAAAATAGCGCAGTTTGAGAAGAAGGTTGAAGAAACCTATGACAAGGAATCGAAGGAGCGCTTTTCTTTAGCCAAAGAAATTAAAAGTCTACAAGAATTAAATACTCGCATCAGTGAAGAAGCTGTAAATCTAACCAATGCCTTGAAGGGTGACAATAAGTATCAAGGTAATTGGGGGGAGTTTGTACTCGAATCTATTTTAGAACGATCAGGCTTGGTTAAAGGTCGAGAATATGAAGTGCAGGTTAGCCTAAAGTCTGAGGAGGGCTCGAAGTCGCAGCCTGATGTTGTTGTACATCTGCCAGAATCCAGAGACATAATTATTGATTCGAAAGTCTCATTGAAAGCATGGGATGCTTACTGCTCAGCAGATGACGAAGCCACTAAGCAAGAATTTTTAAAGCAGCATATTCAGTCTATTCGCAGTCATGTGAAGCTGCTTTCGGCTAAAGACTATCAGAATCTCACTGGGGTAAATTCACTGGATTATGTGTTTCTGTTTATGCCAATTGAATCGGCCTATGCAACCGCAGCCCAGAATGACAGCGAGCTCTTTCAGTTTGCATTCGAGCGTAATATAGTTTTCGTAGTCCCGTCCACGCTCTTAATAAGCCTTCGAACAGTGCAAAACTTGTGGCGGTTGGTGCAGCAAAATCAGAATGCAAAAGAGATTGCTCATAAAGCAGGGGCGCTTTACGACAAATTTGTAGCTTTTGTAGATGATGTGGATGACGTGGGCTCTAAAATTGACGCGAGTAAGCGTAGCTTTGAAAAAGCGCATAATAAACTGGTGTCCGGTAGAGGGAATTTAATTCGTAAAGCCGAAGCCCTGCGAGAACTTGGCGCTAAAACATCGAAGCAACAGAAAGGCAACTTGTTAAATTCCGCTCTTGAGGATGAATTAGATGATGAGGATCTATCGAATACCTCTTCTGAATCTGATGACGCTGATTGAATGTTTTCTTTTTATTTAGCTCACTAGCCCATGCTTGAAAAAATACATCAGTTTTTACACTGCAAAACACCGGATGCTTGGTTGCAATCGGCCGTACAGCAATTGCCGGAATTACTGATCGATCATGCTAACTGTGAAAAAAAAGCGGCGGCTACGGCGATGCATTTGATGTACCGTCACACTGAGCGGACGGAGCTCATGAGGAAGATGTCCCAACTCGCGCGGGAGGAATTGCTGCATTTTCAACAAGTGGTAGAGCTCATGCACGCCAGAGGCATTGTCTATCGTCGCCTCAGTCCATCTAGATACGCTGCTAGTCTGCGCCAATTTGTTTCTAAAAATGAAGCAACCGGTTTAGTTGATACACTGATTATTGGTGCCTTGATTGAGGCACGGTCCTGCGAAAGATTTGCCAAGCTTGCTCCGCTACTCGATTCCCAGCTTAATAAATTTTACTCTAGCCTGCTCAAATCTGAGGCTAGGCATTTTGAGGATTATCTTTTCTTGGCGCAGCTTTACAGCAATGAGGATATTTCGCAAAAGGTTGACGATTTCGCGAAAGAAGAGGCTAGGCTTATTACTTCTTTTGACCAAACCCTGAGGTTTCACAGCGGCGTGCCGGCCTTATGCTAATCTCGGCAAGCTAGAGGTGGCGTAAAATTCTCTCCTAATTTTTCCTTTAGCGCTGCTACTTGCGAGCAGGGTATTTCGTCATTGCCAAGCAGGCTTACTGAGACAAGGCTATTAAGGTTGAACAGCACAGCAATGTCGAGAATGTCATTGTTGGTAAGATTCAGCCCGCCCAGTATTTGAAGATTTTCTAATGGCGTAATGTTAGTAATCTTATTGTCTGCCAGGTCCAGAAATCTTAGGCTCACCAACTGCCCAATATTGTCCAGTGCATCAACTTGAGAATTGGCGCAGGATAAAACCGTGAGTTGGCTCGGGTCAGTGGTGGATTGCTGACGCATAGCTAGGTTGATGCAGCCCTGTAGGTCAGGATTGATAGCCTCGCCAGAAGGCAGTCGGTTATTTGGGTCGAATACCGCCCGGTTATTCACCGATACCGCGTATTGTTGAGAACAGGCTAGCAGTAAGCAAGGGATGAGGACGACAAATAGCGTAGGTTTTAATGAGGCGACATTTGCGTGTCTAAACCCACCTCTGAAGCGGTCCATTAGCAAGCTAAACTTAGCAATAGCGCAGTTGCTCATCTGGCAATTCCCTCTTATCCCAGTTAGTATGCCCATCAATTTGCCGTCTCAAATCCTTCAAGGCTTTTTCGGTAATTTTCCATCGAATCACAGGAAATTGGTATGAAAATTGTAAAAACAGCGGGTAAATTCTTTGCAATCTCATTAGCTGCACTGTCCAGTGCCGCTGTAATGGCGCAAGGAGATGTAAATCTAGAGACTGAGGATAGCAGGATAGCGTACTCAATTGGAGTGAATATTGGTCAAAGCGTTGCCGCTCAAGGCATTTTGGATGGTATCGACAGTGACACTTTTGTTGCCGGAATGATGGATGCTATTAGCGGTGACATTAAACTAAGCGGAGAAGAAATGTTTGCTGCCATCCAAGCGTTTCAACAGCAAATGATTGCTGCAGAACAGGCTGCGTTGAGCGGCAACTTGGAAGCGAGCGAGGCGTTTTTGGCACAGAATTCTGCCAAAGAGGGTGTAGTAACATTGGCGTCTGGCCTGCAGTATCTGATTCTGAATTCAGGAGACGCTGGCGCGGCTTCACCAACGGTCCAAGATTCAGTTTTAGCCCATTATCATGGCACCCTTGCCGACGGCAGTGTCTTTGATAGCTCTGTAGATCGCGGTGAGCCCGCAACTTTTGGTTTGTCTCAAGTCATCCCTGGTTGGACTGAAGCCCTTCAGTTAATGAAAGTAGGGGACAAATGGCGTCTCTTTATACCACCCGCCTTGGCTTATGGTGAAGCATCACCGACTCCGGCAATTCCACCCAATTCTGCACTAATCTTTGATGTGGAATTGTTAGAAATTCGATAATTTTCTGAAAGGCTGGTTTTAGAACCAGCCTGCTGCCTTCTTATAAGCCATGAACGAATCATTCAACCAAGATCTAATTCAATACCTGCGTGCGTCCCCCACGCCTTTTCACGCTGTCGAGCAGATGGCCGATAGGCTCAACGGCGCCGGTTTTGAGCAGCTTTTTGAAGCAGATGCTTGGCGCTTAAGCCAAGGCAAAAGTTATTTTGTCATACGTAATGGCTCTGCTTTAGTCGCCTTTAAAACCGGGGCATCGGATTTCGGCGGCGCCGGGTTCAGGTTGGCTGGAACCCACACAGACAGCCCTTGCTTAAAGGTAAAGCCCAACCCCGAAATCCCTAAGAATGGCTATTTACAGCTTGGGGTAGAAGTCTATGGTGGCGCATTGCTAAATCCGTGGTTCGATCGGGATTTGTCTTTGGCGGGGAGAGTACATTTTCAAAACGCTGATGGTGTCGTTGACTCTGGTTTAGTGAATTTTGCAGAGCCAATTGCGTTTATTCCGAGCTTGGCGATCCACCTAAATAGAGATGCCAATGAAGGGCGTAAGATTAATCCGCAGCAGGAAATGGCGCCGGTTTTGTTGCAAACCCAAGATAAGTTCAGCCTCAACGAACTGCTTCTGCGTCAGATCGAAAAAGCGTTCCCCCAATCCAAGCCTAGTAAAGTGTTGTCCCATGAGTTGTTTTTCTATGACACGCAGTCTCCGGCATTGGTAGGGCTGGAGTCTCAGTTCTTGGCATCGGCTCGCTTGGATAATTTATTAAGCTGTTTTGTTGCATGTCGATCGCTAATTGAGAGTGATAGCAAACATGCCTGTGTGTTGGTTTGCAATGATCACGAAGAAGTTGGCAGTGTTTCAACTTCCGGAGCCCAAGGGCCATTCTTGAAGTCTGTGCTAGAACGAGCCATGAACAGCTTAAACCGGTCCGATGATGGGATGGCAAGGGCGCTGCATCGATCACTCATGCTGTCCATTGATAATGCCCACGGTGTCCATCCAAACTATGTTGACCGCCATGATGATAAGCATATGCCGCTGCTGAATGGTGGGCCGGTCATAAAGCTTAACGCTAATCAACGCTATGCTAGTAATAGCGAATCTGTAGCCGCGTTTGTGGCCCTATGTGAGTCCAAGCAGATTCCTTATCAGTCTTTTGTTATGCGCAGTGATATGGCTTGTGGCAGCACCATAGGTCCGATTACCGCCAGCAGTTTGGGCGTGCCTACGGTGGATATCGGCGTGGCTACTTTTGGGATGCATTCAATTCGTGAGCTGGCTGGAGCACAGGACCCAGTGCTTCTGGCTAGCGCCGTTACCGGATTTTTCCAGCGTTAGTCCTAGGCATTATCTGCTTTTTTAAATCTCGTATTAGAAATCTGGCCGAGCTGGTTTTCGCCATCATTGTCTCACTCATTATATTTGGCTCGTTGCAAACCATCCCAGCGATGGATTCAGCCGCCAGAGGGCAAGTCGCAGCGCCATTAGATCCGTGTGCTGCGCTTATATAGAGGCCGCGAAAATAGTGGTCGTGTTGAGTGATTGATGCTTTGGCGCTACGGACGAGCCCTTTAAAATACTCTGTTGTTGTGTCTGCATTAGCGACCATGCCAACAATTGGGAAAAAATCTTTGCTACTACAGCGTAAAGCAACGCCAGCTGTGACGTCAGGCAAATGGGTATCGAGTGCGTCTCTAAAGTTGGGTTCCAGTCCTTGAATATTTTCCCAGTTGTCACTATCAGAAGGGGTTAGGTCGCACTCTCTGCGATAGCTTGCCGATACTGTATGTCTCCCATTCATGGCAGGAAACAGGCTGCGCTGATCCATAATGACCATACGCAGAGCGGCAGACTTTTCTGATTGATTTATGTAGGTAGCCTGACCCCTTACTGTATGTAATGGCAAATGTTGGGTTTGCGAAAAGCGATTAGCAAGATGGCTGTTAGCGATTATCACTATGTCTGCTTCATAGTTTTTACCAGTGTTAGAGAGACACTTCCAACCTGTATCAGTTTTCTGAATTGATTCGACGTCAGCGCCGAAATTGGTTGAGATGTTTGTGTGATTTAAGTAATTACTGCAAACCGCGTGTGGATCTAGCCAACCGGCTGTTTGAAAATAAAGATAATCATCAAGCAGCGCTAATCCTGCGTGGTTATTGGACGTTATCTCGTTTGCCGCTGCAACGATCTTGGGGTGATAAATAGTTTTAAGCCGCTCAAGGTTAAGAGGGCTTTTTTTGTTTTGAGCCTTCGTGCTTTGGAGAACTCCTGTTTGATACCAACACTCATTATTGACACAGCTAAGCTTTTGATAGGCGTTTAGAGCGTATAGATAGGCTAGCAAGTAATAGTCTGCTCCGGCATTACACTCATTAAAGAGTCTAGGTCGGAGCGCTAGCTGCGCAATGCCTGACGCACCTGATGCGGGAGCTGCTGCACGATCCAACACGGTCACATTGATGCCTCGGCGAGCCAAGGCGTTGGCTGTCGTGCATCCTGCTAGCCCAGCACCAACGATAATGGCAGTTTTTACTGAATGATCGAGTGCTTGCGGTAGCGCCCAAGCATATTTGCTTTGCTGCTTAGGGTGTGGGGAGAGAGAGGCGCTGACCATATGTCGCTTATTGGCAAATCCAGCGGTCTTGCTAACGCTAAATCCTGCTTCAATTAGATTTTTGCGGACCCAGCCTGCGGCGCTATAAGTGGAGAGGGTGGCCTCAGGTTTGCTTATTCGAACGAGTTCGCGGCATAGGGCTGTGCTCCAGAGGTCTTGGTTTTGCTTAGGGGAAAAGCCATCTAAGAACCAGCAATCAATGCCTGTGTTAGGAGCTACGACGAGGGTCTGTAGACTTTCTAAGGCATCCCCTAGATGTAAGTCTAGGATAACATCCGCACTTAGCTGAAAGCGGTGGCAGCTTCGATGGTAAGGTTTATAGTCTGCATACAGCTGTTCAAAGTATTGGGCTAGGTGAGGCCAGTTTGCATGGGCCTTCTGCATGTCTACCAAACTGAGAGGATGCTTTTCAAAAGCGATGTAGTGAAGCCTTTGTGGCTTTTGCTCTACTTGATGCCATAGCTGCAACGCTTTAGCGAAGTTCAGGCCCGTACCAAAGCCGATTTCACCTATGCAGAAAACACACTCTTGTGCGTGTGCCGTTGACCATCGTTGTTTTAGTTTATTCGCTGCTAAGAAAACATGCTCTGTTTCAAATTCGGCTCCAGAATCAGAGAAATAAATGTCGTCAAAGTCGATAGATCGGGGGCAATTAGTCTCGTCCCATGCGATTTTGGCGCTCTCAATCCTAAGGCTTGTCGCTTGTTCAAATGGCTGAGAGGTCGGATTGGTCATGCTGCGTATTATGGCATCGTCTTTGATCCTTCTAAAGAACTGCGGAAGATAAGCTATCTGTTGCCTGCAACGCTGGAATCCACGGACTAATCAGGTAAAATGCTGCCTTTCTCGAAGGCTGCCAGGGCTCATCATGCTAGAAATCAATAATCAGTTGGGTCAAATCAAAGATTTGGCGGGTCGCGTCGATAGCCTTAGGGGGTACCTTTGACTATGAGGTTAAGCAAGAACGCTTAGCCGAAGTGGTCCTCGAATTAGCGGAGTCCACTGTCTGGGACAATCCAGAGAACGCCCAAAAGCTAGGTCGAGAAAGGTCAGATCTTGAAGCGGTTGTGCTGACGATTGAAACCATGGAGCAGGGGCTCGATGAAGTCAAAGAGTTACTGCAGTTGGCCAAGGACGAAAACGACACCGAACTTCTCGACGCTGCCAATTATGATCTGTTGAAGTTGCATTCTAAGCTCGAAGTGTTGGAGTTTAGACGAATGTTTTCTGGGCCAATGGATGCATCCAACGCGTATTTGGAGATTCAATCTGGTTCTGGCGGCACCGAAGCTCAAGATTGGGCTGAGATGTTGCTGAGAATGTATCTGCGATGGAGCGAAGGCAAAGGGTTTAAAGCGGAAATCATTGAAGTTTCAGCGGGTGAAGTTGCAGGCATAAAGGGTGCCACTATCCATGTCAGTGGTGACTACGCTTTCGGTTGGCTGCGAACTGAGACAGGGGTTCACCGCCTGGTTAGAAAATCACCGTTCGATTCTGGTAGTAGGCGGCATACTTCATTTGCATCTGTCTTTATCTCTCCCGAGATTGACGATGATATTGAAGTTAACCTGGATATGTCGGATGTGCGAGTGGATACCTACAGGGCCAGCGGCGCCGGTGGTCAGCATATCAATAAAACAGATTCTGCAGTGCGTTTGACTCATGAACCATCGGGAATTGTCGTGCAGTGCCAAAACCAGCGATCTCAGCACAAGAATAAAGACATGGCCATAAAACAGCTGAAAGCGAAGCTGTATGAAATGGAAGAACTAAAGCGCAAAGAAGAGATGCAAACAATCGAAGAATCGAAAGCAGACATTGGTTGGGGCAGCCAAATTCGCTCTTACGTGCTAGATCAATCACGCATCAAGGATCTTCGTACAAATATTGAATCAAGTAATACCGGTGCAGTACTTGACGGTGATTTAGACAAATTTATTGAAGCTAGTTTAAAAATGGGATTGTGATAATTATGCCAGAGCCGATTGAGACAAAAGCCATGGATGCGGATGAGAATAAACTAATTGCGCTGAGGCGAGAGAAGCTGAGCCAAATTCGGCAGCAGCGAGAAGCCTTCCCGAATACGTTTAATCCCACTCATTTGGCTCAAGAGCTGGCGGAGAAATATCAGGGCGTCGGCCGTGAAGAGCTAGAAGCGCTTTCTGCCAAGGTCACTTTGTCCGGCAGAATAATCCGCATGCGCGGGCCTTTTGTCGTAATTCAAGACCGAAGCGGTCATATCCAACTATATTTGAATAATAAGTCATTTAATGACGAGTTAGCCGCTCAAATAAAGGCGTTAGACCTCGGAGATATTATCGGTGTAAGCGGAGAAGTGTTCCGAACTAATAAGGATGAGTTAAGTGTTAGGGTAGCCAGCTTCGAGTTAATTACAAAATCCTTAAGGCCGTTGCCCGATAAGTTTAAGGGCTTGACCGACATGGAGACTCGCTACCGGCAGCGCTATGTCGACCTGATCGTTAACGAGGAATCCAGACAAGTTTTTAAAACTCGCTCTGCCATTGTTGCTTTTATTCGTCGCTATTTTGATGGCTTGGGCTTTATGGAAGTGGAAACTCCCATGATGCAAGTGATTCCTGGAGGTGCATCGGCGAGACCGTTCGTGACTCATCACAATGCGCTTAGCCAAGATATGTATCTTCGCATTGCGCCTGAGTTATATTTGAAGCGACTCGTTGTTGGTGGTTTTGAAAGGGTGTTTGAGCTTAATCGGAATTTTAGAAACGAAGGTCTTTCTACGCGACATAATCCGGAATTTACCATGCTCGAGTTCTATCAGGCTTACGCTCGGTACGAAGACTTGATGGACCTGACGGAAGATTTGTTCAGAAAAATCGCTCACGCGGTTATTGGTTCAAGTCAGATTAGCTATCAAGGCTCAAACTATGATTTTGACAAGCCCTTTGATCGACTTACGGTGAAGCAATCTGTATGCAAATATTGTGAAGGTGTTACAGAGGATGATTTAGCGAGTAAGGCTGCATTGGTTGCCCTGTCTAACAAGTTACATGTAAACATAGATGAGTCCTGGCCGGGCGGTAAGATCTTGATGGAAATCTTTGACCAATTGGTAGAAGATAAGTTGGATCAACCGACCTTTATTACGCAGTATCCAATTGAGGTTTCACCATTGGCGAGGCGCAGTGAAACGGATCCAGAGGTCACTGACCGATTCGAATTAATTATTGGCGGGAGAGAACTCGCCAACGGTTTTTCTGAATTGAATGACCCGGAAGATCAGGCTGCAAGATTTCGAGCTCAGGTAGAGGCGAAAGACTCAGGTGACATTGAGGCAATGCATTATGATGAGGATTATATAAACGCCCTTGAATACGGCATGCCGCCTACTGCAGGCGAGGGAATTGGCATCGACCGTCTAGTGATGTTGTTTACCGATTCGGCATCGATAAAAGACGTGCTGTTATTTCCTCATATGCGACCGCTAGACTCAGACTGAAATGGGGACTCTTGATTACGCTCACATGCCTATCTCCGCATCCTGGCGTGAAGCTTTAGATCAAGCGTTCATGTGTGATAGTTTTAAAAATCTATGCCAGTTCTTGCTGTCAGAAGTGGCTGCGGGCAAGGTGATTTATCCACCTAGCGATCATGTTTTTGAGGCACTGAATTTAACTGAGCCTGAAGACGTGAAAGTCATTATTTTAGGTCAAGATCCATACCACGGCGCGGAGCAAGCTCACGGCTTGGGTTTTTCCGTGATGCCGGGGGTGCGTGTCCCACCCTCTCTCCGAAATATTTACAAGGAGCTGCAGCAAGATATCGGTATTCAAGCGCCAACACACGGTTGTCTTAATAGATGGGCAAACCAGGGCGTGCTTTTATTAAATTCGGTTTTAACAGTGCAGGCCGGTATGGCTGGATCCCATCACAACAAGGGCTGGGAAACATTCACTGATCAGGTCGTCGCCTACTTGAATAAGGAATTCAGTAACTTGGTGTTTATACTGTGGGGTAGCGCCGCTCAGCGTAAAGGGGCGATAGTCGATACCCAAAGGCATAGGGTACTAACCTCACCTCATCCCTCACCGTTGTCTGCTAGTCGAGGTTTTTTTGGCAATCATCATTTTTCTGAAACCAATAACTATCTGCTCAAACATGGTAAATCACCCATCGACTGGCAGTTGGAATCAACTCTTTAATTGGATAAAACATGGAAAGCAAACACTGCATAATTATTGGCGCAAGCCACGCCGGAGCCAATCTCGCTTTAGCCCTTCGAAAAGAGGGCTGGCTAGGAAAAATTACCTTGATCGGTGCCGAAAGCGATTTGCCTTATCATCGTCCACCGCTATCCAAAGAATTCCTATCTGGGGCGAAAGCGTTTGAAGCGATGCTGCTGCGTCCTAACAAGAGCTACGCGGATAATGAGATTGATTTATTGCTGGGGGTTGAGGTTGAGCGCGTCGACTCACAGCTCAAGACTGTAAGTTGTAATAACGGCGCTACCCTCAGCTACGATAAGTTAGCGTTTTGTACTGGTGCAACGGTAATCAACTTGCCGTTAGCGAGAGACCTAAAAGGAATACATACTATTCGTACTGTCACCGATGTGTTGGCGATAAAGAACGACTTAAAACATGTCAAGAAAGCGGTAATTGTCGGAGCCGGCTATGTTGGTTTGGAAGTTGCGGCAGTGCTATCTGCCGCTGGAATAGAAGTCAACGTATTAGAAATGGCGGAGCGCATTTTAAGCCGAGTGACTAGTGTCACAATGTCAGAATACATGCAGGCCCTGCATGAAAAGAATGGCGTTTCCATTCACACCGGGATGCGTGTAACGTCCATTACCGGTGAGGGTTCCGTTCAGTCCGTGGCCTGTGTTTCTGGAGAGTCTTTTGCTGCAGATCTTGTGATTGTAGGGGTTGGGGTTATTCCAGCCACCGAAATAGCACTTGCTGCTGGCGTGGCAGTAGATAACGGCATTGTTGTGAATGGTAAGTGTGAGACATCCGTGCCAGATATTTATGCAGCGGGTGATTGCACCAGTCATCCATCGCCACTTTATAATCGTTTTCTGCGGCTAGAGTCTGTTCAGAATGCAAATGATCAGGCTCGTGTTGCGGCGGCGAATATCTGCGGCAACGAGAAAGAGTACGATGCTGTGCCATGGTTCTGGTCAGATCAGTATGACATCAAGCTGCAAATGGTTGGTTTGTCTCAAGGATTTGATAAAGTCATTATTCGCGGCGATGCAACCGATGCTCTGGGGGAGGGGTTTGCATTATTCTATTTTAAGAACTCGGTGCTAATTGCGGCAGATTGTGTCTCAAGGCCAAAAGAGTTTATGGCGGCTAAACAGCTAGTGATGAGCCGAGCAAAGATCGATCCAAAAGTGTTAATGGATGAAGGAATAGAGCCAGCAAGCTTTTTAAAGCTGGTGGCTTAATCGCCTCTATACACGCAGCCGCTAGTGCAGGTTTCTCTTATTTCCACTGACACTAATTCCGGCAGGCCTTTGATTAGTCGCCGCCAAATCCAACGGGCGAGGTTTTCGCTTGTGGGATTTTCCAATCCCGCTATGTCATTTAGGTAGTAGTGGTCGAGCTGCTCAAGAATCGGACGAAAGGCTGCGGATATGTCGGCGAAATCCATAACCCAGCCAGTTGTATCCCCAACATCCCCAGACACAGTGATGCGAACGAAAAATGAGTGTCCATGCAAGCGAGCGCATTTATGTTCGGCCGGCACATTGGGTAAGCTGTGTGCCGCTTCAAATGAAAATTCTTTGAATAATTCCATGCTTATCTCTTAGGACATCAATATTTAGGGCGCAAAGTCTACCTATTGCGGAAGGTTGTGTATAGTCTGTGGTAGATCAGCACTTTTAATGGTGGCAATGAAGTTGATAGGCATATAATGAGAAGCGAAGTCGTAGGCTATTGGAATTGAAGTGAATTCAGTCATTAGATCAAGCTATCGAAGATTCCGTCGATTTATGAGTCAAGGCAAGCGATTGGCGACTTATCTTGGCATTTTCGGCACGCTGCTAATCTTGTTTCTGCACACTAGCGCTCCCAGCTTTGTTCAAAATGTCATCAACAGACTCGAATATCTCCTCTATGATCAGCGCATGGCAGCCATGCCAAAAGCCGTTAAGCAAGAAGAGAATAGGATTGTTATTGTTGATCTCGACGAGAGGTCTTTGCAAGCTGAAGGGCAGTACCCTTGGAATCGCATAAAAGTTGGGCAGCTTACTGAAAAGCTAAGTGAATACGGTGCATTGGTTGTTGGGTTTGATATTACTTTCCCAGAACCCGATCGGAGTATTCGCGATTTATTAGCGCCTGTTAATCTGGATGATTTAGACCCCGCGTTTTCACAAACACTGGTTGAGATAGAGCCCACTATTAACAGTGATCGATATTTTGCCAATGCCATGTCTCAATCTATCGATGCGGTTCTAGCCATCAATTTTTCTCCTCAAGGGACGGTTTCTTATAACGAACTCCCCCAGTCAATCTTTGATATCGATTCAGAACTTGCCAGCAAAATTACACTGACTGATATGACTGGGTTCACCGGCAATATTCCCATCCTGCAAAACGCTGCGCGAGGCAACGGTAGCATGAACCAAGAGCCCGACGCAGATGGAGTTGTGCGCCGTGTGCCTTTGGTTATTCGTTATGGGCAGCAACTATATCCAACTTTGTCCTTAGAGATGTTCAGGGTTTATAACTTTTTGGAGAATTACGAATTAGAAACTTACGCCTATGATAATGTTGAGGTAATGACCGCAGTGCGGCTTGGCAAGGGGCCGGGAAGCTTTCTTATCCCTACTGACGGTAGAGGCTATGTGAATGTGCCCTATGTCGGGACTTCAACACAGAATACGGACAACTTTTTCCCTTATATATCCGCGACGGATGTTCTTAGGGACACACTAAGCGACGTAGAAAAAGAAGCGTTGATTAATAGCCTGGTGTTGGTGGGCACTAGCGCGCCGGGTTTAGGCGATTTGCGTGCGATGCCACTGCAAAAGGTTTATCCCGGTGTTGAAGTGCATGCGAATATGCTCAATGCGCTGCTTAGTGGGGTGAACAAGACTGCACTTGAAGTGTCAGACACTAGCACGACAACAGAATCAGCATTTGCCTCATTCGTTGCAGAAACAGACTTACGAATTTTCCCCTACCGGCCTGATTGGATCGGCGGGGCAATGCTGGTGATCTTAGCTGCCGTAGGCATAGCCATCTCTATTCTCTTTCCCTATTTAGGTCCGGCCACGATGGCTGCGTCCTCGGTTGCATTGTTGGGTTTTACCGTGTGGAGCAATTTTCAACTATGGTCTGCGTTTAAGTTAGATTTCCCGATGGTTCTATTGATCACTCTAATACTTGTCGTGACGGGTATTAATTTAGTTTATGGATTTTTAGCGGAAAGCCAAACTCGTAAAGTCATCAAAGGGATGTTTGATCAATATGTACCGCCAGCTCATATTGATTCAATGCTCGCAAATCCTGATAACTATTCGTTTGAAGGCGAAAGCAAAGAGTTATCTGTATTGTTTTCAGATATTCGCAGTTTCACGTCCATATCAGAGGTGCTTAGTGCAACCCAGTTAAAAAAACTGCTCAATGATTTTTTTACACCAATCACGGGCATTATTTTTGAGCATAATGGCACTATAGATAAATATGTTGGTGACATGGTTATGGCGTTTTGGGGAGCGCCTCTCGAAGATAAGGATCATCGCGCTCACGCGGTACGCTCGGCTTTAAAAATGCTCGAAAAAACAGAAGAACTTAAAGCTCAGTTTGTAGCGGCGGGATTACCTGAGGTTAATATCGGGGTTGGTGTAAATACCGGCATGATGAATGTGGGGGATATGGGGTCAACCTACAGGCGTTCTTATACCGTCCTTGGTGATGCCGTGAACCTAGGTTCTCGTCTAGAAAGCCTCACTAAATTCTATGGCATTCGTTTGTTGATAGGGGAAGAAACTGCTGAGGGCCTAGAGGGATTTCTGCTACGAATTATCGACAAGGTTAAGGTAAAGGGCAAAGACGAAGCCATTACCTGCTATGAGCCACTGTGTGAGATTGATGAGGCAACATTAGCGCAGAAACAGCGAGTAGAGCAGTACCATAGAGCATTGAAACTTTACTATTCGCAGGAGTGGGACGGCGCAGAGGAGGCGTTTAAACGCTTGCTGGTCGAGGAGCCTGATACAGTTTTGTATCAGATTTATTTAGAGCGAATCGCGTCTCTGAGAGGGCAGGAGCTTGGTCCAGATTGGGATGGTTCTTATACCCATACCAGCAAGTGATTGGAAATAAATTTATCGTAGCTTTTTTGTCTGTAATCCCTCGCATTTGTTGACATAAAGGCATGAATCGGTAAAATGCGCGTCTCTCAGTTTTACGGGTGATTAGCTCAGTTGGGAGAGCGTCGCCCTTACAAGGCGAATGTCGGGGGTTCAAATCCCTCATCACCCACCAAATTACGCAAGACCGGCTGAACAGAACGTGCTGGCCTGCGGTAAAAAGAGTTTGAGGCGGTAGTATAGCGTCTCGATCAAGTTGCGGACCGGTAGTTCAGCTGGTTAGAATGCCGCCCTGTCACGGCGGAGGTCGCGGGTTCGAGTCCCGTCCGGTCCGCCATT
>CAYGRT010000020.1:47351-55572 GCA_964352355.1 uncultured Pseudohongiella sp. | reverse complement strand
CAAACCTTCCTCGGCAAGCACCCACCTCTATTACTTGATCGAATTTTTAAAGAACAGTCCCGAAGTCATCGACTCAGGGAGGGCGTATTATACGCATCTTGGACCCGCTGGCAAGGGGTCTATCAAGATAGTTTACTAATATTTTTTCGAAAGCTTTCGAGGCGCAGGACTAGGGCGAACCGATCACACTCTCTTTAAACGGGGTTGATAATGAGGGTGCTAACGAAAAGCTACTAGTGCAGTAACTGATTTACACTCAATGCATTGACCAAATACCTCAAGCGCAAGGCTATTCAATCGCTTTGTTTACGGAAAGCGGCTTGAAATTTACATAAATTCTAAAGCCAAGCAAGAAAGCAAGGATTACCCCGTATAGCACAGCCTCACCTATATCCAATCGCAATATCCATAATAGATGCACTATAGATAGAACAGCGGCTAGATAGACTAACCGGTGCAAACGCTTCCAGCTTCGCCCCAGTCGCCGAACCATTGCTTTTGGTGAAGTGACTGCGAGTGCCAGAAGCACAAGATACGAAGCAAACCCAACTGTTACATAGGGACGCTCTATGATCTCCTCGACAATATCTAACCAACGAAATTGCAAAAGGAAAGTTAGCCAAACGAACAAATGAAGCGTGGCGTAGAAAAAAGAGAACAACCCAAGCATACGGCGATGACGCACAAATTCGGGATTCTTGGTAAGCGTTCGCAGAGGAGTTAATGCCAAACTAATTAACAGAAAACGCAGCGCCCATTCACCAGTCTCCAAGGAAAGCTCTTTCGCCGGGTCAGGCCCTAGATCATTAAGTGCGATCTTGATAATCAGAATACCAAAAGGCACTAGCGCCAGCAGAAAAATTACTGGCTTTAAAAATCGCTTCATAAACCGAGGTGCCCCAGAGACTGGCTGCGCTAATGTAGATCTAGCCCACTAAAAATTGCGAGTTAGATCCATGCCATTATAAAGAGACGCTACCTGCTCAGCGTAGCCGTTGAACAACAGCGTGTCAGTGTATTGTCGACTAAATAAGGTTTGCGGCAATCGACGCTCTTTATCCTGACGCCAGCGCGGGTGATGAACCTCTGGATTTACATTCGCGTAGAAACCGTACTCGTTCGCCTGCAAATCATTCCAAGTAGTATTAGGCATGGTTTCGCGAAAGTTAATTTTCACAATGGACTTTATGCTTTTAAAACCGTACTTCCATGGAACGACTAAGCGCAGCGGCGCGCCATTTTGAGGAGGCAAGTAATCTCCATATAAACCCACCGCCATAAATGCTAGGGGGTTAGTTGCCTCGTCAATTCGGAGCCCTTCACGATAGGGCCAGTCAACAATGGCAAAGCGCGAACGAACTCCCGGCATGGTATCTGGGTCTACTAAGGTTTCGAACTCGACAAACTTAGCTTTGGATGTTGGCTCAAACTGTTTAATTAACTCGGCCAATGGAAACCCAATCCAAGGAATAACCATAGACCATGCCTCTACGCAGCGAAGCCGATAAATCCGCTCTTCAAGGGAATGGGGCTTCAAAACGTCTTCTAGGTTATATTTGCCCGGCTTTGCCACTTCACCGCTAATCTCAACTGACCAAGGGTCTGCCTTAAATTCTCCCGAATTAGATGATGGGTCGGACTTATCCATACCAAACTCGTAGAAATTATTGTAACGGGTCACATCGCTATAAGGGGTCAACGCTTCTGCGGTGTAGTATGGTTCCGAATTTGGCGCGGGCTTGATTGATGCAAACTTATCACCCCACCATGCCGCAGGCGCCGAACGCTCCATACCAGCAGGTGCTCGCGCTTTTAGCCGGTCTCCATTCTGCGCATTGGCTATTGAAGGGAATGTGCCTAGCGCTGCTGCACCGAGCATGAGTGAGCCAGTGTCTGTCATAAATTGACGACGATTTTTATACACGCTCTCGGGTGTAATCTCGGAAGGCTTTATGTCTGCGGGTTTTCTAATTAGCATAGCTTTCTATCCGTCGGTCAAATGATTAAATAATTGTGGCTCTGCCTTTAAATGCAAGCAACTTAACTATCAAGACAGGTTTTGCCAGTAGTTTATTTCGCACTGCCAGGTTTAAATCAATACGCGTGGCAAGCGGATTCAGTTTCAGACTTTGAGCACGGCACCTGCATCACTAATTCTCACTATTAGGCTCAGACTTGCTCTCGTCGCCCGCCGCGGCTTTGGTTTTAGCTGTTCTTGATTTCGCCTTAGCAGGTGCTTTTGTAGCTGCCTTAGTTGGTTTACTAACTTTAGATCCCGCGGGCTTTGGTGCAAGTTTTGCACCTGCAACTGTGTCAGCCGCAGCAGTCATGGTTGCGAACGCTGCGCCTCTGCGTTTGTAGATCCAACCGATTGGCCCCGAAGAGCCATACAAGATAGCCATGATTAGCAACACTTCATGGGGATTCTGAGCGACAACCACAAGCAGTACTACTGCCAAGATGAATACAATAAAAGGCACCGTGCCCTTGAAGTGCAGTTCTTTGAAACTGAAGTATTTGTAATTCGATATCATCAACAGCCCAACAAAAACTGTTAAAGCCGCTGCCACATAGGCAATAAATGGCGTAACCTCCACTGAATATTTATGAGCAACCCAAGGCAAAAAAGTAATGATGGCCGCGGCTAGTGGGCTCTGAAGGCCAACAAAGAAGCGCTTATCTACCGTTCCTAACTGCACATTGAATCGAGCCAACCGGATAGCCGCACAGGACATATAGATAAAACTGGCCGCCCAACCCACGCGTTCGAGGGGACCAAACCCCCAGCTAAACATAATTAGAGAAGGCGCTACTCCAAAAGAAACCATGTCAGAAAGGCTGTCAAACTGAGCACCGAACGCACTTTGAGTGTTTGTTAGTCTCGCTATTCTGCCATCGAGGCCGTCGCAAATACCAGCGATTAAGATCGCCCAACCCGCCTCATTGAAATCCCCAGACATTCCTGCAATAACGGCGTAGAAGCCCGCAAATAGCGCGGCGAGGGTCAACAAATTGGGCAAAAGGTAAATGCCTCGTCGACGGATCTTCTTCCCCCCTTCAGAGACAATTTCTTCATGCTCATCGATTGGCAGAAGGGTGTCGCTTAAGCGGTCTTGCTCATTATCGCTCATACATTATTGATCCAACATCAAAGGAGCGCCGATTATAGCGTCCATAATCTGTCATTGCGTGTTGTTTTTTAAGGATTATTGCACCCATTAGGGCAGATGCTATATGATCGCGCCTCATTATTTAAGGTCAATCACATCCTTGCTGCAGCGTAATCGCTGATGAAACCCATTTCAGACGGAGTTAGTTCATGAATTATTTCAATACACTGCCCTTGCGGCTTCAACTCGAACAGCTTGGCAAATGCCGGTTTATGGATGCCAGCGAATTCGGTGGCGGTGTAGAAAAACTAAATGGCTGGAAAATAGTCATTATTGGATGCGGCGCTCAGGGCCTCAACCAAGGTTTAAACATGCGCGACAGCGGTCTGGATGTGTCCTATACACTCCGCGCGGAAGCTATTGCGGAAAAACGAGCCTCATGGAAAAACGCCACCGAGAATGGCTTTCAAGTCGGTACCTACGAAGAGTTAATTCCCACTGCAGACCTAGTCCTTAATCTAACGCCCGACAAGCAGCACAGCGCTGTAGTGTCGCAAGTTATGCCACTCATGAAAAAAGGTGCAACGCTAGCCTACTCCCACGGCTTCAATGTGGTAGAGGAAGGTATGAAGATTCGCGAAGATCTGACTGTGGTGATGGTTGCACCTAAGAGTCCTGGCTCTGAAGTTCGCGAAGAATACAAGCGCGGCTTTGGCGTTCCAACTTTGATCGCAGTTCACGCTGAAAATGATCCAAACGGCGATGGTCTAGAAATCGCTAAGGCCTACGCGGCTGGTACAGGTGGACATCGTGCTGGCGTTCTCGAGTCATCTTTCATTGCTGAAGTGAAATCAGACTTAATGGGAGAGCAAACCATCCTATGCGGCATGCTGCAAACAGGCTCAATTCTTTGCTATGACAAAATGGTCGAGAAAGGTATCGATTCAGCTTACGCCTCGAAGTTAATTCAGCATGGCTGGGAAGTCATCGCGGAAGGTCTTAAGCATGGCGGCATCACCAACATGATGGATCGCTTATCTAACCCTGCTAAGTTGGTTACTAATGAGCTAGCAGAGGAACTAAAAGAAATAATGGCACCGCTGTACCAAAAGCATATGGATGACATCATTACAGGCAACTTTTCATCCGGCATGATGGAAGATTGGGCCAACGATGACATCAAGCTATTAACTTGGAGAGAAGCAACAACGGAGTCTGCATTCGAGAAATCCACTGCCGGCGACATGGAAATTTCGGAGCAAGAGTATTATGACCATGGCTTACTCATGGTCGCCATGGTGAAAGCCGGTGTTGAGTTGGCGTTTGAAACAATGACTGCCAGCGGTATTATCGAAGAGTCCGCCTACTATGAATCTCTGCACGAAGTGCCTTTAATTGCTAATCTTATTGGCCGCAAGAAACTGTACGAGATGAACAAAGTAATTTCCGATACAGCGGAATATGGCTGCTACCTTTTCTCTCATGAATGTGTACCACTGCTTGCCGATTTCATGAAGAAAATAGATACGGACGTAATTGGCAAAGGAATAAAAGTTGCTGACTTAGGCGTGGACAATGCCGAACTTATTGCCGTTAACGAGTCCATCCGTTCACACTCAATAGAAGTCGTAGGTAAGCGCCTGCGCAAATACATGACAGCAATGAAGAGAGCAATCTAGTATGTAAAAGGTGTCGGAGTAATTACTCCGACACCAAAGTCACCAAAGTCTAAAGTCACAGCGCTAAAGTTTTATCCCCGCGAGAAATACCACTTACACCTGTTCTCGCAACCTCCAACACTGTGTTATCCCCCAGTGCTGCGATAAACGCGTCAAGCTTGTCGCTGGTCCCTGTCAGTTGAATACTAAAAACATTTGGCGTCAGGTCTACTACTTGACCACGAAAGATATCGACAGTACGCCCAACTTCCGCTCGCTGTGCTCCAGTTGCTTTTACCTTGATTAACATCAATTCTCGCTCGATGTGATCACCCTCAGTCAGATCCACCAATTTAACTACATCAACAAGTTTATTAAGATGCTTGGTAATTTGTTCTATACGAGCCTCATCACCCGTCGTGGTTAAAGTGAGGCGCGAAAGTGACTTATCTTCCGTTGGCGCTACAGTTAAAGAATCAATATTGTAATTCCGCTGCGAGAAAAGGCCCACCACCCGCGATAGAGCGCCGGGCTCGTTTTCCATGAGTACAGAGATTATATGTCTCATATTATGTCCTCTCCGTTTTGCTCAGAATCATATCTTTCATGGCACCGCCTTTTATCGCCATGGGATAAACATGCTCTTCTGGATCCACTGCAATATCGACAAAGACGAGTCTGTCCTTCATGGCGAATACTTCTTCGAGCTTAGAATGCAGTTCGTCGTACTTTTCAATACGCACGCCAACATGCCCAAACGCTTCTGCGAGTTTTACAAAGTCTGGTAACGATTCTGCATAGGTGCTTGCCGAATGGCGGCCTCCATATTGCATATCCTGCCACTGTTTAACCATCCCAAGCGCTTCGTTATTCAAACAAATTATCTTGATAGGCAAATTGTATTGGCAACAAGTCGCGAGCTCTTGCAGATTCATCTGAAAACTGCCTTCGCCAGTAATGCAAACCGATACTGCATCACGATGGGCAAACTGCACTCCCATAGCAGCCGGCAAACCAAATCCCATCGTGCCCAGCCCGCCGGAGTTGATCCAGCGGCGGGGTTTATCGAAACCATAGTATTGAGCAGCGAACATTTGGTGCTGACCAACGTCTGTCGATATAAACGCATCGCCTTTAGTAATATCAAACACTGCCTGCACCGCTTGCTGAGGCTTAATAATGCCATTTGGCGCCGGATGCACCGCAAGGCTGTCCTTCTTGCGCCACTGGGCTATTTGATCCCACCACACTTTTAGCGCCTTTTCATCGATCTTGGTTTTAGATTTCTCGATCTCTGCAATCATTTCTTCCAGCACCAAATCAACTGCGCCCACAATTGGCACATGGGCAGTGACTGTTTTTGAAATTGATGCTGGGTCGATGTCTATGTGCAAAATAGTGGCATCGGGGCAAAATTTTGATGTATCAGAGTTAGTTACTCGGTCATCAAAACGCGCCCCTACGCAGAGTAGTACGTCGCAGTAGTGCATTGCCATGTTGGCTTCATAAGTTCCATGCATGCCCAACATGCCCAAAAACTGCGGGTCAGATGCAGGGTAAGCACCCAAACCCATCAATGTGTTAGTTACTGGATAGCCAAGCCTTCGAGTCATTTTGGTCAACAGCTCGGAGCCTTCACCTTGAATAACGCCACCACCAGCGTAAATCATCGGACGCCTTGCTGAGAGCAGGGCTTCTACGGCTTTCTTTATTTGCCCGGAATGACCTTTACCAGGCACGGTATACGAACGCATTTTTACTTCTTGAGGGTACTGATACGGATTCTTTACCTTGGGGTCAGTGACATCTTTTGGAATGTCGATGACAACGGGGCCTGGTCTCCCAGTCGTGGCTAGATGAAAGGCTTTTTTTACCAGCATCGGGATTTCAGCTGCCGATTGCGCCATAAAACTGTGTTTAACAATCGGCCGAGAGATACCCACCATGTCGGTTTCTTGAAAACCATCAGTCCCGATTAATCGGCTTTCTACTTGACCCGAAATCACCACCATGGGGATAGAGTCCATGTATGCAGTTGCAATGCCTGTAATGGCATTTGTTGCACCTGGGCCCGAAGTGACAAGCACTACACCCGGTTTACCGGTTGAGCGTGCATAGCCGTCTGCGGCATGAGTAGCCGCTTGTTCGTGACGTACTAGAATATGCTCGACCTTATCTTGGTTAAAGATTGCATCGTAAATATGCAATACGGCACCGCCTGGGTAACCGAATATGATTTCAACGCCCTCATCGTGCAGCGCACGAATCAGCATTTCACCACCAGATAATTGATCCACTTGTCTAGCCTCTGTTTATGGCAGAAAGCCCTGCCAGTTAATTCTGTATTAATGAACGAGTATGCAACCTGTGCCATAACAGCCAGCTGCATTAGTTAACGGTTTAGATTAGTTAGCGACAAAAAACTCAGCCATGTTAGTTATGAACTTGAGATTTTTGCTTGCTCCGTACGTGATAACGTGAAAGGAGCTTAAGGTGGATGTTGTCTGTCACCTCGACCGTAATCTGCCAAAAATTCGGGTCTCGAATTGAGCTGACTACAACAGTGGAAAACGGGATTGACCGAAACGCACTGCTTGAGCAGTGCGATTCTGCCATCTTGAGAGGGAAAGTCAAGCGTAGAGACGCCTAAGCACCTGCATTTTATAGGGTTTTACCCTAATCCGAATCGACCGGCTTCACAGCTTTCTTAAAATCCAGTTCGCCCCCGATGCTTACATCCACTTGAATGACGTCACCAGGAACATAGTCACCTTGTAATACTTGCTGGGCCAGAGGATTTTCGATCCAATGCTGAATTGCTCGCTTTAGTGGCCTTGCGCCATAAACGGGGTCATATCCAATTTCCGCGACCCGATCGAGAACCGCAGTGGTGACTTCAATGCCAAGATCCGCGTTGCTCAAACGCTTGTTCAGCAGCTGAATCTGTATTTCAGCGATACCCCTAATCTGATCTTTCTGCAGCGGATGAAAAACCACTGTTTCGTCTATGCGATTAACGAACTCAGGAGAGAAATGTCTCACTACCGATTCAAGCACAGCGCTTTTTACAGAGTCGTAGTTCACCGCATCAAAATTCTCAGCGTTCATCATCTCTTGAATTCGATCTGAACCCAAATTGGAAGTCATCACGATAACAGTATTTCTGAAGTCAACAGTCCTGCCATGGCCATCGGTCAATCTGCCATCGTCCATGACTTGCAATAAAATATTAAATACATCAGGGTGCGCTTTTTCCACTTCATCCAGCAGCAACACCGAGTAAGGACGACGCCTTACCGCTTCAGTTAAATAGCCACCCTCTTCATAGCCTACATAGCCAGGAGGAGCACCAATCAGACGTGCAACGGAATGCTGTTCCATAAACTCAGACATATCGATTCGCACCATTGCCTCATCGGTATCAAATAAGAATTCGGCTAGCGCTTTGCACAG
>CAYGRT010000020.1:45661-47251 GCA_964352355.1 uncultured Pseudohongiella sp. | reverse complement strand
GTTCGAAGCAGTTGTTTCTCTGCGGCTTCGGCCTGCAATGCTTGCTCCAGTTTGGCTTCTAAATCCGGAACAATTCCGTATTGGATTTCGGACATTCGAGCGAGATCGCCGTTACGTCTTGCAAGGTCCATATCTGTTCGCGCTTTTTCCAAGCTAGCACGAATGATCTGGGCCCCCTGCAGGGAAACTTTTTCTGCTTTCCAAATTTCCTCTAAATCGGAATATTCTTTTTCCAACTCAGCGATTTCTTCGACAAGCTTGGTTTTTCTTTTTTGCGAGGCTGCGTCTTCCTCTTTCTTTAACGCCTCCCTCTCAATCTTCAGTTGAATGAGTCTTCTATCAAGCCGATCCATTTCCTCAGGCTTGGAATCAATTTCCATGCGAATTAGACTTGCAGCCTCGTCAATTAAATCGATTGCTTTATCGGGAAGCTGACGGTCGGTGATATAGCGCTGGGATAGACGAGCCGCAGCAATAATGGCAGAGTCAGAAATATCCACCCCATGATGCACTTCATAGCGTTCTTTAAGGCCTCGCAGAATGGCGATAGTGTCAGCTTCACTTGGCTCGTCCACGAGCACTTTTTGAAACCGTCGCTCCAGCGCTGCGTCTTTTTCTATGTATTGTCGATATTCATCCAGCGTGGTTGCACCAACACAGTGGAGTTCGCCTCTTGCCAACGCCGGCTTAAGCATATTGCCCGCATCCATGGCTCCTTCCGCCTTACCGGCACCTACCATTGTATGCAGCTCATCAATAAATAAGATAATTGACCCTTCCTGCTTTGAAAGCTCATTTAGAACAGCCTTCAACCGTTCTTCAAACTCGCCTCGAAACTTAGCACCAGCAATAAGGGAGCCCATATCCAACGCCAAAATACGCTTATCTTTTAAACCTTCGGGCACTTCGCCGTTGATAATTCGCTGTGCCAACCCTTCGATAATAGCGGTCTTACCTACTCCAGGTTCACCGATTAATACTGGGTTGTTCTTTGTGCGCCGCTGCAACACCTGGATAGTTCGTCTAATTTCGGCATCACGTCCGATCACCGGATCAAGCTGACTTTTCTCTGCGCGTTCAGTAAGGTCAACACAATACTTTGACAGCGCTTGCCGTGATTCTTCAGCGCCGGCATCGTTTACGTTGTCTCCACCGCGCAGGTTTTTGACCGCATTTTCAAGCGCTTGTTTTGACACCCCATAGGAATTGAGCAGCTTACCAAGAGAACCAGCATCATCCATAGCAGCTATCAGCACTGTTTCGCTAGAGATAAAAGTATCGCCACTTTGTTGTGCTAATTTATCTGACTTATTGAGGAGTTTACCTAATTCCGGTGAAACGGAAATGCTGCCATCTGAAGCTGATACTTTTGGCAAATCATCAACCAGACTTGTTAGCTTGGCATTTAAGTCAGTGACATCAAATCCTGTCTGCGCTAACAATGGCCTAACAGAGCCGCCTTTTTGCTCTATCATGGCAAGTAGCAAATGAGCAGGCTCAATGTAGTTGTTGTCCCGGCCTAGTGCTATCGATTGGGCATCACTAAATGCTGACTGTAGTTTACTCGTTAACTTATCTAATCCCACGGCA
>CAYGRT010000020.1:30988-45561 GCA_964352355.1 uncultured Pseudohongiella sp. | reverse complement strand
ATAAGTTGGGTCGCAATAAGGAGTTTTCAATCCACAAGAAGATAAAACATTGATCTTGATCAACCCCAGTGAGCGCAGCATCAAGATTGAAGGTGTTGGTGAAGACTGGTGTCGTGGGTGGGGAGACTGGTGTAGACTGGTGTCGGAGTAATAGACTGGTGTCGGAGTAATTACTCCGACACCTCATACTCCTCATACTCACACGCCTCATACTACAACTACGAGGAGATACCAATATAATTGACCATGCGACCGGTCACACCATCCCTGCGAAACGAAAAATAATGTTCGGACTCACATACTGTACAGTGCTCGCCACCCGAGTAGTCAGTAAGCCCGACACTTCTCAGTTTTGCCTGGGCTAATCCAAACAGATCAGCGAGATACTTTTTATCGGATTGTCGTTTAAAGAATTGAGCTAGCTTTATATCAGCCATCGATGCGGAAAATTCGTCTAAAACATCGGCCTCCACTTCGAAATGACAAGGGCCAATAGCCGGTCCTAAGTGAGCTAGCAATTGCTGTGGCGAACTATGGAACTCCGCAATGGTGTTTTCAATAATACCTGCTGCAAGCCCTCGCCATCCTGCGTGAACCATTGCAACTTCAGTTCCAGCGCGATTAGTAATAAAAACTGGTAAGCAGTCAGCTGTCATCACACAGCACATAATATTTGGAACGTTTGTATAAACCGCGTCGGCATTCAACGGCTCTCCCGCGCACTGAACACTCGCCACTCGTACAGAATGAGTTTGATTAAGCCACTGCCAGGTAAATTTACTAGAAAAACAGTCGGCCAATTGCTGGCGATTATTCATTACAGCAGCGGGAGAATCGCCAACGTGCAGCCCCATATTATTGGAATCATAAGGTGGCTTGCTGACGCCTAGAGTTCGGGTCGACGTTCCTGCCAATACACCTGTCGGCGCTGGCCACGCCGCCTTGAGTATTTGCGTCGGTCCAACCATAGCTACTGCTCTGCTCGCAGATCTTCAGCGAGTGCCACAAGCAGCTGAAGCATATCGTCTGGCAAATCCGATACAAACTCCAATGGTTCTTTACTGACTGGATGCAAAAAAGCCAAGCGTTTTGCGTGCAGTGCCTGGCGCTTAAATTGACGCAACTGGGTGATCAGATTTTCATGACAGGCTCTAGGAAGTTGCAAACGGCCACCATATAGAGGGTCGCCCACAATGGGACTTTTAATTGACGCCATGTGGACTCTGATCTGATGGGTTCTCCCAGTATCCAGCTTAATGTCCAGCAGCGTATGGCAGCGGAATCTCTTGGCGATTTTGTAATGGGTCGTGGCCTCTTTGCCTTCCCGCACAATAGCTCTTTTCTTGCGGCTTACTGGGTGCCGACCAAGGGGTTGATCAATTCTGCCTCCACCAGTAAACACCCCCTGCACGATCGCTTGATACTCTCGTGTGATCTCCCGCTTTTGCAGCATGTTTACTAGGCGCGTATGAGCAATTAGAGTTTTTGCCACTATCAGCAACCCTGTGGTGTCTTTATCTAATCGGTGAATAATCCCTGCCCTTGGCAGCTCCTCCAGTTGAGGGATCCGACTTAGCAAACCATTTAATAACGTGCCTTCGCGGTTACCAGCCGCAGGGTGAACCACGACCCCGGCGGCTTTATTAACGACGATCAAATCATCGTCTTCATACACGATTTCAATGGGCAAATCCTCGGCCGTCCAAATATCGTTGCTCGGCATATTGGCATCTATTTCCAGCAAATCGCCCTCATTCAGCCTGTCTTTGGCTCGCTGGGAGTGATTGTTTACAAGTAAACTACCCTCTTTTATCCAACTCTGCAGACGTGAACGGGAATAATCCGGAAACAACTGAGCTGCAACCTGATCTAACCGGTTGCCCGCTAGCGCATCGGGAACTGCGGCACTTAATCTAATTTTTGTTGTCATAAGCCTATGATACTTGATATCGGTGAAAGTACGCAGGAAAGTTACTGGAGTTGGGATTGGCCACTCGCCTGTGTTTAAATAGCGCCTTCGAATTTGGCATAATTCTCATTTAAATAAATAATGAGCGCAGTGAGACATCAGACAATGCAACAAAGCACACTCAAGGTCATTACAAGTCTTTGGCTTACCCTTATATTGACGGGTTGCGGTCTGTTTGGCGGGGAAGATGAAGATGAATTCGCAGGCTTATCCACTGAGGAACAGTTTTATATCAGGGCCCAAGAACAACTTGGCAGCCAAAACTTTAGAGGTGCCATAGCCACTTACCAAGCTCTCGAATCGCGCTTTCCATTCGGCCGCTTCGCCGACCAAGCTCAAATTGAAGTAGTCTACGCTTATTATCGGAATAACGACTTAGAAGCCTCCAGAGCTGCCGCCGATAGATTTATTCGGCTGCACCCCGAGAATGAAAACGTTGATTATGCCTATTACATGAAAGGGCTAGCGTCCTTTACTGAAAATCGCGGCTTCATTAACCGCTTCTTACCCGTAGACCAAACCAAGCGAGATCCCGGTCGCGCCAGAGAGTCCTTTTCAGACTTCTCGCAGCTCCTAGCTCTGTACCCAGACAGCCCCTATGCGGCAGACGCTCGGGCCAGAATGGTTTACCTAAGAAATAACCTCGCTGCCTATGAAATTCATGTAGCCAACTACTATATCGAACGAAGTGCCTATATTGCTGCCCTCAGACGAGGTCAATATGTGGTGGAAAACTTCCAAGGCACTCCCGCGGTAGCTGATGGTATGGCGATTATGGTTGAGTGTTATTTACGCTTGGGCCTGAACGATCTGGCTGACACATCACTGGCATTGCTACAAGAAAACTACCCCGATCACCCCGCTTTTGATAGAAATGGCGAGTTTACCGTGCGCACCGATGTTACCAACCCATCGCTACTCTATACGGTTTCGTTTGGATTGCTTGGCGATAATCGAGGCAATCCACCATTGGCGCCAACTATGCGGCCCCGTAACTCAGGCTCACAGGAAATCATCAATTCCCAGTTCGAGCCAGCGAGCAACAAACGCTCTTGGTTTGACATCCTAACTTTCGGCATTTTTAGCTAAGAATCACCCCGACTTGTATAAGTTACTGCATATTGGGGCCATGCTGGTTCTCATTGAAGCTGCCATTGCCTGTAAACCAATCTTTATCTCACCCGTTATAGGTTTAAGACTCTCTTATTTTCAGGGTCAGTAGGCCGATAAACCAAAACAATGGGTAGAAATAATTTATGGAGCAAATCTGTTCCACAATAGATCCTAACTGCGGGAGTCAAGCTCTGAACGATATCGCCCCGTTGGATAATTTCCTGCGCTCTGTGCAAGCCCGCGCCTTTCGCATAGCTCAACTCGCAACTTCCCACTCAGATGATGCCTTAGATATAGTACAGGACAGCATGTTTAAATTGGTGGAGAAATACGCGAACAACCCTAGCAGCGAATGGCCTCCCTTGTTTTATCGTATCCTTAACAGCAAGATAAACGATTGGTACCGCAAGAATCGGGTGAGAAGTAGATACCAAACTTGGCTAAGCTCTTCAGAAGATGAAAACGAAGACCCCATTCAAACAGCACCGGATACCCGCGGTCAAACTCCCGAGTTTGAGAACGTACTTGAGCAAGGCATGACTAAACTGCAATCGGCACTGCAGTCATTGCCACCAAGGCAACAACAAGCGTTTCTTTTACGAGCTTGGCAAGGGCTCGACGTAAAACAAACGGCCTTAGCGATGGACTGCGCCGAGGGCAGTGTAAAAACCCATTACTCCAGAGCGATTCACAATCTGAGAGAGCAGTTAGGTGAACATTGGTCATGAAAAAATTACCCGAATACCAATTTGTAGAAACAGTGGTTGAGCAGCTTGAACGTGAATCACGGGACCATAGTCCAGACATCCAATCGAAACTTGATAGTGCGAGAATGCAGGCATTGGCCCAGCTGCAAGCGCAATCTATGAGTGAGGCCGAATTTGTTAGTAGCCTACAGACGAGATTGGCCGCTGCGGAGGAATTAACTCAATCAGCAGAGCAGCAACTTAATACTATTCGAATGTCTGCTCTGCGCCGTGCTAGTTACAACAATGAGTCCTTACTGGGGAAATTGAAAACTGTCTATCAGCAAGTTTTTCCAAGCAGATTGAGAGTCGGACAGGCGCTGGTGGCCACTGCCTGTTTAACCATTATTGTGAGTAGCGTTTTCGTTGGCATAAACCAGAACCCTGAGACCTATGACAGCCCTGACAATTTTGCATTAGCTGCATCAGGTGAAGAATTTGAGCTAATCGAAAACCTAGATTTCTATCTATGGCTGGCAGACAATGAACTCTTAAATTAATTTTCTGGCCTGACGCTCATGCCTAAAAATGCACGGAGCCACAAGCAACTAGCCTTAAGGATAGGCGCTTGCATATTATCATTGAGTGCAAGTGCTCAAGGGGCTGAAGACAGTGAGAACAGTCAGCCAAGCGCCTTGCCTAATTTGGAGTTGTTGGAATTTTTAGGACAGTTTGAGACTGACCAAGGTGAATGGATTGCACCAAACGAGTTTTTAATTGAAGAGTTTGAGACTCTGTTAGACGCGGCAGTTTCAGAAGACAGTGAGCCATCACCTGATGCAGACAACAACTAAGAGCAGCAAACTAACGATGCGGCAAACCTTAACAGCAATCCTGACCCTACTGTTGGTTCTTTTTATGAACACGAGCAGCCATGCCCAGGAGAAAATACTATGGACCGAGCTTTCCATGGAAGAGCGGCAGCTTCTGCAACAATTAGAAAACCAATGGGACAATCTGCCCCCTCAACGGCAAGCGGCACTTCGACGTGGTATTAGCCGTTGGCAAAAAATGCAGCCAGATGAGCGAGAGCAGGCGCAGGTTCAGCTAAGGCGCTATTTAAATTTGCCCCAAGCACAGCGACAAGTAATCAATCAGCGTTTTCAACGGTTTAACAGCTTATCGCCAGTGCAGCAGCGTCGCCTGCGCAATGTGCAACAGCGTTTCAATCGACTATCACCTGAAATGCGCAAAGAGCTGCGGCAGAGGTTTGAACAGCAAAATCCGAGACAACTCAGGCGACAGCGACAAACTGAACGCGCACAGGGGGACGGTGGTGATCAGCGCAATGGATCAGCCCAGCGACCTATGGACTGATAGCCCAAAAAACTTATTCGCCGATGTGCCAAGCATTAGTGATTGGATAGCGGCGATCTCGACCAAACCCACGCTGAGTTAAACGAACCCCTATCGGGCTTTGTCTGCGCTTATACTCGTTAATGTCAACAAGCCGCACAACCTTATGCACCATTTCTTTGTCAAAGCCCGCATTAATAATCGCAGCAGCACTTTGATCTTTCTCAATATAAAGCTCGAGCACTTTGTCGAGAATTTCATAAGGCGGCAAGCTATCTTGATCCTCTTGCCCAGGCGCAAGCTCTGCTGACGGCGGTCTATCGATAACAGCTTGCGGAATCACTTCTCTCGGTTGTGGCTCGAAGTATTTATTTCTATAGTTTGAAAGGCGATAAACGAGCGTTTTTGATACATCCTTCAATACGTCAAAACCCCCAGCCATATCCCCGTAAAGAGTAGAGTAGCCAACGGCTATTTCACTTTTGTTGCCGGTGGTCAACACAAGCAGACCTTTTTTATTGGACATCGCCATCAATAATACACCGCGGCATCTCGCCTGAAGATTCTGCTCGCTGACGTCCACGTCTCTGCCGGCGAATTCATCTTCAAGCGCGGCCATAAAAGATTTATAGATAGCTTCGATTGGAACTACACTGTACTCGACCGCCAACAGCTTGGCTTGTTGTGACGCAGCGGAAAGCGACAACGCGGAGGTATAGGCAAACGGCATCATTACCGCTTTTACATTTTCAGCCCCCAGTGCATCAACCGCAATCGCCAGTGTTAGTGCCGAATCAATACCGCCCGATAGTCCTAACACCACGCCTTGGAAACGGTTCTTTTTCACGTAATCACGAACTCCCGTAACCAAGCTCTGATAAACCTCGGACTCAAGTGACAATGGATCGGCAACATTGACTTCCTGAAACGTAACTTTCGATTCAGCGGCGTCAGCGGCTGAGTCAATATTGAGGGTTATTGGAAACAGACCTTCACTAAAAGCAGGCGCGACATATTTCAATTTGCCTTGAGGCTCGACTGCCATAGATCGACCGTCAAAAACCAGTTCGTCTTGTCCGCCAACCAGATTTACATAGACAATTGGGAAACCGCCTTCATCGCTCCGATTTGCCAGCAGCTTTTCCCGTTCGGCCTGCTTCCCTATGTGAAAGGGTGAGGCATTGATATTTATCATTAGTTCAGCCCCGGCCGACTTGGCCTGAGCCACGGGTTCGGCTTCCCACATGTCTTCACAAATAGTAAAGGCAACATCGATTCCAAATAACTTGAGCACACAGCAAGAGTGGCCCATTTCAAAGTAACGGCGCTCGTCGAAAACCTGATAATTTGGTAAATGTTGCTTCTGATAGATGCCATGAACCTGCTCGCCCTCCAAAACAATCAAGCTGTTAAATAGCTTATCCTGCCGATGCTCTGGAAAACCAATCACCATAATTATTGGCAGGCGAGCCAACTTTATTCTATCGAGCGCCTTGGACACCCGTATGGCTAGGCTGGGGCGTAGCAGCAAGTCTTCTGGAGGGTAGCCCGTTAATGCGAGCTCCGGGAATACAATAATTGCGGCGCCATGTTCAGTCACGGCCTTCTCGGCAGCATGGATGATGGCAGTTGTATTGCCCTCAATGTCTCCTACGACAAAGTTTATTTGCGCCATTACTAGATTAATCTGCTGGGTCATTCTGCTGCCTTGGTTGCTTTGCTGTATACTCAATTTTGTTGCCAATTGTACGATAATTTACTCAGGCTTGGATTAGCACGTTACTGGACTCTCGATTTATCATGTCAGAAAAAACAATTCAGTATACTGGCCAAATAGATAACGTCTCCGCTATTTACAATGTCTACCGCATTACTCTTCCGCTAGTTCTATTAATTACCTATTTGAGCAACCCAGATTTCACTTTGCTGGGCGAGCTCGATTCTACACTTTTCGTGCGGGTAAACGCAGCCTATGTCGTATTCGCATTGGCTATTCTCTTCACCTTTTCTAGCCTCAGCAAAATACTCAATCGACAACACGTACTGGCTGGCACCCTAATTGTAGACATATTAGCAACAGCACTTATTGTCTACTGCTGTGGTGGGGTTGATAGCGGCTTAGGCTTACTACTTATCGTCACTGTAGCCTCTGGCAGCATACTGATTCGAGGCCGTATAAGCACTTTTCTTGCCGCAATTGCAACGCTGGCATTGATTTACAGCGAACTCTACATCGCACTGACTACTGAAAACCCGCCTAATCAATTTATACAGACAGGCATGCTTGGCGCACTCTTGTTTGCGACTTCAATCTACATTCAGATTGTAACTGATCGCAATTATAAGGCTGCACTAGTTGCAGATCGACAAGCCGCCAGCATCGTAAACTTGGAGAAGTTGAACAACGAGATAATTCAACGAATGCGAACGGGCGTTTTGGTAGTCAATCATGATCTAGACATTATCAGCATGAACAGTGCCGCAAAACAGACTCTGCAACCCATATTGTTGCAGCCAGCCAAAGACGGCGACTATGAGTACCAATTGCCGGCGCCTCTACAGGAGCAGCTAAGCTATTGGCAGGCTAACCCAATGCGCCAACCGCAGCCCATCAAAATACCTAACAGCTCGAAGCAACTTCAACTGAACTTTGCTTTTTTAAAGCCCGAAAAAGAGTCAGATGTGCTGGTGTTTCTTGAGGACAATCGGCAGATTGTCCAGCGTGTGCGGCAAATGAAGTTAGCATCCCTTGGCAGACTGACGGCCAGTATTGCCCATGAGGTGAGAAACCCGTTGGGGGCTATTAGTCACGCTAGCCAGCTCTTAAGAGAATCGGAAACCACGTCGGCAGATGATAAGCGGATGATAGAAATTATTTTGGACCACTGCTCCCGGGTCAATATGATTATCGAAGATGTTTTGGACGCTTCTCGCCAGGATGAAGCAACAGCGGTTAGGTTGAATCTTAAGCAATGGTTGAGCGACTTTATTGCAAGCTATAAGGCAACTCATGAGGTCTGTGACGAGATCGATTTACATATTTCGGATGACTCCTCACAAGTTAATGTTATAAAAGGCCAGCTAGAACAGGTACTAACCAATTTGTTCGACAATGGTCTGCGCTATAGCCACAAAGCGACTGGCAAAGCCACTCTCAGAATTGATGCGGGCGTGGATACTCGTGGCGATGACGCTCAGCCTTTTATCCATGTTATTGATGAAGGCGATGGAATTAGTGAATCGGCAGAAGCGCTGCTGTTCGAACCATTCCACACCACTGAATCTAGTGGCACTGGGCTGGGGCTTTATATCTCAAAGGAACTGTGCGAAGCTAATCAGTCACAACTTTCCTATAGCAGAACAAGAGACGGTAAGAGCAAATTTAGCATTTATTTTAGCCATCCCGATAGAAGCGTCGCCTAAAAGAATCCCACCATGACAGAACGCATACTTATAGTAGATGATGAACCAGATATCCGTGAGCTACTTGAGATCACCCTCGGTCGAATGTCACTACAAACATCATCAGCCCACGACCTTACCAGCGCCAGAGAACTTTTAAGCAATGAAAAGTTTAATTTGTGCCTTACTGACATGCGACTTCCGGATGGAGATGGAATAGAGTTGGTGGAGTATATCCAAGAAAATTTTAGTGAAATCCCAGTCGCCATGATTACAGCTCATGGCAACACAGAGACTGCCATAAAAGCGCTAAAAGCCGGCGCCTTCGACTTTGTATCAAAACCTGTTGATTTGCAGAAACTGCGAGACATGGTCACATCTGCACTGCGCTTATCGAGCAAAAAGACTCAAAAATCCACGCTTGCAGCCAAAGACCAAATACAACAAGTGTCGTCAGGTATCACGGGCCAATCTGCACGAATACAAGCATTGAGAGACCAGATTAGTAAGCTTGCTCGATCACAAGCACCAATATTTATTAGTGGCGAGTCTGGTAGCGGCAAAGAGTTGGCCGCCCGCGCTATCCATCAGCAAAGCGCTAGAAGCAACTCCCCTTTCATCGCAGTAAACTGCGGTGCTATTCCTCAGGAGTTAATGGAAAGCGAGTTGTTTGGGCATTTAAAAGGCAGCTTCACCGGTGCGGATCAAGACAAGATAGGGCTTTTTCAGGCCGCTAATGGTGGCACTCTATTCTTAGATGAAGTTGCCGATTTACCCTTGCAAACTCAGGTCAAGTTGCTGCGAGTCATCCAAGAAAAATCAATCAGACCGGTTGGTTCACAAAAAGAAGTTCCTATTGATGTTCGCCTGTTAAGTGCCACGCACAAAAATTTGTCAACCGAGGTTGAACAAGGGCGCATGCGACAGGACCTTTATTTTAGAATTAACGTCATAGAATTGAGTGTTCCTCCACTGCGTGAGCGAATCGAAGATCTATATGAATTGACCCTAGCGCTGCTAAAAAAAATAGCCAAGGACAATCATGCGGAACTTTGCACCCTAAGCAGCAGCGCCTTAGACGCCTTGAAGGGTTATGACTTTCCGGGCAATGTTCGCGAGCTTGAAAATATTTTGCAGCGCGCCGCAACACTTTGCGAAAATCAACTCATCGAAAAGAGTAACCTTGAGTTCTTAATGATGTCAGGTTCGGCATCGGTTAAAGTACGCAGTTCGGATTCCGCCAGAGTGCTCGAGGCGGACAGCGGCGACGACGAAATACCCGCTGATTTCTCGCTAGAGAAGCATCTAGAAGCCATCGAAATCGAAGCGATTGAGAAAGCATTGGAAGAAACTCGTTGGAATAGAACGGCAGCAGCAAAAAAACTGGGAATGTCTTTTCGTTCTCTTCGCTATCGATTAAAAAAACTAGGATTGGAGTAGCTTTAACGGCGTGAGCCTGCTGAATTGGGACAATACGGACTAGGATCAATTGGACTGGTGCGGTTTAACAAAGTGTCGGCTAAAAGCCGCGCAGAAGCCGGAGCCAGCACTAAACCATTTCTAAATTGGCCCGCATTTATAAAAAGATTATCAACTCCCGGAATGGCGCCAATCGCTGGCAGCCCGCCAGCAATACCCGGCCTTAGGCCAGCCCACTGCCCTATCGGTTTTTGTCCAACCAACTGGGGCAAAAGTTTAGCAGCCGATGTCTGCAGCGCCACTCTGGCAGTCTCGCTCACCGTCTTATCAAAGCCCACCCACTCGAGGGTGCTGCCCATTAACAGATGTCCATCGCGACGGGGAATCAGGTACTTTCCATTAAACAATATGATCGATTTAATCAACGCAGCTTCAAATTTATAAAGTAGCATTTCCCCTTTAACCGGAACGACTCCGCAATCGAAACCAACTTGTTTAAGCAACTGGCCGCTCCAAGCCCCACCACAAACAACAACTTGACTTTTCCCCACATCAAGTCGACTGCGGGAGGCGCTTTTCACGAGAGTTAATTCATTCACCCTACCCCGGTGTATTTTTGGATCTTCAATCGCTGTATTCTCTTCGATAGCCACATTCGGATGCGCTTGCAAGGCCGCAACCAGAGCCTTACACATTCTAGGGTTTCTTATATTCGCAACAGCAGGCATGCTGAGTGCTGACGTAAAGCCTAAGGCCAGATTCGGCTCATTGGCATATACTGCTGCAATTTCCTGCTTATAAACTTGTTGCCCAAAATTCTTACCCCAGGCAATCGCTTCTTTTTCATCACCCGCGTCCAACATCAAGAGGCCTGTTCGTTCATATTCGGGATCTATTCCGGTTTCTTCAAACAAGGACTTTGCGAGCCTTGGATAGAATTCTTGAGCGGCTATGGCGAGGGCTGTAATTTCTGGTGGATAGCGCCATGGATAGAGTGGCGACACGATGCCACCACCGGCCCAGCTTGACTCGCGGGCGCACGCACCTCGGTCAAAGACAGTGACCCTAGCACCTGCATGAGCCAACTCGCGGGCTACTAACAGTCCATTAATTCCTGCACCAATGACAATAAAGTCGCTCATTTCGCTGCTTTTTAGGCCTTATTCACAAATTGTTCTAGTTTAACGGTTAGAACCATCAATGCACCTTTGTTTATCAATAAGGGGGAATCATGCTGCGCACTATCCGAGGCTTAACGCTTATCGAACTACTGTTTGTTATTTTACTCCTGTGCATTTTGCTCAGTTTGTCACTGCCTAGTTTTTCCACGCTAGTTAATCAAAAAAAGTCTGATATTGTTATAAAACAAGTGCAACAGGCTGTTGAGCTGGGAAAAGTTACAGCAATCACCGATTCCGAAACCGTAACCATGTGCAAGTCAAATAATGGAGCGCAATGCGGGGGCAAGTGGCAAGATGGTATTATTGTATTTTCCGATCATAATCGCGACAGAAAAATTAATCAGGATGACGAACTAATTCGCTATATTACTTTTCCGGAACTTGATGGTAATCTGAGTTGGCGGGCGTTTCAAAATAGGCAATATCTTCAATTTACTCCCCAAGGATTTACGCGCTATCAAAACGGCAGTTTTGTATTCTGTCCAAATAACAATAAAGCAGAATTAGCGCGTCAGCTAGTTATTAATAGAACAGCGAGAGCACGCATTACGATTGACAGTGACGGGGATGGCCTCAGGGAAGACGCCACCGGCGCACCCATTCGATGCTAAGGCTAGTTTTGCCAGCAATCGTCCGCAGTTGACCCAGTCGCTCCGCGAACACCAGTGTTGGTGAGAGTTAGTGTCGTACAGACATCGGCAGTTTGAGTACCTTGGGGAGTTGCAGTGGCAATAAAGCAATTTCCAATGGCACCACCTGCGCAGGCTGCAACAGAGATAACATACCAACCATTGGTGGTAGTCCTATCTCTACTTGCCACATTGGGGGTAACCAGCGGAGTCGCATCATCTGTGTAGGTGTTATTGCTTGAAAAAAAACGCTCTTGATCTGCCGCGACCTGCATTAGCTCGTTTTTTGCCTCGGCACGATTGGAACGCACAACAGAATTTGTATACACAGGAAGCGCTACGGCGACCAAAATTCCCATGATCGCCATAGCAATGAGTAGCTCAGCCAAACTAAAGCCCCTGAACGCGTATTTAGCCGTTGTAGCTTTAGACGTTGAAAATAATTTAATTGCTGACATAGTTTTGTTGTGCATTCCCCAGTTTTATGAAAACCTTTGCAGTGAATTTACACCAACGATTGCGGCTTGCCTAGCTTTCAAAGAATTCACGAATTTTATCGATCGGCCCCAAGAGTTCCATCCGCGTGAT
The DNA here is from genome assembly GCA_964352355.1 of uncultured Pseudohongiella sp. Classification (GTDB taxonomy): domain Bacteria; phylum Pseudomonadota; class Gammaproteobacteria; order Pseudomonadales; family Pseudohongiellaceae; genus UBA9145. The sequence continues at coordinate 33,218 of CAYGRT010000020.1, read as the reverse complement.
CATGCGCTCTTGATTGATATAAAAGCGCACGACAATACCCTCATCCAATATCGTGTGGGACACTTCATCACCGTCATAAAACACTTGGAACAATGACTCATCATAGCCATATTCTTGAGACGCGATAGTGATGCTGTTGTTATCATGATCAAGAAGCTGGATCGTGCCAACGAGGGAGTTACCAATCACAGCCTGTTGTGCTGATACTGTCATCGCTATACAAAGCAGAAACGCCGTAAGAAACCCTTTACTCTTCATTTAGCCATCCTCTACTCAAGTTGCCGCCAAGATTGGCGCCCGAAAGCTTCAATCCCCACACTGAGTTCAATTACATCGATATCGCCACTGGCCCCACTACCGAACGCCACGTCTTGAGCTCCGTCGGCCAGAATACTCACCGTAGGCATAATACCCACGTCGGAGGCTCGGCCTGAGGCGTCGGTGTCGTCGCCATCGTACTCACCGTCACCATTCAAATCGAAGGCTGGGAACTCAAGCGCACTGCCATCTCTAAAATCTAACTGCATCAGAAAGCTAGTTCCACCGAATTCGCATTCGACAGTTGAAGGAATCAGAGTGGTAAAGATAACTCGCCCATTCCTAATAATAGCGTTACTCACTTGTCTCTCACCGAAGTTTGAGACATTCGGGGAATTCTCGATTTTTTGAGGTATTAGTTGCAATTCCCAACCCAAATGGACATCCCAGTCGATCAAATTATCGGACACGCTTCGCAGTTGGAAGGTTTCATCCAAGGAGCCATTATCATCAGTATCAAAAGCTTGAGTGTACTGATTGTCTATGGTTTGGGTTAGAAGGCTGCCAGACGTAATGGTTGTATAGCTTGTGAGGTTTTTGTCCCAGACGCCATAGAAAGCTTGGGTATCCTGGCCAAAACCGTCGTTGTCGTTTACTTCTATATATTTTCCCGTTCCGAAGAAAATCATAAAACCTTCTAGGTTATCTGGGTGAAACGACGCTTGCGGCTGAGACGTTATTGTCTGACCTGTATCTGTCGTAAACAAAGGTCTTGGCGTGGCACCACCAGCCACTTTCCAACCGCTCGTGTTAGAGCTAGTCACGTCAAACTTCCACATATTGCCCAGCAAGTCGCCGGCGTATATGTAGTCCACAATATAGTCTGAATTGCTATCGATAAGCAGTGGTGTTGCCAACCCATTGGGCGTGCCGGGCTCTCCGGCTCCAGTGTCAATGAGTTTTAACAGCTCACCAGTTTCTACATCAACAATAAACAGCTTTGCATCGCCATCAGTTGAGGCGCTGCCATCCGATTCGGTCGCGTTGTAGCCGTTACCAAACACCGCAGCCCAAGTGCCGTCTGCCATCTTGGCTAACTGTGGGCGGCCATAGGTATAGCCCAAATCAGGATGCTCAAATTCCCATAAAACTATTTCATCAGCATTGGACTCATCGAATGAGGCTGGGTTGGTGACGTCCAATGCGTAAATCATTTGACCGCCGCCATTCAAGCCCCCCGCCAAAACCGTGCGCCACACACCATCGGCTGCACTATTGGGATCGTCCGTATCATCGAGAAACACATCAATAATGTTAGGACCACCATCGACAAAGTATTTGTGCTCGTAGTCTGGGTCTGCCAACTCGTGCAGATTTTTGTAAACGACGCTGGGAATATAAGCAATCATTTCCTGCCCGGTATCATCATTGAACCCATGCAGCATGCCATCGTTGGCACCCACATAAACAACTCCCTGCCGCGCCGCATTTTGCGAGATAAACTGACTGTAGGATTTCGGCTCAAGATCATCGGGATAACTTCCATTAGGAACGTCTACAAACTTGGGATCTGAATTCACTATATCCCCAAGGATGCTGCTGCGATTTCTAAATCCTCGACCATAGAATTCGTTGGTGTCATCGCCGCGAAGAAAATTTACGATATCCACACCATATGACTGATTCTGCGCTATTTGAGTACCGTTTGTTGTGCTAGCAGGAAATGGCGAGTTAGTCAGCAAATGTCCAATCTGCTCAGAACTCATTTCGGAAGTACCGTTGGGGGCCTTGTAATTGTTAGGGAAGCGGAAAGGAATCCCCTTGCCTTCAATCGTGCCGCCAACCGGGTCATCTATAGACGGATTGTAAGTGATGATTTCTCGCCCAGTGTCTGGATTTAAAGAATTCAACAATGACCCCGCTTCCCACTGGGGAAAACTTTCAATGGTTCCATCAAGATTGATTTGAAAAG
>CAYGRT010000020.1:0-30888 GCA_964352355.1 uncultured Pseudohongiella sp. | reverse complement strand
CCCGCTTCCCACTGGGGAAAACTTTCAATGGTTCCATCAAGATTGATTTGAAAAGCCAATAATTGACCCTTCCAGTCCGAGCTGTCGAATCGGGCTTGGAATAGTTTACTGCCTGCGTTCAATGAGCCAGTGTTGGTGGCAACAGAGGCTGCTGATCCTACGCGGTCGGCAATCTCAAGCAGCGCATCTGATATCGCCGCCGCGACTCCATCGGTTGACTGAGCCGAAACAAAGTAGCCTTTACTGTTAAATGCTGCGTGCCAGACATCGTCGATTTTCTCGTTATCAGAGAAATCATCACTATCGCTATCACCACTATGCCAGCCGCTGCTTTCGGTCACTGAGGTGCCAGGTACACCCGTATAGTCCGTGTCAGGTATACGGTTATTGTCACTATCAGTCAAGTTACCCTCTACACCAAAGGCCACTGTGAACGTCACCATGTGCTGTGCGTCATTCTGATCCTGGGTGCTTGTTGGCACATCGTTGGGCAGGGGACTTAAATCGGTGTCATAGTAATATTTGGCCACATCGGCAACACTGATCTTGGAGCCATCACCATCCTCATCTTGAATAGCACCGGTCTGAAGATTGTCGTTGTCGGACCAATAGCCGTCTGTGAAAAGCACGCTATAGTTTTGTTGGCAGGCAGAAATAATTGGGTTTGCTTTACCTGATAACTGGTTAGAGTAATATCTGCCCACAGTTTCCAGTCCCGATCTCAAAGGCGTGCCCCTAGCAGGCCACCGGAAGGCAAACATGTCATCTAGCAAACCTTCATTGTGTGACTCATAGTCAGTGACTAACTCACTAGGCATTTCTTCGAACAGATTATAGTCTTCGTTAATAACGCTTAGACCAAAACGAAAATTATTGTTTGCTGACACTACGGTAGAAACCGCCGCTTTAGCCACAAACGAACGGCGACGATGATACTGATACCAATTCGCAATATTGGTTTGAATTTCAGCCACTGTTCGACCAAAGGGATCGGTTCCACTTCCGCTGATGGTTGACGTGCTTCGCGAAGTGCCAAAGCAGTCTTCGTACTGCGGTGTATCTTCGGCATCACTTTCGTTACAAGTGCTAGCCGATGCACCCTCAACGCTGGCGAATGAGGTTGTAAGTTCCTCCACACTTATTGAGGTGGAATTTACGGTATAAGTAGTATGGCTATCCCAAAGATCGACCTTGCCGTTAGCACCGTTAGTCACGCTGTTTGTGCCATCAGGGATAGCGCCGCTGGAATCGTTATCATAGCCTAGGTTATCAATCCAAACGTCATAGGCAAACCCGGTGAGGTTTCGAGTCAAACCGTAGCCATCAGACCCCACTTTGGGGTTGCTTCGTGCCGCGGTAAAAGAGGCGTCAGGGTATCCCTCCCAAGGCCGGTAGGTTGCCGAAGGGTTGTAGTACATAATATTCATATTGGCAGAACGAATCCGCCAGTCCAAAAGATAGGCCTGAGGGTGATCTTCTAACTGGCCACGGTTGCAGTTATCCGAACTACTGCTAGAACTAGTGCCCAAGCCATATCTATTGTCTGTATTAATGTTGGAGTCGAACAGATAGTTTTGAGTCTCCCTAGCCGTACAAAGGCCGTAAGTTGGATCGATCAAAAAGTTGCCATCTGTTCGAAGCGAGGTGTTATCGTCAGACCTCCAATAGTTCTTAAAATAGGCATGATCTACTGTCAGAATTTCCCAGTCCATCGACCCGGAATCATCCAGCATGAAGAAAATATTGGGATCAATTTGGGTGCCTAGGAACAGCGGCTGATTCGCAAGGCCAAGCTCAGCTGCTTGGGTGGTTGTTGCACCCGCGATCAGATACACGGATAAAAGCCATGACGCTAAGAATCGAAATTGAAATGATATTTTCATCGCTGCCTCCACGGCCATGGCCCGGATAAACTTTTCTTTGTCTAGTTGTAAGACTGAACGAAGGTTGATTGCACTGTTACTGCGGTGGCGGCGTTTAAGCCTACCCCGCGGGATGTAATTCTGTGAAAGACTCGAGGGGTTGATGCCTCTCCAGCACCGATCGATATAGATTGTCCTGAGTCGGCTGATCGATACTCCTCGATAATATATCTGGGCGGTGCAGCAACCTGCGCAACGTCATTGACCGCATCGCCGTTATTGTTCCACCAAGTATTGTTCATGTTGGCGTGTTCCCACCAATACTTGCCATCATCGTTAGCCGGGTCCATCGCATTTTCGGACCAGACTGGAGTTGAGCCATCACCGCTAACAATAGGCCGATTAACTTGGTTCATTAGCCAAGCTTCTGCGGCCTTTAAACCCGACTCTGCTGATTGAAACGCAATGGTGTAGTCGCGCATATTGCCAGACATACGCTCTTCTAGCGTTGTCGATTCCATGCCAGACACTCCCATCATGGTTAGCACTGTCAAAAAAATAAGACAGAAGACTAAGATGGCGCCTTTTTGCTGCTTTTGCTTCGCAAAGGATGGTTGGCTACGAAATTTTCTCATGGTTTGCAATGTACCTAGTTTCTCTAAAGATTCTGTGATCAATCTCTAAACTACACTCGAAAAGCGCTGGCTAGGCTAGACGCCCAATGCCCGATTGCGCAGACTAATAGTAGTTGTGAATACTCGGCGTACCCTGTTATCCGCCGGCAATGCCCCTGGCGCAGCGCCACCGGCATAGTTCACCCCATCGAATACATAGGCTTGTGGAAAGGGAACAGTGCCATCATCGATAGACTGCATAAGCAGTGAAATTCTCACACTAATCACATCTTGCCAGTCTGTAACTGCATCCGCAGTTAGATATGCATCAGCGGTGCTGCGTATATCCTGATCCAAGTTAACACCATAGAGAATCTGCATGCTCTCTACACCTTCAATCAGTTCTTCTGCCGCGGCGAGGTTTCCTGTTGCATTTAGCTGAGCGCGATACAGCGACGGTGGATTCGTTGCTACATCGCCCCGCTTGCCCACATAGAAAACGGTGCCTTGAAGCCTTATTACCTCGGCAGGATTTAGCACCGTAGTAACCGACGTTATTGTGGGCGTGCCTACATTGCCTGGGTTACAACCAGTGGAAAACGTTATCAGGCTTGTGGTTGCGGGCGGCGCGTCGGCTGCCACGGCGCAGGCCTGCGCAAAGTCTGCTTGTTCACAGTCGCTAAGTAACACGAAATCGTTAGGAGCGATGCCCACCGAGCTTTCTGCGTTTATAGTCGGTGGAGTTCCTTGAGTAATAGTAGTGATTATGCCAGCGGGGCCAGTTCCACCCCACACTCTCACGATATCCGAGTTAGGCACTGCGTTGAATACAGGCATCACAATATTGGCATCACCGGTAGTCCATTCACCTGAGTTGGTTGCAGTAACCGCGACATTATTGGCGCTGTTGTTTGCAACGCCCGGTGCGGTGCCACCGGCTTCCCATCCTTGAATTCCCCACTCGGGCTGAAAATGCGCCGGTGGCGCATCCAAAATATTATTGACCTGTGTGCCTTCAATCGAGCCTAGGCAGCCCAGATACCCTGCCATCCGTATTTCTTGGGAAAGAAAGTTTATGGCGAAACGACCGCCCTCTTGCATCCGAAGTCTTGCCTCTTGGCTGCGCTCAGTAGTTGTGGTGCCCACATACATTTGGGTAACACCGGTAGCGAGTGTTGCGCCCAGAACGAGAGCGATCAACAGTTCAATCAAGCTCAATCCCTGCTCTCGTTTTGGCCCATTATGTGATAGTGGTTTTTTCATTGGATTACCAAGGCCGTGTTGTTGTGACGTATCGTTGATTCGCAGTGCCATCGCGGTCATCATCCCACCAAATTTTTATTGCATAAACTCGGCCTATGCCATCACAGGCATTAGCCGCTGGAGTGCCATCGTCTCCGGTTGAATCAATACAAACTACAGACGCTCCGCCGGGCAAGGCAGCGGCCACTTGAGCGGACCAATCCAATATATCCTGATTGGCCATTTGAACCCTTGTACAACCCGCCACAGTAAAACAGCTTGCAGTAGCAGCACCCGCAACATCATCATAGGCCCCATCTTGCACCCCAGCGATGTTCGCCCGCATACGTTCTACCATATCTAAAGACAGAGACGTTGCTTGGGTTCGGTAATAGGCTGTTTGGTTATTGCGCAAACTCACAGTTTGCACACTAGCCATGCCTAACATTCCTCCAGAGAGGATTAATAGCGATACTAAGACCTCCATCAGCGTGGTGCCTGACTGAGTATTTATGAGCCCAGATCGTGAATGTCGCACTAGACTTAACATACAAGGCCATCCTCGATTCTACGGCCGCGCCCTGATGGCCCAATTTCAATTGATCGAGCATTAATTGCGGTACCGCTGCTTGGACAAACAAGCAATGTCTGAGTGCCCGCGGTAGCGCTATATCCCAAGCTGTCGTATTCCATCCAGTTGGTCGTAAATGTTGTCACGGTTGCCGCGCCAGCAGAGTCAAATACTCGAATAATAGTGTCGCCTACGTCGACCGATCCAGTCGCTCCATTGGCATCACCATTAGCATCATGAAAGACCAGCCAGCCCTCATTCCATGCCCCTGCATCACAATCCGCACCATCATCACTGGGGCAGATGCCCACATTGCCACCACGCTTAATCGCTTCGCTGCGCGCCAAGCTCAAGGTGGTCAAAAACAGCTTTGCTTGGCTGTTGGTCATATTGCTCTCAATGATTTGTTGAAAACTAGGCAATGACACCGCCAACAAGATTCCCAAAATAGCCATAACCACCAGTAACTCAATTAGGGAAAATCCCCGCAGAGCCGCTCGCTTAGTGGCATTTGGCTGTATTCGACTGTTCATTTTTTTGGTCATCATGACCCTATTTTAATTGTGTTGATGCCGAGAACAAGACCCACTATCGACATCTCAGTGCCGATAAGCTTGCAGGCTAAATTAGACACTAATCATAGCATTGGTGTGTAATTAGCGCCCCATAATGGGATCGCAGCCATGTCCGCAGCTGTCTTATGGTTTACTAAAATACAGCCATTTCAATTAAAGACCGTGAATTGGCTAAAAGTTTTATAAAATTCAGAGACTTATTTAGTTATAGTGTGATCAAATTCACAGTCTCCAAGCAGCCCTAAGCTCTAAAAATCGGCTCTCTGCAGCAACATCAGTCAAAAGGACGCTCAATTCTATGGACCTTACCCTCAGCTCGATAGCCTTGTTGTTAACGGCCGGCCTGGTCGCGGGCGTCGTTAATACGCTAGCTGGAGGCGGCTCAAACTTAACTTTACCTGCGCTGATGATGCTTGGGCTGCCTGCGGATATTGCCAATGGCACTAACCGCATTGCAGTAGTGCTGCAGTGCGTCGTGGGGGTTAGAGGTTTTGACAAGCATAAGACATTAGACCGGCCAGCCATTTTACCCGTTTTAATGCCGACTCTGCTTGGCGGTGTGCTAGGGGCTGGCGGTGCCGCCTTGATTCCAATAACTTATCTCAAGCCATTGTTATTAATCACTATTCTTTGCATCTCAGGCATTATTCTAATACGGCCAAGCACACTGGCACCGCCTGAGGGGACGCAAGCACTGTCACCGAGCAGAAACCGTCGCGGCTGGTTAGGATTATTTGCAGCCGGAGTCTATGGTGGATTTGTGCAGGCGGGGGTCGGGTTTATTTTGCTAGCAGCGCTTGCAGGAATTTTGCGATACGATTTAAAGCGCGCAAATGCCTTAAAAATGATGTGCACTCTCGCCTTTACCCTAATTGCCTTAGGAATTTTCGTCCTATTTGGCCAAGTCGCCTGGATTCCTGGATTAGTGCTAGCTTGTGGAACAATGGTAGGCGCTCACTTCGCCGTAAAATTTGCAATTACAGCATCACAAGACACGATAAAGTGGTTCTTGTTCGCTATGACCATTGCCGCGGTAATAGGTGGCTTTTTGTCCTAAAAATACTTCTCTATTTGAAATGAATTTGCACCTTGGCTCCACCTAGGGACTCACTCTCACCAATGGATACTTCACCTCCATAGCTGTTTACGATATCGACTACCACAGCAAGACCTATGCCTTGTCCTTGCCTGAGCGTATCGGCTCTGGCACCACGCTGCATAACAAACTCTCGGCTTTCCTCGGCAATACCATTGCCATCATCCTCCACACTCAACGCTAAACTGAAGCCCCCGGTTTTTACTGTTTGTCCTATCACCAAGACTTTACTTTTGCCGTACTTAAATCCATTGTCGATTACATTGCCTAACACTTCGAGCAAGTCACGCTCATCACCTAAAAAACTTGCGTCTCTATCGATTCTGACTTCAATCTCAATTCCCGCATCTAGGTAAACCTTTTTCAATGCCTCCACGAGCTTGGCAACCACGGCATGAACATTCACTTGCTTCGCCAAAGTGCTGCTGTTTTGAGACTGCACGGCACGCTGCAGTTGATAGTTTACGATTTGACTCATGCGATCTACTTGTTCCTTCACCGTTTCTAATTGGGACGAGACTTTTGCCGCATTTTCTGATGAAAAATCGCTCACCACACCAACAATGACCGCCAACGGTGTTTTTAAACTATGAGCCAGGTCGCCAAGTGTAGTTCTGTATTTGGCCTGCTGCCTTCGTTCTGATTCAATTAACAGATTGAGATTATGAGTAACGCCGCTAAGCTCTAAGGGATAATCTCCTGTGAGCTTGTCTGCGTTGCCGTTTTCTATTTCTTTAAGGTTAGATTCCATTCGCTTGAGCGGAGACAAGCCCCAGCGCAACAATACAAACTGTAGTATTAATAGTAGTAAGGCCACACCACCAAGCCAAGACCAAAGACTGGTTTGAAAGTTAGATATTTCAGAGTAATAAGGGGTCACGTCTTCTACTATCGAAAACTTGTATTCACTGCGGCCATCCTCCCAAAGGATGCCGTAACTCAGCACAAAGTATTCGCTTTTTTCGTTTCCCTCAACCAATGAAAAACTAGTACTACCCACGTCCAACTGCTCAGTCAGAAAACTATTATCAGCTAGCATCAGCGCCGTAGCGGATTGACTGCGCCACAACTCACCCCGTTCGCTGCTGCTGATAAATCCGTACAGACCCGAGTCGAGCTGCCCAAAACGAGGCTCCTGCAAATCTTGCAGCAAGTAAAATTCGCCGTCCTCCTCTTCAGCAGCGCCAAGGAGTAGATAGACCTGTACCTGCAAGCGATCGGCAGCACCGGCTTCAATGCTGCGGCGAAACGCCGAATCCAATACCAATCCAGTCAAACCCAAAAAAATAAAGAGTAGAAGGCTAAAAGCGTAAAGTAGGCGTGTTTGCAGCGAATAATGGGATTGAGAACTAGCGGCGCTCATGGTCATTTGAGCCAGAGCTAATTTTCTGACAGCACAAACCGATAGCCCTGCCCCCTGACGGTTTCTATGGGCTTTAGCGATTGCTCTGGGTCGAGTTTTTGCCGCAAACGTCTGACAAAAACCTCGAGCACATTACTGTCTCTGTCATAGTCCTGTGCATAGAGGTGTTCAGTGAGCTCTGTTTTTGATACCGCTTTGCCTGGATGCAACATAAGATACTCCAACATCTTATACTCATAAGCAGTCAAATCGACCGTATCTCCATTTACGGTAAGCAACTTACTGCTGATATCCAAAACAATTGGCCCAAACTCCAGCTTGGGTTTAGCGAACCCCGCAGCACGCCTCAGCAACGCGTTGAGTCTGGCTACTATTTCTTCAAGCTGAAACGGCTTCACCACGTAGTCATCGGCGCCAGCGTCCAGCCCCGCGACTTTGTCTTGCCAGTCTCCTCTGGCAGTTAATATCAAGATAGGAAAACTTTTGCCTTCACTTCGAATTTTTTTAATCAAACTGATGCCGTCTATCTCAGGCAAACCTAGATCAATAATTGCCGCATCGTAGTTAAATTCCGTGGCGAAATAGAGCCCGGCCCTACCATCTTCGGCCGCATCAACCACGTAACCATGTTTGATGAGGCCGTTTTGCAACTGCTGGCACAGCAGGCTTTCATCTTCTACTACAAGCAAACGCACGATTGACTGCCCCAAAGTGAAGTGTTTAGTTGAATAAACCTATGCCCTACTCTAATTGCTGAGAGACACTCGTCCGTTGTTGGCATTCACAAATACGGTAAACACCTTGCCTTCGTTTTCCATTCGTATCTGATAGCGAAGATTAGCACCTTGGCCAACGAGACTGATGCGCAGCACATTGCCGGCATACTGTTCTCGAGCCAAACTCACCGCCTGCCGCTCCGAGACCCTCGGATTAGCAAGCTCCGCATTGCGAGCTGGACTCGTGGATTGAGCTCGGTCAAGTTGATTGGGCTCAAGCTGAGGAGAAAGCAAATTTTGTCCTGCACTAACCGACGTGCCTAGAACAAAAACGCAAGTAGCAACTAACCCAATAAAACGCCCTTTAATTCGCAACATAATTTCTCGACTAGTGTAAATCGCTATTTACACAAACCGGCAAGCCTAAAGCACCGGTTGGACATTGATCCTAAGTCTTATCTGCTCCCCAGGATCAGTTTCTGTTCTTATCGTGCGCTCTTCACCTTCGTAGAGGTAAGTGACTTGATAGCCTACTAGCCTCTCCTCCTGCACGGTTTCATAGACAGTTTTGCAGCGCTCCACAACTTGCGAGTCCACGCTAGACCGTCTGTTGCTCCGCACTATATCACGTCCTATAGAGTGGCCCAAGACTGCACCTACCACTGTGCCTACCCGTTGGCTGGACTTATTGTTACCAACCGCATTGCCTAGCGCACCCCCCAAAATCGTACTAATCAAAACGGGAGTATTTGAACCGCCCCTAGAAGAGCGCTCAACAAACACCTCTTCCTGCCAGCATTGCTCGGAGGGCTCAGAAAATTCCACTAACTGATAAATAGGGTCGGCCGCTACCACTTGCGCATATTCGTAGCTAGTCTGCGCAAACGCAGATACAGTCGTGATACCGAATGCAACCATTGCGACTAACGGGGTGCTTTTGTTCATTGAATTTCTCCTGCCTTTAACCCAATCAAAAGTATGTTCCAAGAGTCGATGCTTGCCAGCCTCGACTTTTAGTGTTGAACAGCAAACGACCTTTAGATCCTCTCCAACATGAAATTCAATTTATCAAGAGCTAGCTGAATCGAAGCTGAAGCATTAATCAGGATTAGTCATATTTTTCAATGCCGTAACAGGTTTCATTTCTGTTGGTCCTCGTGTATTTTTAGCATCTGAAGCATGCCGCTGCTAGAGCGCGCTTCAAAACGACAAAAGTCATTTAATAACAACAATAAGTCACGAGTTTTATAATGCTACGTAAACCTATTCCGATCGCTCTAATTATCACTCTTCTTGGCAGCATTCCGCTTTATTTATTGGCCAGTGCTAACTACTCGCTTAGCCTTAGTAACCTGCCATTTTTCATCTTGGCACTATTCATCGCTTCATTAATGAGCGCACTTTGGAGTTCGCTCAACAAAACACAGGCAACTAAACACGCTCAAGCGGAATATCGCGAGTTCGGCAGCGTCAAATGGTTTAATGCCAATAAGGGCTTTGGTTTTATCACCAGGGACAGCGGCGATGATGTTTTTGTTCACTTTCGCTCTATTCGTGGCGATGGGCACAGAGTATTGAAAGACGGGCAGCGGGTGGAATTTGAGGTCACAGAGGGAGATAAAGGCCTGCAGGCAGAAGATGTGGCGATAGCTAATTAGCTAACTACTACTCTAGCCTACTATTAGATGAGTGGGCATTTTGCTAGCAAATATACACAGCCCTTAATGAGCATCTCCGCTAACTAATAGTGCGGAGGTTTCTCGTCTACCGCCGAAAATTCATCTTGCTTTGGCAGTGCCTGTAGCGCCTCGGCAAGATGCTGTTTTACCACCTCGAACTCCCGCTGCAATGTCTGTAGCTGCATTTGCTGGCTCGCAAAGGCATCGTTTAGGCTTGCGAGTGCATCTTCTTGGAAACTCAACTGAGTCTCTAACACCTCTAATCGGTCAACCACTTTACCACTCCCTAATACAACCAAATGCCAATTACCCGCAATTGGCAGCGGACTAAGCCTTCAATTCGCCGGAAACCCCAGCGATGACGGCAGTCCAGCGCCCTTTTATTGTTCATTCTTGGTTAATGCGATCGATACTATACTTTAGTCGTTAAAGGAGTTGTAGAGTGCGCAAGAATCGGTTTTACTGTGCGCACAGATGCGTATTCATTGAGTTAGTACGCAGTTTGATAAAGATCGATGGAGCACTACGCGATGGAAAAAGCGCCAATAAATTGGACTAATATGTGGCTGTTTAGCCTCACCCCTGCACTTGCTGTAATTTTGGTGCCGGCCTACGGTTTCGTTTACGGCTATGATGCCTTCGAATGGATTTTTTTCATTCTAATGATGGGCGTCTGCGGCATGTCAATCACTGCGGGGTATCACCGGCTTTGGTCTCATAAGACTTACAAGGCGCACCCAGTGATTCGTTTTTTATTGGCCTTGGGCGGTGCATGCGCGTTGCAAAATGACATTCTGAACTGGGCATCCGATCATCGGCGCCACCACCAACATGTAGATGACAATCTGAGAGATCCCTATTCAGCGGGTCGCGGTTTCTGGTTTTCTCATATCGGTTGGATTCTGCGTAACTATGAAAGCAGTGTGCAAGATTTTTCCAATGTAAAAGATCTGCAACGAGACCCGATTGTTATGTGGCAACATCGGAACTACCTCGCGTTAGTGCTTGCCACTAATATTGGGATCCCCGCGGTAATTGGATTCCTCCACGGCGATATCATCGCCAGTTTGCTCTTGGCGGGTTTACTGCGATTGGTCCTGAGTCAGCACTTTACCTATCTGATTAATTCCCTGGCTCATATGTGGGGCAAGCAACCCTATTCGGATGCAAGCTCAGCCAGAGACAATGGCTTGTTGGCGCTTATCACCTATGGTGAGGGTTATCATAACTACCATCACACATTTCAGTGGGACTATAGAAACGGCATAAAATGGTGGCACTTCGACCCCACCAAATGGATGATTAGAAGCTTGTCATTCCTCGGTCTGACAAGTGATCTTAAGCGCTGCTCGCAAGCTCAAATCGAAAAAGCCCGGTTGGAACTGCAGTACCGCACTGCAGCCAAAAAGTGCGATTTACTGAATATTCCGGAAAATTGGCGTGTCCGCCTAGAGCAAGAATACGAGCAAATGCAGAAAACGCTACAACTTTGGGTCGAGCACAGGCAAGTATGGGTCGAGTCAAAAGAGAAGCAGTTGCATGAAACTTTAGCAAAATGGGATCAACTGCAAATTCGAGACAGATACAAAGAAGTACAATTCAAATTTAAAGTTCAGAAAAAACGATGGCAGGAAATGGTCAAACAGCTTAGCGAAATCAACGCCGTTCCAGCCTAAGCAGCGACAAACTCTAGTTACAAGGCAATCGACGAATTTAAGGACTCACTATGACTTTTAAGAAAACCACTCTCTCATTGCTTTTTGGCGCATTGAGTTTAAGCGCAGCCTTCAACACCCTAGCAGTAGAGGAAGGCGAAACTGTGCCAGACTTTAATCTACCCGCTTTGGTGGCAGGCCAGCCTGCAATAAACATGAGCGACCTAAAGGGCAAAACTGTCTATGTAGACTTTTGGGCGTCGTGGTGTGCTCCTTGCCTAAAGTCCCTGCCACTTTATAACGACATGTACAAAAAGTACCAGGATCAGGGTTTTGAAGTAGTTGCTATTAACGTTGATAACCCGATTGAAGACGGCCTCGACTTCCTACTGGATACCCCGCTAGATTTTCTAATCCCTTCTGACCCTGACGGCGAAACCGCAGAGTTGTTTCAAGTGATTGGTATGCCCACATCCTATCTGATAGCCCCCGACGGCACGGTAGAACTTGTGCATATGGGGTTCAGAAACGGCGACATGGAAATCATAGAAACCGCAGTCGAAAAAGTGCTTGCAGGCAACTAAATGATTCGACCGGCCAAAACAGTGCTTTTATTTTTACTGCTAGGGAACTTGTTAGCATGCTCTCAAGTGCAACCTTGGCAACGAGGATATTTGGCCCGCGAGGAAATGGCTTGGAAAGCGGATCCCCTCGAGAGCGCACTGAATGATCATATTTTTTTCAGTAAAGAAGCCTCTTCCGGCGGCAGCAGCGCTGCAGGCGGTGGCTGTGGTTGCAACTAGCAGCGAAACAATAAAAGTATCATAGGAGAGCTGTGTGAAGGCCAAAACCCCTCGCGGCCTTATCGCCTTATCTAGCACCGCGTTTGCGCTTCCTGGCATAGCGCTCGCTGATGCACCTCCTGTGGCAAGCACCCTGTCCTACAAAATCTCTAACTACAAAGAAGATGATCTCAGGCGCGAAGAATCGCCTTTTGGTGACCTCGAGCGCTATGACATCGACGTACATCAATTTCAATTAATAGCCCCTGTTGGCAGAGATTTCTCTCTGCAAATTGATGCCAATTATGAAGATCTTAGCGGGGCATCTCCATGGTTTACAACTTTAGGCCCAGATGGCAGTCCGATCGTCAATTTGAGTGGGGCAAGTGGAATTATTGACCGCCGCGCAGAGCTTTCAATAGGCACCCGTTATTACCTCGATAACGGCAGTGTTGGCGGCAACATTGGCTATTCAGAAGAAGATGATTATCGTGCCACTTACGGTGGAATAAGTGGCGAGCGCCACTTTAATAACGATTTAACAACCGTCTCGATAGGGCTTAGTTATTCCGCAGACGACATCTTTCCAGTGGACGCCGAGCTTTTTGGCCGGGTAATTAGCGAGAGCAAACACAGCGCTTCCGGCGTAGTTAACGTGAGCCAGATAATCAATCAGTTCTCCACAATCCAGTTTGCATTGAGTGTTACCGAGCAGACTGGTTTTTTAACTGATCCTTATAAGCTAAGGGATACCCGCCCGGACGAGAAAACCCAAATCGCGCTGAGTAGTTCGTACCGACGCTATTTTCCCACTGCAAACGCCGCTTGGCACATTAATTACCGCTACTACAACGATGACTTTGGAGTCTCCTCAAACACTGTAGATATGAGCTGGCATCAAAACTTAGGCAGAAATTATCGACTTGTTCCAACGCTTCGCTATTACAGCCAGTCTGCAGCAAACTTTTTTACCAATGTTGACAACTTCATCAGACCCGAAACCGATTTGCAGTCAAGTGACTATCGGCTGTCTGCTTTTGGAGCTATCAGCGGCGGGCTTAGCCTCCATGCAAACATGGGAAGCTGGCGAACAACGTTAACCGCAGAGCGCTATTTGGCCGATGAGAAATATGCTTCCCACGAGGTTGAGCTACCCAGCACCGCACTGGTGAGATATTTCAGAGTATCAGTCGGTGTCGATTTCTCATTCTAAACGTTTCCCTTTTAAGGCAATGGGCAGCCTGTGTGAGATTCAACTCTTTCACGACTCTCGAATTGAAGCAAAGCATCTCGCGAGACAACTAATTGCGGAGGTAAATAGATTAGAACGAAAGTATTCTCGCTACCTTCCAGAAAGTCTAGTCTCCACCATCAATGACTCCGCTAGAAAGCAGCTACCCATTAAGATAGATCATGAAACTGAAGCCTTGCTTGACCATGCGCAAAGCTGCTTCCAAACCAGTGAGGGCTATTTTGATATCACCGCAGGCGTATTAAGCAAACTTTGGGATTTCCGCGCGGCTAAAATACCTGACGAGGATGCAATCGCGAACGCGCTTTCCAGAATTGGATTTCAGAAGTTACGATGGCAGGATTGCACATTAATCATGCCGCCTGATATGGAAATAGATTTTGGTGGCATCGTGAAGGAATATGCTGCGGATGCTTGCGCCGCTCTTGCAAGGTCGCTGGGCTTTGCGTCGGGGCTGGTCAATCTTGGCGGCGATTTTGCTGTAATCGGCCCACACCCTCACACGCACTTCTGGCCTATTGGCATTGTTAATCCGGAAAACCACCAGAGGGCTATTGCAACACTCAATCTAGTCAGCGGCGGTTTGGCCTCAAGCGGAGACTATGCTCGCTTTTTTATCCATCAGGGCAAACGCTACAGTCACCTGATCAATCCCAAAACTGGATGGCCAAGCAGCGGACTGCGGGCCGTCAGTGTCACTCACTCCCTCTGTACTGTGGCCGGTTCATTGGCAACTATTGCCATGCTCAAAGAGCAGGACGAGGCAATCGAGTGGCTTTCACACAGCGGCGCTGCTTATGTCTATATGACTCGGGATGGTCACACGGCAAGCGGTTTTAGCGGCTCTCTAAAATAGCCGCAGTGGCGGCTCGTCAAGTGCTGACATCTGCTCCCTAAGCTCCAACACATGCTCGGACCAATACCTTATGGTATTAAACCAGGGGAAGTTCATCGGAAAAGCAGGGTCCTGCCAACGCTTAGCTAGCCAAGCACTGTAGTGAATTATACGCAAAGTTCTAAGTGCTTCGATTAAGGACAATTCAGTAGGTTTAAAATCAAAAAATTCATTGTAGCCCTCCACTATGTCCAACAACTGGGCTTGGCGTTGATTCCTATCGCCAGAGAGTAGCATCCATAAGTCTTGAATTGCCGGCCCCATCATGGTGTCGTCGAAATCGACAAAGTTAGGAGTTTCGTCTCGCCAGAGCACGTTGCCTAAGTGGCAATCCCCATGAATTCGTTGTAAAGACAGTGGCCCTGCTGTTTTAAGCAACTGATCAACTCGGGAAAGCAAATCGGCTGTCAGGGTTTCGTAGGCAGATCGTAGCTCGGCGGGAATGAAGTCATGCTCCAATAAAAATTGCCTCGGAGAGTGCCCAAACAAATCAGCAGAGTATTTCGCTCTGGATTTAAACGCGCTCAATTTGCCAACAGCATGGATGCGACCAATAAAACGCCCCATAACAAGCAAATTGTCCAAATTATCCAAGTCTGGGGCTCGCCCGACTAACTGAGGGAAAACCGCTATTTGAAAGCCCTCAATTTCTGCGAGGGTGCCATAGCTTGCATGGGTCAACGGAGGCACTACGGGTATTTCCAACTCAGCTAATTCTTGAGAAAAGGCATGCTCCTCCAAAATTTGTTCCCGCGACCAGCGACCTGGACGATAGAATTTTGCAATTATTGGAGGGCCGTCTTCCACACCTATTTGATACACGCGATTTTCATAACTGTTTAATGCAAAAAATCGCGCATCTGGCTTAAAGCCCATTTGCTCTATTGCATTGAGAACGGTTTCTGGATTTAACGCGGCGAAGGGATGGGTTGACTCAGGCATAGTAGCCTGAGGAAACTGAAGGCCTAATTTTGAATATGAGGCTCACACTTATTTGTCACTAGATTCGGACTTGCTGCCCACCAGTGAGATTGGGAAAGGCGACACATTATCTCCGTTAGAGATTTTTGCTACCCCGCTCTTTTCAACTTCATCAATACGTATAATGGCCTGCATGGGGATAAAGCTACGCTTCACGCCTGTAAACTCTGCTTTTAGCTTTTCCTCACTTGGATCAACCACAACTTGAGTGCGCTCATTAAAGACATAGTCTTCAATTTCGATGAAACCATACAGATCGCTTTGATAAACCTGTTTAACAAAAACCTCATAGACCTTGCCTTTGTTGAGGAAGGTGATTTTGTAGATTTCTGATGGATTTGCCATAGTTTAGGTCTCTCGCTCTAATGCTTTTTACGATTGTCAGCGCGCGCTTTAGAGCTATTATGTGTCGGTGTCACCTAATATTAGGCTAAATTGAAGAAATTCAAGTCATTATGCCTTAATAAGGCTTTAAAAATCGACGTAATTTACTGCTATAATGCCGCCCCTTCCCACACCATAGGGCATTGAGCCAATAGTGAAACCAGTAGCAAGCAAAGACGATGTTTTGACACCCGACGGGACTAGCCCCGCCTTAAAAAAGGTGTTCATTAAGACTCATGGCTGTCAGATGAATGAGTACGATTCGTCACGCATGGTGGATTTGTTAGGAGAATCCCATGGTGCGGTGCTTGTTGATACGCCAGAGCAAGCAGACTTTTTACTTCTAAACACTTGTTCTATAAGGGAAAAGGCACAGGAAAAGGTCTTTCATCAGCTAGGCCGGTGGCGACACCTCAAAGAAGCCAATCCGAATGTAAAAATTGCCGTGGGCGGCTGTGTTGCCTCACAAGAAGGCGCTGCCATCGGCAAGCGGGCTCCCTATGTTGATGTGGTTTTCGGGCCACAAACCTTGCACAAACTCCCGGATATGCTCAACCAGTCGAATCACGGCAAACCTGTGGTCGACATTAGTTTCCCCGAAATTGAAAAGTTCGACAATTTACCCGAACCTAAAGTTGAATCATGCCAAGCATTTCTCACCATTATGGAAGGCTGCAGCAAGTATTGCAGTTTTTGTGTGGTTCCCTACACCCGTGGTGAAGAAGTCAGTCGACCGCTGGACGACGTATTGGCCGAGGCAGTCCATCTCGCTGATCAAGGAGTTCGGGAAATTAACTTACTTGGGCAAAACGTTAACGCGTACCGAGGCCTCAGCGATGATGGCAAGCTTGTGGATCTCGCATTATTGATTCAATACATTGCCAGTATCGACGGCATCGATCGCATTCGCTTTACCACCTCTCACCCGGTAGAGTTCTCACCCAGTTTGGTGGAGGTCTATAACCATGTGCCAGAGCTGGTATCCCATTTACATCTGCCGGTACAAAGCGGCTCAGATCGCATCCTTGCGGCAATGAAACGCGGCCACACTGCGCTGGAATACAAATCGTTGCTGAGAAAGATCATGGCAAACAGACCAGGAATCAGTCTGTCATCAGATTTTATAATTGGCTTTCCTGGCGAAACCAATAAAGACTTTGAAGACACCATGAATCTGATTATCGACATTGGGTTCGACACATCTTTTAGCTTTATTTATAGTGCGCGACCTGGCACCCCTGCTGCAGATTTGAAGGATCTGACTCCCATGCAAGAGAAAAAGCACAGGTTAGCAACATTACAATCACAGATCGTAAAGCAAGCAAATGCCATCAGCGCGTCAATGGTTGGAAGCCGCCAAAAGATATTAGTGACTGCAGAATCGAAGAAAAACCCAAAGGATTTACAAGGCCGCACCGAGAACAACAGGGTCGTTAATTTCCAATGCGACGACCAAGCTCTTATCGGGCAGTTCATTGACGTCACCATCACCGATGCCTTACCTAACTCCCTATTAGGCCACTTGTAAGCGTCCAATTTAGCCCAACTACCTGCAAACCATCCTACATGACCGTAAAAAAGCAATTATAAGCTTGCAAAGACTCTCATTTTGATTGGTATACTCATCTAACTGGATTATCACGAGGTTACATTTAACCCTGCATGACCACACATACTCTCAGTCTCACACTGACACCAGACAATGCCCAACGGCTAGCGAGCCTTTGCGGACGTCTAAATGAGCATATCAAACAGATAGAAACTTACCTTTCGCTGAAAATTCAGCAACGGGGTAACGTTTTTCAGATAACTGGTGATGAAAACGCCGTTAGCAATGGTAGTGCTCTCCTCAAGCACCTTTACTCAAACACCGAGACCGGCGCTCAGCTAAGTCCGGATGAGGTGCATTTAGCATTGCAAGAAGTTCAGGACGCATCACCAAGTGACTTTTCAGATCAGGCTTTTGTCATAAAAACGCCAAAAACGTCTGTAAAACCCAGAAACCTGCATCAACGAGAATATGTCAAAAGCATTCTTCGTCATGATATCAATTTTGGCATAGGACCGGCCGGTACAGGAAAGACTTATTTAGCGGTTGCCTGTGCGGTTGAAGCACTGATGCAAGAACAGGTTAATCGAATCTTATTAGTAAGGCCTGCCGTTGAGGCGGGTGAGAAGCTCGGCTTTCTACCAGGTGATTTGGCTCAAAAAATAGACCCATACTTACGGCCGCTTTACGACGCCCTCTATGAAATGTTGGGCTTCGAAAAGGTAGACAGGCTAATCGAAAAAAACATCATAGAAGTGGCACCCTTAGCGTACATGCGCGGGAGAACACTAAACAACTCCTACATTATTTTGGATGAGAGCCAAAATACGACAACGGCGCAGATGAAGATGTTTTTGACCCGTATCGGATTTGGTTCTGTTGCAGTTATCACAGGCGATGTAACCCAGATTGACTTGCCAAAAGGCGTGCGCTCTGGATTAGTTCATGTAAGCCAGATTTTAAAAGACATCGACGACATCAGCTTTACCTATTTTGACTCAAAGGATGTTGTGAGACACAGACTTGTCCAGCGCATAGTTGAGGCTTATGATAAATATAACCAGAGTGAAGTAAGCAGTTTTGGCGCTCAGGAGTTGAACCCTGTCCATGAACGTGAGAGTTGATATTCTCAATGACAGTTCGGCTTTGTGGACACCTGAACCCGAGGCATGCAAGTCGTGGATAGCTAGCGCACTCGCCAATGCCAACTACACTAAAAAGTGTGGTTTAAGCCTGCGAATTGTTGATGACGAAGATTCAAAAAAACTGAATACTGATTTTCGTGGCATAAAAAAACCGACCAACGTGCTCTCCTTTCCGGCGAATATACCAGCAACTGTTGCCGCCCAAATGGGAATGACGTTTTTAGGAGACCTTGTTATTTGTGCGCCAGTTCTTGAGCAGGAGGCTCTCTCTCAAAATAAGCCATTAGAGGCACACTGGGCACACATTGTCATACACGGGACCTTACATCTTTTGGGTTACGATCACGAGACTGAGAATCAAGCGGTAATTATGGAAAAGCTAGAAATCGATGTGCTTAAGGGGTTGGGTTACACTAATCCCTACGGGACCCACTAACGTAGTTAATTACAACAACCATTCAGGAGACAGAGAGTCAGGCCATGACCGACGATCAATCTACTATCGATTCAAGACCGCGTTCTTGGATCGATAAAATAACGACCGCCCTCACGGGCGAACCGACAGACACCAAGAGTCTTCTTGAATTGCTCCGCAATGCCGAGCAAGATCAAGTGTTGGATGCGGATGCCCTTGGAATCATCGAAGGCGCATTACAAGTATCTAGCATGCAGGTGCGGGATATTATGATCCCACGATCACAGGTAGTGACCGTATCCTCGAAACTGCCTATCAACGAGCTTGTCGAAATAGTCACCAAAGCATCCCATAGTCGTTTCCCCGTTATCGGTGAAAACGTCGATAATGTGATGGGCATATTGCTAGCCAAAGATCTATTACCTCTACTGCTAAGTGACAACAACGATCGTTTTGATATTAAAGACGTAGTAAGACCAGCCACCTTTGTCCCTGAAAGTAAAAGACTGAATGTTCTTCTAAAAGAATTCCGCGAAACACGTCATCATATGGCTATTGTTATTGATGAATATGGCAGTGTCTGCGGCGTCGTCACTATTGAAGATGTGTTAGAGCAAATCGTCGGCGAGATCGAGGATGAGTACGATGTGGACGACGATAGCTATATCAAAAAATTTGATGAAGAGAACCACATCGTAAAGGCTCTAACTCCCGTGGATGAGTTCAATGAATACTTCGGCACGAGTTTTAGTGATCAAGAATTCACGACCATTGGCGGACTTGTGTTGCAGAATTTTGGCCATATTCCAGAACGCGGCGAGACGGTTAACATCGGTCCTTTTCTTATTACTGTCCTTAATGCTGATAGCAGGCAGATCAAGCTTCTTAAAGTGACCTCTACCCTAGTAAATGTGCGCAAAAAAACCTGAGCAATAAAAGTGTCCAAATAGGCTTCAGAATAGTGGGCATTTAGCCGCTTTATTCAACACAGCACTTAACTAAAAACACCAGTCTGGGGTATGCTTAGGGCACACCCACATAGCCAAACTCAACCCGATTAAATGGCCCAAACCAAGCTAATTCACATGACAAAGATTGATCCTGAATATAACCACCAAGAAGTAGAAGAAGCGGCTCAGCAACACTGGCGAAACAACGATAGCTTTCGCGTAACTGAGGACCCCAGTAAAGAAAAGTACTACTGCCTCTCGATGTTTCCTTACCCTAGCGGCCATTTACACATGGGCCACGTGCGAAATTATACAATTGGTGACGCTATCTCCAGGTACCAGCGCATGCAAGGCAAAAATGTGCTACAGCCCATGGGCTGGGATGCATTCGGACTGCCTGCGGAAAACGCTGCAATTCAAAACAAGTCCGCGCCGGCTAAATGGACTTACGGCAATATCGATTATATGCGGGACCAATTACAACGGCTCGGCTATGCCTATGACTGGTCACGTGAAATAGCAACCTGCCACCCGGACTATTACCGCTGGGAGCAGCAATTTTTCACGTCTTTATTCAAAAAGGGCCTCGTTTACAAAAAGGAATCCGAAGTAAACTGGGACCCTGTTGATCAAACAGTACTAGCTAATGAGCAAGTAGTAGACGGTCGTGGATGGCGATCTGGCGCACTAGTTGAGCGACGCAGCATCCCGCAGTGGTTTGTGAAAATAACAGACTACGCTCAGGAACTGCTCGATGACTTAGATAAGTTAGATGGCTGGCCCGAAAAAGTTCGTACAATGCAAAGCAACTGGATTGGTCGCAGTGAAGGCGTCAACCTCAGCTTTCAGATTGAGTCAGAGTCAGACCCACAGTTACAAGAATTGACTGTCTACACTACTCGCCCAGACACTTTGATGGGCGTGACCTACGTCGCCATTGCGCCGCAGCACCCCCTCGCCACGAAAGCGGCCAAATCCAATCCAAGTTTAAGCAAGTTTATTGCCGAGGAAAGCAAGACCAAGGTTGCAGAAGCTGACATGGCCACTATGGAGAAGCTAGGCTTTGACACTGGAATATTTGCCACCCACCCCATCAGCGGGGACAAGGTGCCAGTGTATGTCGCCAATTTCGTGCTAATGAGCTATGGCTCGGGTGCAGTGATGGCCGTACCCGGTCATGATCAGCGGGACTGGGAGTTTGCCAAAAAATACAATCTTCCAATTAAACAGGTAGTTGAGAGTATTGACGATACTGAATGCGATTTAAGGTCAGCGGCATTCGTTAACAAAGGCCGGCTTATCAATTCGGGTAAATTTGACGGCTTAGAGTTTAATCAAGCCTTCGATAGCATCGCAGATCACCTGAATAAACTAGGCAAAGGCCACAAAACGGTTAACTTCCGACTTCGAGATTGGGGCGTTTCTCGGCAACGTTATTGGGGAGCCCCTATCCCAATAATCAACTGCGACGCCTGTGGCGCTCAACCGGTGCCTGAAGATCAACTTCCCGTCGTATTGCCTGAGGATATCGAATTTGATGCCAGCGGTTCGCCATTAGGAAAAATGCCAGACTTTTATCAAACTACTTGCCCTAAATGCGGTCAGGCCGCGACCCGAGAAACCGACACCTTTGATACGTTTATGGAATCATCCTGGTATTACGCTCGCTATGCCTGTCGAGACCAAAGCGGGAGCATGCTCGATGAGAGAGCCAACTATTGGTTGCCGGTTGATCAGTACATTGGCGGTATTGAACATGCCATTCTCCACCTACTCTACTCCCGCTTCTTTCACAAGTTGATGCGTGATGCAGGCATGGTTAGCAGCGATGAGCCGTTTCAACATCTATTAACTCAAGGGATGGTTCTCAAAGACGGCAGCAAGATGTCGAAATCCAAAGGCAATACCGTAGACCCACTTTCTCTAATTGAGAAATACGGTGCGGACACGGTACGCATGTTTACAATGTTCGCTTCGCCGCCTGATCAGTCACTTGAATGGTCTGACAGTGGCGTGGAGGGTAGTTATCGCTTCCTTAAAAAGCTTTGGCGACTCGTGGCTGAGCATGAGCCCATCGATTGCGGCGCACTGACGACGCTGAGTCTCACAAGAGAGCAGAAAGCGCTTCGACTAAAGACGCACCAGTCTCTCGAAAAAATCACCGATGACTATGGCAGGCGCCACACCTTTAACACTGCCATCGCAGCGACGATGGAACTATTGAATGCTGTCTCGAAATTTAAGGACGCAGCTGGCAGCAATGCAAGCACTGAGGATGCCAAAGTCATCCAAGAAGCGTTAGAAATTAGCGTTCTAGTCTTGGCGCCAATTGTGCCTCACTTTAGTCACGCTCTCTGGCAGCATTTAGGACATGCCGAGGCGGTAATTGATGCCAATTGGCCAACGCTCGATAAAAATGCGCTCAAACAAGATAGCATTCTTATTGTCGTGCAAGTGAATGGAAAACTACGCGCAAAGCTTGAAGTTAATAAAGGCATCAGCAAGGCAGAACTAGAAGCACTAGCACTGAGTGATGAAGCTGTCATGCGGTTTACCGAAACAGGAACCATACGCAAAATCATAATTGTTCCAGACAAGCTAGTAAACATCGTGGTGAACTAAGTTAATGAGCAACCTTAGAAGGCTCATCCTATTCCTCGTTATCACTGCCGCATTAAGCAATTGCGGCTACAGCTTACGGGGCAGTAGTTCACTAGGGGCAAAGTTTGCAACTCTGCAACTAAATGCAGAGCAAGCTAATGGGGAGTTCTCCCGCTCACTATTGCGCAGCTTAGAATCGGCAGGCGTGAACGTGACATTAGTGGAAAGTAACTTTTCAGGCTCATCGCCGGTTCTTCAAGTTAGCGAAGAGCAAGTCATTAGCCGACCTGTGACAATTAATGCACGCTCCCGTGCCGCTCAGTACGAACTGCGCATGTCGGTGACTATAGCCCTCGGCAATGACTCCGGCTACCTCATTGCGCCTGAGCCGCTAATCAATCAGAGAATATATTTCGAAGATATTGAGAACATTAGCGGCAACAGAGAAGAAGTCGAAATCATTTCAGCAGAAATGCGACGGGATCTAGTTCTTCAGTTAATGCGCAGACTCGAGTCATTGGAGATATAAAGTCTGAAACTTAAAGCCGAACAATTAGCACGCTCACTTCAATCTGATGCGCTACCCATCTACTGGATAAGTGGCGACGAACCTTTGTTGATGCAAGAAGCAGCAGATAGTATTCGCGCTCACTTTAGGCAACAGGGTTTTAATGAGAGAGAAGTTTTTTCGGTGGAGAAAGGCTTTGCTTGGGATGACTTCCAACATGCCACGAACAATTTATCATTGTTTGCCGATCGCAAAGTCCTTGATTTACGTTTTTCTTCGGTCAAGTTTGAAGACGCCGCCAAACAAGCCCTACAGCATTACGTCGACACCATCAGCCCAGATAATGTGCTGCTAATCAGCAGCCCCAAACTTGAAGCAGCAACCCTCAACACGCAGTGGTTTAAGAAAATCGAGTCTAAAACTGGACTTGTCCAAATATGGCCGATCAATCGCGATGGTTTGGCGAGCTGGCTTGAACAAAGACTGATGCGAGAAAACATCAGAGCCGATGGCGCTGCTTTGCAATTATTAATGGACAAGGTAGAAGGCAATTTGCTCGCAGCCATGCAGGAAATTGAGAAGTTGAAACTTCTTTCTAACAGCAGCGCTGAAGAGACCCTCAATCTAGATGCAAATACGGTCATGCAAGTAATTGCTGATAGTTCAAGATTCAGCGTTTTTAATCTAGTTGATGCCAGCTTATCGGGTGATCTTGCACGGGCAGAAAAAATGCTGGCAGGACTTAGAAACGAAGGAACGTTTCCACTTGTCATTCTCAATGCGTTTGTGCGGGAAATTCGCAGCCTGCAGCCCATGGTCGAAAAAAAGCAACAAGGGCAAGGCATCAACGGAATCATGCAAACTTCTAGAGTTTGGTACAACAGAAAACAAGCCGTTGGCAATGCATTAGGGCGGCTGAATAGCACCGACACTTGGAAACTGCTGGATCATGCAAAGCTGATCGATCAGAGTATAAAGGGCATGGCCGCTAACAATGCGTGGGATGAACTGAGCCAATTCATCGTAGTATTGAGCGGGCAAGGTAGGCAAAAATTAGGGCCCAACTCTTGACGCGAACTCTAATGATTAACGACCGCTTTTTCAAAAAATGTGGCAGCCTGCTAGCCATTCTTTGTTTATTAGGCTTCCTTAATTACTCAGCGCAGGCTGGAGAAATCCACGTTAGTCAAACCCAGCTACCTGTAACTCTCGGGCTATACCTTGATACTTTGGAAGACCCATCTACTGAGCTCACTGTTATCGATGTGGAGCAACTTAAAAATCAATGGCGTCGCTCCGCTGAAGCTATCCCAACATTAGGGTTCTCTCAGTCAGCACATTGGTTTGCTGTCACCATTACAGGAGATGATCTAAGCGGTAAAGAACTTGCACTAAGCATCGACGCGCCTAGCGTAGACAGAATAGAGATCTATATAAGGCAGGATGGCGGCACGATACAGCAATATCTGACGGGAGATACCATCCCCTTTAGTGAGCAGCCCGCACGACACAGAGTTCCCCTAGTTCCTTTAGTTATACCCAATGGAACGCAGCAAACTCAGGTTTTTTTCCGAGTAACTTCTCAATCCGGTATTGAGCTGCCTGTAGTGCTCACCACAATGCAATTGGTGGCTCAAGGGCAAGAGAGCCAGCTGGCTTTTTTAGGCGGCTTATTTACCTTTTTCCTAGTTTGTTTTGCGGCTTGCTCAATAATTTACTATTTCCAGAGAGATCGCCAATTTTTGGGGCATACTCTATTTTTTGGTGGAGCCATTGTATTTTTGCTCACTGTCACTGGCTTAGGCAAAGTCTGGTTTTGGGGCGAATCGATAGAACTAAGCAATCGATTAAGCTATGCATCAGGGACAGTCTTAATTGCGAGTTTTTGTCTACTAGGCCAGTCACTCAACCTTGAGTCTAAGCTCCGAGATCGCGCGGTGATTGTTCTGCGCTTTATTACGTACGCGATGATTCCCACCTGTCTTTACGTGTTATTTTTACCATTCGACTCAATTACCGGTGGCAACATACAGTTTCTGCTTTGGCTGGGCCTCGCCGTCGCCACTTCAGTATTTGCAATGGCAATATTTGCAGCGACTCAGGGCTCAAGAGTCGCGGTCTATTTTGTAATGACTTGGGGGCTTTTAATTCTCGCCTACCTATCTTTGCTAGGTTACAAGTTCGACATTATGGAGAAGAGCAGTGTGTCAGCTGTCTTAGGAGAGACTCTGGTCGGACTTGCGGGCATTGCACTTCTTATGTCGCTGGCAGAATTCATTCGCTCCAAAAGCGATGCTTTCGCTCAAGCGAATTTGCAAGCGAAGGCAAAAAGCGACTTTCTCAGCAATGTGTCAAAAGAATTTTTAACTCCAGTACATTTGATTCTAGCTAATTCGAAAAGACTTATGGCA
Organism: uncultured Pseudohongiella sp.; assembly: GCA_964352355.1. Classification (GTDB taxonomy): domain Bacteria; phylum Pseudomonadota; class Gammaproteobacteria; order Pseudomonadales; family Pseudohongiellaceae; genus UBA9145. The sequence goes on along the minus strand of CAYGRT010000020.1, from coordinate 5,642 downwards.
GTCAATGCCAGCAAGCTGGACAAACCCACTCACCAGCATATGACCACTGTCATAAAACAAAGTGAACATCTGCATAACCTGATTAACGATCTTTTAGAAATGGCAGAAATAGAATCCGAGAATTTTGAGCCGCATTTTGAATTAATCGAAATCACTCATTTTTTGGCTGAAATCAAAGAAATGATGACGCCTGCTATTTTAGAAAAAGGGCTTGTGTTGGAGACTCAGTTTTCGTCTTCAAACTTATTGGTTCAATCAGATAGGTCAAGACTTCAACATGTGTTGATAAATCTGCTTACCAATGCCGTTAAGTTCACCGATAAAGGATCCATTCTTCTGGGTTACAAGGCGGTCTACTTTAAACGTAAGCTTGGAATCGAGATATTCATTCGTGATACTGGCAGAGGCATGAGCGATGAATTTAAAAGGCGAATGTTCCAAGAGTTTTCACATGATGAAGACTATTCAGAAAGCAATCCTACTAATACTGGCTTAGGCATGGTAATTGTCAAACGAATCGTTGAGAAATTAGGCGGAGAAATACAATTTGAATCAGTAAAGAATACTGGGAGCGAATTTTTCATTCGCTTACCCTTGAGAACACAAAAAACCTAACCAGTTCATCGGTCTAGTCTACGGGTTTCTCAAGTTGATAGACTATATCCGCAAACTCCTCCATTTTGGACTCCATCGCTTTCAGACCATCAAAAAGCCCTTGATTGTAATAATAAGGCCCAACCGTTTTAGAAAAGTAATCCAATAAAAATTCCGCCTCAAAACCGCCCAGTTCTCTATCCAACTCCCTAGCAAAATAGTCTTTCAATTTACTTATTATTTCTTGTTTTGAAGTGTCATCAAGGACTATATCTGTCATAGAAATACCCGCGGTCTTAAAAACGTTTATTAGTAGAGTGAACCGATGCTTTGCCCTAGCAAATTACTATCGAGTGGTTAACAATAGGTCGTATGAATTTTAGCGTCAAACTGTATTAAGGAAAGATTCAATGCTCGATATAAAAACCATTCGAGAAGATACTCCAAGCTGTTCGCAGCTGCTGCATTTTAACAATGCCGGATGCGCACTTTCGCCGAGTATCGTAACAGACTCTACAATTAATCATTTACTACTCGAACAGCGTTTAGGAGGCTACGAGGCCGCCATTTCAGCCAATGCAGAAATCATGGAGTTCTACACAGGGCTGGCAGAATTGCTTAATTGCCCGCCAGATTCCATCGCTTTTACTGAAAATGCCAGCAGAGCATGGCAGCTCGCTCTAGCCAGCATCCCTTGGCAGGCTGGGGATCAGATCATCACAATGGACAATGAGTATGTAAGCAACTACTTAGGATTACTGCATTTAAAGCATCAAAAAGGCGTGGAAATAATATTAGTCCCCTCTGCTAGCGATGGCCTCGTGGATATCAATAAACTTGAACAATCACTATCACCAAAAACCAGACTAATAGCGCTGACTCATATAGCCAGCCAAAGGGGAGACATCCAGCCCGCTGCCGCAGTCGGAAAAATTGCTAAGGCTCATGGAATCTTATACCTACTCGACGCTTGCCAATCCGTTGGACAGATTGAGCTAGACATAGGTGTCTTAGGCTGTGATTTTCTTTGCGGCACTGGTCGTAAATATCTGCGAGGCCCAAGAGGTACAGGTTTCCTATACGCATCGAAGCGCGCCATGAATGTAACCGAACCGATTTTTGTAGATAACCATTCAGCAGTGTGGACAGGCGCAAACTCCTACGCCCTGAGCGAAACCGCATTAAGGTTTGAAACTTGGGAGAGAAATATTGCGGGCAAAATTGGTTTGGCAAAAGCTGTAGCCTACGCCAACACACTTACTTTGGAGGCAATAGAGTCACGCGTTTGCGCATTAGGACAAGAGCTTTCTGGAAAACTATCCCTATTAAGCGGCATTTCCGTGTTCGAAAGGTCGAATCAACGCTCAGGCATAATTACATTTAACAAGACAGGGCTAGATGCAAGCGCACTTGTAACTAGACTACGAGAATTGAGAATCAATACGTCTGTTTCCAAAGCGCAGAATGCCCAGCTAGATCTCGCTAAAACAAAGACTGGGGACCTAGTCCGCGCGTCTGTTCATTATTACAACACAAGCGCTGAAATTGATCACTTTGTTGAAGCTATCGACGCAGTCTGAAAACTTATCCTCGAGATTGGAAATAAACTACTAATATTGCTATCGGACAGATGAACTTTACATAGAAAGGCCATATCTTCCAGAAAAGTCTATTCTCAACATCTGCTGCACCATGTTGTATTTCTTTCAATATCTCACTGCGGTTCCAGACCCAACCAATAAAAATGCAAAAAGAAAAACCAAGCAATGGTTGGCTGATTTCCGTGGTGTAAGTCACCACCATATCAAACAGTGGATCAAAATTTGCGACGATGATAAGTGAAACAACAGCGATAATTGCGCCTAGAATGATTGCACTTTTTTTCCTTTCCACACCGTGATGCTCAACAGCATAAGCTACAGGAACTTCGAGCATCGATATAGAAGAGGTCAAGGAAGCGATTGTCATCAGCGCGAAAAATGCCAGCGCTACGCCCAAGCCCACATAGCCCATACTGTTGAAAAGTGCAGGTAGCACCGAAACTATTAAGCCAGGTCCAGCAATCAAGCCACCCTGTGAGTCATAAATTTCCACACCATTTGCAAGAGCCACATACATGGCAGGAAGGATCAACATACCAGCAAGTACCGCAATGCCAATATCCAGCAGCGCAACAAGGCCACCTACTGTAGGAAGATCTTCATTTTTAGGAATGTAGGATCCATAGATAAGCATTGTACCCACACCTAGAGAAAGCGAAAAAAATGCCTGCCCCATGGCATTGACCAACAACCCTGGATCCGTTATGCGAGAAAAATCAGGCACCAAATACGCCCGCAAACCGTCGGTGGCTCCCGGCAACGTTAAAACATAGGCTATTAAAAAAACGAGAATTAGAACAAGTGACGGCATCAAGCGAGAGGCCCACTTCTCTATACCATCTTTGACACCTGCGCTAATTATAAAAACCGTCATAGCCATAAAGACTACAACGAACAGCGCGTTCCGAATTATCGCATCTTCAGTCAACCAATCAGAAAGGCCCTCTAAGCCAAGCAAACGGGCAATGGGGTCTATGAAAAACGCGATCATCCAACCGCTAACAATAGCGTAGAAACTCAGAATAAAGCTGACCGTAGCAATACCAATAAAACCGACGGCAAGACCGAACTTTTTACCTACAGGAGAAGGGGCGATAGCTTGAAGCGCAGTAACGGCATTGGCGCGAGCATGGCGGCCTATGATTAATTCGGCCATTAGTGCTGGATATGCCAACGCAAAAGCGAGAACCAAATAGGCGATCAAGAAAGCCGCCCCACCATTGGAGGCCGCATTTGTGGGGAAGCCCCAAATGTTGCCTAGACCAACGGCAGACCCAGAAGCTGCCATTAAAAAACCAAACCTGGAACTAAACTCACCCCGTGCAGCCATCAGGTCACTCCTTTGATTATTTTTATAACGGCCCAGTTACGAAAGACTCCTACTTAAGAGAGATCAATCACTTTCATACCGAACCATCTCACTGGGCAAACGATTCCAAAGTGAACTGTAAGCGTTCTGGATCAGTCAACACCAATACCACATCGTTTACCAGGGTCACTACTCCTCTGTCATTAACTTCCAACGTCGGAATTCTTAGGCGGTTATCTCCGTTGGCGAATGTAGCAATACCATCAAAGCCGTCGCGACGCAGTATCACACTCGAGGGATTCGCCTGAAGTATAAAATCGCCGTCAGTGCTCAGCGTATTAAAGTTAAGACTTATCACGGTAGCACCACCATCAATATTGACAGAGCTAATCAACAGGCCAGATTCTACTTCGTAGACGTGCGGGGCACTGCTAAAGCGGCCTACCACCTCCACATTTTGAAAAACGAAATCTAAGGGATTGTTGTATACCGGCGTGAAAAATGGGGCCTCTGGTGTGTTTAAACCTAATCCAATGGTAGGCAGCGCATCAATTGCATCGAGGATTTCCATGCCCTCGCCAAGCACATTGCCAAACACGGTAAAGCCACCATTATTGCTATCCAAATTTTGGCTGTTATCAGCCAGATTTACAAACCATTGGCTAGTAGCACTATTTGGATCGCCGTCAATTTTCGCCATCGCCACAGTACCTCGAGTATTGGACACGCCAAACTCATTAGGCACAGGTGGGTCGGCCACAATCGGGATCGGGCCAACGAAAAGTTCAAAGCCATAGCCACCACCCTGCACCACAAAATTATCCACCACACGATGAAGATAAGTGCCGTTATAGTCATCTCTGGCGACATAGTTAAGAAAGTTTTGTACTGTTAGCGGTGCCACATCATCAAGCAATTCAATGGAATAGTCTCCCAGCGAGGTACTAACTCTGACTATGGTTCCAGCACCTACCGTCATAGGTAGTGTTAATGCTAATAAAAAACCGATTGTGCGACTAATAGGGCCCATGGCCATCAAAACTCCAAAATCAAGGAAAATCTATCCTTTTGTAAGACCGGAAGAGGATAGGTTAAGTTCCAACTTTATTCAACTGCTTCGGGCTATTCTAGCAGGTAAAAACCCTTGTAAAACAGCGAACTCCGCGGGCTTAGCTTTTGCTCGTCGGTCGCAATTCATTTATAATCTCGCCCTCTGGCATGTTATTTTTTGCCTAATCGTTCAGTTAATTTCAAGGCGTTAGCAGTAGTGACTTCAAACACCAGTACCAATTCCGGCTCAAGAATTTCTCAAGCCACCCTCAATTCCAATGATTCAACTTTAGGCAATAGCGTTCGGCCACAACGCCCTATTGGTATCGGTATAGACTTTGGCACAAGTAATAGTGCCGCCGCTCTTTTCGATGGCAAGCGTGTGCACTTAATTCAATTAGAATCCCATGCGATCGTAATGCCTTCGGCGACTTATATTGATAGAGATTTTGGCATTACCACAGGTCAATCGGCGATTGATGCATACATCGAAAGCAATACAGGACGGACAGTAGAACTGAGCGCCGAAGTGCTTGGAGAGGGGCGAAGCACGACAGGTCAATTAGGTGACGGCGGCCTGCCAGAAGAGGGAGCTACTGAGAAAATATACGGTCAGTCCTTCGTCGATGGCGGCCAAACAGGGAGACTCTTTCGCGGTATTAAACGACTATTAGGGGGCGCTGACACCCAACGCCTAATGGTATTCAATCGTGCGTTTCGACTGGTGGCTTTGATAACACCGCTGTTGGTTCGAATTAAAGCCAGCATAGACGAGTATGCAAAAAATATTGATGGCGCCCACACCGAGCACGCCTGTATTGGTCACCCCGTAAATTTCGAAGGCAGTCAAACGACTAAGAATACGGCAGCCTTAGCTCTGCTCTCTGAAGCCTATGGCTATGCCAATTTTCAAGAAAAAACTTACTATGCAGAGCCTATAGCTGCGGCTTTAAGCTATCTTCACGATAATCCCGATGAGAAGCAAAATTTGCTCTTGGCCGTGGATTTTGGGGGAGGCACATTAGATCTGTGTATTCTTAAAAATAGCCCAACTGGCTACGACGTGATAGCCACTCATGGCGTAGGTC
>CAYGRT010000019.1:5031-60007 GCA_964352355.1 uncultured Pseudohongiella sp. | reverse complement strand
CCCCGCTTCGTCCCTGGCCCGCTCCTCGATTCGAGCCGCTCGTGCCCTTTTTAGGAACCCTTCGATCAGTTAATGGTTAGCCAACAGTCCATGCAAGCCTCTATGCCCCTCTCGTTGCAACATCCGGTAAAGGCGTCGCTCTGTCCATACGTTGCCTGTAGACGTTTTTAGCTCTTCTGAATTTAAAATGTTGGCCACGAATCGATAACTCGGCATGGTCCACGAATTGATAAGAGGCAGTTGTTCTATGCGCCTGATTATTCGCTCATTGATTTCGTGTTGATCAGTGCGCTTCATAGTTGCTTCTAATATGTCCGATAATGCCCTTTTTGACTACCTGAAATTAAATCTCCTGCGCGTATTGCTCCAGAAACTCTGTTTTGACATGAACCCGAGACGGCTTTTACACCGACCTCGGGCGTAGATAAAAACAGCTAGATATCCAAGCTCTACGTTTTTTCCATGCGCCTGAATTTTGTCATACTGTCCTCTACAGGCTTTATATTGCGTGCCCTGTAGCCTGACATAGTAGCTATAACTGTAACTACAGCTCTAGCTTTAACTGTAACTACAACTTTAACTATCGATTCCAATCAATTCCCTGATAACGCTGTAGTGCTCATCCTTAGCGTGCTTCTTTTGCCGCTCGTTTGTTTCCACTGTCCCAACTCGAACCCTAAACAGCTTGCCCTTGAATTGAGCTGGCGAAGTTCGGTCACTGCGTAATACACCTAATAGCCGTTTGTAGTCTTTGAAGTATTTCTTCTTTCTACTCATCTCAAATCTCCCACCCTTTCCAATTGGGTGAAATACAGAGCTTGCGTTGTATGGCATGTAAAGCTCGACTTTCTCACTAGGGCTCAACTTCTCTGCGTACGGATCAATCCAAAACCACAGGTATACTTTCCCATCCGCTAGCTTTGATTTGTCGTCCTTAAGTCTCTTTCCGTACATCCCGCATGTTTCATGATGCAAGTATGTAGCCTCATAGATACCTTCTGGGATCAATAGATTTTCAGGCCCGATAAGCAGGCACTCATCTTGCTGTTGCTTCTGAGGGAGATAAGCGAGATTGTCGCGAGCACTCATGCTGCGCCTCCTTCCTCGAGGCAACGAACAGAGGCTATTTTGATATCGCCCACATATTCATCGCCAGCCTCACCTGTGTTGTTTCGAGCAGCTTGAAGAGCCTCTTCATATGAATCGGCTTGAACTATGACAGGCGTTATTCGCTCAACAGAGACTTCGATACAATATCTTTTGGTCATAAACTGCCCCCCATTGATTTATGCTCCTGATTTAACTGTAAAGGGCAAATTTCGTGGCTAGAATCAGCTATCTTGCGCCCCCTAGTGCTATCTATAGAGAGTGGCCTTACAGGGAAAAGAGGACAGTTTTTTGATGTACATGCCTCAACCTGCTGCCTCCATGAACCTGGGCCTCCTATTGGGTCGTAGATGCATTCGATGCACTTGTTATTTATTGCTTTGCGAAGGCTCATTATATGCCCTCTGAATTTCGTGATTGGCTGATTTTTTTGTTAACCCAATTTATGACTTCGCTCTCTAGCCAGCCACTTGCCCTTGCGCCTAGTTTAATTGGTGCAGGAAACTTTCCTTGATTGATCAATAGATGAACTTGGGAGCGGCTAAAGCCGACTCGCTCTTTTACTTCGGGGAACCTTAAAAAACGATCATTTGATGGGCTTGCTTGCGTCTGATTGTTACTAGTCATGATTGCTCCTTTTGGGGCGCTGTTAAACATGACTACCTATTATTGTCATAATTCGAAACGAGTCACGGACAAAAATCCAACTTTTTGTCCGATGAGGTATTACCAGCTAATAATGCGGCTTGCATTCTTAATAAATTAGCCCCACCTTGAGGATCTTCTTATTTTTGTTTCCAGCGTTGATATTTCCTCAAGAAGCTTGACGGCTCTATATGACTTTCTCTACCTCCTATCATTGAAAGAAACTTTTCTGCAATTTCGGTTTGTGCGCCATCTGGATAATTGCCTATTTTGATTCCCTCTTTGTTCAGCTCAGCCCCAAGAAGAAACATGTCAAACTTAGAAAATATCTTTTCGTTTTTAAAATTAAATGCGGCGCTGGACTTCTTTTTGTGAGCTGTACCGTAAAAAGCTTCATCAAGAGAAATTGAGCCACCTTCGTGCAAGTATTCTTCGAAGCATTCAGCTATACAAAGCATAACTTCAGGAGAAGGATAGAGTCCGTTTGATACAAACCTAACGAATATCTCTACAGGGGTTTGGGAGAGGCCGTTCACTCTTGTTTCTGCATAGTCTAAGGATTCGTTAGTAAGCTTAGACCATAACCCTTCCATGTTTGCGGCACTACCCAGCGGGTTTCTAGTAGCAGACTCTGTTACAAACTTTTTGAACGCAGCCAACCTCTGAGGCGTATTTTTACTCGCTAGTGAAATTTCTTCGAGAAACGAAGTTTTGAGCTTTTCGTACTCGATTCGGAAACTATCTTCATCTTCCACAGCGAAACCTCCGGCCATGCATTAAAAATAAAACTGAGAGGGGCGGCGAGGCACCACCTTTTCATTGTAGGGGGTCAAACCACAACAATCACGGTTGTTAGTACACACGATTTATAGCATGCTTTGGCTTGGTTGAATTCAGTCAAGTAAACACTTGTAGCTACACCAATAGCTACTCCTCAAATATCGAATGATCGGTAATTGCTGTAGCCTCGTTTTTTACGAGTCTAGTCTGCCCGAATTATCAATAGCTCTGCCGATGATTCGACTAAGGATATCGCTCGGCTCATTACCGTTCTCTTCAGCAATGTGGCTAAGTCTCGCCAAGGAAGATACTACTAACCCTAACAAATTCTCGTAATGCTCAAACGCTGATATGCCGACAGAGAGGATTTGTAGATATTCTTCAGGGTTATTGTTAAAGACTTGCCGAAGCTCATCACTTGATTTAGTCAGTCCTGCTGCCATAAGTAAGTGCCGCCTTTGCTCGGCTTCACGATGGAACAGCTCTCCAGTTGTGAAATCGTCTTGTGACATTGCTGCTTCAAAATCAATGGACATGTTGACCCCTTGTTAGCTAGCTACTCGAAGATGCTTCTTTCCTGATTTAAGTTGGCCTTTTGTAGCAGATTCAATGTGGTCACTCCACCATTGCATCATCACTCTTCGCTGCTCGATATATTCGGCTCGATTGTAAGCTGCTCTTACATCGTTGTTATCAACGTGTGCTAATGCTGCTTCAATTACGTCTGGTGCAAATCCTTGTTCGTTTAAAGTAGTGCTTGCGAGAGCCCTTAGACCATGGGAAACAAGTATTCCTTTAAACCCCATTCGCTTTAATGCCATGTTAGCGGTCTGCGAGCTGGCCGGTTTTCGTAGGCTGATATCCGATGGGAAAACATATTCGCTATGAGAGGTAATTGGTTTAAGAGTTTCAAGAATCTCAATCGCTTGGTGTGACAGGGGTATTATGTGAGGGCGCTTTTTCTTCATACGCTCGGTTGGAATCTCCCACTGTTTTTTGGGAAGGTTTATTTCAGTCCACTTCGTGCCTGCAGCCTCTCCGGGCCGCACCATAGTATGTAGTTGCCATTCTAGTAGGCATTTCGTTACCAGCTTAATATGAGCGTCGTTCAAGGTATTCATTAAGTGAGGCAGCTGATCGGGCTTTAAAGTGGGCATATTGGTCGCTTTGGGGGCGTTAAATGCCTTGCCAATACCTGAGAGGGGGTTGGAATAGATAATCCCAGAATTGACTGCGAATACCATGATTTCATTGATCCAACGACAGAGCTTCTTAACCGTCTCTAGCTTCTTCTGAGCAGCAAGTGGCGATATAAGCTCGATGGTCTCAACTGCGTTCACCTTGTGAATAGGTCGCTTGCCCAGCTTGGGAATAATGTACTTATCCAGCCGGTTTTTGATCTTCTTGTGGTAGGTTTCTGATATTTCTGGCTCTTTGAGTTTTAGCCATTTCACGTAGACGTTTTCAAACGTATTTGAGTGGGCTACCGCTTTCTCATTCTTCTCTGCAATTCGATGCTCCCTAGGATCTATATCATCAGATAGGAGGGTGTGAAATTCTTCCCGCTTCTTCCTAGCCTTGGCGAGAGTGATAGGCGGATAAGTACCGATGCTGATATTTGATCGTTGTTTTGTGTAAGGCTTTTGATAGTTGAATATCCAGAGCATTGAGCCGCTTGGTTTGATGCGAAGGTATAGACCCTTACCGTCAGCCAAGTTGTATTCCTTGGCTTTAGGCTTTGCCTGACTCACTTGCGTAGGGGATAGTGGCTTTGTAGTCTTAGGCATTGAAGTAATCTCGTTTCAACTTTATAAATGTTACAACGAGTGTTACATAGATTCTAAGATGCTACAAGACGTTACTGAATGGTAATAGGCTATAAATATTGGGATTATGTAAGAAATACTGAGAGTTAAAGACGAAGTTGGATGTTGGAAAACTGCGGTATGGTGCCCAGAAGAGGACTTGAACCTCCACGCCCTTTCGAGCACTAGCACCTGAAGCTAGCGTGTCTACCAATTCCACCACCTGGGCAAATTTCAAGATGTGAGATGCTCTGTTAGAGCAGGGCCGCACTGTATCTATAGCGGGGAAAACTGTCAAGAATGTTCCGGAATTGTGAACTGAAAAACTCGCGTCTACTCTGATGGTTTTACTTGGCCGGTTGTGCCCGCTTGCCGAAGAGGAGTTGATTGAAATCACCTTTGGGTGATTTCAACCCCTCCGGGGCGCCCTAAAAAGCGGGCGTCCAAAATGCGATGCATTTTGTGAACCTCCACGCCCTTTCGAGCACTAGCACCTGAAGCTAGCGTGTCTACCAATTCCACCACCTGGGCAAATTTCAAGATGTGAGATGCTCTGTTAGAGCAGGGCCGCACTGTATCTATAGCGGGGAAAACTGTCAAGAATGTTCCGGAATTGTGAACTGAAAAACTCGCGTTTACTCTGATGGGTTTTCTTAGACGATTGTGCCCGCTTGCCGAAGAGGAGTTGATTGAAATCACCTTTGATTGATTTCAACCCCTACGGGGCGCCCTAGAAAGCAGGCGTGCAAAACAGGCCGTAGCCCCGCTAAGGCAGCTCCAAACCGATGAGCTTCACATCGCCATCCATTTGCCAGCATCACAGACACATCGATTTAGCCCGTGTATACTAGCCGCTCACTAATTACTACGTTGACTACATGCCAAAATCTCGTAAACCGAAGGACCCATTCGCTAAGCGCGAGTCGGACAACTACGCTAATCCCATCGCCAGCCGCGAGCACATTCTCAATGAGCTTAACCAGATCGGAGAACCGGTCACGTTAGAGCAGCTTTGTGCCCATTTAAATATCGTTCAAGAAGAGCAAATCGAAGCGCTGCGCCGACGACTTATTGCCATGAGCCGAGATGGGCAAATTATCGGTAATCGTCGCGGCGTCTATGGCCTTGCTGCGCTAATGGAGCTGTCCAAAGGTCGAATTCAGGGCCACAAAGATGGGTTTGGCTTTTTCATTCCTGATGACGGCGGAGATGATTTTTTCCTAAGCGCTAGAGAAATGGAAAAACTGTTTGATGGCGATAGGGTTCTAGCTCGTCATGCGGGTTTTGACAGCCGTGGCCGAAAAGAAGGCAGTGTGGTTGAGATATTGCAGCGGCGCTACACCCAAATAGTAGGTCGCTATTATCAAGAACATGGTTTTGGCATTGTGGTGCCAGACAGCAAACGCATACCCCATGAGATTCTCATTCCCCTAGCTGACGCCGGTGCTGCTAAAGATGGTCAGTTTGTGGTAGCCGAGTTAATAGAGTATCCAGACAAACGCAGAAAGGCTGTTGCAAAAATCGTTGAGATTCTGGGCGACACGACGACCCCAGGCTTGGAAATCGAAATAGCATTGCGCAGCCATGACATTCCTCATGAATGGCCTAATGCGGTTAAAAAAGAAACCAATAGCTTTGCGACAGAGGTTACAAAGGCTGACATAGAAGGCCGATATGATCTTCGTAACACGCCGTTTGTCACTATTGATGGCGAGGATGCCAAAGATTTTGACGACGCTGTATTTGCCAAGCGAAATAAAAACGGTTGGACTTTATGGGTTGCGATTGCCGATGTGTCCCATTACGTGAAGATTGGCAGTGCGCTGGATGATGAAGCGATCAACCGTGGCACGTCAGTTTACTTTCCTGGTCATGTTATACCCATGCTGCCAGAAAAGCTGTCAAACGGATTGTGCTCGTTAAAGCCCCAAGTTGATCGACTTACCATGGTTTGCGAGATGCAATTTTCATCCTCCGGTGAAATGCAAGACTATGATTTTTATGAGGCCGTTATTCACTCCCACGGGCGTCTGACCTATACAGAAGTGGCAGATATGCTCGAACCAGCGGAGGGAGAGTTGCGTGTTGGCGTAAAAGCAAAATTAAGAAAGCGCCATGAATCACTTATTCCTCATTTAGAAGATCTGTATTCTTTGTACAAAGCGCTTAGAGCGGTGCGAGATCGGAGCGGAGCCATGGATTTCGAATCGACAGAAACTCGCATAGTGTTTGGTGAGAACAAAAAAATACGCGAGATTGTCCCTGTGCAGCGCAATGAGGCACACCGTCTGATCGAAGAATGCATGCTGCGGGCCAACGTTGCGGCCGCCCAGCTTCTCGAAGAAAAAGAAGTGCCTACTTTGTATCGAATTCACGAAGGCCCCAACCCAGATAAGCTAGAGAATCTTCGCGAGTTTCTTGGGGGTATGGGAATGAATCTGAGCGGAGGGGAAAAGCCTGCACCGAAAGACTACCAAAGTGTATTGACGCAGATGGATGGCCGTCCTGACAAGCACCTGCTCCAGACTATGCTAATCCGTTCTATGATGCAGGCGGTATATCAGCCAGAAAATGTCGGTCATTTTGGGTTGGGTTTTGAAGCTTACGCTCATTTCACGTCGCCCATTAGACGATACCCGGATCTATTGGTACACCGGGCAATTCGCTATTTGATTCGCAATAAGAAAGGCAAACATTTAAAGCGTCATCATGATGCTAAAGGAATGAACAAAAAGGATATCTATCCATATTCTGCAAATGACATGGAGAGCTTTGGTGAAAGTTGCTCGATGGCAGAAAGGCGTGCCGATGCAGCCAGCTACAGTGTGATCGATTGGCTTAAGTGTGAGTACATGCAAGAGCATGTAGGTGAGGAATTTACCGGTACGGTTTCTTCTGTAACTAACTTTGGGCTATTTGTTGAGCTAAATGATATTTATATTGAAGGATTGGTACATATTACTGAGCTCACTAATGATTACTACCGCTTCGATCCGGTTCACCACTGTTTAGAAGGGGAGCGTACCCGCACCATTTATAAATTAGGTGACACGGTGGAAGTTCGCGTAGTACGAGTCAATTTAGACGAAAAGAAAATCGACCTGCAGATGCAAGGCTCTCGTGCTGCAGTGCCGGGGACGAAAAAGCCCAGTATCCGAGAGGCGCTGCGAAAAGGACAGATACCAAAGTCTGGCGGAGCCAAATCGAAACAGGTGTCTCGAACAGGTGAATCTAAAGAAAGTGGAAACGCAAAGGAGCGTACGCGGCGTTCTCGTGGTAAATCTGCGGCGGGCAGTGACAAACCTGCTAAGAGTCGAGCGAGCAAAAAACCTACAGCGAACGGGAAAAAGCCTTCTGCTAAATCCAGAGGCCCAAAACCGGCCGGTGGAGCAGCAAGCACAGCTAAGAAGCGTGCGGGTTCTAAAAAGCGGAGTCCACGTCGATGATTACCTACCTTGATAGCTGTGAGAATCGATAAATGAGAGAGTGGGTAATTGGTATTCATGCGGTATCGCAGCTTATAAAGCAGCGACCACAATCGATTACCGAGTTATTGATGCAAAGCGATAGCAGCAATCAACGGCTGATTGAGTTGAGGCAATTGGCTGACGCAGCAGGCATTGCAGTGGAAATCGCCGATAAAAGACGCTTCGAACGGCAGTTTAAAGGAGTGCATCAGGGCGTGGCAGCACAAGTGCAGGGTAACACCCTTGTGCTTGACGAAAAGAAGCTTTTTGAGGTGTTGGCAGTACAACAGGGTGATCTCTTACTGCTAGTTTTGGATGGCGTGACCGACCCCCACAATCTTGGTGCCTGTCTGCGCACGGCAGATGCCGCAGGTGTACATGCGGTAATAGTTCCCAAAGACAAAGCGGCTCCTTTGAATGAGACCGCCCGCAAAGTGGCCTGCGGAGCCGCTGAGACGGTGAATTATGCCGCGGTGACCAACCTTGCCCGTTGTTTAAAGCAGCTCCAAGAATTGGGGGTTTGGATTGTAGGCACCGCTGACGAGAGTGCGACGTCTATTTACGAGCAAGACTTAACCGGCCATTTGGCGTTGGTGATGGGCTCAGAAGGTCAGGGCCTGCGCCGTCTTACCCGGGATTGCTGCGACCATGAAGTGTCCATTCCCATGGCCGGTGCTATGAGTAGTTTAAATGTCTCGGTAGCCACAGGAGTGGCACTGTTTGAAGCAGTGCGGCAACGCAAAACCGCTGGTTAGGGCGAAAAAGTCATCAAAAACAGCCGGTTTTAGCCAATTTATCATTCAGTTTGCTCAATAGTGGTTGCATCTATAGGCCTGTTTCTCTAGAATTCCGGCTCTTTTGTTGGCGGGACTCGTTCTCGCCCTACATAACTCCTTGTCTTACCACGCACGCACGTGTTCGATGGAAGGCATAACCCAAGAGGAGTCTCTATGAGACACTATGAAGTAGTATTTCTGGTGCATCCCGACCAGTCCGAGCAGGTTCCAGGGATGATAGACCGTTACACCCAAGTAGTCAGCGAAAGCGGCGGTAAAGTCCATCGCTTAGAAGACTGGGGCCGACGTCAATTAGCCTATCCAATCAATAAGATTCACAAAGCCCACTATGTACTCATGAACATCGAGTGCACCGGCGAGGCGTTGGAAGAATTAGGTACGCTGTTTCGCTATAACGACGCAGTTCTCCGCAATCTCATCATCAAAGCGAAAGCGCCAGTCACAGAGGAATCTTTGATTCTAAAGGGCGAGCGTGAAGGCAAAGAGCGTAAAGCCCGTGCCGAAGCTAAACGTAAGTTAGAAGATGAAGCAGCAGCTGCCCGCGCAAGCGCTGAAGAAGATGAAGAAGCAGAGTCCGATTTTGACGAAGAGTCAGATGAAGACGAAGCGGAAGAACAAGATAGCGAGTAAGTTGCCTAAGCAGCTTAGTACCCAAAAACTAGAATCTAACCATTCGAATTTTATAATAGGAAATCATCATGGCTCGTTACTTTCGTCGCCGTAAGTTCTGCAAATTTACTGCAGAAGGCACAGTAGAGATTGATTACAAAGATTTAGAAACGTTGAAAGCCTACGTTTCAGAAACCGGCAAAATTGTTCCTAGCCGCATTACTGGAACCAAAGCACGTTATCAGCGTCAGCTGGCAACCGCAGTTAAGAGAGCTCGCTATTTAGCGCTTATTCCTTACACGGATAGCCATCAGGTATAAGAAAAACCATGAAAGGCCTTGCTGAATTCGTAATGACAGGACGCAAGCAGGCCATATTGGTGACCTTGCTTTTGGGTTTAATACCCATGGTAAATTTGCTCAGCCCCGTTGTTATCGGCTTGGTGACTTTACGCAAAGGACTAAAAGAAGCAGGGTTGGTATTGGTTTGGGCGATATTGCCATTGGCAGCCTGGGCCGTAGCCGGAGATGTGATTCCGCTAATATTGGTATTTGGTATAGCGGCATTGGCTTGGATTTTGAGAGAAACCGAGTCTTGGGAGTTCACTCTTCTAGCGGCGATAGCGGTTGGTGTCTGTGTCGAGTTGTATATGCGCTCGCAGTCAGAACTGCTGGCTATGGTCTACGCACAATTTGAGACTTATCTTGCACAGCAAAATATGCAGATGGTGTCTCTGGAACAGTTTAGAGAAACAATACCCAGCTTTTTTGGCGCGGTGTATATGTTTCTAGCAGCAATGCTGCTGATGCTGTCTCGCTGGATGCAGGCAGCGCTTTATAACCCCGGCGGATTCCAAAAGGAATTTCACGGGTTACGGATAGAACAGAAAGTGGCAATCGGATTATTGATTGCCATGTTGGTTGCGACCTTTATCGAGTTCGTGCCGGAAAGTTGGGTATTTTATTTCATAATGCCGCTGATTTTTTCTGGTGTGGCACTGGTCCATGGCTTGGTAGGAAAAAAGAAAGCATCCTCCATGTGGTTGATTGCTTTCTACGCACTGTTCCCTTGGCTTACACAAGTCTTGGTATTGGTTGCACTTATTGATAGTTGGTACGATTTTCGAGCGCGGATGTCAAAATCCGCCTGACAGAATTTATAATGAGGACAAAAACATGAACGTAATCTTGCTGGAAAAGATTGGCAAGCTCGGTGGAATAGGCGATACCGCTGACGTTAAATCTGGCTATGCGCGCAATTTCCTGTTCCCGCAGGGCAAAGCACTGCCAGCTACTAAGGCGAATATCGAGCAGTTCGAAGAACGCCGAGCTGACTTGATGGCTGCTCACAATGAGAAAGTAGCCGAGATGCAAAAGCGTGCTGAGAACGTTAAAGGCCTTGAAATTGTCATGGAAGTTAATTCCAGCGATGAAGGCAGATTGTTCGGCTCAGTAGGCACGAAAGATATTGCCGACGCCATCAACGCAAAAGTAGGCAGCGATCTGACCAAAGCGGAAGTATTGCTTCCTCATGGCGTTATCCGTGCATTGGGCGATTACAAAGTGGCCATCGACTTCGGTTATGACGTCGGGACTACTGTGAGCATCTCAGTAGTTCGCACTCACTCTGATGCCAACAATAGTGGTGATGGTTCGATCGAAGACCTCGACAACGAGTCTGACGATTAAGTTAGGATAGGAAGCCCATCTCTCACGCTAAAGCTGAGAGAGTGAGTTTCAAAGACACTAAAAGCGCCATGCTGATTTTCAGATGGCGCTTTTTTTTACTCCATTTTTGCGTCAATTACGGTAATCTCTACCCATGTCTTTTGAATCCGCCAATAACAAGCCCCAGCCCAATTCTTTGGCTGCGCTTAAAGTGCCTCCCCATTCTGTTGAAGCAGAGCAAGCGGTGCTAGGTGGGCTAATGCTGGACAATACTGAGTGGGACAATATTGCCGATGTTCTGCTGCCCGATGATTTTTACCGTTCGGAGCATCAGCTGATTTTTAAAGTGATGAGTGCTCAGGGCGAAGCCAATAGTCCCATTGATGTGGTTACGCTAGTGGAGGCATTGAATAGCCTCAATCAGTTGGAGCTTGCCGGTGGCCTCGACTACCTCAGTGAACTAGCGGGCAATGCGAGGGGCACGGCCAATATTAAAGCCTATGCCGATATTATTCGCGAGCGCGCCGTGCTCCGCCGTCTCATTAGCGTCGCCAACGGCATCGCAGATTCGGGCTACAACACCGGCGGCCGTAAAGCGGCAGAGATTCTAGATCAGGCCGAGCAGCAAGTGTTTCGAATTGCCGATGATCGGCCACAAGATCAAGGGCCGGTTTACATCAACCCGCTGTTGTCAGCAGCCGTAGAGCGGATCGATGAATTGGCGGGTTCCGAAGGTGGAATTACCGGGGTCTCTACAGGTTATGCCGATCTCAATGAAAAAACCCGAGGATGGCAAAAGTCGGATCTCATCATTGTGGCTGCTCGCCCATCCATGGGTAAAACATCATTGATGATGAATTTTGTCGAGAACGCAATAATGGCTGACAACAAACCAGTGCTTGTTTTTAGCCTTGAGATGCCGTCTGAAAGCCTCATCTTTAGATTATTGTCTTCTATTGGCAAAATTGATCAAACCAAGATTCGCACAGGTGATTTAGCTGAAGAAGATTGGCCCGGTTTTAATGCGGCAGTAGCCAAACTTAAAGACCGGCCATTGTTTATAGACGACTCGGTAGGTATAAGTCCCACCGAAATGCGCGCAAGGGCACGGCGAATCGTTCGTGAACATGGCGA
The DNA here is from genome assembly GCA_964352355.1 of uncultured Pseudohongiella sp. Taxonomy (GTDB): domain Bacteria; phylum Pseudomonadota; class Gammaproteobacteria; order Pseudomonadales; family Pseudohongiellaceae; genus UBA9145. Next base: position 47,996 of record CAYGRT010000019.1, on the reverse strand, counting down.
GCTCGGCATGATTGCAGTGGATTATCTGCAGCTTATGCAGATTAAGGGGTTTGGTGATAACAGAGTGGGCGAAGTATCAGAAATATCCCGCTCTTTAAAACAGTTAGCAAGAGAGTTCAAGTGCCCTGTAATCGTAGGCTCGCAGCTTAATCGCTCTTTAGAGAATCGCCCAAACAAACGACCGGTGATGTCAGACCTGCGTGAATCTGGCGCGATTGAGCAAGACGCCGATGTGATCACATTTATTTATCGGGATGAAGTCTATAATGAAGATTCTCCGGATAAAGGCATAGCCGAAATAATTATCGGTAAGCAAAGAAATGGGCCACTTGGCACTGTTCGCCTCAGTTTCTTGGGTCAGTACACTCGGTTCGAAAGTTACATTCAGCCTAGATACGATGACAGCTACACCCATGGCCAATAATCAGAGCTAGTCGAGATGTCATCACCCACTCCCCGCACTTGGGCCACCATTGACCTCGCAGCACTCAGGCATAATTTGGCTAGAGTGCGAGAGCTGTGTCCTAAGTCTCCCATTATTCCGGTTATAAAATCTAATGCATATGGTCATGGTATGCTTCCTGTTGCTCGGGCGCTGACTAGTTCGCAGACAGCTTTTTCAACCTTCGCAGTCGCCGCATTGCAAGAAGCGCTTGATCTTGATAAGGAAGGCTTGGGCAAGACCATCATGTTGCTGCCTGGCTGTATAAATAAAGACGAAGTTAGACTTTGCCTAGCGAAAGGAATCGAACCGGCAATTCATTCTGCCTATCAATTGGCGGACTACTGCCAAGTAGCGGAAGCTGAGTTCGCCTCTATTCCAAAAACAGTTTGGGTGAAATTTAATACCGGCATGAATCGTCTTGGCCAGCGTGAGTCTGCAAGTGTTGCAGCATATCGGCGTCTGGCTGCGCTTTCCAACACGACTGTTGTCTTTATGTCGCATCTTGGTTACGCCGATGATATGAGCGCGGAGCCCTCAAAAAAATTCACCGATAATCAAGTGGCTGAATTCGAGCGGGCTAAGCAAGAACTCACGAAAGATTATCCTAATTTGCGCACCAGTTTCGCAGCGTCCGCTGGAATATTAACAAGACCCGATACACACCATGGTATCGTCAGGCCTGGGGTAATGCTCTATGGTAGTTCGCCACTGGCTAAGCAAACCGGAATGGAAGTGGGCCTAAAGCCGGTTATGACATTATCGTCTCGCCTAATTGCCATTAACGATGTGCCGGCAGGGGAGTCTATTGGTTATAACGCAACTTATAGGTGTCAGAGACCTACGCGAGTGGGCGTGGTCTCGGTGGGTTATGGCGACGGTTACCCGCGCTCGGCCAGCGCCTCAACATCGGTGTTGGTGAAAACCCAAGCGGCTGAGGTGAGAACCCAAGTCATTGGCCGCGTGTCTATGGATATGATTACGATTGACCTCACTGATATACCGGATGCCCAGATAAATTCGGAAGTGGTGCTGTGGGGCAATGGATTGGAGGCGGATGAAGTGGCCAAAACGGCAGGCACAATTGCGTACGAGCTTTTCTGTAAAGTCACAAATCGCGCAAACTATCACTACATCAACTAAGCTCTGATTCCTTAACTTGAGAACTTTGATAAATGGCTAAAACCAAGGTCGCTTTTGTCTGCACGGATTGTGGCACCGAACATGGGCAGTGGCAGGGTCAATGTGCTTCCTGCAAGGCCTGGAATACACTGTCACAAATAAATCTCGGCAGCAGCAATTCACCTGCTACCAAAGCCGACTTTCGCAAGCAGGGTGGTTATTCTGGCGACAAATCTCAAGTGCAAAGCTTGGCGGATATCGACCTGTTAAGTCTGCCCCGTTTCACCAGTACAATTGGTGAGTTAGATCGTGTTCTTGGCGGTGGTTTGGTGCCGGGCTCGGTGGTCTTGGTGGGTGGTAATCCCGGCGCAGGCAAGAGTACGCTGCTGCTGCAGATAATGTGTTTGCTGGCTGACAGTGGCAAGGGAGCATTGTATGTCACTGGGGAAGAATCGCTGCAGCAAGTCGGCATGCGAGCCCGTCGCTTAAAACTGCCCGAAGCCAACCTCAAGCTTTTAGCTGAAACCAATGTGGAGCAAATCTGCAAGGCAGCTCAGGAGCACAAACCTGAATTGATCGTAGTCGATTCGATTCAAGTGATGCATAGCTCAGACGTGGCATCCGCGCCTGGTAGTGTGTCCCAAGTTCGAGAATGTGCCGCCTATCTGATCCAATACGCAAAACAAACCAACACTGTTTTATTCTTGGTCGGCCACGTGACCAAAGACGGTAATTTAGCCGGTCCCAAAGTGCTAGAGCATATGATCGATTGCTTCATCATGTTGGAAGGAGGCAATGACAGCAAGTACCGAATTTTGCGAGGACAAAAGAATCGGTTTGGCGCAGTAAACGAGCTCGGCGTATTCGCCATGACCGAAATGGGGATGAAAGAAGTAAAAAATCCATCCGCTATTTTTCTGGCTCGCACCGAAGAAGATACACCTGGCTCTTTGGTGATGGTTCTATGGGAAGGCACTAGACCGCTTTTGGTCGAGATTCAGGCCTTAGTAGACTCATCTCAGCTTGGTAATCCTAGGCGTGTTGCCGTTGGATTGGAGCAGAACAGATTGGCCATGTTGCTCGCAGTGCTTCACCGTCACGGTGGCATGTACATGGCAGATCAAGATGTGTTCGTTAACGTTGTTGGCGGGGTGAAGGTAACGGAGACCAGCGCAGATCTCGCGCTGTTGCTTGCCATTGTCTCGAGTTTCAAAGACAAATCCTTACCAAAAGACTTGGTGGTATTCGGCGAAGTGGGTTTGGCGGGAGAAATTCGCCCAGTGCCCGGTGGGCAAGAACGCTTGCAAGAAGCGGCAAAGCACGGCTTTACACGGGCAATCGTGCCTAAGGGAAACGCGCCCAAGGCGCCCATCAAAGGGCTTATCGTAGTGCCGGTGTCAAAAATAGATCAAGCACTGGATGCTATTTAACTATTGCGGTGCTCGATCGAAATCTCCTCGGATTGTTTTTGCACTCCAGTAGTAATGCAAAGCACACCAGACATTGACCAGCACGGTTATTGCCATGGCATAGCGTAGTCCATCATTGCCGTAGTCAGGTGTTAGCCAGTCGCTTATATAGCCTGTCAGCATTGGTCCAAGGCCCAGCCCAATTAAATTAAGAACAAATAGCAGTACGGCAGAACCCATGGCGCGCATGCGGATGCCCACTAAAAAATGCGTGGACGCCAAGCAGGGCGCTAGGTACCAACCGCCGCAAAAAACAGGCAGCAGATAAGAAAATGCGGCTGTGATTCCAGTAGGCATTATCAAAAAAGTAATCAAGGCAAATGGAATGGCAAGCACCGTTGAGATGAATGGAATCCACACATACCATGTCTTGTCTCCAGTCTTATTGCTCATCCGGTCAGATACCCAGCCACCAAAGAATGTGCCAGCAAGGCCGCCGATACCTGCAATTAAACCGTAATACCAGCCTACGTCTAAAATTGGCATGCCGTGAACTCGGCCTAAAAACAGCGGCATAAAGTTACCGATGCCGTAGGTCACGAAAGCATGCAGGGCGCAGGCAAAAGCCAGATGGCGAAAGGATTTTCGCTCCCATAAAAAGCTCATTACCTTGAAAAAGCCCGGCGGCGCCATGTCGGTTCGTTTCTCGGCAAGTCCGCGAGGCGGCTCTTGGATGACAAAGCGCACAAGCAAGGCGAGCAATATACCTGGTATGGCGACTACGACGAACGCTGTGCGCCAATCGAAGTAACGCACTAAATAGGCACCACCCACTGTGCCAACCAAAATCCCACCATAAACACCTAGGGAATAGATCGAAAGCGCCGTGGCGCGTTGGGCTGCTGGAAATATATCGGAGACAATTGAGTGGGCGGGGGGGCTGCCGCCGGCCTCGCCTACGCCTACACCAAATCTGGCTAAAAAGAGTTGAGTAAAGCTTTGTGCGGCCCCGCACAGTGCTGTCATGAAACTCCAAACCCCAACTGAGATGGCAATGATATTGCGGCGATTGCCTATATCAGCCCAGCGGGCTATTGGAATACCAAGTGTGGTGTAGATGCAGGCGAAAGCAAGTCCTGACAGCATGCCAAATTGGCCATCTGAAATTTGCAGATCTTCAATAATATAAGACGCCAAGACGTTAATGACTTGACGGTCGACGAAGTTGGAGACATAGGTTGCGGTAAGAATGCCCAGCACCAAATAACGGTAGCTAGGGCGTTCATAAGCTTTCGCCGCTTTAGCGATTATCGATTGTTGCTTACTAAGCTTAGTATCAGCTCCTTGGTCTTTAGGATTCGCCGTGTCCGTCATGAAATTCTCCGCTCTATTCTATTTTTTTGTGAGCCGAGAGTGATGAAACCACTTATTCGCGAGACAGTCTATGAATTAACACTGCACTTAGTTTGGCGCGTTCTACTAACGAGCTAACCCGAGCCTCTTCACGGTTGGAATGGGCTCCTGTGCCAGCCACCCCTAGGGAGTCTAGCGTGGGTAAACCAACAGCTTGGGTGAGGGAGCCGTCAGTGCCGCCGCCAGAGTCAGTTATGGCTAAGTCTTGACCTAAAAGCCTGCCAATAGCGCGGGTTTTTTCCAGCAAATAGTCAGACTCTGGCGTTGGGATTTTTGGTGGGCGATGCAAGTTGGTCCAACTGGTGGTGGTAATTTCTCCTGAATCCACTGGGTAGCTTAGAACTGAACTAAATATTTCTTCAAACTCATTAACCGCAGCAACTCCTTGCTCGGGGGCGGGATAGCGCAAGTCGATAAGCGCTTCTGCGCAGGGGGCAATTGTATTGCGTGCTTCACCGCCCGAGATAACGCCAACATTCACAGTGACACCCGATTCATAATCGGTGATCTTTTCGATTTCGACTATTTTATAGGCCAGCTCTTTAATAGCAGATCTGCCTTGTTCGTGAGCGCCGCCGGCGTGGGATGCCCTGCCGTTAACAACAAAGCGTGCCTGTCCCAAGCCTTTGCGTTGACGTGTTAATGTATCGTTGCCGCTGGATTCATACACTAAACCGTAGTCGTGTAGCCGCGCTTGTGCTTCGATATATTTGCGAGAAGACAGCGAACCAATCTCTTCGTCACTGTTAAGCAGTACTGATAAATCTAAGTTCTCCAGTTGACCTGCCTCTTGCAGCGCTTTGAGTGCATAGAGCATAACCACTAGGCCACCCTGCATGTCAGCAACCCCAGGGCCGTACATGGTGTCGCCATCTCGACTAAAAGTTTGAAAAGGGCTGTCCAGTGGAAAGACTGTATCTAGGTGACCCATTAACAGTAAGCGGGGACCACGGCCAGATTTGTTAGCCAATACATGATCGGTGACATCAATATTATAACTGCTACCCGGGCAGCTAGGCATTTCGATTAACTCACCGGGCAAACGCTGAGTGATGAATCCTAGCTGTCTCAATTCCTGTGCTAGTAATTCACCAACTTCATCCACACCCGCTTTGTTCAAACTACCAGAATTAATGTTGGTCAGCGTTTCTAGCAGATCAAGCATATTGTCTTCTTCGCCATCTAGCCATTGCACTAGGCTGCGTTCATCATTAGTGAGCGCGGGTTCGACGGATTCCGCCGCCATTGCTGCTATTGGCAATAAACTCGAAGCACTAAAGGCGAGCGCTATTAGGCGCTTTACTGGCGATGAGGTTCGCTTAGGATTCGTTTTCATGGGTAATCGCTCTCAACTAGTTTTTGCGTGGCATCAGTTTAGCATGTTGTCTGTGTTTATCGATTGTTCGATTATTCCTTAGCTGCGCGGCAAACATTGAAATTGCAGAGATGAGGTATCATACTCTGCTGCCTATGAGCGACACATCTAACACTATTCTCAGCGTTAAAAATCTAGACAAAACCTACAGCGGCGGCTTCAAAGCCCTCAAAGATATTAATCTTAATATCGAGAAGGGGGAGATATTGGCCCTATTAGGACCCAACGGCGCGGGTAAAACCACTTTGATATCAATTATCTGCGGCATTGTCAGAGCCTCTGCGGGTTCTATCTTGGTGGCTGGGTTTGATACGGTAAAAGACTATCGTAAAACTCGGGCGATGATCGGTTTAGTGCCACAAGAGCTCACTACTGATTCTTTTGAAACAGTATTCAATACCGTTTCGTTCAGTCGCGGTTTGTTTGGCAAGGCGCCAAATCCTGCCCACATTGAAAAAGTATTGAAGTCCCTGTCTCTTTGGGAAAAGAAAGACAAAATGATTATGACCCTGTCCGGCGGCATGAAACGGCGGGTGCTAATCGCTAAAGCGCTTTCCCATGAACCAGAAATCCTCTTTCTCGATGAGCCTACTGCAGGTGTCGACGTTGAGCTGCGCAAGGATATGTGGCAGATCGTCCGCGAGCTGAAACAAAGCGGCGTCACGATTATTCTTACCACTCATTATATTGAAGAAGCGGAAGAGATAGCTGATCGAGTGGGTGTAATCAACAATGGTGAGTTAATTGTGATTGATGAAAAAACCAACCTCATGGCGAAGCTGGGCAAGAAGCAATTAATTCTAGAATTACTATCACCACTGAGTGAGCTGCCTAACTCTCTAAGCAATCATGCGTTGGAGTTAGTGGGTGATGGCATGCAATTGATTTACACCTTTAGCACACAGAATGAAGACGCCAACATAACGACTCTATTGGATGAGTTAAAGCATGCAGGTATTGAGATTAGAGATCTGAATACAACGCAAACTTCTTTAGAAGATATTTTTGTTTCGTTAGTTAGAGACCCTAGTTTGTAAGGGTGCTTGAAACACTAGGATAAACCCTGATGCAATTCATAAATATTTACGCAGTACGAGCAATTTATAAATTCGAGATGTCTCGCATGAAGCGCACACTCGTGCAAAGTATTGTGACTCCTGTAATTACAACGTCACTCTATTTTATTGTGTTCGGCGCCGCAATCGGCTCTCGTATTGATCAGGTAGAAGGGGTGAATTACGGAGCGTTCATAGTTCCAGGACTCATCATGCTGAATCTTCTCACCAATAGCATCTCCAATGCCTCGTTTGGCATCTATATGCCGAAGTTTGTTGGCACGGTCTACGAAATGCTGTCGGCTCCAGTATCCACCTTGGAAGTAATTTTAGGATATGTGGGTGCGGCTGCCAGCAAGTCAATTATTCTTGGTATGATCATTCTATTAACCGCGTCTTTTTTCATCGACCTGCAAATTGCCCATCCGATTATCATGATGCTGTTCATTATATTGACAGCCGTCTCTTTCAGTTTGTTCGGATTTATTTTGGGCATCTGGGCAGACAATTTCGAAAAGCTCTCTGTCGTGCCGGCGCTTGTGATTACGCCTCTAGTTTTTCTCGGAGGGAGCTTTTACTCTACAGACATGCTGCCACCTGTTTGGCAAACTGTGTCGCTTATGAACCCAGTATTGTATTTGATTAGTGGATTGCGCTGGAGTTTCTACGAAATATCGGAAGTAAACATTTTGGTAAGTCTGCTAAGCGTCGGACTTTTCACACTAGCCTGTCTGTCTGCGGTATACGCAATATTCAAGACAGGCTACAAACTGCGAGCGTAATCGATAGGCGCTGCAATCAGCTGACTTTGCGACCGCCACTGAATTCCATGGGTTTGGAATTGCCGCGGCTGTCATAGTACATGCCAGGCCCGTCTCGTTCGCCCCTTAGCCATGGGCCAACATATCGATCACCATTTGAGAAATAGTAAGTGCCGTGGCCGTGGATTTGATCATCACGAAATCCACCTTCAAATCGGTTGCCATTGGCGAAGTAGAACTTGCCTTGACCATTCATCTTGTCTTGCAACCATTGACCTTCATAGCGATCGCCGTTAGCCCAGTACTTTGTACCTTGACCGTGCTGCGCGCCTTCGCGCCAAAGACCTGTGTAACGATTGCCGTTGGTCCAAGTAAAAGTACCCATGCCATTGCGCTGATTGTTTTGAAACAGGCCGTCGTATTTGTTGCCATTGTTCCAAGTAAACACGCCGCGGCCATTCTGTTCGCCATTTTGCCATTGCCCAGAATACTTATCCCCATTGGCGAAATTGTAAGTGCCTTGACCATTAAACTGATCGGCCTGCCAGTTGCCTTCGTAGCGATCACCTGAGATGAAAAAATAAGTTCCTCGCCCCGCTTTCACGTCGTTTTCGTAGTTGCCAACATAGCGTTCACTATTGGCACGATAGAGTGTTCCGGGGCCATTTCGCTTGCCGTTTACAAAGTTTCCTTCATAACGATCACCATTAGCAAAGTAATAGGTGCCGCGACCATTCTTAGCGTCGTTGCTAAACTGGCCTTCGTAGCGATCGCCATTGTTTATGTATAGTGTGCCTTGCCCTTCGAAAAAATTGTCCCGGCACTGCCCTTCATAGCGGTTGCCGTCATTCCAGCGGTAGACCCCAGTACCGCTATCACAAAAGCCCGCTAACCAACCGTTGTCGGCAGCGAGGCTAATGGAGCTAACGCTGCTTAGACTGAAAAGCAAGGCGAAAGCTGTGAGGATGCGGTGCTGCGTATTCATAATTTAACCAATGATGTGTGATCCAGTTCCTAATAATAGCCAATCCTGGCTGCAATTTCCGGTACTAGATCGCAAAAAGGCGCATTCAAGTCGCAATTGAAGTGCCCTTACAACGGCGAGTGTAACATCATTAGACAGATCGAGTGGCAATGGCAGGCTGAATCCTGGCGGCATTGGACGAAGGGCCCAGAACAGCTATTTGGCCCAATACCATTAATGCAAGCATGCTAGTGGGGATGTAATACCACGCCATAGCCGGCATATTGAAATTGGTGGTTAGCATGATGCTAAATGCCAGCGTTAAGACTGCGCCAGCGCTGACTCCGAGACTGGTGATCAGCAAATTTTCAAGCATGAAATATCTCAGAATATCAAACTGGGTAGCGCCCAGCGCCCGCCGAGTGCCAATCTGTTTGCGCCGCTTATTAATGCCAAATACAGCCAAGCCCACAATGCCCATAGAGGTGATAAAAACCAATGTGGCAACAACAGCCCATAAGATAGTGCTCATCGCTTTGTCTGCAGTATAAAATTCCCGCCGCACGTCCTCCAGTGAGTCTAAATTTCGAATGACACGACTATGGGGAGACGCCACAAGTCTTTCTTCGACCTCAATCATCAACCGGTCTCGTTGCCCCGGTTCGGTACGAACTAGGTATATAGAGGCACCTCGAGTAACTGTTTCTGGAACTATCATGGTGTTTCCAGCGTCGTCGTCATTGTTCTGCCAAGGTGATTGCAGAGTTTCCACAATACCAATGACCTGCAATGGCATGTCTCCTGGCATGTATACCGTTTTACCAACCACTTCATTAACAGTAATATCGGAAAACAAGCGTCTGGCGAGCGATGAAGAAATGATCGTCTTATTGGACAAGCTTTGTTCCTCGCTAGTGCGAAATTGCATGTCACTCTCAGTAAAATTTTCTCCAGCAATCAATTCCAATCCCATGGTGGAAATAACCTTTTCATCAGTTCGATAGATTGCCGCAAAAATAGAAGGTGCCGATTCATCGGGGGTAACTTGTAGCCCCGTACCTGAGCCACTTCCACTGAGTGGGATTGAATTGACAACAGATGCACTAGCAACGCCATTAAGTGAGCGAAGCATAGTTAAGTCATCTCTCATTACAACACTTTCATTAAAGTCAGGCCCATAGCCGATACTGGTTAAGTAGAATTGATTGGCTTCATCCATGCCGCTAGGCCTTGCCATCAGGCGGCTGCGCTCATTGATAATAAAAATAGAGTTAACAATTACTGTCATTGTAAAAGCAACTTGCAAAACGATTAACAGTACACCGAGTTTGTTTCTTGTTAGCGCTCGAAGAATCGGACCGATTTCCATGCTCAATACCTTCCTGTCAATGTTCGTGTTACTGGGTTTTTAAATGGATTGCTGGATTAATGTTGCAGGCTCGCCAAATAGGATAAAAGCCAGCAACGATTGTGCTCACAATAGCAAGTACTATGGTTATCGCAGCGACGGTTGGGTTGAGCTGAATCCATGTAGTTAACATCTGGTCGCCCGAGAGTAAAATACGTACTCCCTCTAACCCAAGGGCGGCAAAGCCCAACCCGACGACTCCTCCAATTAGACCAATAAACCCCGCTTCAATTACGTGTTGGACAAACAGCGAACCCTTATGGGCACCGAGCGCTTGTCGAACACCAATTTCGCCAGACTTCGCTAAAAATTTTGAAAGCAGTAGCCCAATTGTGTTGAGTAAACAGACAGCCAACAACATTGCTGCAAGAGCAGAAAGAACGCGGGTTTCATCCGGTAATACTTCTTCTATAACAAGCCACTCGGTAACATTAAACAAATTGTTATTTAGTTCTTTTTCGAAACGACCGGACTGCTTCTGCTGGAGAGTGTAGTCATTGATAAAACTCAGATACTCAGCCTTTCTGCTTTCATCACTCAGCTCTACCCAATACTGAATCCAGACACATTCTGAATTAAGGAATGGTTGCAAACCGTCACCATCAAATGCTTTAAAACAATTGGTGTTGCCGGCCCGAGGAAGTTCGAGAGCAATAATATTGGACCACGGAATGTATACATCTTCACCAGCATCGAAGGGGCCATTGTTAACATCGTAAAACTTCGGTATTGGATTCCATTCGTCAATAACCCCGATGATTTGGAATGTATGGCCTTCAAATTGCAGTGTTTCCCCAACTGAATTGCTGCCACCAAAAAGGCGCTCGTTCATATCCCGAGAGAGAATAACTAATTGTTCCTGATTACTATCAGCATCATTTCCCCAAGGGTTGCCATAAATAAATGGCACCTCGAACATGGAAAAAAAGTCTGCTGTTGCGCCTCTGCCAACAAAATCAAATGGCTGGAGCTCCGGTTTTTGGGGCTCCAAGATGCCAACAAATTTTGAGGTCATAGTTTGCTTGTCGGCTCTTTTGGCATTAAACAACGCTGTTGCATCAAGGTAGGTAAGTTGAACTGGAGGATCTCGATCTTGGCCAGGAGTACCGATGTCTAACTGTGCGTGATAGAGCTTGTCACTTTTGGTTGGTATGGGGTCGCCGCCCATCACAAAATTCAATGTGAAAACAACCATGTAAGCGCTAATGCCGATCGCAATGGCCAACACCATAAGGCTGCTTAAAATGGGATTGCGTTTGTAACTTAATGCACTTAAGCGGAGATAGTAAAAAAACATTGAGTTCCCCTGTGTTAGGCAGCGCTTTGGGCGGCTCTTGCTTGATTGGTTTCTTCTTTGTAGATACGGCCATCAAGTATTTGGATATTGCGCTGGGAACGGCTCGCGAGATCTTGATCGTGAGTGACCATGATGATGGTAGTGCCAGCTGCATTAATTTCGTGCAGTAGCTCCATCACCCCGAGAGCGGTATTTGAATCCAGATTGCCTGTTGGTTCGTCAGCGAGCAGAAACAATGGATTGCCAACCAAGGCTCTGGCAATGGCAACCCGCTGCTGTTGTCCGCCAGAAAGCTGAGAAGGTAAGTGCTTCTTCCTAGATAACAGACCTACTGATTCTAATGCGCGTTCAATGCGTTCGGTTCGCTCTGCACTTTTTAATCCACGGTACCTAAGAGGAACATCAATGTTGTCGAACAAATTGAGGTCTGGCATTAAGTTAAAGCTTTGGAAAATAAAGCCAATTTTTTCGTTGCGAAGTTTGGCTCTCGCGCGATCTCTTAATTGTGAAACATCTACACCATCCAACAGATACTGCCCAGAGGACAAGGTTTCAAGGAGTCCGGCAATATTCAAAAAGGTGGTTTTACCGCAACCAGAGGGGCCAGTGACTGTGACAAATTCACCCTCATCCACTTGCAATGAAAAATTATCTAGCGCGCGAGTTTCGACCAATTCGGTGCGAAATACTTTGGATACTCCATTCATCTTCAGCATGTAACTTAACTCCCTAATTATTGATCAGCACGGTTTCCGCACTGTTAAAAGTCTCTGTGCTCGAAATAACAATGACATCGCCTACGTTCAACCCGTCTATTATTTCTATATTGCTAAGACTCGTCGCTCCAGTCGCAATTGCGGTTCTGTAAGCGACGCTATCTCTAACCACATAGGCCACCCGGCCATTACCGCTGTCAAAAAACTGCCCTCGAGAAACCATCAAAATATCGTTTTTCTCTTCCAATAAGATTCGTGTGGTTAGGCGTTGATTCTGCCTCAGGCCTTCAGGTACCTGGTCGTTGAAACGAAGTCTGCTGGTGACTTGGTTGTTGATGATTTCTGGGGACACTGCAACAATAGTCGCCTTGTAGGTGTTAGTGCCCGCTCGAATTTCGGCTTGCATTCCAATCGCGAGATCGTCTGCATAGCTTTCCGATATTTGGACTTCGACTTCGAATGCTGACAGATCGACAACACTTAGAATGGCTTGGTTCTTGGCAACGTTTGTTTTTTGTTCAACCGCCAGATTGCCAACGATACCGTTAACAGGGGAAACAATTGTCAGGTCATTAACCTGTCTTCCTAGCTCATGAACGATAAGTCGCTGCTGTTCTAAGTTTAATTCTCTTGTCTGTAGCTCGAAATCAAGCCGTTCGCTATCTAATTGAGTATCGAGTATTGAATGTTTATGAAGTAGTTCTGCTGTCAGTAAATCATCTTGGGCTTTTTCAAAATCCACTTCGATCATTGCACCTTGTTCATAAGCAGCTTTAGCCCGTGACATTTCTCTAGTTGCAGCTTTAAGTGCGATAGCGGCACTGTCTTCCGCTTTTTTATTTTGCAGCATTTGCTGGCGCGACGTGATGTGTTGTCTGTCTAATTCAACTTGCAGAGAGGTGAGTTTTGATTTTTCTTGCAGTAATTGACTCTGGATTTCTGGGCTGTCTATTGACGCTATTTTATCATTCACAGAAACCTCATCACCGCTTTCCACTAAAAAAGTGATAGTGCCTGTTTGGCTCGCATAGAGTGTAGGTGAAACCGCAGCGACGACTTTACCCTGCACCGAGATATCTCTAACGAAATCGCCACGAACTACAGTCGCAAGTCTTAATCGCTCTCCTGAGACTGACTCACTGGCAAGGCTCCAACGTTCGATGATTGGGTAAACCATCAGTACCCCGGCGGCTATAATCACTACAGTCGCGAATATCACGTAGTTTTTCTTTGACCCAGCCGTAGGCGCAAGAGTAATGTCCTGTGCTGAAGTGTCAGATATTTTGGTCATTTAGGGTTTCCCTAGACAGCGCATCCCAAAACCGAATTGCTTGTTACACTGTGTTTTTAAAGTTAGACGATCAATTTACTTGAAGGTTACAAGTTAGTTTTATTGCCCGGTTTGGGCGAGCTCACTTGTAAAAACGCAGTGATTCATTTGGATTTAACACAATGATTAATATGGATTTTTCAAAACATGTAGTAGTAAACGCAGCTAATCTAGCGTGGCAGCCCAGCCCTAAAGCGGGTGTATTTAGAAAACCACTAGCACGTCAAGAGGCAGAACGGGGGCACGCCACAAGCATTGTGAGGTATGAATCTGGGGCTAGTTTCTCAGAGCACGGGCATCCGCTTGGAGAGGAGATATTAGTGCTTTCCGGCGTGTTTTCTGACGAGTCAGGTGACTACGGTGAAGGAACCTATTTTAGAAACCCGGAAGGGTTTAGGCATGCACCATTTAGCGAAAATGGTTGTGAGATATTGGTGAAACTTCATCAGTTTCAAAAAACCGATATTGATCGAGTTTGTATCGATACTAAAACAGCACAATGGCGCCCAGGTCAGGGCAATCTGCAAGTAATGCCGCTGCATTCCCATGGCACCGAATCCGTTGCCTTGGTGTTCTGGCCGGCGGGTGAGGTGTTTCATTTGCACAGCCACTTCGGCGGTGAGGAAATTTATGTAATCAGTGGTGAATTTATCGATGAGCATGGGCGCTATCCGGCAGGTACGTGGATGCGAAGTCCTCACTTAAGTCGGCATCGTCCCTTTGTAGAGGAAGATACTGTGATTTGGGTTAAAGTTGGTCATCTGCCTGTCTAAAGGAGTTTCAGGTTTGGCTAATCAGCTGTTATTGTGAGCGGACTATAGTCATAAAATGAAAACTCCCTTTGGGTGGATTCAGAAGGATAACTCTATGGGGTCGAAAGGTATGCTTATCAGAATGAGTGCACACATGTTGCAGCTTATGCTGCTTTTCTTTGTAAATACTGCCCTTTTGGCAAGTGCGAATGCGCAAGACGATTCAGAAATATCCCAGTCCATAGCAGGAGCAATGCAGGCCATGGATGAGTTTATGCTCGGGTTCAATGCCCGGGACATGGACGCTTGGGCGGCATCTCTCAATTACCCCCACGTGCGTTTCGCAAGCGGCACCGTAACGGTTTGGAATACCCCAGAGGAATTTAAGCAGCGTAATCCATTTGCCGGTTTAGCCAATTCCGGCTGGGATCATTCTCACTGGTTAACTCGCGATGTGACATTAGTGTCACCGGGTAAAGTGCATATTGCCACTGTATTCCAACGCTTCAACAGCGATAACCAAGTGATTGGCACCTATGAGTCACTCTATATTGTGACAAAAGTAGATGGTCATTGGGGCACGCAAGCGCGTTCAAGTTTAGCGCCTTGATCGAGATTCAGTTAGCCATTGGCAACTCGCGTAAAACAACAAATTAAAAAAACAGAAACTAGGAGCATATGATGATATTTCCGCGAACTTTAACAACATTAGCTACGCTACTTGGCGCAACAAGCATTGCGTTATTGGCGAGTGGCACAGTGTTGGCCCAAGACCTTGGTTTACCCATGACTAAGCCTGAAGATGTTGGGATGTCAGCTGAGCGCTTAGAGCGTATTGGGCCAGCTATGCAAAAATATATCGACGATAGCTTAGTGCCAGGTGTCATTACACTGGTCGCCCGCAAAGGAAAGATTGTTCATTTTGAAACTCAGGGCTTTATGGATGTTGAGAGTGGCAAGCCTATGCGTCCAGACGCGATATTTAGAATTGCATCCATGACGAAACCGATTACATCAGTCGCTCTGATGATGCTTTGGGAAGAAGGGGCTTTTCAGCTGCGTGACCCTGTCAGTAAGTTTATCCCGAGTTTCGAAAATCAGGTTGTGTCAACCACAAGTGATGCTAGCGGATCTACTGGTGAGTTAGTGCCAGTCAATAGACCAGCAACTATTCGAGATATGTTGACTCATACAGCGGGTATGGCTAATAGCTACCGCGGCAACACTGCCTATTATGGTGAGGTCGGTCAAATCACTGAAGACGATACACTTGGCACCTATATTGATAGGTTGGCTGAGCTGCCACTAAATTATCAGCCCGGTGATGAGTGGCAATACTCAGCAGCCACAAACGTGGTTGGCCGATTGGTAGAAGTCATTTCTGGCCAAACTCTAGATGAGTTTATGAGTGAGCGCATATTCAAGCCTTTGGGTATGAATGATACGCACTTTTTTATGGATGATGACAAAGGTGGGCGATTAATGTCGCAGTACACGCCTGGTCCTGATAACAATAAGATTGTGCGGCAAGACCCAGGCTCAAATGAGAGCCGTTGGATTAGCAATCCAAACAAGCGAGTATTTACCGGAGCTGGTGGTCTTGTATCCACTCCCCACGATTACATTCGATTTCAACAAGCTATGCTCAACGGCGGAGAGCTTGATGGAGTGAGATTACTGTCACCCACTACCATTGATCTTATGATGGAAAACCACACAGCCGATTTGCCACTGTGGTTGCCAGGCCCCGGCATGGGCTTCGGTTTAGGGTGGGCGGTAGTCGAGGACCGAGGCGAGGCAGCCACTCCCCTAAGCGAAGGCTCGGCTTACTGGGGCGGTGCATATTGCACATTGTCATGGATTGATCGCGATGAAGAATTGATTGGCATTGTGATGACTCAAGTACGTCCTTACAACCACATCAATATCCGGCAAGACTTTCAGGTATTGGCGACCCAAGCGATCATCGATTGAGGCAATAGTTAGGAAGCCTAGCGGAACCAGAACTCGATTTCAGCAGTGTCGACTTTGAATTCTGCGGCATGTTCCGCACCCTTCGGTACGTGGTACCACTCGCCAGCTGAAATGACCGAAGTTTTGCCGTCCATGGTTAACAGCAATTGCCCCTTAGTTATGATGCCAACATTTTCGGTATCGTGGCTATGGGGCTCAATCACGGTGCCTGCAGGATAGGTTGCGAATAGCACATCGCTGTCTTTTGCTTCAAGTCGAAAGGCCTCAAAGCGCCCTTCGAAAGCAGGCAGCGAGCGAATTAGACTTGGGTAGTAGTTTGCTAGGCTCATGCTAGTTCCACCTTTTTTTTGAAAGTATTTGAGTGTTCAGAGTGTTTAGCCTAGGCGAAAATACCGGTAATGACCACAATGATGTTGAGGACATCAGGGGCAGTCGCAAAATTAATGAGTGCATCTGTGAATAGACTTTGAGTAAACTTGGTCTTTAGTAGTTCGAGCTATATACTCTGTAGCGTTATCTAATCCAAGGGTTACCGTAACTAATTAGAATAATAAAGGATTTTGCTGATAGATCGGCCCACATTGTCGATTTCAGCGTCACTTCAGGCACCGGTCCTGTCATTGAGGAGCAACCACAATGTCCATGTTTGCAATCGTAAACCTTGTTCTATTCACCGCCTTGCTAAGCTTTTTGTTTCAAATGGGCAAGCGTGAAACGAGTCTTTCCCGACGGGTTCTTATGGGTTTAGTCGCCGGTAGCATCTTTGGCTTTTATATGCAGTTTGCTTTTGGCTATCAGGACGAGGTCGTTAACCAGACCTTGGAGTGGACTAATGTTATTGCCAATTCCTATGTCAATTTGCTGCGTATGATCATCATGCCTTTGGTTCTCATTACAATGATTGCCGCAGTGATGAAAGCTGAAGAAATTAAGTCTCTCGGTAAAATTGGTGGATCAGTAGTCGCTGTCTTAATTATCACGACCATGATTGCTGCGCTGATTGGCATCATCATGGCGTCAATTTTCGGACTCAATGCAGGAGATCTCGCCCAAGGTGCGAGAGAGCTCGCTCGTAACGAAGCGCTGATGGCCAGACAAGGTGGAGTGGCCAATTTGAGCGTGCCTGAGCTATTGGTGAGTTTTGTACCACAAAACATTTTCAGTGATCTGACCGGCGCCAGAGATATTTCGATTATCGCAGTGGTGGTGTTTGGCTTATTAATGGGTATCGCGTCTCTGTTGGTTGCCGAGGAAAACAAAGAGCAGGGTGCAAGGATTAGAACGTTTGTCGAAACCACCCAAGCCGTCATTATGCGCTTGGTAAAACTTGTTATCAGCCTGACCCCATACGGCGTGCTCGCTCTGATGACCCGCGTAATTGCCACCTCCGATGGCAATGCCATCCTTACTTTAATCGGCTTCGTTATCGCCTCGTATATTGCGATCGCGCTTATGTTTGTTGTGCATGGTGTGATGATCGCCATGCTTGGTGCCAACATAAAGACTTACTTTGAAAAAGTATGGCCAGTGCTTACCTTTGCGTTCGTTACGCGAAGTTCAGCAGCGACGATACCGCTAACTATCCGCGTTCAAATTGAGGAACTCAAGATACCCGCACCAATTGCCAATATCGCTGCATCATTTGGAGCGACTATCGGCCAAAACGGTTGTGCCGGGATTTACCCCGCCATGTTAGCCGCTATGGTTGCTCCTACTATGGGTGTGGAAATTGATCTTAGTTTTATCGCTAGCCTGTTGCTCATTATTGCAGTGGGTTCCTTTGGCATTGCCGGCGTAGGTGGTGGTGCGACCAATGCAGCGCTAGTTGTCCTGCCAGCGATGGGTTTTCCCGTATTGGTTGCGGCTTTGCTAATCTCAATTGAGCCACTGATCGATATGGCCAGAACGGCTTTGAACGTTAATGGCTCTATTACCGCAGGCATGGTGACGTCACGCCTAATTGGCGACAGCGTTGCCGATTCAGGACAGGCGGCCTCAGCGCAGACGGCCTCTGACAGTTAGTAGATAAGGTAAATAACTAGCTTAATGAAAAAGGCTGAGAGTTTTCTCTCGGCCTTTTTTGTCTCGGTCCAGAATGTTTACCGGTAAGAATTTAGAAAATAGGAGAGAGCCGTGCCTCGCATCTTTGTCTTATTGATTATCACGTTAATCGCCTCTCCCCTAGCGATTGGACAAGCAGTGTTCAACGTGAGCGAAGCCTCAATCGTAGAGTTGAACACGGCGCTGTCGCAAGGTGAGGTCACTTCTGTGGACTTAGTTCGACAGTACCTACAGCGAATCGACCAATTTGATCTAGCAGGGCCAGCGCTTAGTGCCATTATTCGTGTTAACCCTGACGCCCTAACCATTGCCGCGGCACTAGATGAAGAACGGCGGGTGTCAGGCCCCCGCAGTTTATTGCACGGTATTCCCATTGTTGTTAAAGATAACTACAACACAACTACTATGGCCACAACAGGGGGTTCCATAGCCCTTGCGGATTTTCTACCCAATGCAGAAGCAACTCAGGTAAGAAAATTAAAGGACGCTGGCGCTATTGTTTTGGCTAAAACCAACTTACATGAATACGCTTATGGGATTACCACCATTAGTTCCTTAGCCGGGCAAACTCGCAACCCCTATGATTTAAGACGAGTGCCAGGTGGCTCTAGTGGGGGCACCGGAGCTGCTGTAGCCGCAAGTTTTGCGGCGATTGGTCTTGGGTCAGATACTTGTGGCTCTATTCGAATACCCGCCGCCTTTAACAATTTGTTTGGTTTACGTCCCAGTAAAGGTCTATCTAGCATCTATGGGATAATGCCTCTCTCTCACACTCAAGATGTTGCCGGACCCTTGGCACGTACCTTGGCAGATCTTGCTATCACCTTAGACATTGTTATTGGCTTTGATAGCAATGATAGGGCTACAAACATCGTGCAAGAGCTTGCTCTACCTCAGTTCTATGCAAATTTGGAATCAGTCAACTTGTCTGACGTGCGCCTTGGGCGCCTCGTTGAGTATATGGAGCGCGCAGATTCCCAAGTAAAAAACGCCATTAATGAAGCGCTAGACTGGTATGAAAATCAAGGGGCAACGGTAGTCGATGTGGAAATGCCACAGCTTGGAGAGCTACTAGCAGCATCCGGGGTCATTGCATTCGAGTTTGAGGCAGATCTGAATCGCTATTTTGAACAGTTCGGCGCAAATGAGGCGTTTAACTTGGATCAAATTATTGCTGAGGGCCTGCATCACCAAGAAGTGACAGGAGTTCTAACTCGAACCAGCAGCTTAGAATACAACCAAATTGCTTATGAAAACGCGATAGCAAAAAGAGAGGAGTTAAAGCAGCTGCTAACAAAGCTAATGGAGGAACAACAGCTTGATGCACTTGTGTATCCACCAATTATGGAATTACCAGTTTTGATTGGCGAGTCGCAGCCAGGAAATAACTGCAGCATCAGTGCGAATTCCGGTTTGCCTGCTTTATCAATGCCAGTTGGGTTTACAGATCAAGGGCTGCCTGTCGCCATGGAGCTGCTAGGCAAATTTTTGGAGGATGATAGCCTTTTCGCATTGGCGTTCGACTACGAAAAAGCCATGCAGCCCCGGCAATCACCGGCGGTGACGCCCGCTATTACAAATGGGGCAAGCGCTGCGCCGATTTCCTATTCTGTGCAGCTAGATCAAGCAGGAGTGCGAATACTTGGTGATTTCAAATGGGATGTTTTCTCTAACCAGTTGCATTACTCAATTAGAAGCGAAGGCTCCACTCCCGCCAGTGCGGTTACGCTGTCGGTAAATCGAGATGAGCTAACTCAGTTCGATGAGCCTGTGCGGGCAAATCTTTTGAGGCCCTTGCAACAAAGTGCCGCGGGTTCAATATTTTTGGAACCCAACTTAAGGCTTGGCTTAGAGCAAAAGCGTGTCTATCTTAAAGTATTTGCCCCAACGCTTCCCCCAAGTGGGGCGGTGGTATTAGTGCAATAAACGAATGGACTATTGCGGCCTTGGTAAGTTAGCTTAAGCCCTGATATTTCTATGAATGACATGAATAATAACTATAAGGTCTCAGTATGTCAGAAAATAATAACTCAGAGCACGGTATTGACGAGGCGACACCCTTAGAAACGGTGAATCCCTATGCCTCAAAAAAAGCCAGAAACTATGCACTCGGCCTGCTTACAGTGGTCTATAGTTTTAATTTTATCGATCGGCAGCTGTTATCGATCCTGCAAGAGTCAATCAAGTTAGAGCTGTCCCTCAGTGATAGCCAGTTAGGGCTTTTGACAGGGTTTGCATTTGCCTTGTTTTACGTGACAGCCGGCATTCCAATTGCCCGAGTCGCTGATCGCTCCAATCGACGAAACATCGTGGCTATTTCTATTGGTTTGTGGAGCTTCATGACCGCCATCAGCGGACTGGTGCAAAACTACGCGCAGTTGCTAGCAGCTAGAGTTGGAGTGGGAATCGGTGAGGCCGGTGGCAGTCCTCCGTCTCACTCAATA
This sequence comes from uncultured Pseudohongiella sp., assembly GCA_964352355.1. Classification (GTDB taxonomy): domain Bacteria; phylum Pseudomonadota; class Gammaproteobacteria; order Pseudomonadales; family Pseudohongiellaceae; genus UBA9145. The sequence continues at coordinate 27,473 of CAYGRT010000019.1, read as the reverse complement.
GTCTCTGATATTTTCCCACCAGAAACCCGAGCTAGTGCGCTGGCGTTTTATTCCACTGGGGTAAATATTGGCATTCTTTTCGGATTCCTATTTGGTGGCTGGTTAAACGAATTTTTTGGGTGGCGAGTGGCGTTCATGGTTGTTGGAGTACCAGGCATTCTCATTGCTGCATTGGTGCGCTACACACTAAGAGAGCCTATTCGTGGCTTAATGGAAAAGAAGAAAGTTTCTGATGTTCAGCCACCATTTAAAGAAGTGGTTAATTTACTGTGGAGTCGCAAGTCATTTAGGCACATGGCTTTAGGCGCCGGACTAAATGCATTAGCGGCCTATGCAACCATTAATTGGCTTGCTTCTTTTTTCATTCGCAGCCACGGCATGAGCACCGGTGAACTGGGAACATGGTTAGCATTATCCACTGGACTGTTAGGCGCTATTGGTGTTTTTGCGGGAGGTGTTATAGCTGACAAATTAGCACCAAAAGACAAGCGCTGGTATGTGTGGCTGCCATCCTTGATTGGCTTTTTTTGCCTACCTTTTATGATCGGCGTATACCTTGTCCCCAATCAATATGTGGCATTGTTTTTGTCGTTTATTCCAGGGCTATTGTTCAATGTTTATCTTGGCACATCCATCGCTACCTCTCATGGTTTAGTGGGCCTGCGAATGCGCGCAACCGCTTCCGCAATATTGTTTCTGATTCTAAATATTATTGGATTGGGTCTTGGTCCTTGGCTAATTGGTATTACTAGCGACTTTCTTGCAGCGGACTTTGGTGTAGAGTCGCTTCGATATGCCTTGGTGTTTATCACACCTATCGCGATGTGTTGGTCGGCAACCCATTTCTACTTGGCGTCCATTACACTTCGCGATGATCTAGCCGCGGCACCGGACTAACTGGGAATAGATAGTGAAAAATTTACTTCGACTAAATCAAACGAGGCTCTTAGTACTTTTAGTAAGCATCTTTGTTGCACTACCTCTTGCAGCGCAGGAGCAGTGGCGTTCGCTATTTGATGGCAAAAGCCTAGATGGGTGGCAGCAAGTTGGGCCAGGAAATTTTGTGATTGAGGATGGGTTACTAAAGTCACAAGGTGGCATGGGATTGCTCTGGTTTACGGCGGAGAAATTTTCTGACGTGGAACTGAGGGTGGTGTTTCGCAATCCTGGGGGTAAAAACTCCGGTGTATTTATCAGAATACCAGAGCCCCCAACCGAGCCTTGGATGCCAGTGAATAAGGGCTATGAGGTTCAAATTGATAATAACGCAGATGAATTTCACACGACAGGTGTGTTGTATTCACTCACCAAGGCATTGGCTCAGCCAACCGTCGTTGGCGATTGGAATACCTTGCTGATTCGCCTTGAGGGCGACAGAACGTTGGTCAAGGTTAACAATGTGGTAGTGACTGACTTCACCGAGGGAGATGCAGTGCCCGAGAAAAAAGAGTGGTACGAACCCGATCGAGGCCCCAGGCCTCAAGCAGGTTTCATAGGCGTGCAAAACCATGGGAATGAGGACACAGTTTATTTTCGTGAAATCAGCGTGAGATCGCTGCGGTAGGAGTTTTAAGGCAATACTACGGTCGTATCGAGACGATAATTTCCGGTGGCATTAGTGCTAAAGCTAGTGACCCCTATCCAATAGGTGCCAGGTTGAAGGAGCGCTTCGATAGTCGAATTCGTGCCACTGCCATTGTCATCATTTTCTAATGACAGTGGGCCGAGGCTTTGATCTCCGTTTACTTGCACCAATAGCAGTTTGGTATCAATTGCATTTGAGCTTAGCGCGAATTTAAGTGTCACGGGTGAATCTACAGCTATTTGATATACATCCAAAAAGCGATCGTCTAATCTGAAGTCGCTGCCGGATAACTCGCCAGTAATAATCGGATTTGGATTTACTTGTATTGCTGCACCGAACACAGAAACAAACGAATTCTCCTCGCTCAAATTGCTAACCTCGGCATTGGCCAGCAGTGATACGCTGTATCCGCCGGTTTCTGCACCATCGGCACTAGTAACACCAGCCCAGTAAGTTCCGGCGGCTAATACTGTATTGATACGAGCATCAGAATCGCTGCCAGAATTGTGGCTGCTAAACGAATATTCTGGGATTATGCCTTGGGTTGAATTTATACGAACTAGATATAGTAGCGAATTGAGATCAGTTGAGGACACTCTCAAATCCACCATGTAATCCCGTGGCAGGGTAAATTGATAAATATCTATTGGTCGATTGTCCAACTTGCCGTCAGATTGGCTTAAAACACCGGTTAAGGACACGCTGCCACTCGATGCTGTAATTTCACTTGCACTCGGCAGTATGATATCGACGCCATAGATTGAGGGGAATGTAGCCTCTTTGCCATATACTGAATTGGCCCCATTAATATCGTCGCGTTGCAATGTGTCGAGACTGCTAATAAACGGCTGCATAATGGCCGGTTCATCGGACTCGTGTTCCAAACCTAAAGCATGGCCCAATTCATGAAGTGCTACGCGGTGAAAATCCCGCACACCACTTCGTACAGCGCCGCTGTAGACATCCCACTCCACGTTTTGATTAAAAACAATATCTGATTCGGTGATGGTGCGATTACCGGTACAGGCAGCATTTGCGCAGCTTATGGTTTTTAATGTAACCGCGAGAACATTGCTGCCAAATGCTGCGCCACATTGTGATGTTGTGAATGCTGCCGTGGAGGCGCCATCACCAAAGGCTGAGGTATTTCTGCCGGTACAAGGGTCGCGGAAGCCGCTGCTGGCGTTAAATTCGAAAGCGGTCTCGACACTCCATTCGGAGAGCGCCCGCTTAAAGGCGTTGCTCCAGCTTTCGCCGCTAGGAGAGAGGCCATCGAAGCTGACTGTGAAAGTAGCGGTGGGGAAATTCCAACTTCCGCCGGATACTTCAAACGCTGAAGCCGGTGTTACAAGCAACAAGCCGCTGAATAGTAAGAAGAGGCGGCGCAACATAGATTACTCGATCATATCCCGAATACGCTGTTTGAATTGGTCAACGCTTAGAGCTTGGTTTGCTCTCAGTGCGCTGCTTTCCGTTAGCACGCCAGCGGCGACACCATCCTTACCTTGAATAAGCGATCTAGGGGCTTTTATTGCCACCGGCACGTTAGACATGGCTTGCACTTGAATTACAGGTTTGGAAACGGCAGAAAAAACCCGACGCTCACCATCTTCAACAGCCACGGTGAAATGTCCCTGAGTCCAACCCAGCAACGGATTCAGCATATCCTGGGTTGCTGATTCCACAAAATAGATACCCACCTCATTTAGTGCAGGTAAGATCGAGCCACTGACCTCTACAATCTCACCATTGAACTCGCCACCGGCAAATTTTAGTTCGAGTGTCTCACCAGCGGCGCTACCTTTGATGACGTCGATTACCCGGAAGGTGATGTAAGTGTTGATGATGCCTGAGCTGCTATCCTGTAGCACTCGTCGCTCCAGCACCTCTCCCTCAAAGATAAGCTCAGCCTGATTGGCGATCTGATCTATGTCCATGCCTAACAAAGTAGTGGCAAGCAGAGGCACTGGAGTGAAGAGCAACACTGCTGTTACCCAAAAGTATCTAATTGTTTTGACTATCAACATAATGCAATCGCCTCGTGCTAGATCAGCAGTATAAGTCAGCCGTATTGGGTAAGACAGATAACACCGCCATTTTGTTGCGGGCGATAGGCTTTTTTTAGAAGGCTGTCGCAGTTCTTGCCGATAATCCACTGCCGATACTTTATGGAATTAACGAACGAAAGGAATCTCTGGTTGACATGGCGCTTTCATTTCAGCGCGGGTTTACGTTGTGGCGCTAAATCTCTAGTCATGGGTGAGTGTGAGTAGTATTCTTAGGCCTCCTGAAATTTGTGCCTAAAAACAATAAGATGCAGTCCAGTCACTTTGCAAACATACTCTCCGGGAGCCTCATAGCCCTAGTTAATATTTCCGTGGCCGTTTCGGTGGCCGCGTTGCTGTTTGCACAAACCGATGCCAGGCTCATGGTGCCAGGGATTGCAATCATCCTAGTTGGCACCTTTATCACCGGCGTGGGCGGCGCACTGTTCAGTCATTACAAAGCGGTTATTTGTTCTCCCCGTAATGGTTTGGTCCCTGTATTCGCTGTCATGGTAGGCAGTATCTACAGCAGTTTTGGCTCTGGATACTCTATCGGCGCTGAGGCGACAATCATCGCCGCAATAATGGTGACCACGCTAATTACTGGGCTTTTCCTTCTTCTTCTCGGGCGACTCAAGTTAGGCAATCTGGTCCGTTACATTCCTTACCCCGTCACAGGGGGGTTTTTCGCAGGCATTGGCTATATCTTCGTTGAAGGCGGCATCACCGTAGCGGCCGGGGTCGAGCCAAGTTTTGCGTCGTTTAGTGAGGGGGAGTTTATTCAATTAATTACTCCCGCTGCTATCCTAGCCCTCTGCCTAATTATGGGCAAAATGTTCAAAGACAATAGCTTATCTGTTCCAGGCATCTTGCTACTGGCCTTAGTAATTTTCTATGGCACTTTGTTCCTTGCCGGTATTTCGCGGGAGGAGGCATCAGCATCTGGTTTGGTGCCAGTGATTGAATCATCTGGCTCACTGTTGCCAGTGTTTCAGTTCGACTACTGGAGTCACGTGAAATGGACAGCTGTATTCGAACAGTTTGATGGCATCCTGGTGGTCTCGTTGCTGTGCGCCATGATGCTGCTTTTAGACGTATCCGGTATAGAGTTAATAGCCCGCAGAGATTTAAATCCAGACCATGAACTGCAAGTGATGGGGCTGACCAATATTGTAAACGGTTTGGCTGGTGGTTTCCCCGGTGTTCATGATGTATCGGACACGGCGCTCGTTGATAAAATTGGCGGCAAAGATCGCTTAACCGGTGTGGTCTATTCACTCCTTGTTGGAGCAGCTTTACTCGCAGGTGCTGAGTTTATGGAGCTGGTGCCTACGTTTATTCTCGGCGGTTTGCTGATTTATGTTGGCTTAGAATTTTTGATCGACTGGGTGTGGAAAGCGCGAGAGGAACTGCCGCTATCGGATTATGTGGTAGTGCTAATAATCCTTGTCGTAATTATTTTCTCAGATATTTTACAAGGGGTAACCTTCGGATTTTTTATCGCGATTATATTATTCGTCGTGAACTACTCACAGCTAAGTGTGATTAAAATTGAAACCAATGGCAGTGATCACGCGAGTAATGTAGATCGAGATTTAGAAACACGAGAGCTGCTTAACAAAGAAGGCAATCGAGTTCTTATATTAATTCTTCAAGGCTTCATCTTTTTTGGCACCGCGGACAAATTGATAACCGCAATACGAACTCGCATCATGGAAAAAGAAGGTAGCCGCTTTGATTTTCTGGTGCTGGATTTTCACCATGTAAGCCAACTTGATACCTCGGCCATCGTGACCTTTAGTAAATTGGCTCAGCTTAGTGAACGAGTAGGTTTTCATATCGTCATTAGCAGTGCCGATGAGAGTTCTATAAAGCAATTGGTGAGGCATGGCTTTTTCACTTTCGCGGATCTCACTTGGGAGCGTCACTATAAAGAACAGCTAGATACAGCGGTAGACTGGTGCGAAAGACGCATACTTGCAGATCTTCGTCAGAGTGCAGAAGATCGCAACATAAGCTTAGCCGATATTATTCGGCGTATTGCTTACGATGAAAAAGATGTCCAGCTGTTGTCTGACTTTTTTGTGTCTGAAAAGCGCAAAGCGGGAGACTACTTGTTTCAAGAAGGCGACAAAGGGGAAAGCCTCTATTTCGTTGGATCTGGTACGGTAGTCGTAGTGATGAAAGTGCCCAACCAGCAAGAACGTATTCTGCGTAAATATAAAGCAGGTGCGATACTTGGCGAGATGGCAATCTATACCGGAGAGAATCGGACCGCTAGCGTTAGAATTGAAAAAGACGCAGAACTATTTCGCCTTGATATACATCAGCTTGATGCAATGAGTCGAAAATTCCCCGGTTCCACTGCCGCGCTCCATACTTACATTGTGCGATTGCTCGCGGAGAGGCTTGGTCGCGCGAACAGGGAGCTGAGTCGGTATATCTGAAGACTGTTGCTGGGTAATTTAAAAGCTGGGTTGAGATACAGGCAACAAAGACAGTGGAATCATCTCGGCGCTTTGAAACCAATCGCCATCCACTCGAAGCACATCGACGCCACTTTCTGCCAAACGCAGTTTGCCCGTAAATTCCGCCCCAATGGGTTTGAATACTGCTTTAATGACGTTGTCTGCGATGGTTAACTCGTCTGCAGGCAACCCATAGATTCCTAGCGCAGCACTAGTAAGTCTTGCCTCTACTTGTCCATTCACAGTCGCGAATGTTAGGGCTAGAGTCATATCCTCACGGCCCATCATCATGCTACCTTCCCAAGAACCGTTTAGGCTTGGCTTGGATACTTGCATTTGTGCATAGCTAGAATTGAAGGCGAAGAGTAATGTAGTAAAGACTATTAATTTGATATTCATATGATCAGTGTAAACAGGCAAGGCTAGTTGTGCAATGCAAGCTTCTTGAGGGAGCGCGGTTTCGTCAAACCTGTGGTTTTGCCTCTATCTCCGCTAAGCGTTCTTTTAGTTCTTTCAATTCGCTCTCCATTTCTTTTCTCGCGTTGACCATTTCGTTTGCAACTTGCGCCAATAAGCGGAACTCTGCAAAGCCCATTTTTTTGACATCAATCAGATGATATTCACGCTTCGATTGATGAAAAAACAGAAGAAACGCTGACAGTGTCTTTTGAAGGGTGATGAAGTTTCGAATTAACAGCGCCAATAGGATCGACACTGTAAGAGTAGCAATAATGAAACCCCATAGTTTCACGTCTCTCTCCCGTTGGCGAATAAGCGGATTGAGAGTTTGGCTTATATTTTCGAGCTGCACCTCAAGTTCGTGTGCTGCCGATCGAAAAGCCCCTTGGATGCCAGCGTCAGGATTTAGCCCAATGCGCTGATACGCAGCTACCAGAGCGGTAAATTGCTCATAGTAATTGCTCAACAGGGTTTGGTTTTCCCCGCTCAGCTTTGCGCTTAAAGATTTATAGACAGGCGCCGCGTTGAGCGAATAGTCTAACTCACGGCGCTGCATGAAGTCTTTTTCTAGTCGCCGCAGCTGCAATAGTAGAAGAAGCTCACCATTGGATTGTTCTTGAGTTAGGTTCTCCTCAAGCTGGTGGGCGTTTGCTCGGAGTCTGCCTTGTAGCCCGCTATTTTCGTCCAGGCCTATTGTGACCTGAAGATCGGTTAGAGCCATAAACTGGGATCGGTATTGATCTAAACTCTCTCGCATATCCTCTAGCTGATTACTGGGTAAACTGTAACTATCCGAGAGTTTTTCTAAGTCATTAAGACTAACCTCTAGTGATTCCGCTCGGCTGGCAAACTGCAAGGCATATTCCATTTCTTGACGCAGCATAAAGTCTTTCTCATGACGCCGCAGTTGCAGAATTTCTGTGTTCAGATCCAGCAATAGGGTGGCATCGGTTTGCACCTGTATTAAGCGATTTATATTTACCACCTGAGTGGTAACGAGTGCTGCCATACCCGCAAGACACAAACCTATGAGGGCAATCAGGCGATAACGAATCGAATCTAGTCTCATAACTGCGATCTATTTGTGAGAAGGTAAGAGATGGAAAAAATTGGCGCGCATTCTATCTTATTCAAACTAAACATTCCGTTTATTCAGCAAAAAAGGTAGTCTGTTTCTGAGTTAATGCAACAATGCGTACAGTAACTTTTTAGGATTACCGCATAATTACAAGAATTAAACATTTTAAGGCGAAGCGTTCTAATGGAAGCAGAATTACAACAAGTATCAGAAATCTATAATTTGATTGTCACTTATCTGGTGACCTACAGTTTTCAAATTCTGGGCGCGATTATCATCGTGGCAGTGGGCTTTGTTTTAGGGCGCAAAGGACATGGTTTGGTGTTGTCTTTGTGCCAGAAAAAGTCGTTAGATATTACCTTGAGCCGGTTTTTTGCTAGCTGCGCGCGTATTGCAATCATAGCTTCAGCCTTTGTTATAGCCTTACCTAAATTAGGGATTCAGATTACGCCATTCGTTGCCGCAATCGGCGCACTAGGCTTGGGCGCTGGTTTAGCAGTTCAGGGTTTGCTGTCAAATTACGGGGCAGGTTTGAGTATCATCTTGGCTCGGCCATTTGTGGTTGGGGATACCATTCGCATTCTCGGAGTTTGGGGTATCGTGAAAGAAGTACACTTGGGCTTTACAATACTTACCAATGAAGATGGTGAAATTATTACCATCCCAAATCGACATATTGTGGGTGAAATAATTCATAACTCCCACGAGGATACTGTGCTAGAGCTGGCCATTGGCATTGCCTACGGTAGCGATACTCAATTGGCTATTAGTGCGATTAAAAACAAACTGACAGGTATTGATGGGCTAAGCCAAGAACGGCCTATCCAACTGGGCATTGAAGCCTTTGGGGAAAGCTCTATCGATTTAGCCGTTCGATGTTGGGTGAAAACAGAACAGTTTCACGAGCTCAGATTCCTTTGCAATCAGGCCATGCTTGATGTTCTGGCCGAGAACAATATCGCAATTCCTTTCCCGCAGCGGGAAGTGCGCATGTTGGATTAGCAGGGGCTGTGAAAGGTGTCGGAGTATTTACTCCGACACCTGTTGCTGTACCCATACCCAAGGAGTTTAGATGAAACGTCGGTCCTTTCTGAAAAACACTGCGCTTGTTGCTTCAGGTCTGCCATGGGCGGCCAATTCGATTTTTGCCGCGCAGGCCGGGTCTGCGTTACCAGCTCAAATCGTGGATTTCGATGGGACCGACTTGTCGGCGGCGATTCGGCGCGGTGACGTAAGCTGCGTCGAAACGATGACCGCTTATCTCGATTACATCCATCGGGTAAATCCCGCTTATAACGCCATTGTCAGTATGGTAGATGATGCCTCGCTAATGGCGCAGGCTCGAACCGCCGATGCAGAATTGGCCCGAGGGCAATATCGAGGCTGGATGCACGGTATGCCTCATGCGGTGAAAGACTTAACTGCGGTGAAAGATTTACGATTTACCAGTGGGTCTCCGATGTTTGCAGATCGTATCGCGACACAAGACAGTGCCATGGTGGCGAGATTACGACGTCAAGGCGCAATTTTTATTGGCAAGACAAACACGCCTGAATTCGGCCTAGGATCCCAATCTTATAACCCGGTTTTCGGCGCTACCGGCTGCGCCTACAATCCGGAGCTAACGGCGGGGGGTAGCAGCGGCGGGGCTGCTTGCGGTTTAGGTACTCATATGTTGCCGGTGGCCGATGGCAGCGACATGATGGGATCACTGCGTAACCCAGGTGCATTTAATAATGTAGTAGGGTTTCGACCCAGTACCGGGTTAATGGGCAGTACTGATCCGTTTGACCGCAGTTTATCCACCTCAGGCCCAATGGGCCGAAATACCAAAGACACCATTGCTCTGCTACACACCATGGCACCAACTCTGGAGCCTGATCAACCGAACGCCCTCTTTGGGGCGCTCCCTGGAGCGGAGCAATTTACTCCAGCAAACCTCAAGGGGCTGCGAATTGCCTGGCTTGGGGATTTGGCTGGTCATTTGCCAATGGAATCCGGCATCTTGGAACTTTGCCAAGCCAACTTAACTACCTTAGAAACAGCCGGGGCCATAATTTCCCCACTGCTGCCTGATTTTAATATGGATGATCTATGGCACAGTTGGATCACTCTACGGAACTGGTCGCGCATTAGTTATCGCGATTATTATGAAAACACGGATACTCGGCCATTGCTTAAACCGGAATTACGCTGGGAAATTGAACAGTCGTACATTCTATCAGCGGAGGACGTTTACAGAGCCCAGCAGATAAGGCGCGATTGGTATCGGGAGCTTAATCGAATTTTAAATAGCGTCGATTTTATTGCATTACCGACGGCTCAGGTGTTCCCATTTGATAAAGAGTTGCATTGGCCCACCGAGGTTGATGGTAGACCTATGGATACTTACCATCGGTGGATGGAAGCTGTTATTTTGGGCAGTCTGTCAGGTTTGCCTATCGTTAATGTGCCGGTTGGTTTTGATCGCCAAGCAAGACCGATGGGTATGCAAGTAATGGGGCGCTTTGGGGCCGATAAACCCGTGCTTGAATTCGCCCTTGCCTATGAGCAGATCACTGATCATTTGAGCATTCGGCCAACTATAGTTGGTGCTTAATTTTGCCGCAATGACCTTAGGGGTTGTCCATTGCCAGAACGAAATTGGTAGACGTGCCGTTAACCACAACTTCGTAATTACCTGCGCTTAGACCTCTTACATCCAGACTAATGGAGGTTTCGAACGGATCGATCATTGCAATGCAGGTTTCAGCGGGGCCTAGCGTGCTCTCTGCAAGTGAAACCACAAACGTTGAGCCTTTTCTTGCGATAGCCGGCTCTAACAAACGGGTACATGGCACAGATTTATTGCCGCGGACTGCAACGTTTACTTGCACAGGAAAAGACTCCAAAATCATTGCTTCCACTGAGTCAATAGCAACCAAACTGTTAGCCTGTGCCGAAACCAGCTTAAAGCTTCCATCGGCTGCCAGCGTAAGTTGGACATCAGAATAAACTGTGCCACCAGTGCCTTCTATTACCGCTAAGCCTGGAATGCTTAGCATGCCGTCTTCATAAATTGCGGGCTGAGCATCTGCCAGTTGCACACTTGCAAGTAAAGCAATCTGAAAAAGGAAATGTCTCATATAAACCTCTGTTTCGTATTCGAGCCACTAGTTTAACGCCGAAAATACCGAATTAGAACCGTGCCGTACCGAGTTAAGTTAATTACACAGGCTCACTGTGATAGATTTAACACTGATGCGACAACTTTTATCTGTAGGAAATCTGCTATGCATTATTTGCCCGCTGTTGAATTGGAATATCCTAAAGGGCGCGTGGTTAACGCGTCTATAATTTGGCTGCATGGGCTAGGAGCCGACGGCAACGATTTTGCGCCCATCGTGCCCCAGTTAACTTTGCCAGAGGGACTGGCTATTCGCTTTATATTCCCCCATGCCCCATCAATACCAGTCACAATTAATAACGGCTATGTTATGCCGGCTTGGTATGACATCAAACAAATGGACGTTGACCGCCACGTGGACATAGAGCAGCTGCAAAAGTCGGCAGGTTGGGTGCATGATTTTATTGATCGCGAAATAGAGCGCGGTATCCCAAGCGAGCGTATTCTGATTGCAGGTTTCTCTCAGGGCGGCGCGGTGAGTTTTGAGGCTGCCCTCAGCTATCCCAAAAGGCTTGCGGGAGTTATGGCTTTGTCGACCTATTTCCCTACCGCATCAACAGTAAAAGTTGAGCCAGTGCAAAAATCTCTTCCAGTACTTATCTGTCACGGTACTAGAGATCCCGTCGTGCCCGAAACCTTAGGCATTGCCAGTAAGATGGCGCTCCAAACGATGGGGTTTGCGCCAGAGTACCGCACCTACCCCATGGAGCATGCGGTTTGCCCTCAAGAAATCAATGACATTGCCCAGTGGATTGGCAACTTGCTTGGTTAGATAAAGACCCCCTTGACCTTAGAGGTAGCTCTAAGGTTACACTATCCCTAAGCTTTTGAAATTTGGTCGACTAACGGTCTATGGAAGGGCTAACGGGTGGCAAGTTTTTCCCCGGGCAAGGTGTTTGGGTTAGAGCCGCTGGCTAGTGCCCTAGACGCGCCGTAAATACGTCCCTGTAGGCTTGGCACCCGCATCCGTGCGGGTGACAGTCAAGGTCACTAGCCATCGGCTCTACCCCGCAGATTCAGCGGCTAGCTATGGGTTATTGATTTATTGGATAGGGTGAATATGAAACTCTATTGGGCATAGACCTAGGCCATTAAGTGACCCAAGAGCATGAAAAGATTTCTAAATTGGCTGTATTAACCGTTTAAGTACGATAAAGCTGCAGATCTTAAGAAAACTGTTAAAACGAGGCACCGAAATTGAAAGCCGGAGTGCAGCGTTTAACGAAGAGACTGTCGCCCGCAAGGATGCGGGCGCCAAGCCTATAGGGATGTATTCACGGCGTGTCTCTGCGGTAAACGCTGCACTCCGGCTCTGCATCTAAACTAATATACATGTGGCAAAAGAGAGACAGACAAAATGCTAAAAATCAGCCAGCTAGCAGAGAAAACCGGTCTTTCGGCCCATACTCTGCGTTTCTATGAAAAGAATGGTTTGATCAGTGCATCTGATCGAAGCGAGGCAGGTTACCGCTATTACAACGAGGCTGATGTCAGGCGAGCGGAATTTGTAAAAACCGCCCGCAACATTGGTTTTTCGTTGGAGGACATAAGTCAGCTACTATCAATCAGGGTAGATAAAGATAGTCATAGTTGCCAGGAAGTTACCGATATTACGCGGCACAAGTTAGAAGAAGTGAACCAAAAAATAGCTGAACTTAAGGCTATGCAAAATACGTTAAGCATACTATTGGATAGTTGCTGCGGAGGACCTGAAAACGCAACCCATTGCTCCATCTTGGAGGCACTGGAGGAAGGTGAAATTCGCGCAGCGAGGAAAACATCAAGATGAATTTATTAAGTGTATTCTGGAATTTAGTGATCGAGAGCGCACCGTGGTTGTTGCTCGGCTATTTCTTGGCGGGAGTAATCAAACAGGTATTGCCCAGCAGTCTGGTAGAGAAGCAATTGTCTTCCTCTGGGTTTGTCTCGATTGTTAAGGCAGCGTTTATTGGGGCACCCCTGCCACTGTGTTCTTGCGGCGTTATTCCAACCGCGCTGGCAATTAGAAAAGCCGGGGCTTCAAAAGGGGCCACATCTGCCTTTTTAGTGGCCACGCCAGAAACTGGTGTAGATTCCATCTCATTCTCCTATGCCGTGTTAGGTCCAGTGTTTGCGATAGCCCGTCCCATTAGCGCGCTCATTAGTGCGATTATCGCCGGGGTTATGGTGTCACTGTTCGATAAAGAAGATTCGATTCAACCTGCGCCCAAGGCCGCGAGCAGTTGCTGTGGCTCTAAAAAGCCGGAGGCAATAACAGAACTTTCGCTTAAGGATAAGTTAGTGGCATCGGTCAAGTATGGCTACGGTAATATGATTTCAGATACGGCAAAGTGGCTGACCATCGGGCTAGTGGCAGCAACCGTGATTACTGCCTATGTGCCTCAGTCATTTTTTTTGCAGTGGGGTGATGGCTTGTTAGCTATGATCATCATGGTGTTTGTGGGGCTGCCTATGTACATCTGCGCGACAGCGTCTACACCGGTTGCGGCTAGCTTGCTGTTTGCTGGCATTTCCCCCGGCGCCGCATTGGTTTTTATGCTCACCGGTCCGGCAACAAATATTGCTACCATGGGCGTGATCAGGGAACAGCTAGGTAACCGATCTCTAGCTGCTTATTTGACTGCTGTGATTGGCTCTGCCATTAGCTGTGGTTTGTTATTAAATGTTCTTTATTCGCAGTTGGGCTGGACCTTGCAAGTATCCATGATGGAGCATGGCGAGACTTATCCACTTTGGCGTCAACTGGCAGCTATCATCTTGGTTGGTCTTGTTGTGCGAGTGTATGCACAACCATTTTTTACACGCTTAACACCAGCGAGTCAGCAAGCTGCTTGATTTAGGCAGCATTAATGGGAGGATTCGATGCGGTGTTCACTGTTTAAGTGCAGCACCACGTCGGCCTGTGAGGGTAGGGTTTTGAGGCAGTGGCGAGTTAAACGTTCGAAATGTTGGATAAAGGAAACGAGTTGCTTGTCATTCATCGTTGCATAGCCATTTTGCTTGTTGGCGATTAGTTTGTGTTCTTGCAACGTGCGCCATTCATAGACTTGCTCAAAGCTGGGTGCTTTCAAAAACACAAGCAGGTCAAGCTGCGAGAACAGTCGTTGGTAGTCCCCTGCTAATTGCTCATTCACATAGTGTCGCCATTTTTTATCAGGGTCTTGCTGACGTTCAAGCTCGTTTATTGGCTTGGTTAATTCGCTCTCAGCTTGAGGCCTTGCTCCTAAAAACCAACCCTCTAAGATTAACAGATGCACAGGGCCCCGCAGCGTGATTTGCTCATCTTGTGCCACTGGCTCATCGGTGGACTTGTCAAAAGCGGGTAGCATCAGCTCCTCAATGGCAGTGAGGGTTCGTAGCGATTCAATTACATTTAGGGCTAGCGCCATATCATGGGTGCCGGGCACACCGCGACTTTTTAACAATGGATGGATCGAGGCGGCAAGCTCCTTTCGCTTGCTGCTGGCATAGTAAAAATCGTCAATCGACAGATTAACCACGTTAAAACCATCGGCTGAAACTAAACGCTGCAGCAAGGCTGCAAGGGTGGTTTTGCCAGTGCCTTGTGCGCCATTAATGCCAATTACCTGAAAAGCCGAGGCGCGGCCACGTAGCTTGGCCACTAGCCGATCCTTTAGCGGCAACAAGTAATTCGTGGCATCGTCAAAGTAGCTACTAGGTAGCTTTTCATCTTTGATGAACTGCTGAATAAGTTGTGGATAATCTGTGGTGGACTTCATGATAACTTCGGGGCTTACAGTCAGGTCTAATCTTACCCGAATTGCCGAACTTTTTATCCAGAATTTTCCAGAGTTTTGCATGTGCCAGACTCGGATCGATGATAGCATTAATTCCTTAGCAGGACGCATCGCTGCTAACTGCTTGAAACCTTTTCCCGTGCATTCAAACTTTTCTTATGCCTACATCGCTTTTGCCAGAACGACCGCTAGTAATATCACCAACTTTGGCTGCAACAATTGGGCTTGAAGAAGCAGTGATGTTGCAAACCTTGGCGGACTTCTCAAGCTTTCGCCCTGCAGTAATGCGGGAGGGACACAAGAATAAGCGTTGGGTTCGCTACTCGCTGCCAGAGGTGGCCAGCCTTTTTCCCTTCTGGGCCCCCATTGATGTGCGGCGTATTCAGCAGAGTTTGCAAGGACTAGGCCTGATCACTATCGAGGCTCTAGCAGGGCATGATAATGAGTTTTTTCTGTCAATCGAAGACACTGCCCCTCAGGCTAGTCAATCGCCACAGCGGGGCAGAACCAGTGTGGCGAAGGCACCGCCCCAGCCGGTAAAAGCGATGACAATTGGCGCAGCCACCTTGATTGCCCCCAACTGGCAACCGGACCAAACATGGATTGCCCAGTGCAAACAGCACAATATACCTGAAGACTTTATTCACGGTTTGGTACCCGAATTTATTGCATACTGGCGGGATAGAGGGCAGGCGCGTTTTTCCTGGGGAAACGCGTTTTATAAGCACGTGTTAAAACAGTGGCGCAGTGAGCAAACCCGAAGCAGTAAGTATGAACTGTCCACTGAAATGTCAGGAAGCTGGCGACCCAGTCAAGACGCGATTGAGATTCTTGAAAACTCCGGAGTTAGCGGCAGCTTTTTAGAGGATGCAATTCCAGAGTTTGTTCTTTACTGGCGTGAGCGTGGTCTCGTGCATGGCGCATGGAATACTAAATTTATTGAACACATCCGCCGGCAGTGGGCAAAATACTCCGCCTCATTCGGTCATGATTCCATGCCGCGAATTATTCCCGATGATTGGCAGCCAAGCGCAGACTGTTTTGAGATTTTGGCATTGGCAGAAATAGATGAGAACTACGCCAGAGACAAGGTGGCCGAATTTGTGCTGTACTGGAAAGACAGTCAGCAGGTTAAGTCTTCTTGGAATACAGTATTTTTACAGTACATAAAACACGATTGGGCAAGGCGCCTGAAATCTAATCACTTAACTGATGAGAACTATGGAGAAGATCAATCCTTTATTGGATCGAGCCAGCAGCGAATTAAAGACAAATTCGAGCAGATCAAAGACCGCAGCTGGGCAGAGTAAAGCGTTGCAAAGCGCTTCATCTCGTGTGCGAGAGCGGGAAGCTGATTACGATGGCAATAACTCAGGCAGCGGCAGTGCCCTCGATCATGTTGATGCCATTAATCAGGTTTTTGCTGAGTTCGAGTTTGCTTACCACAACCAATTCCACAAAGCCTTTCAGAATCATGAGAGTTTAGTGATCGCTAAAAAGTATTGGCTGAGCTCTTTGGAAGCCTATACCCCTAAGCAAATTGTGTTGGCGGGTAAACGGGTTATTAGCACCCAAGACTACTTGCCTTCAATCGCCGCGTTTATTCGAGCGTGCG
Source organism: uncultured Pseudohongiella sp. (assembly GCA_964352355.1). GTDB lineage: Bacteria > Pseudomonadota > Gammaproteobacteria > Pseudomonadales > Pseudohongiellaceae > UBA9145. Next base: position 11,299 of record CAYGRT010000019.1, on the reverse strand, counting down.
AGCAAGGCCATGACTTGTTTGGCTTGCCGAGCACTTTTGATGCTTATGTAGAAGCGTGCTCAGCCTCGTCGCCCAAAATTGAATTTCCTTGGAGCCATGAAGCCGTTTATTTGGCAGGTAAGGCCGCCGGTTGGTATCTATTGGCAAATGAGAATGAAGCCAACGCGCTGCCAATATTTCGCTATCACTACGAAATTTTGTGTCGTCGGGTGATTAGAGGAGAGACATTGGCAGTCCAAGTACCAGAGGCTCTTCCGGAAAAGAGTCGTACCACACTTTCGTCTGAAGAAAAGAAGCAGCGATTGGCCAAGCTCAAAGCTGAGCTTGGCCTGTAGGCTTAATCAGAGGTCTCCTAGTTTCTTGTATTTGATTCGAGTAGGTTCGGCATTTTCCCCTAAGCGTTTCTTGCGCTCAGCTTCATAATCCGAGTAATTTCCTTCATGCCAAACAACTTCGCTGTCGCCTTCAAACGCGAGAATGTGGGTACAGATGCGATCGAGAAACCAGCGGTCGTGAGAGACTACGATGGCGCAGCCAGGAAAGGTCAGAATACCTTCTTCTAAAGCTCGCAGCGTCTCCACGTCCAAATCGTTTGTCGGTTCATCCAGTAGCAAAACGTTGCCGCCTCGTTTGAGAAGTTTCGCCATGTGCAGCCGGTTACGCTCGCCACCGGAAAGATCCTTAACAAATTTTTGTTGATCACCGCCACGAAAATTGAAACGACTCGCATACGCGCGCGAAGCAACTTCGTATTTGCCGATCTGTAAAAAGTCTTGTCCATCGGATATTTCTTGCCACACGGTATTGTCGCCATTCAACGCGTCACGACTTTGATCTACGTAAGCCAAATCAACAGTTTCGCCAAGCTCAATTGTGCCACTATCCGGTTGTTCGTCGCCCACTAGCATTCGCAGGAATGTGGTTTTACCTGCGCCGTTGCCGCCGATAATGCCGACAATGCTGCCCTTTGGTACTGAGAAACTAAGGTCGTTAATGAGGGTCTTGTCGCCGAATGATTTATTGAGGTGTTTTACCTCAATCACTTTGTCCCCTAATCGGGGCCCAGGCGGAATATAAAGCTCACTGGTTTCATTACGTTTTTGGAAGTCTTGGGAGTTCAACTCCTCAAATCGAGAGAGTCGCGCCTTGCTCTTTGACTGTCTGCCCTTAGGGTTTGCGCGTACCCACTCCAGTTCTGATTTTATGGTTCTCTCATGGGCTGCTTCTTGCTTGGCTTCAACTTCAAGGCGTTTTTCCTTGGCTTCTAACCAAGTCGTGTAATTGCCCTCGTAAGGAATACCGTGTCCGCGGTCAAGCTCAAGAATCCAACCTGCCGCGTTGTCGAGGAAGTAGCGGTCGTGAGTGATTGCCACTACCGTGCCAGAATACTCCTGCAGAAATCGCTCTAGCCAAGCGACACTGGCTGCGTCTAAGTGGTTAGTGGGCTCATCAAGTAACAGCATATCGGGCTTGGATAATAGTAGCCGGCACAGTGCTACCCGGCGCTTTTCACCGCCAGAGAGTTTCGCGACGTCGGCATCCCAAGGCGGCAAACGCAGGGCATCCGCAGCCCGTTCAAGGGTGCGCTCGATCTGCCAGCCATCCAAGGCATCAATTTCGTTTTGCAGGGTGCCTTGTTCCTCCAGCAGCGCAGTCATTTCATCGTCGCTCATGGGTTCTGCGAATCTGTCGGAGATTGCGTTAAATCGATCCAGCAGGTCGACCACTTCCTTCATGCCAGTTTGCACATTGCCACGAACGTCCAAGCTTTCGTCCAATTCCGGCTCTTGTGGCAGATAGCCGATCTTGATATCCGGCTGTGGCCGCGCCTCGCCGTTAAATTCGGTATCTCGACCCGCCATGATGCGAAGCAGGGTGGATTTGCCTGACCCATTCAGGCCGAGCACGCCAATCTTGGCACCTGGAAAGAAGGAGAGTGAGATGTCCTTAAGTATTTCGCGCTTCGGTGGAACGATTTTGCCCACCCGATGCATTGTGTATACAAACTGAGCCATTACAGAAACCCTGAGGATAAAAAGAACAGGGATTATGCCACAGAGACGGCCATTTTGGACGTGAAAACCCCGACAACAGCCATATTTGTGATGATCGAAAGATGCTCATCATGTAGAATATCGCCTTCTTAAAATCCCCTAACCCCACGGAGATCTGGATGTTTAACACCTCTATCAGAATTTCTGAATCTGATCCTGAAATCAGTGCCGCCATTGAAGCCGAGCGAACTCGGCAAGAGGAGCACATTGAACTCATCGCATCTGAGAATCACGCCAGCCCGCTGGTGATGGAGGCGCAAGGCTCGGTACTCACTAATAAATACGCCGAAGGCTATCCTGGCAAGCGTTATTACGGCGGCTGTGAGCACGTCGATGTGGTGGAAAACTTGGCTATTGCCAGGGTCAAAGAACTCTATGGGGCCGATTACGCCAATGTTCAGCCTCATTCTGGTTCTCAGGCTAATGCGGCTGCCTACATGGCAATGCTCAAGCCGGGCGATACCATCCTTGGTATGAGTCTCGCCCATGGTGGTCATTTAACTCACGGTGCTAGCGTCAGCTTTTCTGGCCGCATTTATAACGCGGTGCAGTATGGAATCAATGAAAAAACCGGCGAAATTGACTATGACGAAGTAAACGCGCTGGCTCAGGAGCACAAGCCCAAGCTCATCGTTGCGGGCTTTTCTGCGTATTCTCGAATCATAGACTGGCAGCGGTTTCGCGATATTGCGGACAGTGTTGGTGCCTACTTCTTAGTAGACATGGCGCATATTTCAGGTCTGGTGGCTGCAGGTGTTTACCCGAGCCCTGTGAATATCGCCGATGTAACAACCTCGACTACCCATAAAACGCTGCGTGGCCCTCGGGGCGGCATTATTCTTGCCAAGTCCAATCCAGAGCTTGAAAAAAAGCTAAATTTTGCCGTGTTTCCAGAAAGTCAGGGCGGTCCATTGATGCATGTAATCGCTGCCAAAGCGATTTGCTTCAAAGAAGCAATGTCTGCCGAATTTAAGACTTATCAAAAGCAAGTAGTCGTTAATGCCCAGCTAATGGCTAAGATTTTCATTGAGCGCGGTTATGACGTTGTATCCGGCGGTACCGACGATCATTTGTTCCTCGTTAGCCTTATCAAACAAGGAATCACCGGTAAAGATGCTGATGCGGCCCTTGGTCGAGCCAATATCACTGTGAATAAAAATGCAGTGCCAAACGATCCTAATCCGCCCTTCGTGACGAGCGGATTGCGCATCGGCACGCCAGCCATCACAACCCGAGGCTTCAAAGAAGCTGAGATTACCGAGCTCACGAATTGGATTTGTGATGTATTGGATGACCTTGCCAACGACGACGTGATCGCACAGGTAAAGTCTAATGTACTCAAGCTTTGTGCTCGCTTCCCTGTGTATGCGGCAGAACCAGATGCTCTGAAAAAAGCAGGTTAACGTGCTTATCAGTTGCGAGCAATTGGCCAGCGCTGGATTTTATTGTTAGAACGAAAGGTTTTTTATGCATTGTCCGTTTTGTAGTGCCATCGACACCAAGGTAATTGATTCTAGATTGGTGACGGAAGGTAACCATGTCCGTCGTCGCCGTGAGTGCATTACTTGCGAAGAGCGATTCACAACCTATGAATCAGCGGAATTGGTTATGCCGCGTATTATTAAAAGCAACGGTATTAGAGAGCCTTTTAATGAAGATAAGCTAATGGCTGGTTTGTCTAAAGCCTTAGAAAAGCGCCCCGTCAGTATCGAGAAATTGGAAGAAGCTGTTACTCGAATAAAAGCTAACTTGCGTTCAACAGGAGAGCGTGAAGTTAGATCGAGAGATGTGGGCGAAGAGGTGATGAAAGAACTGCGCAGTCTGGATGAGGTTGCCTTCGTCCGTTTTGCATCGGTATACCGCTCGTTTAAAGATCTTAATGAATTTCGTGAGGAAATTGACCGCCTCTCTCAAGGTAAGCCGGAATAAATTTGTCACTAACCAGACACGAGTTTGCATTGGCAAGGTTTTCGGCAACACTTACCTTCACTCTCACTTTACTATAGCCGCGCTCTAACATAATGGAAAAATTAGTCAACTCGCAGCTCAAGAATGAGTTTATTGACTGGCCAGTTCATATGGCTAGAGCGATAGAGCTTGCGACCTACGTCATTAATGCCAATCCGAATCCTAGAGTGGGGTGTGTTTTGGTAGATGGCAACGGTGTTGTCTCCGAAGGATGGCATGTTTTTCCGGGAGAGCCCCATGCTGAAATGATGGCGCTGTCCGAGGCGGAAGAAAAAGGGTTATCGGTAAAAGGCGCTACTGCATTTGTGTCACTAGAGCCATGTGCGCACATCGGCAGAACAGGCCCCTGTGCGGTAGCCTTAGTCGAGGCTCAGGTTGCTTGTGTGGTAATTGCAGTGCTTGACCCGAATCCTAAGGTGTGTGGGCGAGGCATTGAAATCTTGGAAGAGGCTGGAATCAAAGTATTTCACCTTGTGGAATTTGAAAGCCAAGCAAGAGCACTGAATCTCGGCTTCCACAAACGGCATGAAACAGGGCTACCATGGGTCAAATTAAAACTTGCCAGCAGCCTGGATGGTCGCACCGCGTTAAGCAATGGCGAAAGCCAGTGGATAACAGGTGCGCAAGCACGCAGTGATGTTCAGAAATTGCGCTTGGCCAGCAGTGCTATTCTGACGGGAATTGGCTCTGTTCTGAAAGACGATCCCCGAATGAATGTGCGAGTAGATGACCTGAATTTGCCAGAAGCAGAGATCGATCGAAATCGTCATAGCTTAGCCTTACAACCACTTAAAGTGATACTCGATAGCAAGCTAAGGACGCCTCCTAATGCGCAAATTTTGGCATCGGGAAGAGTGATAATATTTACCACCGCAGGCGCCGATGCCCAGGCAGGATTCAGGGATGCGCTAGTTTCCCAGCAGCGCGTAGAGGTGGTAGAGGCTAAGGTCCAAGGTTCAAACACAGCCGCGGGAGTGGATTTGATGTTTGTGCTAAAATTCCTCGCCCAGCTGCAGTGTAACGAGGTTTTTGTCGAGGCAGGCACAACCCTCAGTTCTGCTTTCGTTGAACAACAGCTTGCGGATGAGTTGGTCGTTTATATCGCGCCAAAAATAATGGGCGCTGATGCAATGCCTTTGTACAGCAAAACCGGTATCGCGGCGATGAATGATGTTCTGGGATTTGAAATAACGTCACTGGTGCAAATGGGTGACGATATCAAAGTGACTTTAATGCCAACTGAGCCAAAGACGCTCACATCGACTGAGCAGGCAAGCGGGTAAAATAATGTTTACAGGGATTATTGAAGCAATTGGTTGTGTTAAAAGCCTTTCGGAAATTCGTTCGGAGTGGCGCCTGGTTTTAGAGACCAATAATTTGGATATGTCTGACGTTAAGATTGGTGATTCCATAGCCGTTAGTGGTTGCTGCTTAACTGTCGTAGAAATGACCGCAACTAGTTTCTCTGCAGATGTTTCCAATGAAACACTACGCTGCACTTCGTTAGGCTCGCTTAAAACTGGATCACGAGTAAATTTAGAAAAAGCCATGCTCGCAACCGATAGATTTGGCGGTCACATTGTGAGTGGTCATGTCGATGGTGTTGGCACCCTCAAGAGTTCCGCGGTAGAAGGTCAGAGCGTTAAGCTAACTTTTCAAGTGCCAACAGAGCTCAGCAGGTATATCGCCGCAAAGGGGTCAATCTGTATCGATGGCACTAGCCTTACTGTGAACGAAGTTAATGGTAATGAATTTGCTATTAATGTCATTCCCCACACCCAAGTAGAGACGATTATTGGTGAATACGATGTCGGACGAGTGGTTAATCTAGAGGTTGATCTGGTAGCCCGTTACTTGGAGCGATTGATGTCTTCAACGAGTGGCGAGAAAAGCTCAGGCATCACGGCAGAGACATTGAAAGCAAACGGGTTTTATTGAACTTACGAGCAAAGGCAATAGTTGAGCATTATGGAATTAAATACAGTTGAAGAGATAATCGATGACATCCGTCAAGGAAAGATGGTTATCTTGATGGACGATGAAGATCGCGAAAACGAGGGTGATCTAATTATTGCTGCAGAGCGAGTCCGCACTGAGGATATTAACTTCATGGCAATGCATGCTCGCGGGCTAATTTGTTTAACGATGACCCCAGAGCGCTGTAAGCACCTAAAATTGCCTTTAATGGTCAACGAGAATCAAACGCCTTATGAGACTAATTTTACTGTCTCCATCGAGGCGGCGAC
>CAYGRT010000019.1:0-4931 GCA_964352355.1 uncultured Pseudohongiella sp. | reverse complement strand
ACGAGAATCAAACGCCTTATGAGACTAATTTTACTGTCTCCATCGAGGCGGCGACGGGTGTTACTACCGGAATCTCAGCTGCAGACAGAGCGCGAACAATTCAGGTAGCAGTAGCTAGAGACAGTCAGCCAACAGACATTGTCCAACCTGGACACGTATTTCCTATAATGGCCCAGCCAGGCGGTGTGCTGCGACGAGCAGGCCATACGGAGGCAGGGTGTGATCTAGCAAGAATGGCCGGTTACGAACCGTCAGCCGCTATCGTAGAGATAATGAACGAAGATGGCACCATGGCGCGAAGGCCAGACCTTGAGAAGTTTGCGAAAAAACACAATTTAAAAATAGGCACTATAGTTGATCTGATTCATTACCGAATTGCCAATGAGCACACGGTCGTGCGAACAGAGACAAATCTTCTTAATACCGAGTATGGTGAGTTTACTGTTCACAGTTATAAAGACTCACTGAGTGGTAGTTTGCATTTGGCGTTTGTGAAGGGGGATGTTAAAGCAGATAACGAAACGCTGGTGCGAGTTCATATTCCTAACACTATTCGTGATGTGTGTAATGTGTATAACGCTGATCGAACCAGTTGGTCCTTCAGTGCGGCCCTTGAACGAATAAGTAAAGAGGAGTGCGGTGTCGCTGTTTTACTGTCAGAAGATGATTACGGGCAAGATTTAGCCCATAACTTGGCTGCTGCTGTGGAAAAGAAGGGTGATAATGTTCAAGCGGGGAGAGCGGGCAGCGATCTAACAATAGGCACTGGATCACAGATATTGAGAGATATTGGCGTAGGTAAGATGCGACTGTTGAGTTATCCTGCAAAGTTCAATGCAATCTCTGGATTCGATCTAGAAGTTGTGGATTTTGTTGGCTTTCAAGAATAAGAGCCACGCTCGATCGCAGGAAATAAATTAGGATCATTTAGGAATTAGGCTATGAGCATAAAAATGATAGAGGGCAATTACAAAAACGCATCTGCAAAATATGCAATTACCGTGACGCGTTGGAATAGCTTTATAGTAGACCGCCTTCTTGATGGCGCCTTAGAAGCGTTAAAGATGCATGGAGTTGCCGAGAAAGACATTACAATCATTAAGGTGCCGGGTGCATTTGAATTGCCTTTAGCAGTTCAAAAACTACTTAAGTCTGAGTCTTATGATGCAGTGATTGCGTTAGGTGCTGTAATCAGAGGCGGTACTCCGCATTTTGATTACGTGGCAGGCGAATGTGTGAAAGGGTTAAGCATGGTTAGTTTGAGCACATCAACACCTGTAACTTTCGGAGTGCTCACAGTAGATTCTATAGAGCAGGCCATCGAAAGGGCTGGCACTAAAGCCGGAAACAAGGGCGAGGAAGCTGCACTTACTGCAATCGAAATGGTAAGCCTATCTAGGCAATTGGAATCTTAAGTGACAGAAAATAAAGCCGCAGTTCCTAACTCGGCAACAAAGAGCCATCCCAAACGAATTCCTCTAGCGCAGCGAAAAAAGGCGCGGCGAGTTATTTTGCAGGCTCTCTATCAATGGCTAATTACCGAGGACGCCCCGGCGGCTATTGCTAAGCAATATCAAGAGGAAACGCCGGGTAAGATTGACTGGCCATATTTTAATGAGATATTTCTCGCTATACCCAAGTGTGTAACAGAGCTCGATGCTCATTTGCATCCTGTGTTAGATCGCAAACCAGAAGCACTAGACCCCATCGAGAAATCAATTTTGTATCTGGGTAGCTATGAGTTAGCCTACCGTATCGATGTTCCCTATCGTGTGGTTATTAACGAATGCGTCGAATTGGCTAAAGTATTCGGTGCCACTGATGGACACAAATATATAAATGGCGTCTTGGACAAACTAGCCAAGCAGTTGCGCGTAATTGAACTGGCCGCCAACAACGGCTAAAACTGGCCTTGGGTTTTGAGAATTACTAGAGTTCATTCGAGTTTTTATGAGCCATTCTGAATTCGATATTATTTCCCGATATTTCGCTAAAGAAAAATTGGGCTTTCCCTCTGCAGGCGTTGCTATTGGCATCGGCGATGATTGCGCGGTGCTCCATGGGACAGTTAGTGCGCCTCTTAGCATGTCCATGGACCTGCTAGTTGCCGACGTGCATTTTCCAAACAGTGCCCCAGCAGCGGCAATCGCTACGCGAGCTCTCGCGGTTAACCTAAGCGATTTAGCTGCCATGGCAGCCACTCCATTGTGTTTTACTCTCGGGCTATCCTTACCAACCGTCAACGAGTCTTGGTTGGATCAGTTTGGTGAAGGTTTGGCGCTGATGGCGCAGCGATATAAATGCCCATTAGTGGGTGGTGATTTGACTCACTGTCCAGCATCCGCTCCTTTAACTATCGCGATTCAAGTTATTGGTAAACATCTAAACAATAAGCCCGTGCTGCGCAGCTCTGCAAAAGTAGGTGACGACATTTATGTGTCAGGCAGCCTAGGTGATGGAGCCCTGGCTCTCGCCACTTTTGGACTACCTTCACACCTAGACTTAACCCCGTTAAAACCTTTAGAAGGCATAAGCAAGAGTGAGAAGAACTATTTCTCTGCTGCTTATTTTCAGCCACCACCACGCATAGAATTGTCACAGGCTATTGCCGGACTCATTACCAGTGCCATTGATATCTCAGATGGTTTAGTGGGCGACCTGGGGCATATTTTGAATGCGAGTAAGGTTGGCGCTGTTGTGCAGCTAGAGAAGCTGCCTTTCTCTTTTCCGGCTGGACACCTATTCACTCCAGAATCATGTTTGCAGGCAGCCTTATACGGCGGCGATGATTATGAGTTATGTTTTACTGCGCCGGCAAAAAACGAAGCTCAGATCATGGCAGCGGCATCTGGCCATGGAGTTACAGTGACCAAGATTGGTAAGGTTGTGCTCGAACAGGGATTGAAGTTAATCAATGCAGATGGACAAGCTATCGAGCAGTTGGACAAAGCCTACGATCATTTTAAAGAGTCCAAGGGGTGAGCCTTCACACGCCACGATCGGTTTGGCGTAACCCGGTGCACTTTTTGGCATTCGGTTTTGGTAGCGGTGCGGCGCCTAAAGCGCCGGGCACGGCAGGCACGGTGATCGCTGTTATCATCTATATCGCTTTGCCGACAATGTCGTTGCTAATTTACTCAGTATTTTTATTGGTTACATTAACATTAGGTATTTGGCTCTGCGGGAAAACGTCCAGTGATCTAGGAGTGCATGATCACGGCGGCATAGTATGGGATGAGTTTGTTGGCTACTGGATCACTATGTTTATGGCCCCTGCAGGCTGGTTTTGGATAGTGCTTGGGTTTTTATTATTCAGGGCTTTCGATATTGCTAAACCTTGGCCTATTAAGTGGGTGGATGAGAAAGTAGAAGGTGGCCTTGGCATCATGCTTGATGATGTTTTAGCGGGTATAATGGCGGCATTATGTCTACAAGGTATTGCATTCGCACTATAAGATCGTGAGCCCGATGAGCGGCTTTGCGAGTATTCAAATAGAGTGCTGACGAAGAGGATTATCAGTTGTCTGTAAAGTTTGTTGCATCAGCGGATTTGCCCACACAATGGGGTCCATTTACTATCCACGGCTTTGGCGATGATGTGACAGGTAAAGAGCATGTAGCGCTTGTACACGGTGATATAAACCCAAGCAAGGCAATTTTGTGCCGCGTGCACTCAGAATGTCTCACCGGAGATTGTTTGTTTAGTTTACGCTGCGACTGCGGGCCGCAATTGCAATACGCAATGCAATCTATTGTGGCAGAAGGTAGCGGTATTATCTTATACCTTCGTCAAGAAGGCCGTGGCATTGGTTTACTGAATAAAATCCGAGCTTATGCGCTGCAAGATTCTGGTGCCGATACGGTTGAGGCTAATGAGCAATTAGGGTTTGATGCGGATGGTCGGGATTATGAAATTTGTAAACCCATGTTCGATCATTTTCATATCAACCAAGTTAGACTGCTGACTAACAATCCTCGCAAGATAAATGCCTTGGAATCGATAGGTGTTTCTGTCACCGAGATAGTACCAATTCGCACAGGTGCTAATCCCCATAATGAAAGCTATCTGGCTGTTAAAGTCGATAAGCTTGGTCATATTAAATAGCTTCGATTTAGGTCAGTTTTTATCCAAGCAGTATAGCGGGTAACGATTTAGTATTTGGTTTCGCGATATGATTGTTGCCAGTCAGCGCTTTATCGCTCAGTTTCACGACACGCTGTGAATACGTCCTTGTAAGCTCGGCGCTGGCATCCCTGCGAACGACGGTCGTGAACCTGAATGCCAAATCGCTTCCTGCGAGTTTTGTGCTGGTTTGAAGGTTTTTTTACGTGCTTATGGTGGTCAGCGCTTTACCGTTCATTTTCACGACCCGCTGTGAATACGTCCCTGTAAGCTCGGCGTTCGCATCCCTGCGAACGACGGTCGTGAACCTGAACGCCAAATCGCTTCCTGCGAGTTTTGTGCTGGTTTGAAGGTTTTTTTACGTGCTTATGGTGGTCAGCGCTTTACCGTTCATTTTCACGACCCGCTGTGAATACGTCCCTGTAAGCTCGGCGTTCGCATCCCTGCGAACGACGGTCGTGAACCTGAACGCTAAACGGCTTTCTGGAAGTTCTGTGCTGGATTGACGATTTTTGTTTCACGTGTTTATGGTGGTCAGCGCTTTACCGGTCATTTTCACGACAGGCTGTGAATATGTCCTTGTGAGGTCGGCGCTGGCATCCCTGTGAACGACGGTCGTTAACCTGATCGCTAAACGCTTCCTGCGAGTTTTGTGCAGGTTTGGGGGGTTTTGTTTTACGTGCTTATTGGCGGTCAGCGCTTTACCGCTCAGTTTCACGACCCGCTGTGAATACGTCCCTGTAAGCTCGGCGTTCGCATCCGTTCGAACGAAGGTCGTGCAGCTGAACGGTAAAGGGCTTGGTGGGGG
>CAYGRT010000018.1:0-60738 GCA_964352355.1 uncultured Pseudohongiella sp. | reverse complement strand
GGAAGACGAACTTTGGTTGAAGGTCAGAAAGTTACGATGGAAGTGACGCAGGGTCAAAAAGGCCCGCAAGCTGAAAACGTAAACCCGATTTAAACTCCGTTTAATCTAAGCGGTACTGCCAAGACCTTGTCTTGGCAGTAGGGGCTTAGAAATAAGTCTAGATTGTTAAGACTCTGTCATAAAAAGAGCCTTACCTCTCTTTTTGTTTCCAAATATTGTCAGCCGATTAACCAAACTTGGCTTTCAGTTCTTTTACCCCTGATTCTGTGCCCAAAATCAGCAGATCTGCGGGCCTCATTGCAAACAGTCCATTGGTTACGACACCGGTTACTTGATTAAGCGCTTTCTCAAGTTCCCGCGGCTCTGTAATTTCCAAATTGTAGACATCAAGAATGTGATTACCGTTGTCAGTAACACAGCCTTCGCGATACACCGGATCTCCTCCTAGTTTTACGATTTCTCGCGCAACATAGCTACGCGCTAAAGGAATCACCTCGACTGGCAAGGGAAACGCACCCAAGGTTTTCACGAGTTTTGACTCATCTGCGATACAGATAAACTCTTTTGCCGCCGCGGCGATAATTTTCTCGCGGGTTAAGGCAGCTCCCCCTCCTTTAATGAGTTGAAGATGCTCGTTTGTCTCGTCAGCGCCGTCAACATAGACGTCAACCCCGCCCGCAGCATTAAGGTCGATCACGGGAATACCGTGGGCTTTTAGCCTACGAGCGGATTCTTCCGAACTGGCGACGGTGGCATTTATTTCTGACTTTAGAGCAGCCAGTTCGTCGATGAATAAGTTGGCGGTAGAACCCGTGCCAACGCCAATCACCATTTTTTCATCAAACTTCTTTTTGACAATGTCGAATGCGTGTTTCGCGACTAATTGTTTTAGTTCATCTTGGGTCATAGTGATTCCTAAGCTGCTGTGATTTTATTGATTGCCAAAAGTTGGCCCATCTTTACCTTGCTACCTGCGGTGAGGCTGCTGTCTAGTTCAATTGCGTTAGGCTCGAACAGCACGATGGCAGTGGAGCCTAGTTTGAATCTTCCCATTTCACTGCCAGTCGCTAGCGTAATCGTTTGATCGGCATAGTGCTGGGTCGTTGGGTTTCGAGCCTTTGTCGGACATACCTGCCCCGACCATACGGTTTCAATTCCGGCGACTATCATAGCGCCGACCAGTACAAGTGCCATTTGGCCCGCTTCTGTATCAAACCAACACACCAACCGCTCATTAATGGCGAACAGCTCGGGCACCGATTCCGCAGTTTTTTGATTCACGGAATACAGTTTGCCGGGCACATAAGTTGTGCTGCACAGAGTGCCTGCCAATGGCATGTGCACCCGATGGTAGTCTTTGGGTGATAAATAGACAGTGGCAAAAAAACCGTCGTGAAACCTCGCTGCCTGCGCTTGGTCGCATGCCAGCAGTTTCTCGATAGAATAGTGTTGACCTTTGGCCTGAAAAATCAGGTCATGTTGAATTTTGCCAATTTGGCTGATTTCACCATCTGCTGGCGAGACAATGCAATTGGGCACTTCGGGTAGAGGACGTGACCCGGGTTTTAGCGCCCGAGTAAAAAAGGCGTTAAATGTGGGGTATTGGGATGGATCTTCGAGTTCGGCCTCGATCAGGTCGACTCCGTAGTGACGTGCAAAACAATAGATAAACACTGGACTAAATAGACGGCTGTTGGCAAAAAAACCGACCAGTCTCGATAGAAGATGTTGAGGAACTAGAGACTGGAAAAGTATAAAAAAAGAAGGCACTGGGAATTATCCATGTAAGTCAGCAGAGAACAGCCCTGCGTGGCAATCGATTGTAAAATAAAATCGTTTCATCATTCTGTTTGAGAGGCCAAAATCTGAAAATAGCTGTTTAGCCGCTCGGGCGATATCAGCCCTTTTTCCAAAGCCGCCTGGAGGGCGCATTCTGGCTCACTGCGGTGGCTGCAATCACGAAATTTACACTGCTGTGCATGGGCATGAAGATCAGGGTAGCCCTGTATTAACTGCTCTGGTGAAATATGGCCAAGATTAAATTCTCGTATGCCCGGCGAATCAATCACATCGAAACGATTCAAATGGAAAAGCCTGGCGGTGGTGGTGGTATGGGTGCCTTTCTCTTTGCCTACCGATAGTTCACCCACGTCTGCAACTGCGCTATCACCCAATCTATTCACTAGAGACGATTTTCCCACCCCCGATTGCCCAACTAACACAGTGGTCAGGCCTGCTAGATCATGCTCTAAGGCCTCTATCCCGATGCCAGTGACTGTTGATACGGGGATTACTTTATAACCCGCCTTTTCGTATATAGACACGATATTGTCAATCTTGGGTCGGTTTTCATCATTTATAAGGTCAACTTTGTTTAGCACAATGACTGCGTCGAGATGAAGCGACTCTATAGCCGCTAGATAACGGTCTATTAAGTTAGTGAAAGGCTCCGGCAATACAGCAAAGACCAAGATTACTTTGTCGATATTTGCTGCAACCGGTTTCAGCTTACCCTTAAAGCCCGGCCGCAGAAATTCATTGCTTCTTGGCTCCACAGCTAGTACGACCCCAGACCCATCCTCATTTTGCCTAAATCGAACTCGGTCACCTGTCACCAGTTGAGGCAGATTGGAACGTTGAAAACAGCGCACCGTGGCAAGGCTATCGGCTCCCGCTGTTGCACCGAGGGGCTCAATTTCCAGCTGCTGGCCAAAATGACTGATCACTAAACCAGCCGCTGCATAATCTAAGCCTGCAAGATTTGATTCGGGTTCAAGATCGCCAGATTGTTTAGCAGCTATGCGTGATTGCTGCTGCTTAGTGAGTTTTCGACTCGACATTAAGCCCCGGATATTTCGTAGAATGTGAAAGGTGGCATTATCGCATATTCCCCCTCGAGTAGCTTTGTTACACTCGGTAAATCTGCAGGGGTTGATACTGCCACACTAAAGGAATGAGTCACCATGGATAAAACCACCAATCTAATCTGGCTTGATTTAGAAATGACAGGCTTAGTGCCGGAAGACGATCGGATTATAGAGATCGCCACATTGGTTACCGATAGCCAGCTTAACGTGCTTGGTGAAGGGCCCGTGCTTGCCATCTATCAGTCGGACGAAACACTGGCCAAAATGGACGAATGGAATCAACGCACTCATGGGAACTCGGGACTTATCGATCGAGTCAAATCCAGCAAGATAGACGAGAATCAAGCGTCAGAAGCGACGATCGAATTCCTTCGCCAGTTTACAGACAAAAATTCGTCTCCCATGTGTGGGAACAGTATTTGCCAAGACAGACGCTTCATGGCCCGATACATGCCTGAGCTAGAGGCATACTTTCACTACCGAAATCTTGATGTAAGTACATTGAAAGAGTTGGCTAAGCGCTGGAAGCCAGACATTTTAGCCGGACTCACTAAGCAAGGCACTCATCAAGCAATGGATGACATCAAGGATTCTGTGGAAGAGCTAAGATATTACCGTCAGCACTTTATAGTGCCATAGACAGTCTTGCCATGGATATTAGTGCCTTAGACTTTTGCTACCAAGAAAAAGCCCCATAGAGAGAGGACTAATTGCGCTGAGTGGCGTGTTGCTCTAGCGCCCAGTTGACATGTTCCTTTACCAAATCAGATTGGTCATGCAGCCTAGACTTTAGCGCATCAATAATTTCTACGGACGAAGTGGCATTGCCTAGGGCAACGGCTAGATTTCGAAGCCAGCACTCATAGCCAATTCGTCTGATTGCCGACCCGGCGGTTCTTGCTAAAAACTCTTCTTCACTCCAGCCAAACAAATCCACAAGACTGGCATCATCAAATCCATGGCGAGGTGAAAAATCATCTTCGTTTGAGAGGTGAGTGAATTTATTCCAAGGGCATACTAATTGACAATCGTCGCAGCCAAAAACACGATTACCCATGGCTGCACGAAACTCAACGGGAATAGACGACCTAAGCTCGATAGTTAAGTAGGAAATACATTTGCGAGCGTCGAGAACATTGGGTGCCAAAATAGCCTTGGTGGGGCAAATATCAATACACGCGCTACAACTACCGCAGTGATCTGAGTCTTTGGCATCAAGAGGCAGTGGCAGGTCCGTAAAAAGCTCACCCAGAAAAAACCAAGAACCTGCTTGCTTGTTTATCAGCATGGTATTCTTACCGATCCATCCCAAACCTGACTTTTCTGCTAATGCCCGCTCTAGCACAGGTGCACTGTCGACAAACGCGCGATACCCATGGGAACCCACCCTGTCTTGAATTTTTTCGGCAAGTATCTGCAGCCTTTTACGAATGAGCTTGTGGTAGTCCCGACCTCGAGCGTAACGTGAAATATAGGCTTTTTCTCTATCCTTAAGTGGTGCTAGGGAATTAGTGTTGGTTTTTGCATAGTCCATTCGCACACATATTACTCGTGTGGTCCCAGGCAAAAGCTCAGCGGGGTTTGTGCGCATTTCAACGTTGTTTGCCATGTACGCCATATCGCCATGGTAATGTTTGTCGAGCCATGATTTAAAGTGTTCATGGTAGTCGTGCAAATCGATGTCAGTAATAGCTAGCTGCTGAAATCCTAGCTCCAGCCCCCAGCTCTTAATCTCGGTTGCTAGCTTGATGAAATCAATCGCTTCGTTTGCCATTGTCTTTACAGTTTGCAAAGGATTTGTGCGGCTTGTTCGAGAGTTGAGTCGTCTTTACAAAAACAGAATCTTAAAATTTTTGTATCAGGGGCTGTGGCATAGAATGGCGACAATGGAATGGCAGCCACGCCGTGCTCAATAGTAAGCTCGTTGGCAAAATCCACATCACTTTTTTGACTAATTTCGCTGTAGTCTACTAATTGAAAGTAGGTACCATTTGAAGGGGTAAAACTAAACCGAGAAGGTTCAATGAGCTTGCAAAAAGTGTCTCGCTTTTGTTGATAAAAACTGGATAGTTCAAGCGCGTGTTCGGGGCACTCTGCCATATAGTCAGCGATAGCAAATTGAACAAAACTGCAGCTAGTAAAAGTTACAAACTGATGAACCTTGCGAAACTCTTTTGTTAGCTCAATATTGGCAACGCAGTAAGCGAGTTTCCATCCAGTGGCATGGTAGGTTTTGCCGAAGGAGAACACCGCAAAACATTTTTGAGACAACTCCTCGTGCTGCAAAATACTTACATGTGCTTTGCCATCAAACACCATGTGTTCGTAAACTTCATCGGACAGCAGCAAAATATTCTTGCCTCGTATAACTGTCGCCAAATTATCTAGATCATTCTTGGTAAGAACTTTGCCACAGGGGTTGTGGGGCGAATTGATAATAATAAGGCGAGTTTTTTCTGTGATTGCTTCAGCGAGTTCATCAAAATCTATCGCGTAATGAGGCAGGCGCAATTGCAGGCGCACGCATTTTGCCCCCGCCATGAGTATGGATGGTTCGTAGGAGTCATAGGCGGGATCGAAAATAATTACCTCATCGCCAACCCCAACGCTTGCTTGAACTGCGTCAAAAATTGCCTCAGTAGCGCCAGATGTCACGGTGATCTCGGATTCAAAGTCCGCCGAAAATTGATACAGCGTATTGATCTTATCTGCTATTTGCTGACGTAATAGTGGTATTCCCGCCATCGGGGGATACTGATTCTTCTTGTCATATAGATGCTTTGCCACCAGTTCTTTGAGCCGATCGGGGCAATCAAAATCTGGAAAACCTTGAGAAAGATTAATCGAACCGTGGTCTTGGGCCAATTTTGACATTACTGTAAAAATTGTCGTCCCTATATGTGGTAGCTTAGATTGCAATTGAATTAACCTAGCGCCAGCTGCAGTGGCGACATCCAACAAATTAACGTTAGTGCCATTCTAACCGAATTACGCAAATTTTAAGCAAAGTCTTCGTCAATATCGCACCTCAATGAGGCGCGTGTAGTTAGGATTAAGAAAATAGGAAGCAACATGTCAGTATCAGAAAAACGCCCAGTGGGTAATTTAGCAAGTCGGCAACGCGCCAACGGTCAAACAGACAAGCCGCTTTACTCACTCCCTCAACTAAATCTCAATGGGGGGCGAGCGGCAGTGCTTGCCTATTTCGAGAATACGTGGGCGCTAACCGAACAGCTATTTTCTTCATTAGCCAGTGACGAAGCGTATTTTATTCGACCTTACCACAAAACACGCCATCCACTGATTTTCTATTACGCCCACCCCGTATGCTTCTATGTCAACAAGTTGCTGGTAAGCGGGCTAATTGACGAACCCGTTAATCAAGAGCTAGAGCTGTTGTTTGAAACTGGCGTAGATGAGATGAATTGGGATGATCTGCACGAGGGTGAGCAAGACATTTGGCCCGAGCTAAGTGAGGTTAGAGCTTATCGCCGTAAAGTATACAATCTTGTGAAAGATGTTATTCAAAACCACTTTGCTTTCGATCAGCCTATTACCATGGATAAGTCCAGTTGGGCTTTAGCAATGGCATTTGAGCATGAAAGGATTCACCTAGAAACTTCTAGCGTTCTAATTCGAGAGCTGCCTAGTCAGTTTGTAGCAGAACCGGCGGCATGGCCACCTTACTTAACTGCCCCCGTCGCACAAAAGCATGAGCCTGCAGCTGGGAAAGATTTCCCCAATAACAGCATGATAGAGATCGCTGGTTTGGAAGCGAAGATTGGCAAACCTCACTCCTGGCCTTCATTTGGTTGGGATAATGAGTACGGCCAAGAAAAGCGTCAAGTATCACCCTTCAAGACAAGTAAGTTTCTGATAAGTAACGGCGAGTTTTTGGAATTTGTAAAAGCGGGCGGTTACGAAAATCAAAAATACTGGTCTGAATCAGGCTGGGGTTGGCGACAGTTCCGCAATGTAAAATGGCCGACATTCTGGGTACAAGATGGCCCGGCGGGTTCTAATAGATTCAAATTACGATCAACCTTCTCTGAAATACCAATGCAGTGGAGTTGGCCTGCAATCGTAAATTTCTATGAAGCGAAAGCCTATTGCAGCTGGTTGACGGAGAAAGAAGGCTCCACTGTGCCTTATCGGTTGCTAACCGAAGGTGAGCACTCTGCAATCAGCGACAGTCGCATTAGCAAAGCATCTGAATACGTAGATGGAAATAACGAATTGCTCGCCTTAGATCAGGTGATGAATAGTACAGAGCTTTATTCAGTAAACCACAACTTGCGTTTTGGTAGCGAAAGTGCGGTGGATGCTTTAGCGCCTAACGATAAAGGAATCCACGATGCTCACGGTAATGTGTGGCAGTGGATCGAAGATGCCTTTCATCCTTTGCAGGATTTTGCGATACACCCTTACTACACAGATTTTAGTTCGCCTTGTTTTGATGGTGAGCATCAGATGATTCTGGGTGGCTCATTCATCAGTACCGGCGACGAAGCGAGCATTTGGGCGAGGTTTCATTTTAGGCCGCACTTCTTCCAACACGCTGGTTTTCGCGTGGTTCAGGACCTCAGTAAGCTGACTAAGAAGGGCGATAAGTACGATACTAATGAAGTGGTAAACCAGTATTTATTATTTCACTATGGATCGGAGGAAGAGCAACGAGACAAGGTAATTTCCAGTACGGTTGGTCACCCTAAACCGGTAAACCTCATCGATCGAACTGTGCAGTTAATGAATGAGTTCTCGCAAAACTCCAACAACGCGCTGGACCTTGGCTGCGCGGTTGGAAGATCAAGTTTTGAATTAGCTCGGAATTTTTCACAAGTGGTTGCCTTAGACTACAGTGATGCGTTTATTGACGTAGCTAATGAGCTTAAACGAGACGGCGAGCTTGATTACAATCGATGGGAAACAGGCCGACACGTAACTCGCTTAACCGCCGCTGTATCGAACGAGATCGATAAAGGCCGAGTGAGTTTTGTACAAGGTGATGCTGCGAATTTGGATGCATTGAACCTGTTCAAAACTACCGCGCCTTTCGATGCGATCCTGCTCAGCAATTTGCTTTGTCGCTTATCTGATCCATCTCAATGTTTGCGGCAGTTTACCGAATCCAACAAATATATTCAGCAAGGCGGCATTCTAGTTATCGCATCGCCTAACTCTTGGATGGAGCTGTACACTGAACCTGATAATTATCTGGACGGTGCGGATAGTGATGAGACGCTTGCAGCAATTGGACGTCATTTGCCTGGTTTCGAGTTGCTGCACAGTGAGGATATTCCATTTATGATTCGCGAGCATCGACGGAAATACGAATACATAATTAGCCAGAGTTCGGTGTGGCGTAAGCTGTAGTTCGATAGTTGTTTGCGCCTATCATGAGATTCATCGTTTCTTGTTAGCAACTTAATTATTTGAGCTTGGGCGATGCGCGGCAGTGATCACTATGACGCGCCGTGAATACATCCCTGTAGGCTTGGCGCCCGCATCCCTGCGGGCGACAGTCATCGTGCTCACTGCCACGCTCGCCTTGATAGTCCAGTGATTCTTATTCTTCACGGTCACACTTTATTTTGATTATTCAGTGATTCGCTTTTTCGTCGGCTGATTGGTTTGGCCCGTAGCGTTGATTTTTGCGCTTGGGCGATGGGCGGAAGTGATCACTATGACGCGCCGTGAATACATCCCTGTAGGCTTGGTGCCCGCATCCCTGCGGGCGGGAGTCTTATGATCACTGCCGCACTTCGCCTTGCTTGTTCAGAGGGTATTAGTCCTCGCGATTACACTTCGCCTTGTTTGTTCAGCGGGTGAAGGACGTTAGCTTTCAGACCTAAGCGTCTGCATCAAGCCACTCGTTGAGCTCAATAATGTCCTGTGGAGTTAGGATGCCAGCCACTTGTTTGAGCATTAGCGAATCGACAACGTAGGTGTATCTGGCATCAGCGTATTGGCGTAGGGCGCGGAATAGGTTTTCTCTTGCCCGTAGAACTTCAACGATGTTGCGCGTGCCAACTTCAGCGCCAAGCTCTGTGGCTTCGAGGGCGCTTTGTGCGGAATCGATAGATCGCTGGCGTTGGGCTATAACCAATACGTCAGTATTAACTCGGCGATAGGCATTGCGGATATTCTGTGTGAGCTGTCGCTTTGTCAGTTCCAAAGATTCTTTGGCAGCAATTACGTTGTATTCTGCGGCACGGCGGCGTGAGCTAATGGCGCCACCAGTATAGAGAGGCACGCTGACACTTAGCGCTAATCGCGTACGATCGAAAGCACCGCCGCCGATGGCGATACCTTGGTTAATAATGGGCGCCGTTACGTCATGGGCGAAGTTGCCGGCCAGATCGACGGTGGGTAGGTGATCAGATTTACGCGCCTTGAGGTTTTTCTCACTGGCTTCTAGGTTAAATTCGGCAGCGGCAATTGCCAGACTGTTGTTGTCCGCTTGGTTTTCCCACGCATTTAGGCTGCCGTCTACGTCAATAATCGGGAAATCTTCACGCAGCGCTTCAATCTCTGGGTGAGCCTGGCCGGTGATGGCTTCCAACGCTTCGTAACGTGAACGCAAAAAATCTTGTTGCAAAATCGTGGTGTTGCGGGCCAAATCATAGGCAGCTTGGCTATCAAATACGTCAGTAATTGCCACTAAACCTACTTCTTCCCGCTGTCTGGTTTGCTCCAATGACCGCAGCGCAGCCTCTTCTTCTTGGACATTGGTTTCCAACAGGTCAATGGCCCGAAGCACATCAAAATAGGCAGTAGCCACCCGCATAATAAGATCTTGTTCTTGTGCCGCCAGGTTGACCGCAGCCGCTTGGTCGGTAGCCTTGGCGCTTTGGAAGCCATACCAGTTGGCAAGGTTGATCACGCTTTGGTTTAAATTGACACCCCAGTTATGGTTGTTGATACCCGGGCGGAAGCTGTGGTCATCTCGTACTCGAGTCCGGATTTGTTGCCCGCTAACGGGATCTGTAATAGTCGCATAGACCGAATCTGTAGGGCCTGAGGTCAGTCTTGTGGTGGAACCGCCGACCCCGAGTGTTGGCAGCAGGTTCGCTCGGCTCTGGATCATGTTTTCGCGATTAGCGCGGTAGCTCGCTTCTGCTTGCCGAAGCGTAGGGTCGTTTTCAAGTGCCATTTGTAAGATGCTAAACAGATCATCGGCGTGGCTCAGTGAGCTAGTGGCAGACACGAGTAAAGACACTCCTAACAGTTTCGCAATGCGTTTCATAACGTGTGACCTTTTTGCTATTACTTGATTATTTAGATGGCGTGACAAATAAGCTCTTTTCGAGCAATCCCCTACTTATACGCCCAAGAGACCAGAATTATGCGGCATTCTACAGGGTGTCACTAAAAGTGACAATTTCAATCGAGAACGATGCGACATAACGCCCGTTAAAACCTATCAGACGCTCAGATTAATTGTTCAGTTACAGCTTTGCGGTCAAATTTTTCCGCGTTACAACTTGCGAGAGATTTGGTGCATAATGAAGCCTCAAGTTACCGCAGTCGCAAGTGTAGTGAATAATCGTAAGATCGCCCGTTTTGACTGTTATTCATCTCCTCCGTCCCATCACAATCTGCGTGCTGCAATAATCAGGAATCTCCAATGAATGCCGAGTCAGACAAATTCTTAGATAAAATTAGCAAGCTAGACACAGCCACTCAAAAATACTTCCCTAATTCTCGAAAGGTTTATGTCCAAGGTAGCCGCCCTGACATTCAAGTGCCGATGCGCGAAATACAATTGACCGCGACTCAGACCGAATCGGGTTTTGAGGAAAACGCGCCAATTCGAGTCTATGACACATCAGGTCCCTATTCCGATGGTAGTGTTACTACCAATCTGCGCGCAGGGCTCCCTGCAATTCGAAGCAAATGGATCGAAGAGAGAAATGATACTGAGCTATTGGAAAAAGTGAGCTCTGTGTTTGGCCAGGCTAGACAGACCGATTTACAAACGGAGCATTTGCGCTTTGAACACATTCGCCTGCCAAGGCGGGCTAAGGCGGGACACAATGTGTCCCAACTGCACTACGCTCGCAAAGGGATTATCACGCCCGAAATGGAGTTTATTGCCATTCGCGAGAATATGGCACGTCTGCAAGCGCAAGATGCCGGAATAGACGGTGCTCAACATGGGGGTGAATCTTTTGGTGCATCGATCCCTCAGAGCATCACCCCAGAATTTGTGCGTGACGAGGTTGCTCGAGGACGCGCCATCATTCCCGCCAATATTAATCACCCCGAAATTGAGCCGATGATTATTGGCCGCAATTTCCTTGTGAAGGTAAATGCCAATATAGGCAACTCAGCAGTCACTTCGTCTATTGAGGAGGAGGTGGAAAAGCTCACCTGGTCGGCTCTTTGGGGTGGCGACACGGTGATGGATTTATCTACCGGTAAGAATATTCATGAAACCCGAGAATGGATTATTCGAAATTCTATGGTGCCAATCGGCACAGTTCCTATTTATCAAGCCTTGGAAAAAGTGAACGGCGTTGCTGAGGATTTAAATTGGGAGATATTCAGAGACACGTTAATCGAGCAAGCCGAGCAAGGCGTTGATTATTTTACGATTCACGCCGGTGTTTTGCTTAGGTATGTGCCTTTAACGGCAAAGCGAGTTACTGGCATTGTTTCTCGCGGCGGATCCATAATGGCCAAGTGGTGTCTTGCTCACCATAAAGAAAATTTTCTTTATACTCACTTTGAAGAAATTTGCGAGATTATGAAAGCCTATGATGTCACCTTTTCATTGGGCGACGGTTTGCGTCCCGGCAGTATTGCTGATGCAAATGATGCCGCGCAGTTTGGAGAATTAGAAACCCTAGGCGAGCTAACAAAAATTGCGTGGAAGCACGATGTGCAAGTGATGATCGAAGGGCCTGGCCACGTTCCGATGCACATGATCAAAGAAAATATGGAAAAGCAGTTAGAAGTGTGCGACGAGGCCCCTTTTTATACATTAGGACCATTGACTACCGATATTGCTCCGGGCTACGACCATATTACTTCTGGTATTGGGGCTGCTATGATCGGCTGGTTCGGCTGTGCAATGCTGTGTTATGTGACCCCAAAAGAACATTTAGGGTTGCCCAACAAACAAGATGTTAAAGATGGCCTAATGGCTTACAAGATTGCAGCACACGCGGCAGACCTCGCAAAAGGGCATCCTGGTGCTCAGCTTCGAGACAATGCCCTCTCTAAGGCTCGCTTCGAGTTTCGATGGGAAGACCAGTTTAATTTGGGCTTAGATCCAGATACGGCTCGGCGCTTTCATGACGAAACCTTGCCCAAGCAATCGGGCAAGGTGGCGCATTTTTGTAGTATGTGCGGCCCGAAATTCTGTTCAATGAAAATATCTCAAGAAGTTAGAGATTACGCGGCGGAAAAAGAACTAGCCGACGTTGATGCGGCGTTAAACAGCGGGCTCGAAGAGAAAGCGCAAGAGTACAATGCAAAAGGCCGGCAACTCTACTCTAAAGTCTAGTAGATAGATGTAGTGACTCGCTCTAAGTCTGTTTGAGATTAAGAGCGAGTTGCAGCGGGCGCTAACTTTCTCTGTTGAGATAAAGGAATAGTCAGTCAAATAAATTCGACCTTCTAGTTCTTTAGAATGTCACCTTTCACTATTTCACCCATTATTTGTAAGCAAGAATGTGCCAGTGTCTTGCAGCGATCCGGTGACCAACCAAAAACAGGGTCTGGAGTTGCAGTCGTGTCTTTAAAGGGCATTTCCAGTGTCATGGCGAGCGCGCCTGTAAGCGTGGCAACTTGAGCAGTGCTCATCGAAAGATTCGCAGTGCCAGGGCTCTTTGCTGGATAGCCAACTTTGGTTTGAAAGTCTGGGTTAATCTCCGCTAGTCGATTTTTGTAATAGTCCAGCCTTGCTTGATGCTGTTCTCGCCAGTCACTTAGCCCTTCGGTCCCAGCAATAAAACAATAGGGCAGTGATTCGTCGCCGTGTACGTCAAGGAAAAAGTCGGCACCACGAGCCTTTATTGCTTCCTTTACAACAAAGACTTCAGGGCTATGCTCGAGTGTTGGATTAACCCATTCTCTGTTTAAGTTTCTGCCTACTGCGTTTGTGCGTAAATGGCCTCGCCGACTCCCATCCGGATTCATATTGGGCACGACATATATATTACTAGTCGACAGCAGGCTTTTTGTCAGAGGATCAGACTCATCCAGTAGCTTTGCGATGCAGCCTTCCATCCACCACTCAGCCATGGTTTCTCCGGGATGTTGCCGCGCAATGAGCCAACAGTTGTTTTTGGTGGCAGTGTTTTTACCGTCACTGAATACCAAAAGGTCCATATCCTGGCCGTCTAGGGTTTTCCCTAGAACTTCATGTTTGCAATGGGCAGCCATCTGCGCTCGCGCTACCAAATCTAAATGGCGCTCCATGGAGAAGGGCGCAAAGTACGCAAAAAATACAGAGTCATGCTCTGGCGTGAACTCGATAGATAAAACACCATCACTTAGGGTTGTTTCATGGCGAAGCCAGTTAGCACGATCGTAGGAGTAAACTACTTTATAGTTTTCGAAACCGGGCGGGTAAGCTGCTCCGCTAGCGTTTAGGATTTTTAGGTGGCAAGACTCTCCTTTAACGCCTGTAAGCCTGAAATAAAACCATTGATAGAAGGCAGACAGATTGTCTGTTCGAATTCTTAGCTGTATATCGCTAGGGTTAGTAGCCGCGACTATTTCAATATTACCTGCATCAAAATTTTGACTTATTTTCACTAGTAAACCTTTTAGATCAGTTAACGCTCAAAACAACCTCTCAGAGGCCCTGTTTTTGATTTAAAAAATGTGGCCAGCATAGACTTGACCAATCATGGAATCTGCTGTGTTGTTCTGTCTCCCCATGCAAGAAATCGATCAATGCTAAGGACATACATGGATGAGTGTGCTCATTTCAACAGGCAGCTAGGCCCTAAAAAGCACAAGTATGACTTTGTCATACAGGATTTGCTATGATATACGCCCAATTTTTCCCAGTAACGAGAATTGTCATGAACAGCGCAACTGAAAATCTCAATATAGCCTCTAATGAAGCATTGCTTACTCCAGAGCAACTGAAGGCTGAGCTTCCTCTTGATGGCGACAAGTTAACAGCCGTCAAGCAAGCGCGAGATACCATATTCTCTATACTTGATCGTAAAGACCCAAGACTATTTATTGTTGTTGGGCCCTGCTCTATTCACGATCCAAAGGCAGCAATTGAATACGCTAGGCGCCTAAAAGTGCTGTCGGAAAAAGTGTCAGATACGCTTTATTTGGTCATGCGGGTGTATTTTGAAAAACCCCGAACGTCCATTGGCTGGAAAGGGCTAATTAATGACCCTTATATGGACGATTCATTTAAAATCGAAGAAGGGCTAAAGATAGGTCGTAAGCTGCTGCTGGATATTGTTGAGCTTGGCGTACCAACGTCCTCTGAGGCACTTGATCCCATTTCGCCACAGTATCTACAAGACATTATCGCTTGGTCCGCCATTGGCGCACGAACGACCGAATCACAAACCCACCGAGAAATGTCCTCTGGGCTTTCATCGGCGGTTGGTTTTAAAAACGGCACAGATGGCGGATTGACAGTTGCAGTTAATGCCATGCAATCGGTGTCTAGCCCCCACCGATTCTTGGGCATTAACGAATCAGGTCAAGTATCTGTTGTCACTACAAAAGGTAATCCATACGCCCACGTTGTGCTACGAGGGGGTTCTAAAGGTCCAAACTACGACTCAGTCAATGTGGCGCAGTGCGAAAAAGCATTGGCTGATGGTGGCGTGAGCCGGAACATCATGATTGACTGCAGTCACGCGAATTCAAGTAAAGACCCTGATGTTCAGCCATTAGTGCTAAAAGACATCACTCATCAGATACTGGAGGGTAATACATCTATTATTGGCGCGATGTTAGAAGGACACCTTCACCATGGCAATCAATCGATTCCCAAAGATTTGTCTGAACTAAAGTATGGCGTGTCAGTTACGGACGCGTGCATGGACTGGGAATCAACCGAAAAAGCGATTTTGGAGATGGCAGATAAACTAAAACATGTTCTGCCAAAGCGGGCAGCGAGCTAGAAGCTTGACCCTGGCTGTTTTAGAAACTCAATTTCTTCGGGTGTTGATGGCCGTTTAAGTATTTCATTGCGATGAGGATAGCGACCAAAGCGATCGATAATCAGCTTGTGCTTAACTTCGTAATTATAGTTGTCTTCAAGTTCAGGTTGATCAAATAAATACAATGCTAATTCATGAATCTCCGGTGATTCGCTGTGCATAAATGGCATGTATAAAAACGCTTTTTGACTTGGGTTCAGTTCCTTATCAAATTTGCGACGAATTGCTTCTTGGGCGAGTACTAGTGCTAAGGTATCAAACGCAAATGCGTCAGCCGAATCTCTGAACATATTGCGAGAAAATTGATCTAGCACGATAACCTCAGCCAGTGCATCAAGTGGATGTTCCCGCCACTTGTAAAGCAGCCCATTAGCTGCTTTTCGGTGAGTCTCAGCAAATTTAGTGCGAATTTCCTCATCAAACTGTGGGTCTTTAATAAACCTTTGCTTGGGTTCAATGTCTTCAAACCAAAACTTTATTACTTCTGTCGCTGACATGGTCAAGCGGCTCCTCTGAACGTAGTATCTGCATAGTTTCAATACCTATCGTCCAGCAGCAGGACTTTCTAAAGGAGACTAACGCGTTCACGCCGTGTTCGAATAAGCAATGCTGAGAGTTTCAACCTCACGACGGCCAAGCGTAATCCATTTTTGTACAAACGGATTGTCCAATAGGGTTTGCATATAGACGCGGGCTTCGCTACTGAGTTCAACATTGTAGGAGTCGAAGCGAATTGCCATTGGTGCAAACATACAATCCGCAATAGAAAATCGACCGAAAAGGTAGTTGCCATTTTCGCCGAAGCTTCGACGGCAGCAACTCCATATTGCGTTAATTCGAGCGATCTCATTTTTCATTTCTTCAGAAGCGGGTAGGGAGTAAGAGGCTTTACAATTCATCGGCCAATTCTGCTTTATCTGTCGAAACTCCGAATGAACTTCAGCCGACACAGAGCGGGCGCTAGCCCTGCGTTTAGCGCTAGCGGGCCATGCCACACCGCCAAGAATTTCCTCGTTGATATGTTCGCAAATCGATAAAGAATCCCAGACATTGATATCTTTGTGAAGCAAGACCGGCACTCTTAGTGAAGGTGAGTACGGACCAAGTTTTTCTGCGGTATTGTCTTGATACAGCTTGATGCAGATTTCGTCGAAATCAACGTCGTACATTTTTAGCATTAGCCAGGGTACTAAAGACCAAGAGGAGTAGTTCTTATCACCAATGACGAGCCTAACTTTTTTCATGGGAATCTCCGCGTAAGGTGCCGCTAACGGCTAGGGCTTTCAGTGGTTACAAGTTGATCATTACTATCCCTTAATCTGACAACAACTCGTCTGTCAAAGAAATCGGACTCAACGCTTTCGCTCTCATCAATTGGTCGAGATTCGCCATAGGCAATGGTTGTGATGTCAGAATTTGGAAACCCGAGGGTGTTGAAGAAAACTCGCACGGCGTCTGTTCGTTGCTTTGAGAGTTTTAAATTGGCACTGGCCTCCCCTTTTCGGTCTGCATATCCCACTATTTCTAGGCGACTGCCGGGCAGGGCGTTGGCAAGTTTTGCAATTCCGGCTAGTTGATCTTGATAGTGTCCCTCAATCAGATTAGAGCCGGTTCTAAAGTGCACGGACAAGCTGGTGTCCGCGCAGCAGTTCGGGAGAGCATCTTGGTTATAACCTACATTTATCGCGGTCGGTGATCCGCCATTTATTTGCAGCAGCTGACGCTTTGCCGCCAAGTACAACCCATTAGCTTTCTCTGATTCTTGTTTCGCCTTTGTGAGTTCTAACTTGTTTTTTGCGAGCACCAGTTTAGTCTTGTCTAACTCTCCTTTGGCACGCCAGCCTTCTCCAAATAGTGCGCCTAGTGCACCACCGGCAATTGCGCCCGGAGGGCCGCCTGCAAGTGCCCCAATAAGCACGCCACCGACCAGGCCAGTGGTTTCTTGTTTTGAGGACTTGCCGCCATAGTTGGCTTTTTCGGTGGCAGCAAAGCTTTGGGTTGAGATCGCTGAACAAAGCAAGATCGAAGAAATAAGCTTGTACATAGTATTTATTCCAATTAGGTTGTCTAAAAAAGGTGTTATGAATCGGGAGACTGCTTCACGGAAGCGGTTTATCTTGAAGCGTATTTAACCTAAGCTTTGTAGCTAGGTGGGGGAGCGAAAAAGGCGATGTGCTGATTAAATATGGCAAAATAATGGCAATTAGGTAGGGTTTAGAACTAAAGCCCATTCGCCCACGTCAAATGCGCTATAGTTCGCCACCTGATAGACCCCTATTAACTACCAACATGACTAATTGAGATGAGCAGAAGAATAGCGATAGTTGAAGATGAAACCGCGATACGCGAGAACTACGCAGATGTTCTCCGCAAGCAGGGCTATGAAGTCAATACTTACGCTAACCGCAAAAGTGCCATGGCGGCATTTGACCTGCGTTTGCCTAACCTGGCTATTATCGACATCGGCTTGGAAGACGAGATCGATGGTGGCTTCAAACTTTGCCAAGCATTGCGGTCTTTGTCAGACACAATACCAATCATCTTTCTAACCGCAAGAGACAATGACTTTGATACGGTGAGTGGACTCAGGATGGGCGCCGATGACTATCTAACTAAAGATATCAGCCTGCCTCATTTGTCCGCTCGAATCGCTGCGCTTTTTCGTCGCTTGGATGTGCTTGACCAGCCACCGTCTCCAGAAAATCAACTGCAGCGAGACAAGCTTTCTCTTGATATTGGCAGGCTTACTGTGCAGTGGGAAGGCCAAGCTGTGCCACTAACCGTGACGGAATTTTGGATGGTCCATGCGTTGGCTAAATTTCCTGGTCATGTAAAAAGTCGCCAAGTGTTAATGCAAGAATCAAAAATATTCGTTGATGGCAGTACTATCACTTCTCACATAAAACGCATTCGAAAAAAGTTTATGCAAGTAGATATGGATTTCGATTGCATCGAAACAGTCTATGGCATGGGTTACCGTTGGAACACCGAACCTGAAACTGTAGCAGCCCACTAATATGAAAGTTAAGTTCAAAAACCCGTTTGGAATACGTTTCAAATTGGTTTTTTTGTCCAGTTTTCTTTTAGTTATTCCGTGGCTTGGCTATCAGTATATCCTTGAGATGGAGTCCTATCTGATTAGAGGACAAGAGCAGACTGTGCTCGGTACTGCTCAAGCTCTCGCCACTGCTTTGAACGAGCGTCCCGAACTGTTTGACGAAAGTATTTACGGCCCCGCCGTTCGGTCTGAAGATCTTTATGTTTACCCAATATACTCCCCACTTTCGCTGAACGACGGCACATTGGTAGATTGGCGAGAATACCAGCAGTACGAAGTTGAATATGGCGCGCAGGATACGCTAGAAACCCCCTTGGCACCGGTACGGGTTTATGGGCGAGAAGATTCACTAAAGTTTGAGAGCATGGTGGGAGAGCACAATGGCTCACTCTATGCCTATTTTAAAGTGAAAGATGACAGTCTAGTCTATCGTAGCCAATCAGCCCTTAGTGTACACCGCAGTGATTTCTTGCAAATAAGTATGCTTTCTAAAAAGGGCTCTGAAATTTCGAGATACGTTATTGCGCCGCACGAGCCGGAATATATCTATCCCTTTAAAGTGAGAAGCGATTATTCCGATCCTGTGCACGAAGATCGAATCAGCGGGCAATGGTATGAGACGGAAGGCGGTTACGAAATTGAGTTACAGATACCCATGGAAATGCTCGGCGAT
The DNA here is from genome assembly GCA_964352355.1 of uncultured Pseudohongiella sp. Taxonomy (GTDB): domain Bacteria; phylum Pseudomonadota; class Gammaproteobacteria; order Pseudomonadales; family Pseudohongiellaceae; genus UBA9145. Next base: position 41,988 of record CAYGRT010000018.1, on the reverse strand, counting down.
AGGCTGGGCTTCGCCATTTTTGATGTGGATGATGAAGAAAATCGCGGCATAAACACGGTGGTTGCAACTTACCGGTCCGAAGATCGCGAACGACTGGGTTCGCTGCGCTTACCTACGCCGGAGCTAGACCGAATTGTTGCAGGCATGGGGCACAATAACTCTCGCATTCAAGTGGTAGACAGGGGTGGCAGGGTACTTCTGTCCGTGGGTGATATTCAGTCCGCCACCGGAATACAGCTATCGCCTGTCGAAGAAAAAACTACCGAGCTCAACAATTACTTAAAGTTGCTACAAGACAAAATACTGAATCCGATTTATTACCAAGTGCTTACGAAGCCCTCTAACGATTTTATTGATGAGCTTTATTCGGGTGTGACCCGCGAAGGTGCCCACATAAGCTCAGCGCTTGAGGGTAACCCTTTTACTCAATTTAGAACCCTGTCTGATGAAAATAGCACTCGGCTCTTAGAAGCAGCTCATCCTATTTTGGCTAACGGTGAAATAATGGGTGCAGTGGTTGTGGATCAAAACATGAATGGTCTTCGTACATTTCGCAATCAGGCTATGGAGCAACTCTTCAACACCATACTTGCCGTAATGCTTATGGTAAGCCTTGGCCTGTTTTTTTTCGCATCAAGAATCTCATCACGCATCAGAGTACTGCGTAATCAAGCCGAATCGATTATCGATGAGTCCGGCCGGGTTAGAAATAGGCTACAGCCGTCAACGAATTCCGATGAGATTGGCGATCTCTCCCGCAGTTTTTCAAACATGGTCGAGCGGCTTACTCAATATACTAGCTATCTCGAAAACATGAGTTCTCGTTTGTCACATGAGCTGCGAACACCTGTTACCGTTGTTCGTTCATCACTAGAGAATTTGGGATTAACTGAATTTAATGAAGAGTCGAAGGTATACATAGAAAGGGCGGAAGAAGGTATTAATCGTCTGAATCTTATTCTTACTAATATGAGCGAGGCGACGCGACTAGAGCAAATGTTGCAGACCTCCGAAAAAGAAAAGATCGATCTGACTAAAGTAATCTTCGGTTGCATGGAAGGTTATAAGCTTGCTTATCCAGATTCTAAATTTGAGGTTGAATTACCCGCTAAGCCCATCTTTATCGATGGCGTACCCGAATACCTAGCGCAGCTATTGGATAAACTCATCGCCAACGCGGTTGAGTTTTCCTACCCAAACCAGCCCATAGTAGTTAATTGCCAGTCTCTTCGTGACCACGTTGTGGTGAAACTTTCTAATGCCGGACCGTACTTGCCAGAAGAAATGAAGGCAAGAATTTTCGACTCAATGATTTCGGTTCGTCCAGAGGGAAAGCAAAAGCAACCCCATTTAGGCATGGGTCTGCATATCGCTCGAATAATTACAGAGTTTCATGGTGGCCGCATCAGCGCTGAAAATCGGACTGACCAAGAAGGAGTGGTTTTCTCAATTGTTATGCCACTTTTTTATCGCTAGTTTCACACCAAATGTTAATGGGCTGATTAGTATTTGGTTTGTAGTCTAGTTCTTGTCACCAGTATAGTAGTTAGGCGCATTTTCTTTTACCACGATCGAGTCGGTTGACCATGCATGGCAGGTGTTCAGAACCATGGGCCGCTTGTTGCTTTGGCTCACATCAGAATCGGCTTGGTTATTTCTGTGCTTGAGCAAAGGCCAGATAGTTTGCATGGCAACCGTCGCCATGGGAAACAATAGCTCGGTTAGATGAGTGCAGCCCTCAACGCCGCCTACCTTCATGCGAATTGCTTTGCGCCATCCCAGCCCCATTTTTATACCCACTAAAGATTTATAAACAGGCGTAATTTCTGGGCACATCTTAAACGGGCTGTGATCAGTTTTTGCAATAACATCGCGGATAACAAAATCGTCATCTATAGTGACCCGTAGCAGCATCTCATGGAGCGGCTCTCCTACTTTTACCTCGCCGCGCCAATTATTTCGGAATGCATAAGTTTTGACATCGGTCATGTGGGCTTCAATATCCCAAAGGCCATCCTCTCTCTCGAAACCGCGATAGTCGATGGATCGGGTGTGGACGTGTCGGCGTGGCGCCGATGATTCGGGCAATGGCATGAAAACCTCTTAATCATGGATAACTGAACAAAAAATGTGCTGGGCGTAGTCGAAAAAATCGGCAAATTCAGTCCTGGGCGCCCGATGAACGGGCGGCAGTATAACGCAATAGCTACAAAGGGTGTTTTCTGACCTTGTGATTGGGGCATAATAAGGAATTACAAATTGAGGAGAACTAATTATGACAACAGCAACCGCGCGCCACATATTGGTGAATACAGAGCAGCAGTGCTTAGAGCTTAAAGACAAAATACTGGCAGGTCAAGATTTTGCCGATGTTGCTAAAGCCCATTCAAATTGTCCTTCTAAAGCACAAGGTGGCGATCTTGGCCAGTTCGGCCCGGGCATGATGGTCAAAGAGTTTGACGAAGTTGTTTTTAGCGCCGATGTAAATACCTTGCAAGGCCCTGTTAAAACCCAATTTGGCTATCATCTACTGGAAGTAACCAGCAGAGATTGACCCTGTTGAGGTGGTTTTTATTCACTCTCCAGAGCAGCTTGACTCAAGCGCCCCCAGACTCGAACTCAACGCTCGAGGTGGGGAGTGTACTTGGGTGTTTCTACTTAACGCGCCAGTTCGCTATTAGCTCAGGTCTTTAGGAGTATTATCTGACCAAGTTAGCCCCCACTCTCTCAGCCAAAGACGTCAAGGTCGAGCGGCGTGATACCTGTCATGATGGTTTCTTACGAGTTGATCAGCTGCTTTTGCGCCATCGCTTGATTGAGGGAGGCTGGAGCGACACTATTAAGCGTGAGCTTCAAGTAAAAGCCGCTGCGGTGGCAATTTTGCTCGTGGATTGTGACCGCAGCGAGGTCGTGCTCGTGCGGCAGTTTCGGGTTGGCATGATTGACGAGCCAGGCTCGCCATGGCTACTCGAGGTAGTCGCCGGAATGGTAGAACAAGATGAGTTGCCAGAGGCCGTGGCGATCAGGGAGACCATGGAAGAAGCCAATCTCCACCCCTGTGATCTAATTAAAATCTGTGAATATTACAACAGCCCTGGTACAACCAATGAAAAGGTCACTCTTTTCTGTGGTCGAGTTGATTCTAGCCTTGCCGGCGGCGTTCACGGTATCAATGATGAGCACGAGGATATTGAGGTGGTAGTACTACCGTTTTCCGAATTAGTCAGCGCCATTGAGAGCGGTCAAGTCAATAACGCAATGACCATTATTGCCACGCTCTGGCTTGAAAAAAACTTCGAAAGCGTAAAACAGCAATGGCAAAGGAATTAGTCATCCCCCACAAAAAGTTGAATAAATGACTGTTTTAACTCGCAAAATCACCGTAATTGGTTACAATTACGGTCAAATCATCTATTAATTGCTTTCCTCATCTGCGGCCACTTTATTAGGCTAACTGGTTAAAACTGGGGAAAAACGGATTACCTTAGCGAAATCGCATGGCAAAGAAGTGTTATACCGTAGATCTGATCAAGCAAATGGCCGAATGTGACGCAAATTACATACGCCTGCTGAAGCTTGTCCCTCCTTTAAAAGTATACCTAGATCGTTCTTTTGACGCCTTTGGTTTGGCTGAGTTTGAGCGAGAAATTCCAATTGAGCAGTTGGCTGAGCCAGAAAAATCCCTTGAGGGAATCAGCTGTGAGTTTTCCATTGCCGACCTAGAAGGCAGCAATGAGAAAGTGGTGGTCGAAATCAAAATAGTTGAGGCGTTTAAGTACACCACAACTCTAGAGATTACTCAGCGACCTGAACTACAAAAGTGGATGACTAACCCTTCGATGTTAGTGCGGGCTTATCATGATGCGAACACCGCAGAGGTGGTTTCTTATCAAGGCCATAAGAATCTATTGCCCAGATATAACAGACCGAATTCTAAAATGTATTATCCCGACGAAAAAATGCAAGTAAACCAGTTTCTGGGTGAGTGGCTGACACATTGTATTAATGTGGGCCGATGTACTAAAGTGCCAGATCTATTATTTTAAAATCTAATAGTGCCAATGGTCATGAGTGTTCTGGCAAAAAATAATCCAATCAACATAGTCCAGATTACAGACACGCACCTATATGGTGGGGCTGGTGGCACCCTGCTCAGAATGAATACTCAAGAGAGTTTTGATCACGTTCTTCGATTAATTAAAAAGCAAGAAAACAACATCGATATAGTGCTGGCGACGGGTGACATCTCTCAAGATGCTTCTGTTTCGGGCTACGAAAAATTTATTGAAATGGTCGCCCCATTGAATGCGCCGTTCTATTGGATTCCCGGCAATCATGATGTTGCCAGTGTCATGCAGGATGTCACAGCCGATAAAAACTACTGTGATAAGCTCATCAGACTAAACAACTGGTTGGTAATCATGCTTGATACATCTATCGTGGGCCAAGTCCACGGTCGTCTATCAATTGCGGAGCTTGATTTCCTAGACAGGGCATTGCGTGATGCGAGTGATGAAAAAGAAATTGAACATTGCTTAATATGCCTACATCACAACCCTGTAGAGGCGGATGCAAAATGGATGGGAGATATCGGCCTGCACAACCATACAGAGTTTTGGGCCCTGCTTAATTCGTCAATAAAAGTACGCGCGATTACCTATGGTCATATCCATCAACAGCTAGACTTTGATCACAACGGTGTGAGGTGTCTATGTACTCCGTCAACATGCATACAGTTTAAGCCTGGCGTAACAAATTTTGAGTTAGATGATATTAGTCCAGGGTATAGAAATCTGAAACTGTTTGCAGACGGCAAGATAGACACAGAAGTATTTCGAGTCACCGAAAAATATTTTGAAGTTGATCTTGAAAGCGATGGCTATTGAGCAAGACGTTTTATTCACCTATCCTTCGGAATTTCCCAGTATTGCAAGCCAGACTAGATGAGTTAGTGTGACTAGTTTCTAAGCCGCGTCATTGGCGGATAATTTATAGCCCATGACGGGTCAATGTTTTATGGGCATTTAATGACAGTTCCCCATCTACTGTATCTCCATGGCTTTTTGAGTTCACCTCAGTCTTTGAAGGCGCAGCAGACGGTGGCCTATTGCGATAGCATTGGCCTCAAAGGGGCCTATACGTTGCCATTTTTGCGCAGCAGCCCAACCGAAAATATTCGGCAGCTGTGCACTTGGATAGAAGAAAACACAGCTATAGACGTAATGCTAATTGGGAGCTCTCTAGGTGGCTACTATGCAGCGTATCTATCTGAAAAATACAATCTTCCTGCTGTGTTGATTAATCCGGCAGTGAGACCGTTTGAGCTACTGCAAGAGTATGTCGGCGTTCATAAAAACTACCATAGCGACGACTTATATGAAGTTAAGCCCGAGCATATTGTCCAGTTGCAGGACTTGTATATAGAAACGCCACAGCATGCTGATAAGTTGATGATTCTGGTGCAAACAGGAGACGAGACTCTTGACTATAAACTTGCATTGGAAAAATATAATCAGTCCCTTTGTATAGTTCGTCTTGGAGGGGATCATAGTTATGCAAACTATGTCTCAGACTTGCCGCAAATCTTTGATTTTTTACTATCAAGAATTAGCTAACTTAAGCGATAAAATACTATTAATCTGCACTAGTCGAAAAGCCCTGAGCAAAGAAGAAAACTGAATGTCAAACACTTATAACGCCGATGCTATTGAAGTCCTTACAGGGCTAGACCCTGTGCGAAAGCGTCCCGGCATGTATACCGATACCACCAGACCTAACCACCTTGTTCAAGAAGTCATAGATAATAGTGTCGATGAAGCGCTAGCAGGGCATGCAAGTCATTTAACGCTCACTCTTTACAAAGACGGGTTAGTGGAAGTTTCTGATGATGGCCGCGGTATGCCGGTTGATATTCATAAGAATGAGAAAGTTAGTGGTGTCGAGCTAATTCTCACTAGGCTTCATGCAGGTGGTAAGTTCTCTAATAAAAACTATGAGTATTCTGGTGGTCTGCATGGCGTTGGAGTCTCAGTAGTTAACGCGCTCTCCAAACATCTCGAAGTCATTGTGAAGCGGGATGGTAAGGTTTATTCCATGTCGTTTGCCAACGGCGAAAAAGCCAGCGAACTTAAGCAAATCGATACGGTAGGAAAGCGCAACACCGGTACTACGGTCAAGTTTATACCTGATGAAAAGTATTTTGACTCGGTAAAAATTTCCATTGCGCGTCTTAAACATGTATTGCGCGCCAAAGCGGTTCTTTGTTCTGGTCTACGAGTAACGTTTATTGATAAAACCGTCAGCGAAGATAAGGCTGCGAGTGAAGAGTGGTGTTATCAGGACGGATTGACCGATTATTTACAGCAATCGACGGCTGAGTATGAAACATTGCCGAAGGCTCCATTCGAGGGCTCAATTAGTGGTAATGGAGAAGCGGTTGATTGGGCGGTGCAGTGGCTGCCAGAAGGGGGTGAGGTATTTGGCGAGAGCTATGTCAACCTCATTCCGACTCCCATGGGTGGTACCCACGTCAATGGTTTACGCACCGGGCTGCTTGATGCGCTGCGAGAGTTTTGTGAATTTAGAAACCTTTTGCCTAGGGGTCTAAAACTAGCGCCAGATGACGTGTGGGATAAATGCTGTTACGTACTTTCTTCGAAAGTTGTAGAACCTCAGTTTTCCGGCCAAACCAAAGAGCGCCTCTCATCGAGAGAATGTGCCGTGTTTGTCGCCGGTGTTGTTAAAGATGCCTTTAGCTTTTGGTTGAACAAACACACGGATGAAGGCGAAGCCATTGCTGAGATATGTATTAACAGCGCGCAAAATCGCCTAAAAGCCAGCAAGAAAGTTGCCCGTAAGAAAATTACTTCAGGCCCCGCTTTGCCCGGAAAACTCGCAGACTGCTCAACCCAAGACGTGATGGCTGGCGAGCTGTTTTTGGTGGAAGGTGACTCAGCCGGTGGGTCCGCTAAACAGGCCAGAGATCGCGAGTTTCAAGCAATCATGCCCCTGAGGGGGAAAATCCTGAATACTTGGGAAATCGATTCTAGTGAGATTCTTGCATCCCAAGCCGTCCACGATATTGCTATTGCATTGGGAGTGGATCCAGGCTCGAACGACATTGGGGGATTACGCTACGGCAAAATCTGTATTCTGGCCGACGCAGACTCTGACGGTTTACATATTGCGACACTTCTATGTGCGCTGTTTGTTAAACACTTTAAGCCAGTTGTTGATGCGGGCCATATCTATGTTGCAATGCCGCCACTGTATCGCATCGATATTGGTAAGGAAGTTTATTATGCCCTCGACGAAAGCGAGAAGAATGGCATTATCGATAGAATTGCGGCAGAGAAAAAACCAGGCAAGGTGAATGTGCAGAGATTTAAGGGCTTGGGCGAAATGAATCCCCTGCAGCTCAGAGAAACGACTATGGCCCGCGACACGAGGCGCTTAGTGCAGCTGAAACTCGAAGACGACCCCATGTCTAAAAAGAAAGGCTCAACCTTCCAAATAATGGATATGCTGCTAGCCAAAAGCAGGGCATCAGATCGCAAGGACTGGCTAGAAGACAGCGGTAATAAGGCTGACTTTGCCGAATAATTGAATTAACTGAGATAACCATGAACCAAGATATAACAATTAGCGAAGACGGAGTGGAACAGGTACTGCTGAAAAGCTATACCCAGCAAGCTTATCTCAACTATTCCATGTACGTAATCAACGATCGTGCCTTGCCAAATCTAGGTGATGGTTTAAAGCCCGTGCAGCGACGCATTGTGTATGCTATGTCGGAACTGGGTCTTAAAGCGGCAGCTAAATTTAAGAAATCCGCCCGCACCATTGGTGATGTTATTGGTAAGTTCCATCCCCACGGTGACTCTGCCTGCTATGAAGCCATGGTACTGATGGCGCAGCCCTTTACCTACCGTTACCCCTTAGTCGATGGTCAAGGTAACTGGGGCTCACAAGATGACCCCAAATCGTTTGCGGCAATGCGCTACACAGAATCTCGACTGCAGGCTTATGCTGAAATTCTATTGAGCGAGTTAGCCCAAGGGACAGTGGAGTGGCGTCCCAACTTTGATGGTACTTTAGAAGAACCAGAAATTCTGCCAGCTCGATTGCCAAACGTGCTTCTAAACGGTGGCAGCGGCATTGCCGTTGGCATGGCAACGGATATTCCACCCCACAACCTAAAAGAAGTTGCCGAAGCTTGCATCTATGTGTTGGATAACCCCAAAGCCACCGTGGCTGATCTGTGCAAGATTATTAAAGGCCCGGATTTTCCAACCGAAGCGGAATTAATTACTCCAAAAGAAGACATCTTGGCGCTGTATGAAACGGGCAAAGGCTCGTTAAAAGCCCGTGCAACCTATGCCATGGAAAATGGCGATATTGTTATTACCGCGCTTCCCTATCAGGTGTCTGGTGCAAAAGTGTTGGAGCAAATTGCTGCTCAAATGAACAAGAAAAAACTACCAATGGTAGTTGATCTGCGGGACGAGGCTGATCATGAGAATCCCACTCGAATTGTCATTGTGCCAAAGTCAAATCGAGTCGATGTTGATAGCGTCATGTCTCACTTGTTTTCAACCACAGATCTAGAACGAAACTACCGTGTCAATTTCAATATGATCGGAATTGACAAGTTGCCGCGGGTCAAAAATATCCAAACGCTTTTAAAAGAATGGGTAGAATTTCGAACATCAACGGTGCGCCGGCGTTTACAGTTTAGGCTCGATAAAATCCTCGATCGTCTGCATATATTGGATGGCTTGTTAATTGCGTATTTGAACATCGATGAAGTCATTAAAATTGTAAGGACTGAGGATAAACCCAAACAGGCGTTGATAGCCGCATTTAAAATTACTGAGCGACAAGCGGAAGCCATCTTAGAATTAAAATTGCGTCAATTGGCAAAACTTGAAGAAATTAAGATCACCGCTGAGCAAAAAGAGTTAAGTGAGGAACGAAAGACCATCGAGCAGTTACTAGGTTCCAACGCAAAGCTTAAAACGCTAATTAAAAAAGAGATAAAAGAAGATTCAGAAAAATTTGGGGATGCACGCCGCACTCCAATCGTGACTCGAGAAGAAGCAAAGGCGTTTAGCGAGACAGAGCTGATTTCAACTGAACCGGTTACTGTAGTGTTATCGGAAAAAGGATGGATGCGGGCGGCTCGAGGTCATGACCTTGATCCCACTACATTGCAGTATAAATCCGGCGACAGTTTTAAATTGGCGGCCCGTGGCAAGTCCAGTCAGTTAGCGATTTTCATGGACTCAACTGGCCGTTCATACTCTATCCCGGCCCATAGTTTACCCTCTGCAAGAGGCCAGGGAGAGCCAGTGTCAGGACGCGTTAACCCGCCCTCTGGCGCTACCTTTGAAGGGCTCGTTATTGGTGAAGAGTCTAAAGACATTTTGATAGCAAGCGATGCCGGATATGGTTTTGTTGGCAAAATTTCCGACCTAATCAGTAAGAACAAAGCGGGTAAGGCAATTATCAAATTGCCAAAAGGTGCGGCAGTGTTGCCTGCCCAAACCGTTGATAACTACTCTGAGGACTTTATCGTTGCAGTCAGCAATGAAGGCAGAATGTTAATGTTTCCTCTGCATGATCTGCCCCGCCTTTCTAAAGGCAAAGGCAATAAGATAATTAGCATTTCGCCTGCGCGGGTTGCCGATCGGGTAGAATTTGTTGTAGCCATCGCGGTGCTTTCTAACAAAGACTCGTTAACCGTGTATGCAGGTAGGCGTCACCATAACTTAAAGCCAGCGGATTTAGTCCACTATCAAGGCGAGAGAGGTCGGCGGGGCAATAAACTACCTAGGGGCTTTCAAAACGTGGATAGAATTGAAGTGCTAAGCAAGGCCGTAGCCGCAGACGATGCTGAATAGAAAAGACGTTGAATACAAAACTAGTCGCTATAGATTGACACTAGCTGTATCGCTTGCCGCTCCAATAGGGTTTGAAACTCGCTCATGGGTTCACTGCTGATAAAGGCGATGAGTAATTCGTCGTCATCAATCATAGTAAACTCTTTACCTTCAACGCGCGTCTCGGCCCCTGCTTGTTCAAAGCAGCGTTCACTTATTAACAAACTATTGTCAGGGCATTGATTGCAGATAGCACGGCATAAGTCTAAAGTTTTACCAGTGAGATTGGTTTTTTGCTGCGTAATTGGCGAATAAAGCCCTCCCACGGCCTGCCCTCCATGCACTGCTAACTGAAACTTAGCGCCAGTCGCTTTCCCATCGACATCGCCAATATCGCTTACTAGTTGTAAAAACAATTGGCCTGCGCAAATAGCGAAGAATGCTTGTTCAGACTCTAATGAGTTCCCCGCAAAATTAATCAGCACCTCACCATCTGAACAATAGGTTACTTGGCCGCTGTAAAGTTGGCTCACCTTGCCGGCATAAAAATAAAATTTGTTGAGTAAACTAACTCGTGCGGACTCGTTGAGCGTCGATGCAAGAAATTGAAAATTGGACATTTTAATATTGAGCAGGACAACATCTTCCATACCCGGTTCAAACGAAAAACTTTCGGCATAAACTTCGGGAGCTCGATTCCCAAAATTACTCAGAAAGGTATTCTGTGCGAGAAACTCAGCGGTCGCATTGAACTGTCTTATAGCGGTGCTAAGTTCATTAGAATTTTTGGGTTCGGGGCACACTTCGATCTCACCCTTGCGAATATTGCTGAGAGCAAACGCCAACAGGTTAGCTGGAAACGAGACTAAGTATTGAAAATAAGTGTTGATTAGCAATGCGCCAGTCAGGGCTAACAAAATGGCGGCGACAATGTTGAGTACCAAACTATTCACTAAACCAGTCTCAATATGGCTGAGGTCGAGGGTGAGCCGAACTGTGCCCGCTACCGAATTAGCCAGTTGAATGGGTGCAGCATATTGAGCTAATTGGGGGCTGAGTTTAAAGGGAAGGGGGATGATCGGCTCTGGACCGGCAGTGCTAGCGGTTGCCATAGCGATTACGGCATTGCTGACATTGATCACTTCGACTCGAGCGATAGCTGAATTCTGAGTGAGGGAAGTGAGAATGACGTTCATACTGATCATGTCATTGGCCAGTAAAAACTCGGTCATTTGACTAGCAGTTTGCTTTGCAAGAGTTTGCCCTAGCGCATCAGAGTGTGCTCGCTGCTGGCTTTGGGTTGCGTAGGTGTTTATTAGCCAAAAACAGCACAGTGCTAAAACGACGAACAGCGCAAACGTCGCCGAAAATCTAGCAGATACTTTGCTGGGTGTGGTGGAGGCTTTTTTTGCTTGCCCTTTTTTTTCAGCTGCTGCCAATTTCTTTTCTCATTCACGGGGCTGCTTCTTAGATGCCTAAGGATAGCAGGGCTTGTCAGCATCCCCAATGGGTTTATGCGATATCTGCTACAGCCTTGTGACTTAGTGTTGAACAAGCGTTGTTGGCACTGTGAACTCGAAATCCAGCTTGCTGCTAGGTCGATGAAAACTATAGCCCTGAACATAGTTTATACGGCTTTGCCACAAGAAGGGTAAGCGTGCCATATCATCTACTTTACCAGTGATAACTCTAAGCCCGTTTGCGTGCAGTTTCTCCACTAATTTGGATAGGCCATATTGCTGATCTCCCCGCTGACAGCGTTTTATAATTGCACTATCGAGCTTAACAAACTCGGCTCGCACTAAATTTAGATAGCGAAATGGGTCGTCTGTGCAGCCGAAATGATTGATGCACAATCTTAATTCCAATTGGGCCAGTGCGTCACAAATCGATTTCATTTGAGATTGTGCGATCAGCACATCAATTTCACTTAGCTGAATGATTAGTCGATGGGCTAACCATGGCTTGTCTCTTGTAAAGCGGTGTAGCCAAGGGAGGAATGTGGGACTCACTATCGAGTTCTGCGTAATACTTACGCTGAGTTTTAAATGGCGGCGGTCTTGCAGAAGCTTACTAGCACGTTGGATAAGCCAGCGATCGATAGACTCACCCCAGGCGTTTTGCACAATGATATCGAACATCTGTTCTGTGCTTGTGGGCTGCAAACTTGCTGCTGCCACAAGCCGCAGCTCATAATGCTCGGTGGTGTCGTCGTTGAGGCTTACGATGGCCTGAAAAGAGGTCTTCAACCTGCCGGTTTTTAGATAGCTATATACCTTTGCCACTGCTTCTTGAGTTGATTGACCTTGTCCTTTCTGGGATTTGTCACTGCCCAAGTAATAGCTGCGACTCATATTGTGGCGAGCTCGCGCGTAGACCGCTTCTTTATTGAGGCCAGCCGTGGCCATGCTGGCCAAACCAATACCTAGCTTTAGGTCAATTTTTTTAGGAAGCGCTGGTCTGCCCGTTGTTTCTACTATTTTCCGTACTTGGTTCGCAATTTCCTTAGCCTGCTCCAAGGTGTTTTCGCTTAGTATGGCGGCAAATTCATAGTGCGCGCAGCGGCAAAGGACTATGGATTTGGGCAGACTTCGGGTAAGCATTCTCCCAATGTCTCCGAGCAACAGGGACGCCTCGGATTTTCCAAGCCAGCTGCGGATTTCGTAAAAGTTCTCAAGCTGCATTAATGCCAATGTGGCTTTGGGATAACGTTCCCGTGCCGCGAGGATTTGCCCAAGCAGATGATTCAAACATTCTTGGCCGTAGAATCCCGTTAAAGGATCGATAGGAAAGTTAGCGAGGCTATGGGCCAGCGCTGCTGTGGATAGTTGAGGCTTAGTTGGGGCTTGGGTTTCTAATGACATAGCCGTCCTTGGCAGTGTAATTAACTGAGTGTTGATTTAAACATAGTGCGTTTTTGACGCTTCTCCGGCCTGTTCTTTTACCAGCTTTGGCACCAGATACCCGGGCAGTGATTGGCGCATAACCTCTACCAATGCAATGGCTTGATCATGGGCTACATCAAAATGCGCAGTGCCTTGAACTTCGTCAGGCAGGTGCAAGTAATAAGGTAGTACATTGGCAGTAAAAAGCTTCTTGCTGAGTGTTATAAGCGTTTCGCTGTCGTCATTAACTCCCTTCAAAAGTACAGATTGATTGAGTAATGTGACGCCATTTGTCGCTAACCCATGCATTCCTCTGGCGAAGTCATCGTCTAGCTCATTGCTGTGATTGCTGTGCACTACAAGTACAACTTTAAGCTCAGTCCGAGTAAGACTGTTGATAAGTGCCGGCGAAAGTCGTTCCGGGATTACCACTGGAACTCGGCTATGAATTCTCACGGTGCTGACGTGTTTAATGTCAGCGATCTGTTCCAACAACCAGCCAATATGCTTGTCGGCCAGCGCCAAGGGGTCGCCGCCACTGAGAATGACTTCTTCAATAGTTTCATCCCCTTGAATATAGTCAAAGCATCGTTGCCAATGGGCTCTGCTGGGGGAATTTTCTTGATAGTCGAAATGCCGTCGAAAGCAATACCGACAGTGAATAGCGCAGTGAGGCGCGGCTGTTAGCAAGACACGCCCATGATATTTGTGAAGTAGCCCCGCTACGGGGTTGCTTGCGGCCTCCTCTAAAGGATCACTGGTGTAGCCCTGGCTTAGCGCCTCTTCCGCTTGTGCCGGCCAAACCTGCAGCAACAGTGGGTCTCGCCAATCTCCCTGTTTCATCTTTGCGACAAACGGCCGTGGCACCTTGAGTGGGAATTGACCAAGGGCCGCACGGCCGATGGGAATCTCAGACTCCCTAAGCTTTAGTAGCTCCAAAAGCTCTGCTGGTTCTGTAATAAGGTCGGAAAGGAGTTCTTGCCAGCCCCGAGGTGCTTCTTTCTGTATTAGTAACAGTTTGGATGGCTGCATAATCGAATTAGGATATTTTTTTACAATGCTTATGTACTTAGCGGATTGGGGTACAATGTCAGGCTTATCTGTTTTGAATCATACCAGTTATTGCTCGACGCAGTATCTACTGGTTGTAATTCAAGGCATGTTTCAAGATGAAATGAGGACACTATGGCTACTTACTCTACTAATGAATTCAAGTCCGGTTTAAAGGCACTGGTTGAAGGCGACCCCTGTTCGATTTTGGAAAACGAGGTGGTTAAGCCTGGCAAGGGCCAAGCGTTTAATAGGGTTAAGTGGCGTAATCTGAAAACCGGGAGAGTGCTAGAGCGCACTTATAAATCGGGCGAGTCTGTGGAAGCGGCTGATGTGATGGAAATGGATATGGAGTATCTGTATACCGATGGAGAGTTTTGGCACTTCATGAAAACGGACGATAGCTATGAGCAGATAGCAGCCGATGAGGCTGCAATTACCGAAGCCAAAAACTGGCTGAAAGAGCAAGATATCTATACTGTCGTGCTTTGGAACGACGCCCCGATTTCAGTTACACCGCCTAATTTCGTGGAGTTAGAGGTGGTGCAAACCGACCCAGGCCTAAAGGGTGACACCGCTCAAGGCGGCACAAAACCGGCGACTCTTAGTTCAGGCGCCGTTGTTAAAGTACCTTTGTTCGTCAATATTGGCGATGTGCTTCGAGTAGATACCCGTACCCACGAATATCAAAACCGGGTTAGTAAATAGTTTGGGCCACGCTTCGCTGTGATTGATTGGAGACCGAGTGCCGCGGTAGAGATGTTGAAGGCAAGGGCACAGCTATCGGCGAAAATTCGAAAATTCTTCGCAGCTAGAGATGTACTGGAAGTAGAGACGCCCCTGCTTGCTCACTCCACTGGCAGCGATATCCATATTCAATCTTTTTCTGTTCACGGGCAGGGCAGCGAATCCTCTGGGCCACTGTATCTGCAAACCTCCCCTGAGTTTGCCATGAAGCGACTACTATGTGCTGGCAGTGGATCTATTTTTCAACTCTGTAAAGCGTTCAGGGTGGAAGAAAATAGTAAGCGTCACAATCCTGAGTTTACGATGCTGGAATGGTATCGACTTGGCTTCTCGCTGAACGAACTCATGACTGAAGTTGAACAATTGGTTTGTCTCGTTACTGGTGAGTCAAAAATCCCCCGTTTTACTTACCGGCAGGTGTTTCAAAACCATTTGTCCATTGATCCTCATAGCGTGTCAGTTGCCGAACTGCAGCAGCTAACTAATAAACATATCGATCTGGTCGCCAATAATTTACAGCGCACCGATTACTTACAGCTTTTGCTCGCTGAGATAATCGAGCCAGCCATGCCGGGCAGTTGGTTTATCTATGATTATCCCAAAGAGCAATCGGCACTCGCTCAGCTTGGTTTGGACGAAGAAGGCGTTACGGTTGCAAAGCGGTTTGAGTTGTTTTGCGGCGGCATGGAAATAGCCAACGGCTATGAAGAGCTCACAAACCCGGTGGAGCAGCGTAATCGCTTCGAAAAAGACAGCGCGTTTCGCCGCACTCATGGTTTGCCGGAATATCCCATAGATGAGCGTTTGCTGGCAGCTCTTGAACAAGGACTGCCAGCCTGTGCTGGAGTTGCTTTGGGGTTTGATCGCTTACTGATGCTAGAAACCGGAGCGAATAAAATTGATGAAGTGATGAGCTTCACGACAAAAAATGCGTAGCCAGCTATTTATTTGCGGCTTCTTCCAAAAGTCTAGCCTTGTAGAGTTTTCTCATTTTAAGAGAAATGGGGCCAGGTCGCCCATTTCCAACTAGTTCGCCATCGATACTTATCACTGGTAAAGCGAGAGTTGTGGCACTGCTAATAAAGGCTTCATCAGCAGCTTTCGCCTCCTCAATGGTAAATGCTCTCTCTAAAATGGGTATCTGATGCTGATCGGCCAGCTCTATCAAGGTGCGACGCCTGATACCAGGTAATATGCTATTCGACAATTCCCGCGTGATTACTACGCCGTCTTTTACAATAAATGCTGTTGATGACACGCCCTCCGTAACGTAGCCATCTTCCACCATCCACCCTTCTTTGCCACCTCTTGATACAGCATCTTGTTTTGCAAGGCACTGACCGAGCAGGTTTACTGATTTTATGTCGCGCCGTTTCCATCTGAGATCTGTGGTAGTGACGACAGCAATGCCGGTTTCTGCTGCTGGGTTTTCTAACAGCACCATGGGCGTGGTAAACGCAACAAAGCTGGGCTTTGCATCGAGAGGAAAGGGAAAATCTCGCTCGGCAATTCCTCGTGTGACCTGTAGGTAAACCACGCCCTCACTGAGAGAGTTCGATTCTACCAGTGAGTGCAGTACGGCTGAAAACTCATCCCTTGCACAAGGCCACGCTATAGAAATCTCATTGAGCGAGCGATTTAGACGCTCGAAAAAATAGTCCTCGTCCACAAGCTTGCCATTAATTACAGGTATGACTTCATAGACGCCATCGCCAAAGATAAAGCCTCGGTCGAAAACAGAAATAACGGCTTGTGCTTGGGGGACAAATTTGCCGTTAACGTAGACGATTCTTTCCATCGTGGTGCCTTTAAGTAAAGTAAAATAATAGATGAGCAGATTGCAGTAAGCGAGGCGCTCAAAAGCATGCTAGTTTATTTAAACTCTTTGGCAAATGCATGTAGTTCTTTGCCATCAAGTCGCTGCACTGTCCATTCGTCCATGGGCTTTGCACCGATGGATCTGTAAAACTGAATGGACGGTTCATTCCAGTCCAGCACCGACCACTCGACCCGGGTAAAGTTAGAATCCACCGCCAGCTTTGCCAGGTAAGCGAGCAGTGATTTGCCAAACCCCTTGCCACGCATAGGGGGCTGTACATAAAGGTCTTCCAAGTAGATGCCCGGCCTACCTGTAAACGTCGAGAAATTATTAAAAAATAGCGCGTATCCCACTGCGTTGCCTTGAAACTCAGCGATCACGCATTGTGCATAAGGTTTTGGCCCAAACAGGGTTTCTTCTAGAGTCTCACAGGTAGCGACTACCTGATGCTCTAACTTTTCATAAATGGCCAATTCCGTGATAAAGCCTAGAATTGTGGGACAGTCCTGCAGGGTGGCATGGCGAATGGCAAATTCTTTCAAACTGGTTTGAATGGTCATAACTGGTCTCTTTTAGTGCATCAGCGGGCCATTATACATACCTAGGCGGCGGAGTTTAGGAAGTCGCCTGCTTGCCTGCTCTATTCGTGGTTGAGCTCGACTGCTATAATGCGCCCCTTTTTGAGGAGGCTCACTCATAACGGGTGATCTGAGGGCCCTTCAAGCGCTGCCTAGCAGACAAAACCGAATTTTCTATCAAACACACACGTGTCAACCTTCAGCTATTTATCTAAAGGACCTAAAATGTCAGAGCAAAAACCCACAATCATCTACACCGAAACAGATGAAGCGCCGGCACTCGCGACTTATTCCCTACTCCCAATTATTAGCGCATACACAAACGCCGCAGATATCGAGGTGGAAATACGGGATATCTCATTGGCTGGCCGCATAATTGCGAGTTTTCCTGAGTATCTGACCACTGAGCAGCAGCAGGCCGATCATTTAGCCGAGCTTGGTGCCCTGACTCAAGATCCCCGGGCTAACATAATCAAGCTGCCTAATATCTCCGCGTCGGTGCCACAGATGAATGCGGCAATAAAGGAATTGCAAGACAAAGGCTATCGTCTACCAGACTATCCAGAAGTAGCGTCCAATGATGAAGAAGCTGATATCAAGAGCCGCTACGACAAGATAAAAGGTAGCGCAGTGAATCCTGTGCTACGTGAGGGCAACTCAGATCGCCGTGCGCCAGCATCGGTAAAGAATTATGCAAAAAAGCATCCCCATTCAATGGGTGCCTGGTCGTCTGAGTCCAAGACACACGTGGCGAGTATGGCCAGTGGCGATTTTTTCGGCAGTGAAAAATCAGTCACAGTGGCACAAGCAACAAGCGTGCGAATCGAGCACAAAAGTGCCTCCGGTGAAATTAAATTACTTAAGCAAGGCATAGAGATTCAGGCGGGCGAGATCATAGACAGCTCGTGCATGAGCAAGAAAGCACTACGGGCATTCTTGCAAGAAGAAATCGCCGACGCGAAAGCTCGTGGCGTGCTGTGCTCATTGCATTTAAAAGCCACCATGATGAAAGTCTCTGATCCGATTATTTTCGGTCACGCGGTCACCGTATTTTTTGCCGATGTGTTTGAAAAATATGCAGACACATTTGCCAAGCTAGGAGTAGATGAAAATAACGGCCTAGGTGACGTTTATGCCAAGATCGCTACGCTACCCGCGGATGAGAAAGCCGCAATCGAAGCCGATCTTCAGGCGGTGTACGCTAAGCAGCCTCCCCTTGCCATGGTGGATTCAGATCGCGGCATCACCAATCTGCATGTGCCAAGCGATGTAATCATCGATGCCTCTATGCCAGCTGCGCTGCGTACTTCGGGGCAAATGTGGGGGCCAGATGGCAAGCTGCACGACATGAAAGCGATTATTCCTGACCGCAGCTATGCCGGTGTGTACCAACAAGTTATCGATTTTTGCAAAGCCAACGGCGCATTGGACCCGGCCACCATGGGCAGTGTGCCCAATGTGGGCTTGATGGCGCAAAAAGCAGAAGAATATGGCTCCCACGATAAGACATTTGAAATAGCTGCCGCCGGCACCGTGTCAGTAATTGATGCCGCAGGCAATACTCTGCTGGAACACGCAGTGGAGGAAGGCGATATTTGGAGAATGTGCCAAGTTAAAGACGCGCCAATTCAAGATTGGGTTAAGCTGGCGGTTAGCCGAGCGCGCTTGTCCAAGACGCCTGCTGTTTTTTGGCTCAATGAAAAGCGCGCCCACGACGCTGAGCTGATTAAAAAGGTAAACAAGTATCTTCCTGATCATGATGTGAATAGCTTAGAGATCTACATCATGTCTCCAGAGGATGCGACATCGTTTTCACTGCAGCGTATCAAGGAAGGCAAAGATACTATCTCAGTTACGGGCAACGTGTTGCGCGACTATTTGACGGATCTATTCCCTATCTTGGAATTGGGAACCAGCGCCAAGATGCTTTCGGTAGTGCCATTAATGATGGGTGGCGGACTGTTTGAAACCGGTGCCGGTGGATCTGCGCCCAAGCACGTACAACAGTTTGAAAAAGAAAACCATCTACGGTGGGATTCCTTGGGCGAGTTTTTGGCGTTAGCCGCATCGTTAGAACACCTGGCTCAGGTTACCGATAATAAGCGCGCCCAAATCATGGCTGATGCGTTAGATAAGGCCACTGGACTGTTTTTAGATACAGATAAGTCACCATCAAGAAAGGTTGGTGAATTGGACAATCGCGGCAGTCATTTCTACTTGGCAATGTATTGGGCTCAAGCCATGGCTGATCAGTCGGAGGATGAAGCTCTTGCTGAAAAATTTAAGGCTGTTGCCAACGACCTGACGAAGAACGAAGATAAAATCGTTGAGGAACTGAATAAGGTACAGGGAGTTAAGGTTGACGTTGGAGGCTATTACAAGCCCGACGCTGCTAAGGCTTCTGCCGCAATGAGGCCAAGTGCCACATTTAATTCGATACTTGCACAGGTTTAGTTTCCGGCTGAAGTTAGTCTGAAGATCAAAGCATGGAGGATGGAATATACCGAGAGTCGACCCCACAAGACTCCCAATAGTCCATCCCCTGCTGAGTACTTAGCCAGCTTTTTTGTATAACTTGCCAAATTCTCATTTGCGAAGGTAGAGGTTTTTTGCGCTACTTAAGGCTAAGTTAATCTCGTCAAGGTTATAGAACCAATATTGGGGGATAGGTCGCCTTAATGCCTAATTTTCGCGTCTCTCACATTAAGCCCTTTATTGGCTCCAAGAACTATGATGAGTCGAAGGATTTCTATCAAGCTATCGGTTGGTCATTAGTATTCGATTCCGCAGACATCGCGGAAATGCAACTTGGAGATAGCTATTTCTATCTTCAGCGCTATTATGAACGAAAATGGTGTGAAAATTCGATGCTGCATATCACAGTAGAAGACGCACAAGCTTGGTATGAACGAGTAAAGTCAGTGCTGGAAAAGCGCAAATATGGCGCGGCAAAAGTTGATCCTCCCCGAGAGCAAAGTTACGGAGCTCTGGTTACTTTCGTTTGGGACCCAGTAGGGGTTCTACTGCATTTTGCCCAACCAATAGAAACCAAAAATTAGCGCTATTTGCTCAACGCAGTTAAACTCATTTTTTTGAAAATTGACTTGATCCTGTAGTAGGTTCAGGTAGTAAGATGCCTATATTCGTCTTACAAAGATACTTAACTGACATTAATGAATAAGCGTACTCAAAAAACAGCGAACGCCCTAATCATTGCCATGGCAGGACTGATCCTGTCCTTCTCGGTGAAGGCGGCTGCTGTGGATGCCGAGCTATCGCAAGTAACGTTATTTGTCGAAGGTATGATGAAAAGCCGCGGTGGCGTCACTTGAATGAGCTGACCCGATAGTGTCGTAGCAGCTCTGTCAGAGTTGCCAGGAATCCAAGAAGAAAATATCGAAGTCATTCTCGAACGAGATGCATTTACTGTCGAATATGATACCGAACTGGTTTCATTAAATGATATGTATGAAGCCATTCTCGAGTTGGGCTATCGCCCAGGAATAAAGGATCTTGATGCTGGCGAATCTGAACCGGATTCACGCAGCAATATTCCAGAGCCAATTTCGTCCGTCCTTGCCGCTGCTAATGATAGTGGCAAGTACATCTTTATCGACTTTTTTGCAGAGTGGTGCATTGCCTGCAAAGCGTTGGAAGAGAACGTTCTTAGTACCGAAGCAGTTCAAGAGGTACTTGAAGCATATATTGCATTGAAAATAGACACCGATGAATATGCAGATGCCGCAAGGTTTTATAAAGTGGTTGGCATGCCGACGCTGATTGTCGTTGATTCAACTGGAGAAGAAATTTACAGATCGGTTGGATTTGTTGAGCCTGAAGACCTTGCGCGACAGTTAAACGAGCTCGTCATCAAATAGTCTATCGATAATGGGGCATTGTGCTACATTGCCTTGGCTACACTGATCTGTCATTTCAACTAGTACTCGCTCCATTCGCATTAGATCCTCCATTTTTTCACGAACTTCTTTTACATGGACCAAGGTTAATTCATGCACTTGCTTACATGAGTAGTTTCCCGTATCCACGAGATTCATAAGGCTGATAATTTCTTTCAGTGTGAATCCAAGGCTCCTACATTTGTGAATAAAGTGCAGGCGTTTAACATCTTCCTCATCGTAGACTCGTCGGCCATTTGAGGCACGAACAGCCTCAGGCAGTATAGCTTCACGCTCATAATAGCGGATGGTTTCTATATTCACTCCAGTTTTATTTGATAGCTCACCGATAGCATAAGGTTTCATAATTTCTTCATCATAGAATTCGCTTAATCCTGTTGTGACATCAAAAAGGGGTCGGAGTTACTCAATTTTTCAGTTGGTTGTTACAAACTAAAAGACTTCAAAAATTAAATAACCGACCTCTTTTTGCCTGAATCTAGTGCTAGTCTTCACTTGCTAGAACATAAACACCTAAACCTATCAGCACACTTCCGGATGCCAGCTTCTGAATTCGTTGTGCCTGCTGGTTCGCTCTTATCCACGCTGCAAATCTGCCCGCAAAAAAGGCCACTAATAAATCGCAGGGTATTGCAGATAGGGTGACTATTATCCCTAGCAGTAAAAGTTGAGGTGCCACCGGGCCGGTATCCACTGCGACGAATTGCGGTAGCAGCGCCAAAAAGAATAGGGCGGTTTTTGGGTTGGTTATCTCAACCAGCGCACTTTCAAAGAAAACTTTCTTAAGGCTATGAACTGTCTCTCGCTTTGTATCTAGATTATCTTTGGTAAATGTTTTGAGGTAGCGAACCCCTAAGTAGATCAAGTAGAGGGCGCCGATTGTCTTGACCCAAGCGTAAGCAGCAGGCGAATAACTAAACAGAGCAGATAAGCCCAGTACAGTTGCAAGTACGTGGACTAAGCTGCCTGCCGCCAGACCCATTACCGCTGCAAGACCACCAGCAGCGCCTTGGGCCAATGTTCTGGCCATGACATACAGATTAGAAGGTCCTGGGGACAAGTTCATCAGTAGCGCCGCTAGTGTGAACGTAATCAGAGATTCGGCCGAGGGCATAGCAGTTTGGCCTTCGTATTGGTTTGATATGTTGGGTAGGGAAGTCTCGCCGCCTACAAATACAGCAGGCGGCGAGGTAGAGCCTTACTTAATAG
This sequence comes from uncultured Pseudohongiella sp., assembly GCA_964352355.1. Taxonomy (GTDB): domain Bacteria; phylum Pseudomonadota; class Gammaproteobacteria; order Pseudomonadales; family Pseudohongiellaceae; genus UBA9145. The sequence goes on along the minus strand of CAYGRT010000018.1, from coordinate 19,902 downwards.
GTCTTACGTAGCGTTTGACGCCGCCAACTGGGCCTACTTCTGCACCAAAAATATTGCCATGGGCATCAGCGACTACGCCTTCGGCGGTACAGGTTCCTGAACAATCCGGATCAGGGTCTGGAATCAAAAATTCCACTTCTCCAGTTTGTGCAGAACCAACGCGGATGCCGCGGAGCCAATCACCATGAGCTGGGTTGACTGAGCCCGACTCAGAGTCTGCCGAATACAATACATCGTTCTTATCGATGTAAATTCCGCTTGGTCGGCCAAATTGGTGCCACATATCGAGGAAGTTACCTTCTTGGTCGAAAATCTGAATGCGGTTGTTGCTGCGATCACCAACGAATAGCCGGCCTTTGGAATCCATGGCTAACGCGTGAGGCTGCATGAATTCACCTGGGCCATCACCCATTTCGCCAAATGACATTAGAAATTCGCCATCGCTATTAAATTTCAATATACGGGCCGGAGTGCCGGCAGTATTTGAGTGCCCTTCAGCAACAAAAATATCCCCGTTTGGAGCGACGTGCATATCATTTGGAGTAAAGAAGTACTCCTCATCGCGACCGCCCGCTTTTTGCCCCAGCGCCATCAAATGCACGCCAGTGGGGCTAAACTTATGTACTTGATGGCCATAAGCTTCACCAGAGGGGTTGTTGCCACCTTGATTATCGCGACCGTCGGCAATCCACACATTGCCTTCGTGATCCACGTGAATGCCGTGGGGCCAAGTAATATAGCCAGCACCAAAACTTCGAACCATGTTGCCATTTTTATCGAAGAGCATGACTAGATTTGTATCTGGGTTTTGCACACAGGCATTGATATTGCCGCCACAGCGCTCAGCGATCCATACGCTTTCGCCATCAAGGTCGATATCTACTGTGCTTGAGGAGCCCCAATTGCGTCCGGCGGGCATTTTGAAATAGCCGGCTTGGGTGATGTAGGGGTTTGGAAGGTCATTGACAGGGGGCATGTCAGCTTGGGCTAGTGCAAGTGCAGGCCCAGCCATCAAACCAATGACCAACGACTTTAGAGCATTATTATTGTTCATATTCTGGAAACTCTCATTGCTTCGTTGAGGGAGACCGAAGAATAAACCACTCATAAATTGAGTTCAATTACTGGGAAGTGCATGTGCAATGACACAAACGCGATAAATTTGGAGTGCGCAACCTAAGAAAATTTGCGCACTTGACTGGGGTTATTATAAATCGACCTATAACCAGCGATTAACCAAAGAAAGAGTTATATCGCTAGGGTTCTATTGTGCTAAATTCTCACTGTGACACTGTTAGGCTCTGCCTAAGCTCGAGCGTTACTTTTCAGTTGACGCATCGGGTTAGTAATCACGCGGTAAAACTAATAATAGAATAACGGTCAGCATTCTCACCATTGATCTATACTTCAACAAAGATGGAGTTTCTGAACCAGTCTTTAATAGGCTGTTCATCGCTCCGTGCGATAGAGTTATGGCCAACCAATAAAACCACAAGGAAAGGAGCTGGTATTTAGATGTTTTCAAACCTTCTTAAAAACCGACGGCAATCAACAATCTATTCAATCTGTGCATTGCTACTCATGCCGCTTATCCCTATTGGCTTGATGGCCGCCTCAGCGGATCCGCTCTTAGTAAACTTAACGGCAACTTGGTATGGCTATATTTCTATAGTGGTATTCGTATTGGCCTATGCCTTGGTGATCGCCGAAGAAGCGATTCACCTGAAAAAATCAAAGCCGGTGGTAGTTGCCGCAGGTATTATCTGGTTCTTGGTGGCGCTCGCCTACATCGGCACAGGCGACACCCATACCGCTGAAGAACTTGTGCGCCACAATATTCTAGAATTTGCTGAGCTGTTTCTATTCCTTTTAGCAGCTATGACCTATATCAACACCATGGAAGAGCGCGGTGTCTTCAATCTACTCCGCGTTAAGCTAGTCACTAGTGGTTTCTCATTTCGCCAGATTTTCTGGATTACTGGTCTCATCGCATTCTTTATGTCGCCCATCGCGGACAACCTGACGACCGCATTGCTAATGGCCACGGTTGCCATTTCAGTGGGTGGTACCAATCTAAAATTCATTAGCATTGCCTGTATTAATATTGTTGTAGCCGCCAATGCCGGTGGTGCATTCAGCCCCTTCGGTGACATCACGACGTTGATGGTGTGGCAAGCAGGCATCGTTGATTTTGCAGAATTCTTTATTCTTTTCATCCCTTCCGTAGTCAACTGGGGTGTGACCGCCGTTATCCTTAGCTTCGCTATTGCGAACGAGAAGCCGCCAGCCATTACTGACAAAGCCGAGCTTGGTTATGGTGCTTGGGTTGTCGTTGGCCTCTTCATTCTAACTATCACAATGGCGGTTTGCTTCCACAATTTCCTGCACCTTCCGCCGGTGTTGGGCATGATGACAGGCTTGGGTCTATTGAAATTATTTGGCTACTACTTGGCTATGCGCGACCGGGCGCGTCTAAACACGGAGCCGTTTACTGAAGAAGCGTCAGAAGATCCAGATATGGCTCACGACGACGCACATCATGGTAAAACATATGACATCTACCAGAACCTGCAGCGCGCCGAGTGGGATACATTAATTTTCTTCTACGGCATTATTCTCTGTGTAGGCGGCTTAGGCGCATTCGGTTACCTGGCGCTTGTTTCACAGTTTATGTACATCGATTTGGGCGCTACCACGGCCAATATATTAGTGGGCTTCGCCTCAGCGATTGTCGATAATATTCCGGTGATGTTTGCCGTGCTTTCCATGAATCCGGACATGAGTCATGGTCAATGGCTATTAGTAACGCTCACTGCTGGTGTGGGCGGGTCGATGCTTTCTATTGGGTCCGCAGCCGGAGTTGCGGTAATGGGTCAAGCACGAGGCATCTACACTTTCTTTGGCCACTTGAAGTGGTCATGGGCAATTGTACTAGGCTACGCTGCGAGCATTGCAGCTCACTTTTTACTGAATGGCGCAGCATTTGACGTGGTTACTGCACACTAAGACTGTTATTTGTGGCTGGCTGCTAGCACGGCGCTAGCAGCCAAAAACAAGCCACCCGCAACACCATCCTGCCATCGTTCAATTCGCTCTTTTTCAATCAATCGGTTTATTAACTCCGACATAAATACATAACCAGAATCAATGCATATCGCTATGAGTAGAAAACAGCTGGATAGAATAAAAATCTGCGAGCTGTAATCGGCTTCACTGCTTACAAACTGCGGCAAGAAAGCGACGAAGAACATCAGTGTTTTGGGATTGGTGAGAGACACAATAAAACCTTGCTGAAAAGAGCCTAAAGGAGGCTTTTCCGTTATTGTTTGCTTTCTGGCGAATCTAACTAATGAGCTGCATCCCAAGTACAAAAGATAGAGAACTCCTATCCATTTGAGCCAAATTAGGCTGCTGCTGAGTAGAGCAATTACACTGCCCGTGCCAATTGCTGCCACTAAGAGTTGGCAAGCCATGGCGAGACTCGTACCTGCGACTGTGCGCAGTCCCTGTATTTTGCCCAGTCTCAATGCTGTGGCTACGATAATCAGGACGTTTGGTCCAGGTATCACAGTAAACAGGACAGAGAGTGCCAAAAAACTCAGAAAGTCCAAGCTTAGTCTACTTTTCCGTGTCGGCGACGATTACGCCGAGGCCGTCGATAAACACAGTGACGTCTTTTCGTTCCGTGATATCTATAGGAGCAATAGCCCCGTCATCATGTTGTGCCAACACGAATACTTTGACAGCATCACTTCGTCGCTGGGGCAGAGACGCGGTCTCGGAATCAAATCCTTGAGGGACGAAAATACTGACAATGTCCATTCGGTCGCCCCAGCGTTGGGTTAGGGTTCGGCGCATGGAGTACCAGCGTGATTTTGTCTGAGGAAACTCGTCGATCAAGGCTGCGTCATACAGAAACACGATGTCCACGCCAGTGATTGTGATTGCATTAGGGTCCATGCGCGATTTCAAGAACACTCGCTCAATCTCGGCCCCATGTGTTAGAGAACTGCTCAAGATTATCAAGGCAATTAGGCCAATTATTGTCTGTTTCATTGTTTGTCTCACGTTTCCGTTTAGTATTGCCAAGAAAAAGGGGCCATAAGCCCCTTTTTTTATTCCTTGAGAGAGACCTAGTCTTTTGGGGTTCCGTCTCCATTCATTCCCATGCTCTCATAGCGTCTCCAGCCAGCCAAGATGCCAGCAAGTCCATGATTGCCTTCGTGGCAGGCGTATTCATAAACTGGGTCAGTAGATCGTCTAAGTGGAACTTTAGCAGACCAGCTTTCATCCCAAGTCAGAGGGTCTGTCACTGTAAAATCATAATCCAGTGTATTTTCGTCCACGTAGGTAAATCGCTCTTCAATCACAGCTTGGTCTGACATACCGCGCAAATTGTAGTCGTGATAGAAGTGCCGCGTGTTTACAACAAGAGTATCTCCATCAAAATACCCAACAGAGTCGCCTTCCCACTTCAACTGCTTAGTATGGTGCTCGCTATCGAGTCTGACAATTCGTGCAGAGTGAATCATCTCGTTAAGAATCACGACATGATCTTTAGTTTGCACTAGCTGCATATTATTGTTGTAAGAACCAGGAATCATAGGTGGCCCGCCAACGAATCCAGTGAGACACCTGTCCACAGTAGTCCGGCCCTCTGGGCCTGCGGATTCAAACAGCATTTTTCCATAGGCTGCATTGCGTTCGCGGCCGCTAACGTTCAGCGGCGGAATACGGCCGTTGCTCGGCTCATACACTAAGGAAGTGCGGCGATCCGCGATTGTCTCACTGCCTCGTTCGTACCAGAATTCATTGTAGGAAATCACGCCGGGAGGGTAACCCGCGCCACCAACGCTATCGATGATTAGATCTCTATTTTGCCGCCGATTTTCAAAAGCTTCCCACTCGGCAGCTTCTTCCTCAGTGAGAACTTCTTTGCTGGCAAGCTCAGGAGGTCTATTTAATGGCGTGATGGTTCTGAAAGTGTATGTCCCTTGTAAGTCTGGGTGGCCATGTTCGGTCCTAGGGATGTCGTTGCTTTGTGCAAATAGCGCACTGCTAAGCCCAAGGCTAAGCCATGTCACTGCCTTGGCCCGGGATAAAGGGGACAAAAGTGATACTGCTTTGTTGATGGGGTTGATCATTGAAACCTCCAACTATTGTTTTGTTTTTGAAGCAGATATACCGAGTAAGCACTGAAATTACGCCTGTTTCGTCTCTTTTTCAAGAGCGGTGCTTTTCCCTAGGTTGGGCCCCGACGCTTAACGAGCGGGGGCATTTGCTTAAATTGCGTCTCTTTATCAGAACAGATCTCCCAAGCAGGGGGTATCGGCTCGATACTAACTTGTCTAGGGTGAAATTGAATTGCGCCTATAGCTGGTTTATCCTCTATTCCATGATTTGACACGAACATGTTAAGAAGCCTTGGCTATAGTCACAGCCAACGGATTCTTTAGTAGGCTATCTTCACTATGGCTAACGCCGCTCAAGCTCAATCCTCAGGCAACACACTATTTTCGGTGGGCAACTTTGCCCTGCCCTTGATGCTAACGCTTGCACTGTTTGCAGTATCCTTCACGCCGAGAGTTCAGGGTAATCCTGCCTTGGTTTGGTCATTTTGGGGTGCTGTTCTGGTATTGCTAGGCTGGCAAACCTATCTCTATATGCTGTCTCAGCGCAAAGGCGAGCAGCAAGGCTTTCATGTCGCAATTCATTCCCAGCACTACATTCAAATGACAATGCAGTTTAGTGTGTATTTGTATTGGGGGTATTTCTGGGCGCCGGTGTATGAGCATATGCTTTTGCTACTTTCCCAAGTGCTCTTTGCTTTCACCTTCGGCATTCTTCTATCTTGGTCTCGGGGGAGGGACTATCTACTTGGTTTTGGCCCTATCCCCATTATTTTTAGTACCAATTTATTCTTGTGGTTCAGAGATGACTGGTTCTATATGCAGTTTTTAATGATTGCAGTAGGCTTCATGGGTAAAGAGTATGTGCGCTGGAATAGAGAAGGTCGAAGCGTGCATATATTCAACCCGTCTGCTTTCGCGCTTGGCCTTTTCTCATTGGTACTTATCGCTACAAATAGCACCAGTTTAACCTGGGCACCGCTAATTTCTTCCACACTCACCTTGGCGCCTAATATTTATCTGTTCCTATTTTTGATCGGGCTGGTGGTGATGCACTTTTTTTCAATCACGCTAGTCTCTGGAGCCGCCGCGCTCGTTCTGTTTGGCGCAAGCTCTCTTTATTATGCCCTAAATGGTGTTCCTTACTTCCTTGATTCGGATATTCCTGCGGCGGTTTTTCTTGGTCTGCATTTGCTGGTTACAGACCCCTCTACGTCACCGCGAACGCCGTTTGGAAAAATGATATTTGGCGCGCTTTATGGAATAGGGGTGTTTGTACTTTATACGGTGTTGGATATGTTTGGAGCACCGACGTTTTACGACAAACTGCTATGTGTTCCGCTATTGAACCTGAGCGTGATTGCAATTGACAATTTTGTGCGCCGCTTTAATTCAGATTCGCTATTAAATCTCTGGCATTCTAACTGGCTGAACGGCCGCGCAAATATGGCACATATGGCGCTCTGGATTGTGGTTTTTGGCAGTATGACACTCGTTGGAAAAACCGATGGGCAGCATGTGGGCGACTCATTACCGTTTTGGCAAACAGCTTGCGCTGAAGACCGAGTAGGAGCCTGTGATCGTTTGCTTCTAATCGAGTCAACCTATTGTAACGATAATTCTGCATGGGCATGTAATGAGCTGGGGCGACATCACCGTCAAGGTCTAATAGCCGACGCTAACGGCGAATTGGCGAATACTTACTTTTCTAAATCATGCGAGCTTAAATTCCAAGCCGCTTGTGCCAATCTGCTGAACGAGGAGCTTGTGCTCACGGGCCAGCCTAAGGACTTAGATCTGCGCTTAATGCTGAGGCAGGGGGGCATAAACCTGATTGAGCTTCCACTCGACGAACTCTACGACCGAGCTTGCTCTCATCAATGGCAGTTTGCCTGCGAGTTTAACGAGAGGGAGTCACGCGCTTGAATGGCAAGGCCAAATCTAGCAAGCCTCTTCCTATTGCACCCGCACCCTTGGAGCCAAGTCGAACGTTAGGACTGTTGATCCTATTGGTATCGATAATCTTCACGGTAGTTTGGTTAGCTAGGGAAAGCGATGAAAACGCGGCAGCAAACAATGCAAGTGTCGACTCTATTTCCCCACCAGAGAGCTTAGCTGGGTTTAGCGCAACTGCATGGTATCTTCCCGAAGATAGCAATTTGGGGTTTGTGGAAATACCTGGCGGTACCTTTACAATGGGCAGTGATCCACGGGTAGATCGCCTAGCCTATGGTAATGAGCAATGGTCTAGGTCGCAGCGACAAGGCAGCTTGACGCTCCCGACGTTTTATATCAGTCGTTTTGAAACTACAGTGGCTCAGTATAAAACCTATCTGCTAGCCACCGGTAAGTCTGTGGCAGGGATCAATATTGATGCGCCAGGCAACTACCCAGTAACCGGTGTTACTTGGCCAGAAGCACTGGCCTATGCACGCTGGCTGGAAACCCAGCTAAGGCAATCAGCAGCCACACCTGCAGCAATTAGAGACTTTCTCGAAAATGGCGGCGTGGTTACACTGCCAAGCGAAGCTGAGTGGGAAAAAGCGGCGCGAGGCACAGATGGTCGAGTCTTTCCTTGGGGCTCGGCTCAGCGCACGGATATGGCCAATTACAACAGCGGCAGTTTACTTGGGGTTGGAGTGCTGGCGTGTCCACTTTGCAGCTACGGCTTGTCGGATATGTCCGGCAATGTTTGGGAGATGACTCGAAGCCCTTTGCAGGATTACCCTTATAACCCTAACGATGATTTTGAAGACCTATCCGCAGATGCTCTCTGGGTTATGCGCGGTGGTTCGTACCAAGATGCCGTGAACAACGTACGCGCCGCCGTGCGAGGTGGCTTAGATCCGGGTGTGCGTAATGGCACTATCGGTTTTAGACTAGCTATTACCAATCAATAGCTATCGTAGCCTTGTTAACTATTTGTCAGATTTGATATATAGGGCCAAGTAGCACACTTATATTTGGGGTATTTGGCAATTTAGCTTTTAGAATATGATTGACCGTGGCGCGGATTGTTATTAGTCTGCTGACAATCGCTTCTCAGACAATAAGAATAAAAAGGAGAATTTCATGAAGAGATCCAACGGGTTAATTACCCTCGCCGCTGCCGTGGTGACCAGTGTTTGCATACTTACCGCTCCCGTCATTGCTCATCATGCTAGCGCACCATTCTATGACTCCACAAAGCGAGTTGAAATTGAAGGCTCAGTGACTCGGTTTGTTTTTCGTAACCCCCATGCATTCCTTTATCTCGATGTAGTTGACGAAACTGGAACCACGGTAGAGTGGCAGATAGAGCTGGGGGCGCCAGTAGGTTTGCGCCGGGTAGGTTGGACACCCGACTCGCTGCCTATTGGCATGATCGTGAAAGCGTCCGGACAACCTTCGCGGGCTGAGGGCTCACGAGGATTGTGCTGTGTCCGCATGACACGCCAAGATGGTAGTCCCGTTTTGTCGGGAGGTAGAGTTGAGGAAAGAGACTCCGATCAATAATACTATCTTGTCTGTGGCCGAAGGATCGAAACAAACTCCCCAGGGCGTGCCCTCATCACAATAGGTTTAACTATGAAACGTCAATTGCAAAATGTTGAACTACCTACATCCAAAGTCGTCGCTGCTTTTTTTATGGTGATAGTGACGATAGGGGCTACCGGCACAGGCTTCGCTCAAAGCGATGATGCCGACATTCCAGATCTTGCGGGAACTTGGGACGGCGGTGGTCGGGCTAGGCCTATCAATGACACCACGGTGCCCTGGGGCGAAGAAAATTTTCCCAAACTGAATCAACGGGCATTGGCCTATCAAGAAGTTTGGGAGGAAACCATGGCACCTAAGTACGATTGCCAGCCGGCGTCATCTCCCGCAATACAGTACGACCCTTATCATATGGAAGTCACCCAATGGCCCGATCGAGTTTTGTTTCGTTATGAAAAAGACGACCAGTTACGCACGGTTTGGTTGGACGGCAGGCAGCCAACAGCGGTGGATTTTTCCATTCAGGGTTTTTCTGTTGGCCATTATGAGGACGGAGCGCTTATCGTAACCACTACCCATTTTGTCTTCGATGTGGCTGGCTTTGACGACTACAATGGCATTCCGTCGTCGGCGCAAAAGGTTGTAACTGAACGCTATTGGCGCGACGGTGAGGACCTGCGAATCACGCTAACCGTTGAGGACCCAATGTTCTTGCTAGAACCAGCGTCCTACACTACTCGCTGGATTCCGGCTCGGGCTGGCTATAAGCTGGCAGCCTATGACTGCGATCCAGAATCTTCGAGAGCATCGGTTCGGTTCTATCCTTCCAAGTACGAATAATCCCCGAGCTATGCGGCCGAGCCTGTACTGCCCTACTTCAGCCTGTGCTGACGTAGGGAATTAGTCTGCCTAAAAGTAGAACCCCGGTCCAAAGAGTGAGCGAGATAACTGCGGCGACCTTCACCGTGATCCCTTTAAGCATGCGAACAATACGCGACTGAGTGGGTAGCCAATCTCGTAGATGAAAAAATAATGCGTTGGCCCCAGCCAGAAGAATTAATAGCATCTTTAGCTGGAAACCCTCGTTGACCGAGTAACGCATTGGGTCGCCAATAAAAAATAAAATTCCTGTGATTAAATTCAGCGCAAAGCCTGCCAAGACAAAAGGCAGGATTTTATGAGTCGCGGCGATGGGGACTGACTCATACATACCTAACATTCTAAGATCTACCACCAACAAGCCACCCATAAGCAGCGTTAGTCCAATAAAGTGCAGAATTTCGAGAACAGGCCATAGCCAAAATGTCGCAAGAATCCATTGGTTAAGTGAGCTTGCTAACGCGGCTTGTGCAAAATAATCCAACATAGCTAACCCTATAAATAGGCAATCAATCGACCGGCTGCGATTGCCATGATCCAACTGATTAAAGAAATCAGTGCGAGTATTTTGGTCCCATTTGTCACTTTTATTAAATTTGCAAAGCTGAGCTGTAAATGAATAATTACGGCGATTAGCATACCAACGAGCACCGCAGTAATTTTTACAATAAAGGGTGTGCTTTGGATAAAAATCGTGGCCTGAGAAGAAAACAGCAGGAATCCCGATATGGCATTAACCACAAAACCGAGTGCGGCAATTCTATTTAGAAAAAGGAATGCTTGAATATCAATTTGATAAAAAAGGCCAAGCAAACGTAGATCACGCATGGCAAACAGACCAACTACAATTGCCAAGCCGATGATGTGGACACTGAGTAGCCCAGGGTAGGCCCAAAGGGATTCACTGACCCATAATGCTAGGGCGGAGTTTTCTAAGCTTTCAAGCATAGCCTGCTGCGGTTTCTAATTATTATAAGGTGTGTTTTATAGCACAGTGGCCATATCTTCGACCAATCATTTACTCAACCAATCATTCAATCGCTTGAGTGGAGTCAATAAAAAAGGCAAGTACTTAAGCTCGAGTTAGTTGAGCTTAAACTACTTGCCTTTTCGGGTCGGAGGTAATTTACTTGTTACTGATTTTCAGCAGCTTCCTGTGCTTCCTTCAATCGAGCACCTGCAAGAATACCCGGCATCGCGTAGTTGCCTTCATGGCAGGCGTATTCGTACAAATTGCCTTCCAGTGTGTAGAAGCTCAATTCTGCGGTCCATGCTTGGCTGTAAAGATTAGGATCTTCTACCGTAAATGAGTAGAAAATTTCGTTTTCCCCATACCGGCTGAAGCGTTCGATGATTCTGCCATCGTCTGTGATTGGCACTGAGCTTTGCTCTACCTGCTTAGGATTAATATTTACGGTTTCTACGATTAGAGTATCCCCTTCATACCAGCCAACAGAGTCGCCTAACCAAGGCTTTAAAACACTTGGGCGTCGATTTGCGCGGGCTTGTTCCGCTGAATCAAAGGTTGGAATAATGCGCGCATCATGGACCATCTCCACGTTGATCATAAAATAGTCGTCAGTTTGCACAAACTGATATGAACTGTTGTAGAGAGTACCCATCATGCCCGGGCCGGCCGTGTTGCCAAATCCGAGCAAACAGCGTTCGGCCAAAGGCAGCGCTTCCGGCCCAGAGTTGTCACCATCACCAGTAAGGTAACGACGACCAAAGCCTCGATCTTCAAAGCGAACTTTAGGATTTTCGAGCCGAGGCACTCTGCCGTTTTCCGGGATCGTAATATAGGACGTGCGGAACTCGCCTTTCACCAAGGCGAGGCTGGAACCCGGGTCCGTCCAAAAAGAATTATAGCCTCGAAGGCCAAAGTCAAAACTGCCAGCAGGAGGAGCGCCAGTTTCCTCGTCCACAGGCGTATTTTCATCAAAATCACCGGGTGCTAATCCGGCAATTGGTGTACCCGCCGCAATCTGCGCTGCAACCTCTTGAGATACTATCAACTGTTCAACACCGTTTGGCCTTTGTAGACCTGTCAGTGACGCGTTAGTCCAGGTCCCTGAGAGGTCTGGTCGAGAATCCGTTTGCGCGGCAGCGATACCGGCAGCAAATGAGAAGGAGAGTCCAAGAATTAGGGGTTGTATGTTCAGCTTTTTTCGTTGAGTCATGGCTGATTTCCTTAAATTTATGTCAGAACTACCGCTGACGAGAGTTCGATGAGCTTTTGCCCATGACGCCAGTTTACCAGACTCGGCTAGTCTGTGCCGAATCTAGAGAGGCTGGGTCGCCTAATCGGCGCCAAATTCGCTGCCGTAATCTGCCATAGAGGCTTGAATGACTAGCTTTGCGTGTTCATAGCCATAGGCAGGCCCAATTGAGACTTTGTTCTCCTCGCCCGGCATAAGCTTATAGGTCATGAAGTAGTGTCGCATGCGCTCAACTAAGGCGTTGGGCAGGTCTGTGATGTCGTCTACCGATTCCCACAGCGGGTCATTCTGCAGGACCGCAATAATTTTATCGTCTGCTTCACCGCCGTCGAGCATGGGTAGCCCGCCTACCACTCTGGCATTCAGTATTATTTCTGTTTTTGAAATAGGACGTTCGGTAAGCACGCAAATATCCAATGGATCGCCGTCGCCCCGCCTAGAGCCTTCCATTAACGCGCTAACCCGCTGGCCACAGTAGGTTTTGGGGATAAAACCATACAAAGTCGGATGCTGCGAGGAGGATCGCTGCGGCCGATCTACCCGCAGGTAACCGGTGGTTTTATCCACTTCATACTTCACTAAATCGAATGGGCAGATTTCGATGAATGCATGCACTATGCGAGGTGGCTCGGGGCCCACTTCCAGGCCATGCCAAGGGTGAGGGCGCCAACGATAAAAGGGGTCGGGAAAGGATTTCATGACTTCACCAAACTAACGTGTTAATAAATCGAGTGTAGCGTTCTGGGCTGCAAGCATACGGGATTTAGGTGCAGATGCGAATGATAGAATTCACAGGGGGTAGAATTAGTTTCTTGCCGCGTAGGCGCCGATAGCATTTAGTCCTATGTTGTCGACGATTTCGGCATCGACACTATAAAACCCAACAGAACCGTCCTCATTGAGCCAGTAGCGAATACCTTCCCGATCAAGCGCAGTAATGATGTCCTGCTTAATTTCACCGTTGCGCATAGTGAAGCTGTCTGTTTCAGTAGGGTCTATGGCAAGGGGCAGCGATTCAGGGCTTGGATCAGATGTGGTGGTTGGACTGCAGGCGAGCAGCTGTGCCAAGCACAAAAGGCAAAGCCATCTCAACCCACCCAAACTAAGATGCCCCGCCGGAGACGGCAATATTACGCCCTTTCTGCCGGATTAAAGCCATCGGCGCACCGAATGGCGGTAGGCTTCAAATTCTTCACCAAAATTAGCCACCAACGCCCGTTCTTCTGGCCGAATCTGAAAGCGATCGATATACAGCATAAAACAGGGCACCAACAGAATCGCCGCTACATTCATAAGGCTGATGGCCCATGCCAGCAACACTAAGCTCATGCCAAGGTACATGGGATTTCTAGAAAGTCTGAATACGCCGTTGGTAACCAGCGTGGATGCCTGCTCGGGCTTTAACGGATTGATAGTGGTTTGCGCCTTACGAAATGCAATACTGCCAGCGATAGGAATCATCAGCCCAATGATCAAGCAGCCTCCTGTCAGCGCCCGTGCCAGCCATAAGGGCAGATTAAACTGAAACCCAAGCCCAGCGGTAAACCACATGGCGAGTCCAAACAGCAAGGCAACTATGGGTGGGGGGATTTTATTCTCTAGCAGTGCCATTTCGGATTCTCGTTATTGTTTTCGATAGCTAGTTTGTTTTAATTGCTGCTGCCATGCAAGGTCTGTTAGCTCGGCGGGTGAGGTTAGTAAGTCGGCACTTAGATTTTGCATTGCGACCAGCCGCTGTTCTAATTGCTGCTGAGATTCTAGCTCACCCATAAAGTTGATGTGTTGAATCTCTAGCTGTTTTTCTCGGTGTAAAAAATAGGAAATCAGCAAACTACGATGGCAGCTGGCTGGGTCTTTTTCAGCGCACAATAGCGCGACCCTAAAGCCTTTATCGAGACCGGTTGTTAGCCGCTTGATTCCTTGCAGGAAGAGTGGCGACTGCATGAGTGCCGAAAATTGTACCTGACCGCTTGCATCATAATGCGACGGATCTTTTGATCGAGGGCCAAGCTCATTGCCTAAGTAGACATACTTGATGTCTGCAATGGGCAAAGACTTTTCGAGGGCGGTTTGATGATAGTCTACAAACACTTTGCTAAATGGCACTGACCTTACGTCAGCAACTACATCGATAGCGTGCTGCTTAAGTTGACTAACAAACACATCAAATGGCTTGGTGGCGTAACCGATGGTAAACAGCATTTTTCTAATCGAGTAGATCCGACAACAAGCCGATAGAAAGCGCATATTTGAACGCTGGGTTATAACTCATGATGGCGCAAAAATTTCTGTACACAAGGTATGCTTCATCATCGCCTTCATCGGCCAAGACTAGCGCTGCAGGCAATGACCGAGTGGGCAAGTCACTGCCATCGGCTTTTCGAACTCCCAGCGTCTGCCAGTCTTGTAGGTCCCGCCAAATACCAAGGCTATCATAACGTCTGCAAGTTTGATCCGGCGTAAGTCCATCGCTTTGTCGGCCAACTAGGCCGCTGGTATCGCTGCTAGGTAATTTTACTTTTCGCCCCCAAGTTTGGTCGTCATTCCAATTGCGTGCCTTAAAATAGTTTGCAATGGAGGCGAATACATCGGCTTCACTGGTCCATATATTGGCATGACCATCTTGATCAAAGTCTACCGCGTACTCTAAATAGCTATCCGGCATAAACTGAGATTGACCCATTGCTCCCGCCCAAGAGCTGGTGAGCTGCTCATAACTGGGAAAGCCACTATCGAGTATTTTTAAGGCAGCAATAAAGTTAGCTCGAAAATAAGCGGCTCTTCGAGTGTCATAGGCAAGGGTTGCCAGTACATTAAAAAGCGGTTCTCGTATTGGGTAAGTCCCAAAGTTTGTTTCCATACCCCAAATCGCGGCGATAAATCTTGGCTGTACTCCGTAGGCTGCGCCAACTTGTTTTAACAGCGTTTCATGTTTTGCCATCAGCTCTTTACCAGTGGTCACTTTCCAATCTGTGACTCTTGCATCTAAATAGTCATTGTAGGTTTGTACTCGCTCTGGTTGGGTTCGATCTCGCTCGATGACGCGCTTAACTGGCGGTGTGATTTCAGAAAATGCCTGAGTGATGGTAGCTTCACTGATGCCCTCATCCCGTGCTTCTTGTTTCAACTGCGTCAGCCATACAGCGAAAGCCTCGTCTTCTTGAGCCTGAATAGTGCTTGAGAAAACGTGAATGGCCAACAAGCCGATTACAAACAAGAGCTTTAGGTGGCTGCGGCGTTCAACGGTCTTAAGGCCATGGGGAAAAACCTTTGGCAGGGTCAATTTCATCATCAATTAGTTTCCGGAAGTGCAAAGGTCAAAATCAAATCGCCACCCCGCCTGCCGCGAGACCCGCCACCGGATGCCACCGTGACATACTCGCGCCCGTCAATTACATAGATAGAAGGAGAAGCGAATACACCAGCGCCGGTGTTGAACTTCCAAAGTTCTTCGCCGGTTTTAGCATCGAATGCAAAAAAGTATCCGGCGGTATTGCTTCCAGTGCCAACAAAGACTACTCCGCCTTTGGTCACCACAGACCCCGCCTGACCGTAGCCTTCAAAGATCTGTCGCCATATCAATTCACCGGTGGTTGGATCATAGGCTGAAAAATAGCCCATGGCGTCGCGACCAGAATTAAAGGGTTGGTCGATTGCATTAACGTACAAATAGCCTGTGTCTGGACTGAATGCGATTGGTGAATAGTTAGACCCGCCACCATAGCCAGGCGCAAAGATTTGATTCGGCCCAATAGGCGTAAACTGTTCCACTAACTGATTATTTTCTAGTTGCTCTGGCGGGATGTTGATTGGAAATACTGGTGATACTGGCTCCATGCGCTCGCCATTAGCTTTGTGGGGAATTGGCTGCGTCGGATAAGGCACTTCACCTTCAACTTCAGTGACAGTAGACACCGGTGTTTCGATAATGGGGTGTACGGGTTGACCTGTTTCTCTGTTTAGAATGTAGAGCCAACCGTTTTTATTGGCCTCTGCCAATGCCTTAACCGGTTCGCCGTCCACTTCCATATCAAACAGAATCGGTTGGTTGCCGGAGTCATAGTCCCATACATCGTGATGCACTTGTTGATAGAACCATTCAAGATTGCCAGTGTCTAGAGAGAGCGCAATCAGAGAATCGGTAAACAAGTTCATACCATCTCGCTTGGTGCTGTCGCCAAAAGGGTTGCCAACAGCGAAGTAAATCATATTGAGCTCTGGGTCGATGGAAGGAGTTTCCCAAATCCCGCCGCCATTGCGTTCGCCACCAATCCACGTTGGGCCTGCTAACTCCCAGCCTTGATCAGTTTCGTCCTGGGGTACGGTGTTAAAATGCCACAAGGACTCGCCGGTTTTACCATCGATTGCCAACACATAGCCTCCGGCAATATGACTTTCACTGCGTGTAGTGCCTAGATACACCACTCCATTGTAGATTTGAGGTGCTGTCGTAAACCAGTAGCCAACCGAAATTGCAGTTTCAATAGTTGGGTCTTTTTGATGCAGAACATCTAAAATTACCGCTGCCTGGCCGTTGTCACCGAAGCCTTCGATAGGTTCGCCGGTAATTGCATCAAGGGCAAAAAGGAATGAACCCGCTGCGGTATAAATGATGCCGTTGTCGTAGGCAACTCCGCGATGGCGAAAAATGTAACCCTCGCGGCGTCCACCGCCCAGCAGTCTAGTAACATCATAGGTCCACAGCAAGTGGCCATCGCGGGCATTGAGAGCATACACACTGCCGCGTGAATCGGTAACGTACATGATTTCGTCAACAATAACGGGTGTAGTCTGATTGCTGACGCCATCGATCACGCCGTGCTGAAACAGCCATGCAGGAACTAACTGATCAACATTGTCTGGCGTAATTTGATCGCTCGGCGCGTAGCGAGAGCCAAATAAATCGAGATTGTGCAGCTCCCAATTCATGTTTTGAACAGAAGATTGTCTTTGGGCGGATTGAGCATCCGAGAGCTGGATTTGTCGAGCAGGCGCTTCTTCATTCGTGCCCCCCACCGCTACAGGAATAGATGTGGTATCCGCGGGTGGAGAACAGGCAATTAGGCCGATTAACACAATTAGACTCAGCCAAGCTGTTCTTGTCATGTTGCTATTATTCTCAGACATTGGGCGTCCTCTCTTGTAATTATTGTTGGACCCAGCAACGGCACGTTACTGGCTGTTTTCCAGCATATACTCAACTATTTGTCTAAGTTCGTCATCCGAACAATCAGTGCAAAGCCCTCTGGCCGGCATAATGCCATTAAGACCATTAATGGTATTTTGTACCAAGGTTTCCAAACCTTTTTCTAGTCTAATCTCCCATTCGATATAATCGCCTACCTCGGGTGCATGTGCAGCACCAGTGCCATGACATGCAAAGCAAGTAGATTGATATTTTGCTGCAGCGTCAAACGTGTCATCTTCAGCGCCATGGGCTACGGATACAGCAATCAAAAATGGCAGACAAAAAGCAAGGCGTATAGTAGGTAAATGAGTCGATTTCATAGAAGAATTTGCTCGTAATTAGTTTATCGTTCTATTGTTGTTTTCGTTCTGAGCTAGCACTTTTATCAAAGCCACTGCTTCACGATCCAGCTGCAGGTAAGCGGCTTTCAGGTATTCTGCCACATTTACCGAATCCGTACCCTGCTCTAAATCTCGACGATAAGAAAAGCGCACAAAAAGGGAGCCGGGTTCGGGCTCTTCGATCAACGCGGCACTTTCTGCATTGATATCACTAGTCCCTGGCAGGGTATTAGTGATTACCGACGTTTCTGGTTGCAGCACAACCTGTTCGGTAAACTGAGAATCACCTGCAGTGATTCGTCGAATAAAATGATTCGCCCCATCAGATACTTCACACTGCAGCGTGGTATTAAATTTTTCCGGATGACGGGCTCGCAACTCCAAGCCTTGCCAAAGCTGACTGCGGGTAATGTGACGCGATGTGTCCTCGGCGAGATCGTTTATCTGGATTATGTGTTGAAACTCTAGCAATTAAGGGCCTCCGTTCTTGAAAAGCAGCGAAGTAAGCCAATGGCGATAATTTCCGTGGCGCTTTTGATGTTTGCCAGTGTAACGGCAATACTGCAAGGTCGACAAGCAGATAACCAGCTACTAGAATGCCTTCGCTTTTTACTGAATCTTGGAATTTGTTATGAACTCAGACGTACTTTTTCGTCCCTTTACGCTCCGTAACCTAGAACTCGCTAATCGCATCGTAATGGCGCCGATGACGCGGCAATTTTCACCAAACGGGATTCCCAATCAAAGCGTCGCTGACTACTATCGCCGCCGCGCAGAAGGTGGGGTGGGGCTAGTTATTACTGAAGGCACAACAATTCCCCACAAAGCAGCTTCAAGCGGCGTGCAAATCCCTTGTTTCCACGGTGAGGCTTTAGACGGCTGGAAGCATGTGGTGGATACCGTGCATGAGGCAGGTGGAAAAATTGCGCCGCAGCTTTGGCATGTTGGCGCTATCCGTAAACCCGGCGAAGGCCCTCATCCTGATTATCCTACCGTGTCCCCATCAGGCTATATCAAACCGGGTAAGCAAGTTTTAGAGCCGTTGACAACCAGTGAGATCGACGAGTTAATCGCTGCATATACACAAGCTGCAATCGATGCAGTGCGATTGGGATTTGATGCCGTCGAACTGCATGGGGCTCATGGCTATCTGATTGACAACTTTTTCTGGGAAGGAACTAATATTCGTGATGACGAATACGGTGGCAGTATTTCCAAGCGAGGGTTGTTCGCACAAAAGATTATCCAATCGATTCGTGCTGAAATTGGTCATGACTTCCCTCTAATTCTCCGGTTTTCGCAATGGAAACAACAGGACTACGCCTCCAAACTGGCATATACCCCAGAAGAACTGGAAGAGTTTGTTACGCCTCTTTCCGATGCCGGTGTTGATATTTTTCATTGCAGCAATCGGCGTTTTTGGGAGCCAGAATTTGAAGGGTCCTCACTGAATCTGGCAGGCTGGGTTAAACAGATTACGAAGAAACCCACCATGAGTGTCGGCAGTGTAGGCTTGACTGAAGAGTTCATAGCCACCTACAGAGACGGCACAGCGGAAGTTGCCGGTATCGATGAACTGGTGGCGCGAATGGAGGCAGAAGAATTTGATTTGATTGCCGTTGGTCGTGCGCTGATTGCTAACCCGGATTGGGCAAACAAGGTAAGGCAAGGGAGAATGGACGAGTTAGTGACATTCGAGAAAGAGATGCTAAATACACTTATTTAGGCGCTTTATAGACGATCGCTTGAGTGTTGCAGATATTGCACAGCGAAAGGATTTTTGTAACACTCAGCTAACATTCAAACGCCAACCTAGTAAAAGTTGCCTGCGAGATGAAACCAAAATCCATTTTAGCGTTGAGCACTTTACTTCTCGTCTTCATTGTTTCTCTTTGGTTATTTTTGCCCCCGTCGATTTCTGATTCATTAACTCTTTCGGCTTCACCCGAGGCAATTGCACGAGGGCAATACTTGGTTGCGGCGGGTGGCTGTCTAAGCTGCCACAAAGGAGAGGAAGGCGCGGATAGCCTTTCTGGAGGACATGGACTAGAAACAGATTTTGGGGTTTTTTATGCACCAAATATAACACCGGATGTGGAAACCGGCATCGGGGCTTGGAGCGCAAAAGACTTCATCGCTGCCCTTAAACACGGGCGCACACCTTCTGGTAGTTTTTATTATCCGGCCTTTCCCTATCGAGCTTATAGCGGGCTCACAGACCAAGATGTACTAGATATTGGCTCATACCTAATGTCATTAGACCCTGTCCGCAATCAAGTGCCCGAACCGCAGACACCCCTATGGCTTTCGCGCTGGGCTGTGGCAGGGTGGAATGTGCTTGCTGATCTTAATCCATTGCCTGCCATCGATTTAGACGATGAAACAATCGCGAGAGGGGCTTACCTTGCGCGCCATTTAGGCCATTGCAGCGAGTGCCATACGCCACGTAATGGCCTCGGTATTCCAGATTACTCGCGTCAGTACGGCGGTGCCACCATGGGTGAAGAAGTGATCGAAGCCATTGATGGAGAGGCCCTTGCCGACTGGAATGTGGATAACTTCGACCTGTTTTTACTTATCGGTATGAAACCCAGCGGCGAATTTGTTGGCGGCGACATGAATGATGTCATCGAACACAACACCAGCAAACTAACCGATGCAGATCGAAG
>CAYGRT010000017.1:59234-61825 GCA_964352355.1 uncultured Pseudohongiella sp. | reverse complement strand
TGTATATAGCGAGTTCAGTGTTGGCCGAAATGGTCATTAAGATATTATTGAAATCATGGGCAACACCACTGGCAAGATTTCCCAACGCCTCCCGCTTATGAGCCTTTAAAAGCTCTCGTTCTGCAGATTTGCGCCGACGGATAGAGTCAAACAACAGCACAACCAGCAACAACAAAAACCCAATCGTAACGAGCCCTGCTACCAACAATGCAAAATAGTCTCGCCATAAATTGGGAGTCTCATTAATAAGCTCGCTGCCCGGCGGCAACAGAGATCTACTAATGCCATACTTGTCTAGTTTCTCACCATTGAATAGATATTTTGTTTCGGCGGTAACTGGCGATTTCGGAAAATTGTTATTTAAACCCTCACGGATAAGTTCGGCGGCCTTAAGTGCATAATTGGCGGTCAACGCCATGTTGCCACCGATACTCCCATTGCTTGGCAACGTGTCTACAAATCCGAAGATAGGCATATCAATGTTTTCATCCAATAGTCGTGTGACCATTAGCGTTCGCTGCAATGTGCCTGTACGGTCTAAATCGTAAGTTGCCATCAGCACTGCCGCTGCTGCGGTTTCTTTTTCAAGTTCCGCTAGCAGTTCAACGGGTGTTAACCCTTGCAGATAAACCACATCGAATGGCAGGTCAGCAGCAATCAGTACGTTTCTGTAAAGATTAAAATAATATGTATCACCAGCGCCCGAGCCTCCAACAACATAGACTCGCTGCAGTCTCGGTAATAATTGAGGAATTATTCTCACCGTTTTTTCAACGGCGACACCAGCCGAGGTAGTCAATACGGCGGTTCTATCCTGGCCTATCGCAGCACTCGCGATCGTCGCATCGGGGAGTATGTGAATCAAATCCGCATTAGGCGCTATTAAATGTTTCCATTGTTTAACAAAAGCGTTTGCCTCGGGCAATACCGCCATGACTATGTCGAAATTTCGATTGGTATACTTTAATTGGAGCGATTGCGCGTAAAGAGCTTGCTCTGCCGATGAAGTCTGCACCAGAGACAAAAACTCAGGATCAATATAAATACCTTGATCCGAGCCAATTTCGTTAAAAAATACAGTATTAAATTGCTGCTCCCACGTTGCAACACCTCCAGTTCCATAGATAGCGAGAATCTGCTTATCAGCGAAATGAATTGTCTGTGCAATAGAGAGAGCAGGAATTACCAATATGGCAAATGCTAATTTGTAAGCTTGAACTATCGGCATAGCTTCCTACAGAAAGTATGAACTTAGCCCATTAGGCCTTTGTAGCAAGCTACTTCGGCTCGAGACCGTAATCAATAAATAATAGTACGATTTTGAGCAATAATCACATTCAACTTCCTCAACTAACGAAACAGTTGCAGAGGCGAAACGCAAATGACGGAATAATTCCTACAAAAGCCTGCTGGCATTAAACCACTGAAACAATCTCAATGGGCATGTGAGACACCACTGAGTATAAATCGGTTCGACGATCTTGAAGTGGCTTAACGCTACCGATATCTCGAGCCATGGCCAGGTCATTTAAATCCAACTCCGCAATAACAACCGTCTCTGCGCCCGAATCAGCTTCTTCCATTACGCCATTAGAAGGGAATGCGATATCACACGGCGTGCAAATTGCCGCTTGAGCATAATTCACAAGAAAACTCCGTACCTGAGGCAGATTACCTACGCTACCAGTCATTACTACATAAATAATATTTTCCACCGCTCGCGCCTGAGAACAATGTCGCACTCGGTAATAACTTTTTCTTTCGTCATTGGAACTTGGCACAAAGAGCACTTCAACCCCATGCAGCGCCAATAATCGCGCTAGTTCGGGAAACTCAATATCATAGGACATGAGAATACCAATCCTGCCTAGTGGTGTCTCAAACACCCGCAGCTTGTCCCCTGGCTGAATATTGGAATAGCGACGCTCAGAAGACGAAATATGAATTTTTTCCTGAGTGTGAACCTCTCCGGAAGGTGTAAATAAATGAGCCACATTGTAAAGCTCATCATTAATCAAGACTGGATGCGAGCCACCGATGATATAAAGGCTATGTTCCACCGCATACTTGGTAAACATGTCCACGTACTTTTTGTGAAACTTAGCAACTTCCTTAACAGCCTGCAGCGAATCCATATTTTTTTGGAAAGTGCTAAACAGTTGAACGGTAAAAAGCTCTGGGAACAATAGAAAGTGGCAATGGTACTCATCGGCAGTTTCTACAAAAAACTGTACCTGGCGCTCCAAGTCATCCCAACAAGTGATGGGACGCATTTCATACTGCGCGGCGCAGACTCTAATTTTGCGCACGGTCCGCCTTAGCGGTGCCGCTGAAATCATGCGCTTATCAGAATCGAAATCAGGATTATCCATATGCAAATAAGTTGCATAATTCATGCTTTCCCCATCATCAAGATAAGCATAGTGCACACTCAAAACATCGTAGCCCGCTTTTAAGTGCGCCGTTAAAGCCATGTCTTTTAGCTCACCGCTTTTTACTTTTTCGATATAAGCTTCCGCTGACATTTTTTTCGCAACTTTGGAGTATCCCGGAATTCTTCCGCCGGCGATCATGCGCCGCAAATTAAATCG
>CAYGRT010000017.1:28043-59134 GCA_964352355.1 uncultured Pseudohongiella sp. | reverse complement strand
TGCTTGCTTTGGCATAGAGGCCTTCTCTCATCAAACATTGACTTCAGCAGGGTTGAACATTCCAGGCAATACTGTGCAATCAGGCTAGGGTTGAATTCTCTGCCCATCAAAAAGTGGGCGGTGTCTTTTTCAAAACCCCTAACTACTCCAACGGAGTGTATAAATGCTCAACGATAGACGTTATAGTTTATAGTACACAAGTAGCCGCCCGTTTTGCTAATAAAATCAACCAACAACGAAGGACTACTATGGTTTCGACGCAATCACCCATCTCGCAATACGAAGGCATTCATCCCCTATTCCCTACAAGTTTAGTATTGTTGTGGGCAGTAGCGGCGACTCTTATTTGCGGCCCTGTTAGTAGCGCTGAACTCGAACCAGACTATCCCCATAGCAACGAAGTCATAGGTACCGTGCGGCAAATTTACGATGGCCGTTTACTGCCTGATATACAAATCAATACTTTCAGGAACATCCAGCGACTTTTCCCGACCCGCGTGGTCAAGCGCGGCGCAAACTCCACCGGCTTTTCAAGAGACGAGCAGTCTTTAGAAGATTTCTCATTTACTATCGATGGTAGAAGATATGATTTGTTTGATGTTTTAGCACTAAATCGTGTGGCCGCGATGATGGTAGTCAAAGACAATAAGGTGGTTTTTGAACACTATTTTATGGGGAATACTCCACAGACACGTTGGATGTCTATGTCAGTTGTGAAGACCATTTCTGTGATGCTAATCGGAGCCGCTGTCGAGGACGGCTATATTACATCCCTGCGTGACCCAATCACTAAGTATCTACCTCTGTTTTCAGGAACAGCCTACGAAACCGTTACTGTAGAAGATATTATCGCCATGACATCCGGTGTGGCCTGGAACGAAACTTACACAGATCCTAGTTCGGATCGGCGCCGTATGCTTGAAGCGCAGCTTGGTCAACGACCTGGCGAAATTCTTACTCTAATGGCTAATCTGGAGACCCACTCAAAGCCGGGAGTGCGCTGGAACTACAGTACAGGTGAAACTCATATTGCAGGCGCCCTAATCCACGCTGCAACCGGTAAATGGGCAGCAGATTACCTTAGTGAAAAGCTGTGGAAGCCGCTAGGAATGGAGTCCGACGCCACTTGGTGGCTTGAGTCTGAAGGCGGGCTTGAAGTTGGTGGTAGCGGTTTGTCTGCAACCTTGAGAGACTATACAAGATTAGGCCAGTTCCTTTTAAATCAAGGTGTCATAGATGGAATTCCTGTGGTTCCAGAGGGATTTGTTCAGCGCGCCGGGTCTCGAACAATTCTTGACGGACAAGCCGTAGATTATGGCTATGGCTTGTGGCCACTACATGGCAATAGCTATGCGGCTATTGGCATATTTGGACAGTATATCTTTGTGGATCCGGATCAGGACTTAGTAGTAACGATTTGGTCAGCCCAACCTAAACCCGTAAATGGTCATGGCATAGACGAATATGCATTCTTAGAAGCCTTATCAAATTATTTTTTAAAGCAGAAGTAAGTTGCCAACAGAAAAGGGGTAAGAGATTGATAGTTAGAATAGCGGCGGTACAGTATATGTTACGTCAGATCGAAGATTGGAATGCTTTCGAGAATCAAGTGCGCTTTATAATGAAAGCGGCTGGTGACTATAAGCCTAATTTTGTTTTGCTGCCGGAGATCTTTACTACTCAGTTACTTTCGTTCATGGACACCACCGACATTCGCAAAGCAGTGCGTGACATGGATGAGTACACACAGCGCTATAAGGATTTAATGTTAGAACTGGCTTACCATTGGGATGTTCATCTTATCGGTGGCAGCCATCCCAACATTAAAGAGAACGGTCAACTATTAAACACAGCCTACTATTTTACTCCTGAAGGGGAGATTTTTGAGCAAGACAAATTGCATCGCACACGCTGGGAGAGAGAGAAATGGAACACCGATGCAGGCCATACAGTTCATCTTTTTGAGACGCCTTTCGGTAAGATTGCCATACTTATTTGCTACGATATCGAGTTCCCTGAGCTTGCCAGAATCGTCTGCGAAGCTGGAGCCGACATTTTAATGGTACCTTCTTGTACCGATGACAGACAAGGCTATTTACGAGTTCGCTACTGCTGTCAGGCTAGAGCCATCGAGAATCAAGTATTTGTTGCGATGACTAGTACAGTGGGTAATCTAGCTGTCGAGGGGCTCGGATTAAACTATGGCCAAGCAAGCATAATGACCCCGTCGGATTTCTCATTCGCTCGGGACGGCATTGCCGCAGAAGGCACGCCAAACATCGAGCAGATCATTGTAGCTGACGTTGATTTAGCAGATTTAATCAGAAATCGAGAAAACGGCACTACTATTCCGCTCTATGATAAGCGAAAAGATATCTACGAAAACCCAGTGGTCATTGAACGCACTAAAGCTTTAGGCCCCATTGCATAGCAAAAGCCACATCCGCCAACCAAGCCTCCTATCCAAGGAGGCTGGTCAAAAGAGGCTAAACTGCTAGTGGCGCATAGCTCGTCTATTACTTTTTTACCTTGCTCATCTGCTTGCCGCAGCAGGTTTCTTTATGGTCCATGGCATCCCCGCATGGACAGGGCTTTTCATAAACTAACTCTGCGCCGCAGCTATCACAGCGATAACGATCACCTGCTTCTCTAGACATAACAATTCTCCTATACGAGTTATAGTACAGTTTCACTATATCAGTTCTCTGAAGAGATATTCTGACCCAAATCAACTTAAACTAGCTCTGGAAAAAGAGTCGAAAAAAACGAGCTACTGCATTGAATCCATCAGGTGAACGAGTGCAGGTGTGGGCCCCTCTAGTGCAGAGGCGCGTTTGAGATAAGGCAGGATTTCGCTATTCGTTGTGGGCAGTAAAAGTTTTTGATCGGCATGAACGGCATAGTATGCATCTCCCTCTATTAACAAACTGGCGAGATGACCACCGTAGTAAGAAGATATCCCCGTGTCGATAATTATCACCTTACCCTCGAATCGAGGCAGCACAATACCGTAGCCTGGGGTGTGCCCAAGTACAATTCGCTCAACATCAAACGCCTGTAACACAGCATCAACATGGGCAACTTCCTCCACCTCTGGGTTACTGGCGAGCCCTCGATACCATAGCGGACTATCGTCAGATTCTGAAAGCCCCTGAGACTCTCCAAGATTTCCCCTTAATTCACTTTTAATTTGCGAGTTAATCTGCTCTATGGACATGGAAAGTAACGCGGGAGAAATACCTCCGTGCAGAAAAAGCGTGTTATTGATTTTGATCACAGCGCTATTTTCTAAGACCCAAGAACCAATCTCTCCAGTCGGATGCCATGCCAATCTATGTTCTACATAACCCAAGGGGTGAGCCTCTTGCCACTGCTTTGAAAACGCCTTATCTGCGGCAAAATTGCGATCTAGCGACTTTAAACGCTCTACCTCTCCTTTGTAATAATTGGACCTTAAGGTGCGGGATTTAGACGTTCGAAACGCTGCATATTCATCCGCATGAACATAACGCAAATCACCAAGCATGTTCATTGCCTCGTGATTGCCAATCAGCGGATGAACCCGGCCGCCGGCTGCCTTGGCTTGCCGTTGTAGTTTCTTCATGTGCTTAATAACTTGATCTGTATCTGGGCCGCGATCAGGTAAATCTCCCATTTGAACGAAATGGGTTTTACCCGCTACCCAGTTTCCTCGCTTATCTATGAGACCTGCTTCCAATAACACGGCCTTAAAGTTCTCATAGTCACCATGGATATCTCCCACGGCGACGATCCGAGCAACATCCGAAAATTCGTATTGGGATTGCTGAGCGAAGGCAGTGGAAACTTGCATCGCTGTTAGCACGAAGCTCGCTATTAGTTGCAGCGCTATAGCAAGAAACTTGTTGTTGCAGTTTGGCCTGAACCAATTCATCTTAGGGCCTGCACTTGTTATAGAGAAGGGTTTCAACGTTCTCTGGATTTGCCAGAGTTTTATAGTAGGCTTTGACAAATTTTAACGTTTCACGGCGAACTTTAGCAGTCAATCCCTCTGACCCGTTTATGGCATCCAACACGCCTGTTTCGGTTGCTCTAGCGATGGCTATGGCTTCATCCAACGTATCAAGATGGGCGCAGTGACCTCTAAATAGCCTATCTTTGGTCGAGGACAATCTAACGTTGGGGCTTGGGCCCGCTGCATAAGATGCATCAACAAAACCAGAATTATCAAAATCGAAAGGTACAGGAATCATAAGCCCACTGTCACTCACTAGAAGCTCGGCGTTATGGCAACAGGGTTCACTAATAGGGCCTTGCAGCACCGAGTAGTCAGTGTTGCCAATTAAATACATGAACATCGCGACTAGGTTTGCCTGCAAGGAATCATGCTGATCTAGGGCTACAGTATTTTCTTCAACCTGTTCTAGATCGTAACGGGCCGCTAAATGCTTCGGGTGTTCAATCAAAAATCCCAATGCGGTGTAGCTGTCATCTTTGTCTTCGGATTCAGAAAAGGTAATCTCTGTCAGCCGAGTTTTAAAGTGGTAATCTGAAAATAGGGCAAAAAGATCATAAGCCAACTGCTCCTTCAGAATGTATTGCTCAAAGCTATGGTGACGCCCGCACTGGACCACTAGTTTTAATCGATTCTGACCTGCAAACGCAGTGCCAAGGGTTTCTTCTTTTTTGAGATCTAGCCAGAGTTGGGCGTATCGGCAATTCTCTTTCTTTAGACGCCAGTTACCCCTAACCTCAAAATTGGTTGAAATTTTAGCGACTTCACCAGCTTCATTTTTCACAGCGACATAGCCATCGTAACGTTTCGACTTGTCTCGCTCGTCATTTATCAGCGTAAACGGCCCTTCCAAATATAGCGCCAATGAT
This sequence comes from uncultured Pseudohongiella sp., assembly GCA_964352355.1. Classification (GTDB taxonomy): domain Bacteria; phylum Pseudomonadota; class Gammaproteobacteria; order Pseudomonadales; family Pseudohongiellaceae; genus UBA9145. The sequence goes on along the minus strand of CAYGRT010000017.1, from coordinate 54,271 downwards.
GCTTCCTCGGTAAAAACCGGACTAGCGGCTAACGCAGCATGCCCAGAACTGGCAAAAACCAGAAGAAGAATTGCCAGACGGCTAGCTTGCATAGAAAAGCTCCACGGTGCCTCGTTCGAATAGTAGTTGACACGCTTAAAATCGAGCGCACGCATTAAATATTGAACTGCTGAGAAATCCAGACAGCTTATAAGTACGTAGAAACTCGAGGTTTAGACGTTAGTCTAGACCTCCTGAGAGTGTCAATTCGCAATTAATGAGTTATTGACGAATTGTTATTTGAAGGGGCTAGGTATAGGATGCGCGCCATCTTTAGGACCCAAAACTATGCAAATCTATCTTTCAATTATCGACAAAAAGACAGCATTCGTTCTTTTTCTCTGCGTCGCCATAGCCTATTTCTGCATTCAATTCGGCTACCGGTCCAACTTGAACATTACCCTGTTCAGTCTGGCAGTAATCTTCCCACTTGTATTTACTATTAGAGAGGCGTTCAAGAGACGAGACAATGTAATTCAGCTGCTCAGTGTCTTTAAGTCATCACTGAATGGTGTTTATTACCTGTTAATGACCAACACTAAAATGCCACTTGAGGTAAAAATGAGCATCGCGAAGCAATTGGAAAACCTGTCACAGTTGTTTTTTGATTCCCTCTACAGCCATAAACATGACGCAACTAAGACTCGGTCAAAACTGACGGAAATTTTTGAACTTATTCTGGCTAACAAGGAATTTCTGTCGACGGGGCTTTCGATAAAAATACTTCGATATTTAAAAGATACGCAGGAAAGTATGGAAAACACGATTGGAATATCTATGCATGGGACGCCAGTTAGTCTAAGAGCCTACTGTTTGGTTTTTATCTATTTTTTTCCATTCATTTTCGTCCCAACTTTGGTTGGTGAAATCGACAACTACCCGCTTTTTATCGTCTATCTTTTTTGTGCGGCCCCAGGGTTCATTCTAATTTCCCTCTATAATATTCAAGAGCGAATGGAGGACCCGTTCGATCAGAGCGGGCTTGATGACATCAAGGTTGAGGAGTTTAACTTTCTTCTGCCAAACCCCCCTAAACCCGACAACTCACCAATAGCACTTTCGGGTAAAAAAGCCGCATAGCAAAACGCCCTGAGCTAGAACCTACTAACTCAGGGCGTTTGATTTTAGGCTACTTCAACTTACTGCGTGACCGACACTGGCACATATGCATTGGACCAGCAGCACTGATTATCAAACTGACTATCTGGTGCAGAGAAATTGTCTACGCGAAGTCTAATCACATAATCTCCTGCTTCCCAGAATGTTGCTTGAGTCTTAACTACTGTCCAACCTTCGTCTGTCACAGTTTCACTGTCACTGCCACGCTCACGTCCTGTCACCTTGGCAGCGCTTAACTCCGGCGCAACTGGACCTTGGTGCATTATCCACTCAGTGCCCAGAGGAAACTCCAGTGTTTTAAGATCATAGTCCGCCCTATTGCCACGGTCTTGAACCAAGGCAGATAGTGTAATTGGCTTGCCAACTGTGGCCATAACCTTAGCTGCGTAGATGCCTTCCCTATCCGTGGACTCTGGGCCATTTTTTTCAAATCGAATAGCCGGTGACAAGCTTCCAAGTGCTGCCTCGGCTCTGCTCATTTCATAGGCTGCAGACGTGGCTCGTCCTGGTACCGAGTAATTATGGCCTGCATGATTTAGCGTCCAAACCACCTCGGTACCGGCCATTTCTTTAGGTACGGTGACAGCAAACACGCCTCTTTCCTGTAGTCCGACAAAGCCAGGGCGCTGATACACTGGAAAATGAGTAGGCTGAGCGCCATCAAACTGTGCCGGCTCTAACCGATTATTGGGCCCCAACGGAATGTCGACGATTTCTTCACGATTTCGATTTACAAACCCAAAAATCATAGTGACCGAACCATCGTCATTTTTAATCCAACCGTTAAACATAGGGCCTACGAGATCCCCTTTGGCTTTTCGGCTGGCCAGTGGGTAGTCTCTCAAGTGGGCAGGCAACTGCGCAAAAAGCGGCGCGGTGATACAACCCAGTAAAGTGACTATGGTGGCTTTTAATGCTAACTGTTTAAACGTGCTCATCGCTCACCTCCCGTTGAAGCCACTGTTCTGTCCTCTCGTGACTTTCGCTCTGCCAACATTTTTTCAAAGCCCTCATCGTCCAGATGAGTAACTGCGATCCAAGCATGTGACATTTCATCGGTAGTACGCTGTCCAGCTCCCACCCATTGATCAGGATCGGGGTTGCGAGGGTTAGCGGCAGTGTTGTCAAACCACGAAGTGAGAATAATCGTCGCACCCGCAGGGACAAGAGGCTGATAGCCATCTTCATAAGTATGGCTATGATTCCATCCAGCATTCCAATTTGACGCTTGGCTTAACACTTCACGTCGCCCTGTCTTGGGATCAAATACCTCCATGGACATTGCAACTCCGCGCAGGTGTAAATGGGGTTGCCAACTGTCTATTCGAACAGGGTGATCAAATGAATGAAATCCCTGTGTCATTAGTTTGCCATGTGGCGGGATCAGGTAATCACCATCGCCGTCTAACATATAAAGACGAAGATCTTGCGGGTACGCTGCGGTTTCATCAAAATTATCTTCTTCGTCGTGATACCAAATACCAACGGCAACTTGATCATCGGGAACGGCATTACCATCAGGATAGTAGTGAATGCTCCAGCCTACTTTAGAGTTGGCAGGCGCAGTTCGGCAAGCGCCTTCTGGCACATGCTCGCCTAGCTTCCCGTAAGCGTATTCAGATAATCGGCCATAGGTTTCCCACTCACCCATTTCATTTTGAGTCAGAAAATGTGAATTTGCATGGTGAGTTGAGCCGTGCGCTCTTGACGAGGGTAGCGTCTCGACAGCCTTTATGCAGCGGCTTTCCTTGATGCCAGAATCGACTTCAGGCTCCCACCATAAATCTTGTCCGGTGGCAGGCACATCCCATGCAGTAGATTGAATGATATGATCCGGCGGCCCAAGCTCAGCGGCCAGACGCCATTCACCTTTCGCCGGATACTGTTTAGGTGGCGGCAGGTCTTCCTGGTTGCCAAATGGCGATCCTGAATCTACCCAAGCAACAATAGTATTGATGTCTTCATCAGACATGCGCCAGTCGCCTTTCAACTCCTGGACCCCAATGTCGTTGTCGTATTGATAGGGAGGCATTTCCCGCTCTAGCACTTTCATACGAATCAATGGTGCCCATGGTCTAACTTCTTCATAGCTAGTAAATGACATAGGCCCAATCTGCCCAGGTTGGTGGCAAATTTGGCAATTGTCTTGAATGATTCTTGAAACTTCTTTTGCGTAGGTGATCTCATGACCTGCGGGCTCTGCGGCACCGGCAAGCATGGGCGTCAAAGCTAACGCTCCAAACATCCCGATTACTCTTGATTTTTTCATTCTTCTCTCCTGTTTCTTTAGTTATTCAGTACTACCACGCCGGTTCTATGGGCCTAGCATGGCTTTTGTGCCCGCAAGTCGAGACCGCTTCATGCTGTACTTTTCGCGGCCTCGCGCCACTTTAAAAATGCTGTCTTATCGATCTCAAAACCTTACTAAAACAAAAGTTCTGAAACGCTATTTTGCCGCTGCCCATTTTGCAATTACTGACATAGCTCAATTTTTTGCTTTTCAATTGTTACAAATTGTACAGAGATGGCTAATTGCTTATGCTGCGCGCTTCGTTGGCACTGCTGACATCCAAAATCATCATAAGCAATTGTTTTTATAGTTTTTGATACTTTAAAGCCAAGCCATAACTGCAGGCTTTGCCTTCGCTTAGCGTTGGATTTGTGCAAGTCTTATGGGGTGTTGACAAACGTAGTTCTGGGGGTGGGCAGTGATGTGAGCTTTAAGCTAAAAGAGTCTCTCAAACTATTTGAAAACTATCGATAGTTTGATGCCGAAGCTTATTCGGTAAATTCTTTGTTACTCCCGGTGCAGCTCGATTTGGATAATAATTCGCAGTCCCATAGCGTCGACATAGGCTTTTCGTCTTTCGCTCTAAACTGCAAAAGGCTTAGAGAGGATTAACTCTTCTCTAAGCCTTTGACTGGACTAAATTGGATCGCCCGGCGGAAGCTCCAAGGCTGGGCCAGGTAGTGCTTCATCACCTAGTCGCTGCCACCTCCTAATTGTTGAAGCCATAGCCGATTGATGGGCATTAGCAGATCGCCGGCTCTCTAACTCATTAGCCAAACCGTTTAATCGGTGAGAGAGAACGGCTTTAACTTCCCATGAGCTGTCATCGGCGCTAGCTTGCCGCATCATTTCGTTTGCCGTCACTCGTTGGATAACATGTAGGATCTGAGTCTGATAATCATTGTCGGGTGTTGTGGCTTGCCATGTTATTTGCAAAAGTCGATCTATAACTTCTTCCAAGTCTGGATAGTCACCCATAGCACCATAGGCCACTAGTCTAGCCATGCGTTCTGGATGCAAAATTTGACTTACCGATAGATTAACAGAGCCTTCTACTGCCCCAAGTACATCAAATAACAAACCTGTGCGGCCGGGGAATGGCTCCCCTTGACTATGACGGTAGGCCGGCGGTGGCAGTAGCTCAAGAGTAGACGGTGGCAAGGTCAAAAAATCAACGGTCAAGGTTGATAAAACAGTCTCTAGGGCATCCCGCTGCTCTGCACCGTCAATTATTGTAAACGGTGTTTGTCCGTCCCCTCTCAACGTATAAAGATAGTTAGCGCCACCTATACTTTGTGCCGCCGCATTTAATTGAAACCGATGATGCATATACAGAGGCAACAGCACATTTTCCAAAGTGGAATGAGGTTCACCATTGCGAATTACCGCGGGCCCAAAATTCTCAAGACCAATACGCCTCACTTCGATTTCGTGTTTCAGCTGATCCACAAGGTTTGAACCATTGTCCCAGACGCTCGCAAATTGATGGCCCGCACCAATAAAATTATTATTGTCATGGGCCATGAATAGAAGGCCTCGATCAATACTTTCTTGAACTATTTTAGCCAACTCCTCTGCCTCATTTGCATCAGGTGGAAACTCTTCGTAGGCATAGCGAACGGCGAGCTTGTCGTATTCACCAATTCTCTGGACGTAGGCATTGCTTAAATCGATTTTTCCATCCTCGGTTATCTCTATCAAAGGTGCTGGATAGTCCATTACACTTTCACGATCATAGGCGCTACTCAAATAGTTGTGGGGGAAACCCAATGTGTGCCCCACCTCATGAGCCGAGAGCTGTCTAACGCGGTCCAATGACATGGTGACTGAAGCTGTGTTATTGCCAGTGACCGTTTCCAAATAATCAAAGGCTGGCACTAAGCCTTGGCCATGAAGATAGTCTTGGCGCAATCGCAGACTCCCTAGGTTCACATTACCCTTGATGATCTCTCCAGTGCGAGGATCCATAACAGATCCGCCATAGGAATAGCCACGGGTGCTGCGGTGAGTCCAATGAATCATATTGTAGCGAACGTCTTGAGCGTCGGCGTCGGCTGGCAATTCACGCACCTGAAATGCATCAATAAAACCGGCTGCTTCATAGGCTTGATTCCACCAGCTTGCGCCCTCGATCAAAGCGCTTTTTATAGGCTCCGGTGTGCCCGAATCGACATAGTAGATGATGGGCTCGACTGCTTCGGAGCGAGCCGCGTTCGGATTTTTTTTCTCAAGTCGATGCTTACCCACCAACCTCACTACAAGGTCCTCATCAATCGCCGTGCTGTAATCTTGAATAGTGGGTCCATTAGTGCCGATTCTTGGATCAGCCAGTCTTGTTTTAAAGTTATCGTCCGGCAATTTTATAATAGAGTGATGTTGACGTAGCGTCACCGCGGCACCAGTCGCAGCCACGCTGTTAACTAGGCTGCCAGGATTATTGCTAGTAAATGTGAGCGTGGATTCCACCTCAACGTTTTCTGGGTATGCCTTGGTGTTAGGCAGATGAATGGCACTGCGACTCTTATCTAAACTGAAGCTACCTTGACCGCGGCTAGAGATCGCTCCTATTACGTTTCTCGCATCGCGCAAGAAAAAATCCGTCGCATCTACTAACACTCTGTCATCAGTTGCAGCAGCAATATCAAATCCCCAATGCACAGAGGGTGCAAATGAATCAACCACAGCGCGCCTTTCTAGCTCATTCGTGCTTGAAGCGCGGTAGCTATAATTGGGCTCAACTAAAAGCAATCTGGGGCCAACCCGTTGAGCGATAAAGACGTAAGTTCCTCGAAGCTGACCTCGGTCGATTCCTACTGGGTTAGATCCCAATCCCGACGCCATGGAAATCTGATAGAGAAACTCCGTGTCGAGCTTATCGATCTCCCAATACAACTTGCCGGTGGATTCATCCCAATACAGATTAAAATATCCGTCTAGCATCAAACTGCCGGCCACCTGCTCTTCGATGGAAGGCAGCTCTTGCGCCATAGACGTCTGCGAACAGATCCAAAGCAAAAACCCGAGTGCGGCGGCAGCTAGACGCTTGCAAGATAGGGTAGCGAAAAGCTGAAAAAAAGTGACTGATGACATGGAAACTACCTCAGTTTGCAGTTAATAGAGCTTAATAATTAGGGCTTAGAGACTACCACTGCCAAGGGGGTTTTTGTAACGAAAAGTGCGCCAAAAATTGCCCACCGGCCAACAGAGGGCTTGAACCAACCAACAGGCCGATTTCTGCAGCAACTACTCCTGAACGCACTATTATTAAGCAGTGCAATTTGTGGTTTAGCGTGGTAGGTTGCGCGCCTCAAGCCCCTGTAGGCAACAGAAATGAAATACCAAGCACTGCTGGACGAAATTTACACTGAAGTTAAACCCATGGTAGGCGATGGCAAGGTCAGCGACTATATTCCCGCCCTTGGCAACATTGACCCCAACAAATTTGGCATCGCAATAGAAACCGTTGCCGGAGAAACATTTCATGTGGGTGATGCGGATGAAGGGTTTTCGATACAGAGTATTTCCAAAGTATATAACCTTGCTCTCGGTGTACGCATTATTGGCGACCAGATTTGGGAACGAGTCGGTATCGAACCTTCAGGCAACCCCTTCAATTCTTTGATTCAACTTGAATATGAGAAAGGCATCCCTCGCAATCCTTTTATTAACGCTGGCGCATTGGTTGTTGCCGACATATTGCTTGATCATTTGGATCAACCAAATCAAGAAATGCTAAATTTTGTTGAGAAACTGCAATGTTCCAACGTCAGCTATAACGAGGCGGTTGTGCAATCAGAAAAAGAGCATGGTTTCAGAAATGCAGCGTTGGTCAATTTTATGAAGGCCTATGGCAACATCAATCACTCCTTGGACCAAGTGCTGGACATCTATTACCACCAGTGCTCTATCGAGATGAGTTGCAAACAATTGGCTCGCTCTTTCTTGTTTTTAGCAAACGCTGGTGTCGTCCCTGCATCGGGGGAAAGAATAATAAGTTCAAGCGCGGCCAAGCGAATCAACGCCATAATGTTAACTTGCGGCTTTTACGACCAAGCGGGCGCCTTTGCTTATCTAGTTGGCCTGCCGGGGAAGAGTGGCGTAGGCGGAGGCATTGTGGCGGTCATTCCTGGAGAGTTAGCGATTGCGGTGTGGAGCCCTGAGCTCAATAGCCAAGGCAATTCGATATTGGGCATAAAAGTATTAGAACTTTTTACAACACGCACTGGCATGTCCATTTTCTAACTAAGGCAAAAAAGTAAATGAAAAACTTTTCATGTGGCTGCGGCGCGGCTGTGTACTTTGAAAACAATCAATGTGTCGCCTGCCTCAGCGAAATCGGATGGTGCCCGGCATGCAACACACTTCGTTCCATTTTCCCCGATAACACCGGTCACTATCGCTGCGGTGATGCCAGCTGTGGCAAACAACTGAAGAAGTGCCATAACTACGCAGTAGAGCAGGTTTGCAACAGGCTTGTCTTAGCCGAACAAGCTGCGCCTGAGATGACGCTATGCAACCACTGCCGATTCAACGACACCATTCCTGATCTGTCGGTGGCCGGCAATAAAGAAAAGTGGCAACGAATTGAAATCGCCAAACGCAGATTACTGTACACCCTTGAGTTATTGAACCTGCCCTTTGGCACTGCGCAAGACAACTTTCCAGTACCATTGTCATTTGATTTTAAAGGTGATGTGACGAAAAAAAGAACCCTTTGGTTTTTCATGAATGACGTTGAGCAGGTGTACACCGGTCATTCTAATGGCAAAGTGACAATTAACATCCGCGAGGCGGATCATGTTGAGAGGGAAAAGGCGCGAGTTTCTTTTGGCGAAGCCCACCGCACGATCATTGGACATTTTCGCCACGAACTAGGTCATTATTTTTGGGACGTTTTAGTAAAAGACCAGTGCGAAAATGAGTTTATCGCTTTATTCGGAGACCACAACAATCCAGACTACGGCACAGCCATGGAAACCTACTATAAAAACGGTGCCAAACCAAACTGGAGGCAGCATTATATTAGTGGCTACGCCACCATGCACCCTTGGGAGGACTTTGCCGAAAGCTTTGCCGCCTATTTACACATGGTCAGTGTAGTAGACATCGCCTTCCATGCCGACGCGTTGGCAGCGGTGGAGCCTACAACTGCCAGTTTTAATGATCTGGCCAAGCAGCATGCAGAACTAGGCTTATTACTCAATGAAATGAACCGCGCCATGGGCTTGCAAGACCTTGTTCCTGTTGTCTATACACCGGGGATTTTGGCTAAAATCGAATTCATTCACGATTTGGTACGCCGTGCATCCCAACCCCAATGAGCCGAGGTAGCCCCCGGCACTCCTAGTAAATCCGGTGTTACTGCCCCTGCAACTCTTGGCCACCTACTTTATAGTAAGGATAGGCCCTACGTTCACGGCCAATGGGGCAATAAGTAGACATTCGCTTTACTGGCAACGGCACCAAATTGTCCGCCAATCATCGCAAAAGACTGGACAACAGCTATGGGCGGCGATACCTTTTGGTGGTTCAGCGCGCTGATAAGCCAATGCAACAGCACTAAACTACTTACTGAACCACCAATACCATGCACTGGAGTGAAAAAATGATAAAAAAATCTCTCTGCGCCCCGCTATTCGCTATTTTCCTAGCGGTACTTGTCGCCCCTATAAACGCCTCTGCTCAAGCCATGGAGTCGGTTGAACCCTTTAAAGTGGGTACTTTCGCCATTGATGATATACCGACAGTTGGCTTAGTGATGCGAGACGATCAGTTGATCGTGGATCTCGCCGGCGCCAACCGCGCAATGCAGCTAAAGCCTCAGTACAGCGCAATGGCGATGCCGGAAGACATGCTGGGCCTGATCGAACAGTACGAATATGGCTTAAAATATCGCATTTATGAGATCGTGAATTGGCTTGCCGAAGAGAACCTGCTAAGCGGCTCAAATTTACCTAGCTACGTTCATCCGGTGAGCGCCGTTGATATCATGGCACCCATTCAATACCCTAGCAAAATCATGAACGCGGCGGTGAACTTTTACACCCACGCCTGTGAAGGCTGCAACACCGACGAACTTAATGCCCGCGCTCGGGAGCGTCGAGAAAACCGAGGTGTTCCTTATCTATTCTTAAAGCCTACTCGGGGCGCAGTCATTGGTGATGGCGACGACATCATCATGCCTTATGGCAGGGACCGTATCGAATGGGAAGTTGAGATGGCTATCGTTTTTGGCCGAACAGGCAAATATATCTCAGCCAACCGTGCCTATGACCATGTCTTTGGCTACATGGTAGCAATGGATATCTCTGACCGTGGCGGTCGACCACCCGGTGGCTACGGCGCTGGATCGGACTGGTTTGTTGGCAAAGGTCACGATACCTTTGCACCGCAAGGTCCTTGGATTGTGCCAAAAGAATTCTACGGCGACCCAATGGAACGTCTGCATCAAACATTGGTCATTGATGGAGTTACCGTTCAAGAAGCTAAAGCTGGGGATATGATTCACAATATCCCAGAGCTCATTGAATATGCTTCTTCCTTAATCACTGTTTTTCCTGGTGATGTAATGCAAAGTGGCACCTCAGGTGGCACAGGTGCAGGTCGAGTAGAGCGAGCATCTGGTTCTGGCTATCTGATCGATGGTGAGACTATTAGTGCAAGCATTGAAGGCATCGGCACACTTACCCACACTGTAAAAGTCGAGCGCAGTGTTCCTGATGATTTATCTGGCTCACAGTTGCCTCCAGTGAGCACTTATCGCCCGTAGGCTGAAGTAGTTATTCACTGTTTTAAGGGGCGCCGAAGTGCTAAGCAATCGGCGCCCTTTTTATTTTCCCACAGCAATTGTCCACGAACGGCGTCGAATTTTAGGTCAAACTACTAAATGAATTTCGCCTCCAAGCAGCCACATTGCATGCTTTAGTTTTTTTCAAGAGGTTAACAATGAAGTCAATTCTCTCAATTTTCACCGTCGTGCTGGTAGCAACTACCGCCCATGCTCAAACCAGTGTGCTGTTTATTGGCAACAGCTTTACTTATGCCTATGGATCTCCTGCAAAATACTATCGCGCCGACACAGTGACTGACCTGAATAATGAAGGTATTGGTGGAGTCCCCGCCCTGTTTAAGTCATTTGCCGATCAAGCTGGCCTTGATTACGATGTTTATCTCGAAACCCGCGGTGGCAGCGGGTTAGATTTTCACCTTGAAAATAAACGCGGCGTGATTGGTAGGCGACCCTGGGATCAAGTAGTCATGCACGGTTTCAGTACATTGGATAGCAATAATCCCGGCGATCCCGCTTTGCTAATCACCACGACTGCTGAGATGGCCGATTTTTTGACTGAAAGAAACCCAGCAGTAGAGGTGTTTCTAACCTCTACTTGGTCTAGGGCCGACCTCATCTACCCTCAAGATCAACCTTGGAGCGGCACTCCGATAGAAAAAATGGCGCTAGATGTTCGCGCTGGCTATGACAAAGCAGCGGCAGCAACTGCCGCAGTTAAAGCAGTGAATGGCGTGGGTGAGGCCTTCACTCGAGCCATGGAGTTGGGCATCGCCGACCCCAATCCCTATGACGGTCTAGAAGTAGGCAAGGTCAATCTGTGGACTTGGGACCATTACCATGCCAGCGTGTATGGCTACTACCTTGAAGCACTAGTGGTGTTTGGAAACCTCACCGGCCGTGACCCTCGCTCATTAGGTGAGAATGAGTGCTCTGGATTTGAATTGGGGATGTCTCGCAATGAGGTAAAAATGCTTCAGCAAGCCGCTTTCGACCAGCTTGTGGAAGACGGCCGGGTCAGCGCGGCTCCTTTGATATTACCAAGACCGGTGCAACCTGAACGCTGCTTTAGGTAGTAGACTGACGCCCGATGGCTTATTAGCGTATCGGGCGTTGGCTGCTTTTGGTTGACTAATCCCTAGCCCCCTCCTCGCGCCCAGCAGCATGCTTCAGGCTAGTGCCAATTCCAATACACTCAAAAATCATCAACAAAGCCAAAGACTTAGTGCCGTTTTTCCCTAAAACAACAGGCGCAATAGTCAGTTTTTGGACTACACTTTGTAAGTAGCTCTCTGAGCCTAAGCGCCCCCTCCTATGCAGCAGGAACGTCCCGCCCAAGATTATTTGATGCTTTACCGGTTGGTAATGGTCATCGGCATGCCCATGGTGTTCTTCGACAGCTTGGTCTTCGATGCGCTTTCACCCCAAAATTCAACTATCGAGGTGGTTTCCCGTTATCTCGCCGGCGCTCTAGTTGTTCTATCTTTTACCATTTCCTGGTTTAACCGCTGGTGGCAAAACTACATCGGCGAAATTACTCTTTTTATAAGCTACGTGGTCGCTGTTAACGCGGCTGCGGTTCTGTATGACTCAAAAATAGGGACCTATGAATCCTACTATCCAATCGCGACATTGATTCTAATTTGCATGTCCTTTCATAAAGTCAGCTTGATGTTGGCTTTTGAGATTCCGGCTGCCGCCCTTTATACAGCCACTGCGTTTCAGATAGCTGACCCCCTAATGGACCCCAAGCTGTTCACAGCGCTAGTATTTATTTTCTCCATTTATTCACTGTTTTTCGGCTGGAGCTTTATTCGCATGCGGCAAAAACGCGGCGAGTCAGAGGCCATCGCCAATTTGTGGTTCGATCAAGCGGCAGATGGCATGTTGTATGGAGAAACTGCAATCAGCATACCCCAGCGAGTTAACCCCAAGGCTTATCAATTACTTGGAACCAACGACAATGCTCAATGTGGCGAGCTAATTCGTCATGCTTTCTTCACATCGGTTACACATGAAGACCCTCAAGCTGCTTATGGTCGAATAATGGCGGGAGGCAGCTGGAATAACACAATAGAAATTACCGCTGCCAATGGCCAAAAATTTTGGGGTAATGTCGACATGCGACGGACCTTTATCCAAAACAAAGACCTCACTCTAATTCGAGTCGCCGATGTAAGTTTACAAGTCGCCCACGAAAAAGCCTTGCAGGTTGCGAAAGAAGCGGCCGAGGCGGCGGTGTTTACCCGCTCACGGTTCCTCGCCAATATGAGTCACGAAATTCGCACACCAATGAACGGTGTCATTGGCATGACTTCTCTTCTGCTAGATACAGAGCTTACGGCTGAGCAAACTTCCTATCTAAAAACAACAAAAGCAAGCGGAGAGTCACTGCTTGCTATCATCAATGAAATCTTAGACTTCTCAAAAATCGACGCGGGAGAAATTGAGCTCGAATGCGAAGAGTTTGATCTTGAGACCTGTATGGTCGATGCACTAGACGTCGTAGCGCCAACAGCCGCCAGCAAAGATGTTACCTTGATTTTTGATTTTCAAGCCGACTATACCAAACTGTATTTAGGCGACTTTAACAGGTTAAGACAGGTTTTAATCAACTTGCTATCAAACGCTGTAAAATTCACTGACCATGGCGAGGTTCGACTGTCCCTTTTCGAAGACAGTGGTAACTATCTGTTTACCATCGAAGATACAGGTATTGGCATTCCAAAATCAAAACTACCGCTGCTGTTCGAACCTTTTGTCCAAGCAGATACTTCTACCGCGCGCAAATACGGTGGTACGGGCCTAGGGTTGTCCATCTGTAAAAAAATTGTCAAGAAAATGGGCGGCGAAATAAAGGTTTACAGCAAAGTTAACAAAGGCAGTTCGTTTTCGTTCAAAATAAAATTGCAAAAGGCTGGCAGCATAACCGGCTTCCCTTTTGCGCTGCCAGAAAACCTTACAGCACTTGCTCTAATCGACAATAATACTCTTTGCGAAATACTCACTTCGGCATTTACCAAGATCGGTATAAACCTAACGGCGATGCAAAGCCAGGAGCCATTCATTGACGCACTCAACACTAACTCTTATTCAATTATCATTATGGATGGAGACTTAGAATATGAAGAAAAGGTTTTTGCAGCTTCGACGCAACACAAAAACACTAAACGAGTACGACTATACAGTCCAAATTCGGTCAATCGAGGCTTGAGTTACGACTTAATTATCCGCAAGCCAACTAGCCCTTCAGAGATCGAAAAAGGCTTATCGAGTCTATTTAACCCCAATACTCCAGTAACTGCGGCGAAAACACCCTATCAAGATTTGGATCTTAAGCTTGGAGAGCTATCCTTCTTACTGGCTGAGGACAATGAGGTGAATCAGTTAGTGGCCATTCAAATGTTAAAGAAACTTGGAGTCACACTAGACCTTGCAACTAATGGCAAGGAAGTATTGGCATGTGTCGCAAACAAGCACTATGACTTTATATTTATGGATGTGCAGATGCCTGAAGTTGATGGTTTAGAGGCTACGCATTTAATCCGGCAAAATGACTCAATAACCCAGCCATACATCATCGCAATGACTGCCAATGCTATGGAAGAGGACCGACAAACTTGCCTTGCCTCTGGCATGAATGATTTTATTTCTAAACCCCTAAACTTAGACAGCGTTTATCATAAGCTTGCAGCCGCGGTAGCGTCCATGAAGCCAGCAGCGCCATAAGACTACCACTAATCTAACAAGCATCTTTCTTGAGGCAAATGATTTAGAATAGCCTATATTATTGCTGCAACAGTCTACTCATAGGTTCTTATGAAACTTTTAGTGCGAAACTTAGCCCGCTCAATTACTGAAGCCGAGATAGCAGCCGAGTTTGCTGTCTACGGTGCTATACAATCATGTTCACTAGTTATGGATGCAAAAACCAAAACATCTAAAGGCTTCGCTTTTGTAGAAATGCCAAACCAAGGGCAGGCAAAGGCAGCAATGAAATCCTTAAACAAAAAAACCATAGCTGGCAGCGAAATCCGTGTTAAGAAAGCGGTGGACAAACCAGACTCGGTCTAACTACCAGTCTAAATCATCGGGAATCTTATACTGCGCGTAGGAATCATCATCCGATTTGGCCGAAGTATTCTCAGCCTTGTGCAGCAAAGCCGACGGGTATCGCTGCGCTATTTTCTCAGCCACCTGCTTTAACACAAGTGTTACAGGCCCACTACACTGAACCAAACAGAGCTCGCCGTGGCTAAGTTTGTCGATCTGTTGTTGGCTCAACCAAATCTGCTTAATCTTGCCTTCAACCACATAGCCAAATTTCTTGTCACCGTCCGGTGAAATACCATTGGATTCGATTAGCTGTTTAATCTGAGACTTTAAGGCACTGAGATTGGCTGCTGCATTTTTCTCTTGATTCAGCAGCCGGTCCTTTTCAGCTTGAGCGGCCCTCTCCAGATCGAGCTGTTGGGCTTTAGGATTAGGGCTCTTACCGGCATTTTTTCGAGCGATTTTTTCTTCTTTGATTTTAGCCCGCTGCAGCTGCTTGGCTTTTTTATCATCAACTAGGCCAGATTTTTTCAACTGCTCCTGCAGTGACATCATTATGTTTATCCTCGAATACTGCTCGGTTTCGGCGTCGCTGCCCTGATTAGGAACTAATTCACGCTTTTAGATACCACTAATTTAATATGGCTCACAGATATGATGTAATACTATTCTTTACAAATAGAACGAACCAGCGACCATCAAAGACAAAAGTAAGATGAACCAGACCGTCAGTGAAGCCAGATACCCGAGAGACGCCGAATTCGGCCTGTTCTCTTTTGCTCACGGCGACCCGCTGGGCAGCCTGATCGGCAGATTTTCTATTAGGTCGCCATTATATGCCGTGTTGCTCGCTGCCGCATTAAGCTTCTCTGCTGCGCTGATTACTAGCTTCGAGGGCAGCCTAAGCAACTCAGAGCTCAATTTAGACCTGATGCACGATATTGGCTGGTGGAATCAGTTTCTATTGGCATTTCCTACACTACTGTTTATTTCAGGCACCTATTTTGGCGTGTTTCCTAAAACCCTGCGGGGTCTTGCAGATTCCGGAGTCATCAAGGCCACAGAGCAAGAATGGAAAATAGTTCGCAGACTTGCCCATGCAAAGCTGTATAACTCAACATTTATTGCACTTCCCTATGTATGCGGAATTACTGCCGCCATTCTGACTACAAATGTCCTTGAATCCAGAGGCGCTTGGTTTAATGCTGAAGAATACCTTGCTGGATGGTTAATCCCGCCCCATGCTTTTTTCCTCTATTTTTTTATGACCTACCTCGCGCTGAGACTTTACACCGCCTATCTAGTGCTAAAACTACTGTTTAGTTTTACTGTCAATATCCAACCATTTCACCCAGACGGATGTGGTGGACTTGGGAGTTTGCGCACTCAGTCTGAAAAACTCTACTGGGGAATGATCGGGTTCGGTGTGATCGCGGGATTAGGTGTACTGTCGAATTCAATGGTTTACGGTGTCGAGTTATTTAGCTTCTATAACGGAATAATGCTCATTGCCTATGTGGTGCTTACTGGTGTGGCATTTTTCTTGCCGCTCCATGCTCTGTCTGGCAGCATGAAGACAGCAAAACGCAAACTTATAGACTCTATTAATGAACGCTACCGATTATTGAACCAACAATCCCAATCTAGCAAAGTGGAGCCTGCAGGTAGTGCGGAGCAGAAAGAGGATTTAAGAGCACTAACCCAACTGCACAAGACGGCGCGATCCATGCAAGTTTGGCCGTTCAACCGAAACAGCTTGGTCAAATTTTGTTTGGCTATGCTAACGCCGGTTTTTGTGATTGGCGTTAGCTTACTAGCTTAGTCGACAATCAATGAGCGGATTAGGGATGGGACTAGTTTAGGTCTGGCTGCGGAATGAATACGCTACCATCTTCAAAAACTATCTCTTGCAGATACATGGTAAATTCGCGTCTACCCTTTCTACCAGTGGCTTTTATTTTTGTACCAATTTTTAAGATATCTAAAGAGACGCCCTGACGCTCGAGGGTCGTCCGCGCTCCAGATTCAATTAGCCAATACGTTTCGCTGCCATCGTCTGCAATACTCTTTAGGAGAACCGAAGCATGAGGATTCTGGAACCTAACACGCTCAATAACACCTTCTACAGAAATAATCTCCTGGGTAAAATTAGCATTGGTAGAATGATGCGCAACTGCACTAGCTGTGAAAAGGCTTATTACTAGCAAAAACCATTTACTCATCAATTTACCCCTTGTCCAGCCCCATTCAATTCGTTGAACCAATCATAATTGGCATCAGTACATTCATACAGCGCAACCTCAGTCTCGCTGCGGCGTTCAAAAAAATACTCAAGCACGATGGGCTGCAAAAAAAGTGTTGGGTCAGTGTAGGTATGAGTGATCTTCAACTTACTCTGTTCAAATGAAAAGACTTCGTGAGTGATAGTAGAGCTAGACTGAGGTATTCCGCGGGACGTACGGATAAAACCCGGCGCATGGTTTCGAGATTCAATCACGAGCTCTTCTCCTCGATGGTATGCAGTGGAGGATCCCATCTCGGGGAAAAAGCTTCCGCTGAGATTTTTTGTACTTGGCTCCGAGGAGTGAGCCACATCGGTACCTATAGGTATTTGCCGCCGCAAATCAAATAGCTCGTAGCTTATTAATAGCTCATTTGATGATTGCTCAATTTTAATTAGGGCGTTGGGATTGGCCCACACGCGGGAGGTGCTTGCCGGCGTACAGTACAAACTCGGATCATCCACCAACAAATCATAATTATCTTGGATGGCCTTACCTGTTTCCGTTAATAGTATTTCGCTTTCGGTGCCTGGCCCACTGAGAAGCCACATGCCGGAAAAATCTTCGGCCGCAGCCCCGCTCATGGACATTACAAGCGCCAGAATTGGCGCACTGAGTCTATAGGACATAATTCGACCTTTGCGCGGCCGGGGTGTTGAGCAGCCTTTGCTATTTGGTTTTATAAACTAAAATAACACCCAGAAAACGGACCCGGTAGCCATTGTGGCGCGCAAAGCATGCCTACAGAGGCGGGTACACGTTAAAAAGACAGTATCATACTAGGTTAAGCCATGCCTAGACGCGCAAACGTCAACCCTTTAAAAAGTTCGGCATCATGGGTTTCACAGTTCAGGTATACTCCCTTTTCTCTTTTGATCAATCAAGTATAAAACATGACAAAACAAGAAGGCCCCGCTGCCCCAATCAGCGATTTCAGGCTCGTGGAACTCTATTATCAGCCAGTCGAACTTTACAAAGTGTTAAAGTTCGAAGGCCTAGTAGGCAGTGGAGGCGAAGCAAAAACAGCCATTTCAGAAGGACTCGTCATGGTAAATGGAAACATCGAAACTCAGAAAAGAAAGAAGATCGTTCCCGGAGACACTATTGAGTATGGCGATGAAAAATTAGTGACTGTGCTTGCCAGCAAAGACCTTTCATCAAACCAATCGGTTATACCCAAACGAGAGAAACCTAAGGATGCACTCACCAAACACGGGAAGAAAAGA
Source organism: uncultured Pseudohongiella sp. (assembly GCA_964352355.1). Lineage (GTDB taxonomy): Bacteria > Pseudomonadota > Gammaproteobacteria > Pseudomonadales > Pseudohongiellaceae > UBA9145. The sequence continues at coordinate 36,475 of CAYGRT010000017.1, read as the reverse complement.
GCCGCTATTGTTCTAGCCAAGCGAGACTCATTCAAATGAACCCCAACGATTGTTTGAAAAAATTGCGCTACATACTCGACCTAAATGACTCGGCAATGATGGCAGTGTTTGTTGACGGCGGCGAAGAAGTTTCCCGCGAACAACTGAGTAGGTATCTAAAAAAGGAAGAAGATTCCGCTTATCTCTTGTGCAGCGACCAGTTATTGGCAACATTTCTTAATGGGCTCATTATTCGACTTCGGGGTCAAAAAGAAGGCAGCACGCCCGAAGCGGAATCAACGCTGAATAACAACATCGTATTTCGTAAGCTAAAAATTGCATTCAATCTGCAAGCTGAAGACATTCTTTCAATTTTAGCTAAAGCCGATTTTCAATTGAGCAAACATGAGCTTTCTTCATTCTTTCGCCGTGAGAGTCACAAACACTACAGGGAATGCAAAGATCAGATTCTCAGAAACTTTCTTATGGGCTTACAGTTAAAGCATCGCGGCGAGAATAAGAGTATCTCGTCGGACTCACACTGAAACAGGCCTGATTCAGAAACTGGCCGATTTAATGCTAGCTATGATTGATCTGATTTCAACAGCTCCGCGTAATTGCCAATAGCGGGTTACGCCCCGCTAACCATTCTGGAGCTTTAATAATGACAAAAATACTTATCCCCGCCTTACTTTTAATAGTTTCTTCTTGCTCAAGTGCTCCGGCACCCAGCGTAGCAGGGGACTGGAATTTCTCAATGAGCAGCCCGTTTGGGGCCGTAGAAGCAACGGTTACTCTTGATGCATCGGGTTCTGCACTTAGCGGTCAATTTGATCTGGGCGGTGGTCGCACCCTAGCCATCGAAGAAGGTAGCATTAGTGGTGAGTCCATTTCTTTTGTGATCAATCGAGATGGGGCCGCCATGAGCTATCAGATGAATGGCACTCTTGCCGGTGACACGATTGAAGGTGTGGCACAAGCGATGGGCGCCGAAGTTCCTTGGACAATGACCCGCGGCAGCTAGGTCACTGATTAGCGAGGCAGCCGATAGCTGCTCTCGCTAAACACTTCGGTCAATCCTTAGCGTCTCGCTCCTGCACTCGCGCACCAGCAAGAATACCTGTTAACGCATAATTGCCTTCGTGACAAGCGAACTCATATATTCGCTCATCCTGCGGCTTGCTTCGCAGCACCATCTCAGCCGTCCACGGCTCGCTGTAAACCAATGGATCTGTCATAGTAAAGCTATAAACGATATCGGTGTCGCTACTCCGCCTAAACGTTTCTGTCACCACGAGTTCGTCACTGGAGCCGAAATGAGACTGTTGAGGGTGCATATTTTTAGTAGTAACCACCAACGTATCTCCCTCCCAACGGCCCACTGAGTCTCCCATCCACTGCACCATGTGAGCAGGGCGATGCTCTTTGTCCAGTCTGATAATTCGAGCATCATGCATCATTTCGGCATAGATCATCACATAACCGGGTGATTGCACTATTTGATAGTTGTTGTTGTAGATCATCGGCATCATTGGCGGCCCGGCACTGGAGTTTGAAGTGCGAAAATCCCAGAACAGTAAACACCGCTCGCCGATAGTTTGCAGTTCGGGACCATCAAACGGCTCTACTCCAGGTTGACTAAGCCAGCGCTCAAGTTGGCTAGGCATGCGCTGTTGTTCGGGGAGCCAGGGAATTCGGCCATCCGCAGGTTTGATAATCATTGAGGTACGGTATTCGCCGTCTATGACAACTAGGTTGGTGCCCCGTTCTAACCAGAAGGAATTATAGGCTGACGCCACGTTACCATCCGTGGGTGGCGCTCGATTTGCATCGCTTGGTGCGAGCGAGCGTGCAACTCCGGCTTCCGCTCTCTGTTCGATAGCAAGGGCTTCTTGCTCTGTGTATGCGCGCTTCTCACCAAGCTCGACTGATCGTTCCAAACGAGTCTGTGTCGCATTGCTCCAAACACCTTGGAGATCTGGGTGGCCTTGCGGGGTTCGCGGCATCTCCCATTCAGCACTTTGTGACAACCCTGGCAGGACTGCGCTAAAAAGTATGACGAAGCTCCCCAGTAATCGGCTGCTTATCTTAATTTTATGCATATCTAACCGCACTCTCTCTGTAGTTTCACAAGAATGAATAACCCTCTTGCTTAGGGCTGTGCACACCTTGAAGATTCATTGCTATCATTGGACCTGTTATACCAGATTAGGAAGTGTAATGGATCATATAGACTATAAAGACCCAAAAGTTTTAAAACAAAAGCTTAATTTAGATACCGCTGTAATCAATTGGAACCTGTTAGCAAGCTACCAGAAAGAAGAAGCAATTATTCAAGTAGACGCTGCCTTAGACCTTATCGAAGTCGCTACTGAATTTGTCTTGGATAATTCTGCCCAGGTGTCACAGTGGCTTGAAAGCAAGCAAATAACCAAGGTAGATAACGAGACCGCAGAGGCTTGGCAGCGATCACAACAGTCCTTGTGGGCAGTTGTAGTGGCTCCTTGGGTGCTGGTGCAGCTACCCAAAACACAAACTAATTAGACTCTCTAAAGCGCGCCCCAGAGCGGCAGGAGCCAGTAAAAATCAAGCACAGAAAGCATTTGTGGTGAGCTTTATTAGACTTTGCTGTAGATTAGTCTTATGGCAACTTTGATGCTGCCCCAATCACCCCTCACCGGAGAAGATAATGAAATCTACCAGCCTAACTCGATTTAGCCACAATGCCTGCGCCTCTTTCATCATGCTCAGTTTACTTAGCACCGCAGCAGTTGCAGCTGCAGATATAGACGCGGCACTGAATCATCCGGACCGTCCTGCTGCCGACGCAGAGAGTGACGAACGTCGAATGCCAGCCCAAGTATTGGCCTTTGCCGGACTTGAAGAAGGCATGAGCGTACTCGAAATGGAGGCAGGCGGTGGCTATTACACAGAAATTCTGTCAAGAGCAGTGGGAGAAGATGGCAGTGTAATATTGCAGCATGCGCCTGGATTAATGAGCTTTGTGGGTGATGGCATCGACATCAGAACCGCGGACAATCGTCTTGTGAATGTCACTGTTTCCATCACCAACTTTGATGCTCTAGATGTAGCTGACGGTTCGATAGACATGGTTACTTGGATTCAAGGCCCCCATGAGCTTGGATTTGCGCCTCAAGGCAATAGCATGGGCGACCCACAAAAATCCTTTCAAGAGATAGCTAGGGTATTAAAGCCGGGCGGTCTACTGCTTGCATCCGACCATATAGCACCGGAAGGAACGGGCATTGAAGCCGGTGGCACGCTGCACAGAGTCGCGGAAAGCGTCATTACGGAGCTCGCCGAAAACGCTGGCTTATCAATGGTGCGCTCATCAGACTTGTTAAAAAATGCCGATGATCCTTTGGACGTCGGGGTATTTGCACCTGAAGTTCGCGGCAACACTAGTCAGTTTCTAGTGGTCTATCAAAAATAAGAAAACCTAAAAGAGCAATGATCAAAACCTGGCATCAAAACACTGTTTGCTGAAGATGTTGGGTGCTAAATCCCTAAGGCTGCTGGAGCCTAGCTTCGATAATTAGGCTACGGCTCCTTTTTGCTTGAGGGCCTCGATCTCGTCCACTCGCATTCCAAGAGATGAGAGAACTTCATCGGTATGCTCCCCTAGTCGAGCTACCCAAGACTGGGCTTTAGTGTCAGTGCGATCAAACCTCACTGGCATATTCTGAATCAAGAATGACCCTAAGGCATCATTGTTTAACCGCGTAAACGATTCCCGCTCAACTACTTGAGGATGAGAAAACAGCTCCTCGGGCTTTTGATAACTCGCACAGGGAACGCCATGTGAATTTAAAACAGATTCACATTCTGCCGCACTACGTCCTATAGACCATTTCTCCACCTCCTTGGCTAACTGATGAAAATTTTCGGTTCTCGGCCCGCGAATAAAACGCGGATCTGTTTCCAAATCAGGTCGGCAGATTGCTTTTGCCAAGCCCTGCAAATTCTTATCGGATACAGCGCATAGCATGAAAAAGCCATCACTTGCCTGCACTGGGTAGAATCTGCCAATTGCCACGGGCTCATCCATTTGCACCCGCTGTAAATGAGCCGGAATCAATGACATCATCGCCTCCATCATGCTTATATCAATGTGCTCACCTAGACCGCTGCGCGTCTTCGCCAGCAGCGCAGATTGAATCGCGCCGAAAGCCAACGTTCCAGTGAGAATATCCGCAACCATGATGTCCCAACTTACGGGTCGATCATCGCTATTCCCCTGACCCGCCCCGTGAACAGCATCAAAGCCACTCGCAGCATGAACGATCGGCGCATAGGCCGCCCGATTGACCATCGGGCCAGATTGGCCAAACCCTGATATGGAACAATAGATAAGGTCATCTCGTGTGGCTTTAAGGCTGGCATAATCCAAGCCAAACTTAGCCATGATTCCTGGACGAAAATTTTCAATCACTATATCCGCCTCATCTATTAATCGACGGGCAATTGATCGGCCCTCTTCGCTTTTGAGGTCTATGGCGATGCTTCGTTTACCGGCGTTGAAGTGAGCGAACACACGTGTGATGCCATCGACACCCCGTGTAATATCACCAACTTTGGGTGTTTCCACCTTGATGACAGCAGCACCACAATCAAGCAGGTATCGAGAGCAAAGCGGCCCTGCAAACACGGCCGAAAAATCGACCACTTTATAGCCCTCTAGGGGTTTACGTTGATTCATAGTGAATGCTTACCGAGTATAGGGAATGTCATCATAGTTTGGCCTCTTAAGAATTCATAGCCAAGGTTCGGACTGTGCGAAGCAAGCTGTTTATTCCTAATGTTCACTGAGGATTTGGATGGCGTTTATGATAGCCTGAACCCCAGTCAAGGCACGAGAGTCGAACAAAAGCATTGCAAACTTCATGGTCAATTGGCACCCTTGAGTGCTGCAAGACCAAAATCGAGGAATCAGAATGAACAAACTACGCGCATTTCTCTTATGTACAATCTTTGGGTCAGGCTTCGCTCTAGCCGCCGAGTTTGACCAAATTGGCACCTTTGATTTTCCCACCTCGGGCAGCAACGCTGCACAGCAACATTTTCTTAAAGGCGTGGGTTACTTGCACAGCTTTGGAATGACCCAGGCCCAAGAGGAGTTTCGCAAGGCACAAGAGATAGAGCCAGATTTTGCGATGGCTTATTGGGGAGAAGCATTCACTTATCAGCATCCATTTTTCGGGCAAAAATCTGACAGCCCCGGCGAGGCGCTGCTGCGGCTAGGAGCAACAAGCGCCGAACGTCTAGCCAAAGCCCCTACCGAGCGGGAAAAAGGTTTTCTCCGCGCAGCCGAAGCCTACGCACTCACCCCAGGAGGGATGGCAGAGCGGCGGATTGCTTGGATGAATGCCATGGCCGATTTATATGCTAGCTTCCCAGATGACGATGAAGTGAAGGCATTTTATGCAGTAGCCTTACTCGCCGGAGCCACAGCGTCCGGTGCAGACAGCGATCGGATAAACATGCGCGCTGGAGCGATAGCCTTGGAGCTATTCAGAAAAAACGACAATCACCCTGGCGCCGCCCACTATGTCATTCACGCCTTCGATGATCCATTGCATGCACCCATTGCACTTGCTGCTGCAGAAAAATACGCCACCATCGCACCCGCGGTATCCCACGCGCGACACATGCCCACACACATTTTTATTCAACATGGTATGTGGGAAAAAGTCTCCGAATGGAATCACTCTGCGTTTCAAGCGGGCCTCGACCTATGGAAGCCGGGCGATCCAGTTGGCGATCTAAACCATTCCTCTGATTGGGGACAATACGGAGATTTACAACTAGGCGATTTAAATGCCTCCACCGATTGGATAGGAAAAGCTGCTGAAGTGCTAAAGAACAATCCCGGCGACCGGCGCTCGGAAGGCACTCTAAAGACTATGCAGGCCCGGCATATTATCGAAACTAAACAGTGGCAGACCCGGAAGCTCACAGCGGAACTAAGCGCCGACGAACTGCTTGCTCTTGGGCTCAGTGCTGCTTACTTAGATCAACTAGACTTAGCGAATCAGGTTGTTGAACAACTATCCCAAATGGCTGCTAAGAACCCGCAAGATGAACAGATAACTCTAATTCATCATGCAGTGGCCGCGATTACCCTGCACAAGGAGTCCATGGCTACCGCAGCAGTAGATATCACAAAAAGGCAACAAGCGATTGATTTGATAGAGTCTGCGATCGCTTTACGAGAAACTCAGCGACCGCCAAATGGCGCAGCCACTCCGTTAAAACCGCTACACGAGCTCGCGGGCGAGATGATGTTCGAGATGGGCCGCTACATAGATGCCATAGCGCTGTTTGAAAAGTCTCTCCTGCGCCTGCCCGGCCGGCCTTGGTCCCTAGCCGGAGCCGCACAAAGCCACGCTAAAATTGGTAATCACACTGAAGCGGCAAACTACTTTCAGGCCCTACTTGCACTATGGCAGGATGAGTCCAATAGCGCCGTCAAAGAAGCCAAGGCCTATCTGAAGCTCTAACGAGTTAACTTGAATTTTCTTAGTCTAGTCACAGCGAAGCTAATTGGCTTCGCTGAAAAACCCGTCGAAGTTGTCGAGGTTGTTTTGGCAAAGCAACCGGCTAAAAGGAGTTTAAATCCCATTTACCCTTTCAAATCATCCTTCGGCCAAACTATCGCTGCTATTTTCGTATTAGCAGTAAGTATACTAACCCCTACACTATTGGCGTCAGCGGAGGAGCTTAATGTTTTAACTTTCGAAAGTAATTTGATTGGTGAAATTAGGCTGAAAAACAACCCTTCTAATCTAGAAATCTTACATGCTTACTACGAGCAATTACCCCCGTCGAACCGAGAACTCCTACTACAGGCCCTCGAGAGCATGGACACTTTGCTAGCTAATTATAAAATCGCATTTACAGCTGCCGACAGTGCTGAACTTACGCAAATTATTGCCGACATGAATATGCAGTGGATTAAAATTCAGGATATTCACCGAGGCGCTTTTACTAATCGCGTTTGCCGCTTGCTAGATGAAGTGTATAGCGCTTTATATAGTCTCTAGGCACGGATTTAAAGCCTACTAACCCGTTCGCTTACGCCTTCTCACCCAAAGATAAAGCAATAATCCCAGCATAGCCCAAGCAAGCACAATCCCCCATTCCTGTGGCCATAACAAAGCCGCTGGACTACCCGGCAAATACAATATCACGAGACCTAGAGAAAGAATCAAGGCAGCCGCGCCTACAGTTTTTCCATACCGGATTTTGTAGGGTCGTTCCATATTAGGTTCTCTTACTCGAAGAATAAGAAATGAAAGGGCGACAAAACTGTACGCAATAACAATACCCAGACCACCCGCATCAACTAGCCAAACCAAAACTGGGCGACCGAAAAACGGCGCGATAACCGACAATCCACCAATCAACAAAATGGCATTTTTGGGCGTGCGATAAATAGGATGAAGATTAGCGAAAACCGCTGGCAATAACTCCGCTTTGGCTAAGGCGTAAATCGCTCGACTTCCGCCGATAACGAAGGCGTTCCAACTAGTAAGAATTCCTGCCAGGCCTGCCATCAGGAGTAAAGTTTTGCCCCACTCACCGTAAATAAACCCATTGGCTTCCGCGGTAACTACTGCGAACTGTGATAGCTGATCAGACTCAATCACTAGCCCCACACCTAACACAATTAGAGCATACCAACCGATTCCCATAGCCACACTCAACATCAACACTGTGCCAATATCTTTATAAGGGAGATTAATTTCTTCCGCTGCCTGGGGAATAGTATCGAAGCCCACAAACATAAATGGCACCATCACCAAGACCAATGCAATTCCTGACATGCCATCCCGCAAAAGGGGCTGCAGCTTAGTAGTGTCGCCCGCCCCAATCGCACCAACAAAAAACATTAAGCCAACTGCTATGATTATAAGCACCACGACGGACTGAACTATTGCTGCCATACGCACACCGCGTATATTTATCCAAGTCATGCCCACTGCGCCAACAACGCCTGTTAAGACCCAACTTAAATACACATCCCAGCCTGCGATTTGCCACAGATAAATCCAATCGAGTCCCGGCAAAAACGAACCTAGCACTGTGGGCAAAGCAACGGCTTCAAACGCCACTACGGATACATAGCCAAGGATTATTGACCAGGTACAAATAAATGATGCCCCAGCGCCCATTGCTCGGTGGCTGTATACATGCTCGCCGCCGGCATAGGGCATTGCAGAGGCGAGCTCTGCATAGGTCAAGCCGATCACAAGCATAGCGCAGCCGCCGCCTAAAAAAGCTGTAATCGCTCCCAAGGTTCCCGCTGACTCAATCCACGTGCCGGCCAAAACAACCCAGCTCCAGCCAATCATGGCGCCGAAGGCTAAGGCCAGCGTATCGCGGCGGCCGAGTACTCGCTTAAAACTTGCAACTGTTGAATTTTGTTCCGT
>CAYGRT010000017.1:21784-27943 GCA_964352355.1 uncultured Pseudohongiella sp. | reverse complement strand
TATCGCGGCGGCCGAGTACTCGCTTAAAACTTGCAACTGTTGAATTTTGTTCCGTTATAGCAAATACCTCGTCAGCAACACACGGAAGGCCAAGTAGCACTTGGCTAACTTCAACCTAAGCGACCCTTGGTACCATTTTGATTATGCCTGATTCCTTAAGAATACAAAGTGCTAGCAAGGCTCCGAAACAACGGTAAGTCCTGCGCTATCGGAAACCCTTATGCCAAATTTCTAACCATTAGCATAAGACGTGATAGCTAATATCTATCACAAATTATCATAATTCGGATAACTATTATCAGTGGATACGCCTACCATAGCATTTATTGTTATAAATTCTTAACTGCTTGGAGATTGGTGATGGAAAAAATCATAGAAGGCGTAGTCAAGTTCGGCGAGTCCCCTTTTGAAGAGCGCAAGAAGCTATTTGCAGAACTCGCAAATGGTCAAAGCCCAGAAGTTTTGTTTATTACCTGTGCTGATTCTCGAATCGATCCAAACTTGGTGACACAAACCGCCCCTGGCGATCTGTTCATTATTCGAAATGCGGGCAATATAGTACCTCCCCATGCGAGAACTGCAGGCGGCGTAACGGCTTCTATAGAGTTTTCAGTAGCCGCTCTGGGTGTAAAGCACATTGTCGTCTGCGGCCACACTGATTGCGGCGCCATGAAGGGTGCACTAAATGTATCTGCCCTTGGCGACTTACCTCACGTGCAGAATTGGCTAGATAATAGCCGCGCGGCTGTGGACGCTGTACGCGCAAAGCATGGTCAAGCGACTTTAGAAGAGCTGGATGCGGTCACCGAAGAGAACGTTCTGCTTCAGTTGCAACATTTGCGAACTCATCCTGTGGTCGCCGCAAAACTCGCAACTAAAGCGATAGATCTTCATGCGTGGGTTTATGACATTGAGCACGGCACGGTGAGTGCGTATGACGAAAAGTCAGAAAAATTCGTATCTGTACAAGAACGCTATGCCAGCTTGATCGCTAAGTAATGCTGCGTAATTCTCTTGCAGGTGTGGCTCTCCCCCTTTAGAGCCACAACTGCTACCACTCCCGATTTCTTCCCCTTATAGCCTGTATTTCAGGCTATTTTTTTATCTCGGATATAACGAAAAAATAACCCACATAGGTTTCTGCCATCATCATGGTCTAGTGCAGATTCCATAAAAAAAGGCCGCTTAATAAGCGGCCTTTTCAGCGGGTTAAAAGTCTAATCAACCAGTGTTATGCCGGCTGCTTTCTGAGTGTAAAGAATTCCAAATAGCTTGGCGGGTTTTCCGCTTCGCCTGATTGTGAAATCACCTTAATCGTAATGTTTCGCAGTTTCGCTTTGTGAGAAAAGTCGTCCAGAATCTCAATGATATCGTGGTCCAAATACCGAGTCTTACTTACGTCAAACTCAAGATAAGAACCTTCCTCTAAATTATCCAACTCTTTTAAGATGGCGCCTTTGTTGAAGAACGTTACTTCTTCCGCCAAGGTCATCTTCACTCTAGTGCCATTGGATGAATTTTCTCGATGAAGGAAATGAGAGTTTTGATAGCTCTTAATCAGGATGACTACAACTCCGACCACTAAGCCCATACCGATCCCCACCAACAGATCGGTGAAAATAATACCGAGCACCGTCACTGTGAACGGAAGAAACTGCTTCCAACCAAGATCGTACATCTTCTTAAACAACACGGGTTTCGCAAGTTTGTAACCGACAATAAATAGAATAGCCGCCAACACCGACAATGGAATCATGTTTAATAAGCCTGGCACTAGCATTACAAACAGCAACAAGAAAATACCATGCAAGATTGCCGATAGCTTGGTCTTCGCACCTGATTGCACGTTGGCCGAGCTGCGAACAATTACTTGAGTGATTGGTAAGCCTCCAATCATTCCAGAAATCATGTTTCCCGTACCTTGAGCTAGTAGCTCGCGGTTGGTGGGAGTTACTCGCTTTTCTGTATCCATTTTATCCGTAGCCTCAATACACAGCAGCGTTTCTAGACTTGCGACTAGGGCTATGGTGAAAGCGGTAAGCCAAACTTGGGGGTTGGTGATAGCGCTGAAATTAGGCAAACTGAACTGACCAAAAAAGGAAGAAATACTGTCTGGCGTCGGCACATTCACCAAATGCTCGGCAGATATTGCAAGCGCGTCATTGCCCCGAGTTGCTAAGTAGAAAAGAATACCCACAACCACGGCCACCAAGGGCCCTTGAATCAACTGAAATATTTTTGCTTTCTTAGTCAGCACCAAATCCCATAACAGAAGAATGCCCAAACTAATACAAGCGATCAACGTGGCGCCAGGACTCACATTGTCTACAGTTTCAAACAAGGCTGAAAATGTATTACCACCATCGACTTCAAAAAACGCAAAGTCCCCTTCAGGGTCGGCATCATACCCAAAGAAATGGGGAATCTGTTTCAGAATAATAATGATACCAATACCGGTTAACATTCCTTTGATCACCGAAGACGGAAAGTAATAACCGATAATGCCGGCTCGCAGGATTCCAAAGGCTATTTGAATGGCACCGCCAAGTACGACCGCCATCAAAAAGTTTTCAAAACTACCCAGTGTTGCGATAGCTGCCAAAACGATCGCGGCGAGTCCGGCGGCTGGGCCGCTGACTCCAATTTGAGATCCGCTAAGAATCCCAACCACAATACCACCAATAATTCCGGCGATTAGACCGGAGAAAAGTGGCGCCCCGCTTGCTAAAGCAATGCCCAAGCACAGAGGCAAGGCTACGAAAAACACGACGACGCTCGCTGGGATATCGTTTTTGAGATAATTAAACATAGCTATTTAGTCCTAGGGTATCGAATAGTTATAGTTAACATGTTGTATTTTATAGGGAATATTGAAGAATTTAGAATTCACTAAACGCTTAAAACCAACAATTAATTCAGACAATAAATTCGTTAAAAACGAAGGATGTCTCATCTTGGCTCGGAAAACCTGTCGAAAATAATTTAAAAATAGTTCGGTAAAGCCGAACTCTTAAACCTTACTTAACGCTTTTTCGATGGCAGCTTTGAACGCCCAAAATCGGTTATTGAAACCGGTAGACAACCTAATCTGCCTGCTTATTTTACTTGTACAATAAAACGTCAAGATGACGAAATTGGACTTGTTTACCACTCTCGTTGATAGTGCTAATGATTTAAGATGTAAAGGCATTGGGATCTAATCAGTTTACGCAGCGCCAAGCGCCGCCACGCTTAAAAGGTAAGAGAATGGTAAACCCTAAAACTCAAAGACACACCGCCCTAACACTGAAATTCAGCGCCCTCTTTCTGATAACTGCATCATTAAGTGTATTCGCCCAAGGCCATCGTTACGTAGACCCAGCCTTGGATTTAGCAAACCTGCCCGGTGGAGACGGTGCTGCTGTGCTAACTGACAGCGGAGATCAGCAAATCATTCGCATGCGAAACTGGAGCGCCCTGTATCAAACCCGATCGATTCGAGCCTCGGATTACACCCTCGACTTGCCCAGCAACTCCGCTGATTTTTCAGGGTTTTTTTACGAAGTGGATGGCCGCGAGTACACTTTAGAGGACTACTATATTCGCAATGAAAACGCCGGTCTGCTGGTAATCAAAGACGGCGAGATCAAACTTGAGCGCTACGGCATGGGCAACAACGAGCAAACCCTCTGGGCCTCGTTCTCCATGTCAAAATCCGTGGCATCACTACTTCTCGGTGCGGCAATAAAAGATGGCTACATAGAAAGTGTTGACGAAAAAATCACAGACTACCTGCCTCGACTAAAAGGTAGCTCTTATGACGATGTCAGTATACGCAATGTACTACAGATGGCGTCGGGTGTTGCGTGGAATGAAGACTACACTGATCTTGATTCCGATGTAGCAAGCTATCCTGCCTTAAACCTAGTAGACATATTCAAGTTTCTAGGTGCAAAAGAGCGGAGCGCACCGCCAGGTGAAGTGTTTAATTACAACACTGGGGAAACGGATTTGGTGGGCGCCATTGTTCGTGCTGCCATCGGCAATAATTTAGCGTCCTACCTGGAGTCTAAAATTTGGCAATCGTTCGGCATGGAGTTCGATGCTAATTGGGCCACCCACGGCGATGCCGGAGAGCGAGCTGGCTGCTGTATGAATGCTACTCTGCGAGACTACGGCCGTCTCGGTCTGTTTGTTTTGGGTGGCGGGCTGCTTGCCGACGGTACCGCTGTGCTACCAAATAATTGGCTCGAAGAATCCACAACGCCCTCTCGTGGATCCAGCGGTTATGGCTACTTATGGTGGCTTGCAGATGACGGCACTTACAGCGCCCGAGGTATTTTTGGCCAGTCCATTCACATCAACGAAGCAGAAAACATGGTCGTCGTTGTCCTTAGCGCTTGGACCCATGCGGCAGCCACCGGCACTGTCTCTGACGCCCATCGAGTTGCCCTCTACAAGGCGCTCGCAGATTTCTTGTGATGCGCTCGCCCCGCGAGTATTAACCAGATTTTGTGAGTGACAGAAACGCCTTACTTTTTCGGCACATGAATTATCAGACCGTCATCATTAGTTTCAGTAAACATTGCCAACTCATCCACCGGCTTGGGCAAATCAAATGTTCGGGTAAACTGGCTTCTGCTAACAAAACTTGACCCGAAGGCATTACTGCTGCTTGAAAAGTCTTCAGTTACCGAGCCTCGCACCGTGAGCAAATTTGCTTCAAGCTGGGTGTTGATCTCTAGGTTTGAGCCCTTACTCGTTTCTACTGAAACCAGATACTCAGACTCCGTTTCAGTAAGCGCCAAGGTAGGGGTTGATGTAGCCAATGGGGCAGCCCGACTACTACCGATCGAGGGTGCTGCGAACATGTTAAACATGGAGTCTAATTGCTGCTGCATCTGCGCAAAAGGGTCTGCCGACCACTGCTGATTCAGCAGGCCCAAGGAGTTGCTTCGAGGCGCACCAAGGCTTCGGCTCCAGTTGGCGTCAAGACGCTCTTGAACCGATTGCGGTATCGATGATGTGCTGCTGGCGTCAGCGACAAGCTGAGCTTGCACCTGCCAAAGAAAATAGCCCTGAACCAATAAACCCGTAAGACAAAGTAATGAAAAGACTAGAAGCAGTTTTAATTTAGTTTCGGTGCTCACGCTTAAATTCCTCCTTCGAGAACGCGTAGGCTCGAAGTCGCTTCAACTCAAATTTCGAGCCTTAACGCTGCCATTTATCTCATTATCGCAAAATAAGGTTTGTTCGATTTTTTTCAAGGGCACCGGAAATTAGATTTCCCTAGTGGGCGGCGCGCTCTAACAGGGTGTAACTGCTAATTTAGCGCTAGCTTATGAATTAAATGGGTAAATGCATCTACAGATTCAATTGCCGCAGACTCTTCGGTAGTGTGATATCCCGTGGTGGGAATTTGAATAGTCGTACCGTCTACTAAACCGTTAGACGCAGCAATTATTCTGCCCATTTCCGTACTGCCGATGGACTTTGGTTTTTCTCCTTCGGCCTCAAGTTTAACGTTCTGCTCCTCTACAAATTTATCTTTATACAAGAATGAGTAGCCTTCCTGTTCACAAAGACGTTGCAGCTTTGCCGTTGCTTCTTCGTTAAATTTTGCGTTGGCATCCTTGCCTCGAAGTACGACCAACTGCTCATTTGCCGCTGCGACAGAATCAAATGGGCTTGTATCCAGCACATAGAGCTGATTCGTTGAGCCGCCGAAACGTCGAAACCATTCCAGTAAATAACGCCAACTTTTGCCAGCTTCTTCTTGAGCTGTAAAAAAGGCTGTTCCCTTGAATCCTAGAGAAAAGAGGTGAACCAAAACCGCAATAGTCAGTACATTATCCAATTGTGCTTCAATTCTACCGTTGTTGAATACCACGCTATCTTGAAATGCCACGGGCGTTCCCGCCACAACTGACTCAAGCCCCTCTACATCGAAAATTACGTTGTTGCGAAAGGGGCAAACCCTTGCTTTACGAATGACACCCTTGCCCCTGTAAACACCGGACCAGGGTTCGTAAGCAAACACGGGCTCATTCTCATAACGACCAATGACCCTGCCCATTAATTGCTCAGACACCGAGTTGTTAAGCAGATCTGTTCGATTACCCGCGATAAATGCGGCAAATTGAAATTCATTGGGCCCCGTGCACATGAGTCCATGACGAT
>CAYGRT010000017.1:0-21684 GCA_964352355.1 uncultured Pseudohongiella sp. | reverse complement strand
ATAAATGCGGCAAATTGAAATTCATTGGGCCCCGTGCACATGAGTCCATGACGATCTGCGTGGGCGGAGAACATACAGCTAGTGGGGTCAGAACCTTGCGCAACTAACAGGCCCTCATACCAAGTTACATGTGCCCCTCTTTCCTCCAGCTCTCTTTGCAGTACTCGGAAGAAAGAATGTTCTGCTGCAACAACACTGGGATGGCGGATTAGCGCCCTAAGTAGATCTTCAAATTGCGGATCGAGCATAATAATCGCCTATGTTAAGCCTATGGCAGCAAATTCTAGCACTGGGCTAAACGTTGCTAGGTCTGAAGGACATTCAATCAGTCTATAGATTATAGTGTCAATACAATATACTCGTAGGCCAAATTCACAAATGCTCGCCATCTCGCTGAGTTAAAATTCTAATGTTGGAATTAATGCTGCTTCCAGCGCCGACTGTTTTGAGAAACCCATGACTGGATCTAAAACGAGATACGCACCTTTTTTGCTAATCATGTTGCTCACTCGCTGTGATATTCAACCTATCAGCGTGGGCTCTTGGCGGACTCAACTACTCTTGCCCGAAAGCTCTATTTCATCAACTTGGGTAATTGAAGCTGACGAGACCTTGGCAATTTCTGGTGGCTTGAACTTAACGGTGGATAGCATCCAATTGGATGGTAGCCGCATTGCGTTTACCAGCCAGTTGCCTTTATCAGACCAGCAACTAATTGAGGCCAATTTTTCTGGAACAGTAAGCGGAAACTCCCTACAAGGAACATTTTTTACGACCGCTGGCAACTTCACCCTATCTGGAGAAAGGCAGTGATAACAGTGCAACGAGCTTGTCTAGCATCTATGACTGGGATGAAGCCAGAGTACTCGATCATCAGCTTGCATATCATGAAGCCATAAAAAGCAGCCATGATTCTGACAATTTTCACCCTTCTTATTTGTAAGGCTTTGGTTTAGCCTCACATCTTGAATATCTTCCACTAGGAGTACTAACTATGAACCAAGGCCTTGCGTCCTATCCCAAACCTAGATTACTTGCCGCTGTGTTGGGGTTATGCGGTTTGGGACTTGCTTATCAAGGATTCAATTTACTACTTCTAGGTGGCTCGTTTTACTATCTTTTTGCGGGATTGGCATTGCTTGCAAGCGCGGCCATGTTATTCCGAGGTGATGTTCGAGGAGCGCAAATTTACGGCCTGTTTCTTGTGGTCACTTATATCTGGGCAATTTACGAAGCAGGGTTAGATCCCTGGGCCTTAGCACCGCGCTTAGCCATGTTTTCAGTGTTAGGGTTATGGTTCCTTTTGCCGCGGGTCCGCCGCGGACTGTTGCAGAAGCAGCCAACTCCAATTCTTCAAGAAACTTGGTTTCGAGGCGCTGCGGGCGCATTTTCCGTATTTGTGCTGGCACTGTTTGTTACTAACTGGAGTTATCCGGTTGGCGCACCATCGGCCGCAGGTACTGGCACTGTGCGAAATGAAACAGGAGGTTGGGCACACTATGGATCTTCAAAAGCCGGAACTCGCTACGCTGCCGCGGATCAGATCAACGCTGGCAATGTAGATCAATTAGAAATCGCGTGGCAATTTCGCACCAAAGTGCCGGGTGAGTTTAAAGGCACGCCCATACAAATAGAAAATGGCCTTTATTTGTGTACGGGTCAAAACATCATTGTTGCACTGGACCCTGATACAGGTGTCGAGCGCTGGCGCTTTAATCCCAAAATAAAAACATCCCGCTTTGGCTTTTGGGATACTTGCCGCGGCATTACCTACTATAAGGCCCCACCAGATTCACAGACTGACATATGTCCCGAGCGGCTGCTGACTGCTACAACCGACGCCCGTTTACTTGCTGTTGATATGCTCACGGGAGAACGCTGCAGCGATTTCGGTGACAATGGCGAAGTGAGCTTACTGGCGGGTATGGGTGAGGTTAAGTCAGGTTTTTATTATGTGACCTCACCACCAACTATTGCCAGCGACACGCTAGTGCTTGGCGGTTGGGTAGCAGACAACCAAGAGACCGAAGAACCGTCTGGAGTTGTCAGGGGATTTAATCCCATTACCGGCGAACTAGCGTGGGCATGGGACATGGGTAGAGAAGATCGATCTGGCCTACCAACAGATGGCGACACTTATACGCGGGGCACCCCTAACGTTTGGAGTCTTACCAGCGCCGATGATGAACTTGGCTTAGTTTATGTTCCCACCGGCAATGCAACTCCAGATTATTATGGCGGCCATCGCAGCGAAGCCATGGAAAAGTATTCCAGTTCTATCATTGCGCTAGACGCGAAAACCGGTCAAGTTCGCTGGCATTTCCAAACTACTCATCATGATATCTGGGATTACGATGTACCTTCCCAACCTACTCTGGTAGACATTCCTATCAACGGCGAAATACGGAAGGCGCTAATTGCTCCCACTAAACGAGCCGAGCTATTCCTTCTGGACAGGGTTACTGGGGAACCAATCGCCGAGGTAGCTGAACTACCAACCCCACAAACAGACCTGCCCGATGAGACAACCAGTCCAACGCAGCCTTTTTCTGTAGGTATGCCTTCTTTTGCGAGAGAGCCGCTACAAGAATCTGACATGTGGGGCCTGACCCCTTTTGATCAAGCTGCTTGTAGATCACAGTTTAAATCCCTAAGGTATGAAGGCCCGCTTACACCGCCTAGCACTCAGGGCACACTCTATTATCCTGGTGTTGCAGGAGGTATGAACTGGGGCAGCGTCGCTGTAGATGAGGTTAATCATTTACTTGTGGTTAACACTTTACACATGCCTTTTGTTGTCAGGCTAGTGCCGCGGGCTGAAGTAACAGACCGTACATTCTTTGGCATTGGTGGAGCTCAAGAAGGGACCCCTTATGGCGTATTCTCGTTTCCTTTTTTGTCGCCAATTTTTGCGCCTTGCCTGCGCCCACCCTACGGTGAGTTAGCTGTCATTGATTTGGCGACTCAAGAATTGCTTTGGCGCCGACCACTAGGCACAGCGAAAGAACAAGGCCCTCTCGGTATTCCTAGCCGCTTGCCATTGCCAATGGGTATGTTTTATTCAGCCGGATCGATCGTTACCGGTGGCGGATTAATTTTTAATGGCGGCGTAGTTGATAGCACTATGCGTGCTATCGATATTGCCACTGGAAAAGAAGTCTGGACTGACTCTTTACCTGCATCGTCAACCGCAACACCAATGAGTTATGTGAGCCCTGAAACAGGAAAACAATACGTGATTGTAACTGTCGCAGAAGGTGGAGGATTAAATCTCACTGCTGAAGCGGCAGAGGATTTGGCCATAGAAATACCAGAAACCGAGGGTGGCTATGTCATAGCTTACAGCTTGCCGAACTAACTGCTAGTCGCTAGTGGGGCTAAACAACCCCACTAGCGAACTGCTATTTTTACCCTAGATTGTTAACGCTGCTTATACTGTGTGGGGCAATAGCCCCTCGATACTTCCTTGCCACGAAGCTTTAAATGCTTAGTTGCACGCCCGCTAACCCTCTCGCGCCAAAGCCTGAAGCTTCCTGGCTTTAAACTACTTCGCATGAAACGAATGACATCTGACTCATTCATGTGAAACTGTTTTTCGATCGCTTCGAATGGTGTCCGGTCTTCCCATGCCATTTCAATGATTCTTGATTCTTCATCAGCGGTGAATTTCATAAATGGAAACCCCACCTGCTACTTTTTATAAAAAGTGAGATAGCCAGTGAACATTTCTTCCCAGCTGTTTAGCCCAAACTCTACCTCTTCCGATGGGTCTGGGTTGAACGGGTTGCTCAACGAATTATCGAAAGCGCCAATCACGTGAACAGTACTGCCCGAGACGATTTCTTTTGGCTCATCGAGTTGATAATGTGGCTGCCAACCGTAGTTGTAGGCCGGCACACTAAACAAATCACTTTTTTCGCCGTCTGGAGACTCAACAACAAATTTCATTTTTTTGCCGCGAAAGTTCATTCGCGCGCGCAGCCCCGTTAGAAATATATCCTCTTGCACCTTGTAACTTGCGTGCATAGGAAAATTATCGACATTAGGTGGTAGGACAAATCGACTTGATATGGACACTGTCTCGATTTCAGTGGTTTCAGAGTCTTCAGCAAAATAAAGCCCAATTGCTGATTCATCAACAGTTGCCAAACCATTGGTCACATAGTGAAACTGCATGGCAAGCTTGTGCCCTTTAGGAACTAGCACAGACGTTCCTTCGGGAAACGTAATTGCAGGGTTATCGCCAGGAATATAGCTGCCAAGAAAACGGCGATGATTAATTTCCTTGTCTTTCTCAGGCCCCCAAAAGTCCTCTTCTGGTGGCACGATAAATGTCATCAAGTGATGCAGCACGGCTTCTTTCCCAGGCCGATACTGAAAAGATTTTATTCGCACATCCTCATCGAAAGGCAATATAACTTCAGAGTAAACGTAGTCTTGTACGCCCACTGCAGGCACCGTTATTGCTTCTGCATTTACGATATAGTCTGGCTCACCAAGTTGCCATTCGAATACTTTTTCTAATGGCACCGATTCAAGCGGATCATGCTCATTGTCGCCTCGGGGTGCTCCAGCGTCCATCCAGTGCAATAAGGTCTGCACCTCTTCTGCAGAAATATATTTCGCGCTTGCGGAATGACCTATCTCAGGATCAACCTGCATTGGTGGCATACGCTTATTCATGAGCACTTCGCGAATCATTGGCGACCAGCCAAGCACTGACACATAGGTATCTAGAGCAAACGGACCTACACCACCCCAACGGTGACATTCGGAGCAGTTCTTGACAATAATAGGGGCAACTTCGGTGGAATAGTCCGGAGGGTTATCAGCGTGAGCCTGCTTCACTGCATAGTCGATGGCGCAGCCATCGCTTGACTGAGACACAGTATCCCGCAGCTCGTCATTAAGCATTTTAGCTAACGCATCATCTAGCATTTCGTTTGCAGGACCACGGTAAAGCAGCGTTAATCGCTCCGGATTGAAAACCAGTACTTGGCCAGATGTGACCACGCCCAAGGTTTCAGAAACTAACTGTCCGGCATCGTCAAGAACCGGATAGTCCATGTTCCAAGCTGCGGTTTTTTTACGGCCCAAACCGGCAGAATCGAGAAGTAAAAACTCGATATTTTCATCAGCGTACTGCTGGCTCAATTTATCAAACTCGCCAAGCGCTGAAGCCATAGTTTCACAGGAATTAGAGTAAGACATCATCACCACGGCTTTGCGGTGCAGGTAACGGCTTAGTTGATGAAACTCGCCGCTATCATCAAGCAGCGCAAAATCACCGATTCGCTCAACCGCTGAAAACACTGCAGTGCTAGCACCCAACACCATCGTAGCAAAACTCACCGCAATTAATTTTCTAGCTGAACTCATAATTTGATCCCTGCACTGTGAAAAGCGCGCTTACTTAGCCATGGGGTATTTGCTCACGTGTGGGTTTTCTTGAACCTCACGCGAGTAGTTACGATCTGGTTGATCCATGCCACCGCGGGCAGGACCGCCTGCATTGTAAATACCCCCCCGAAGTACAAACAGCATGTATTCAGTGGGTTTTATAATGTCAGAGTTTTTATCAGTGTAGCTGGCAACCATCTTGTCCATGGCAGCCTGCCGATCAAAATCATCGGGGTGAGCCAGTATGTCCGCGATCACCACCTTTAGCGCTTCCAAGTTATCGATAATGGAAGAGGCTTCTGGATGGACGGTGTAAAAATTTGGCGCGATAGATGGTATCGCAGGTATATCGCTGGGCAAAGATACTAGGCTGCCATGTAGGCGCTTGGTTTTGTCCTCGTATAAACGTAACGCATTCTCCAAGTCTCTCGCCTCAGATTCACGGTCGGGGCTGGTTATAATAATTTCCAGTGCAGCCAGTTTCAGCCACTGAGACGCCCAATTCAGGCCGCTGAGTTGGGGAAAGCCGGCGCCATATGCATAGGCATGAAGGTGCTCGGAAAGCAGATCTTCAGATTTAGGACGGGGACTCACAGACGTTTCATCGTCGCTCAAATAGACTTTAACCGCTTCTGCGACAGCGCCTTTTTTATCTTTAAACCCATCATCCACGTGAATCGCGATAACCTCTTCGACAAACGCCCTGCCACGCTCTAAGGTGGCAACCGCCCGAGGCGTTAGGCTGCTCAAATCTCGTAGCGTCAACTCTGGACTGTCCTGGTCATGCTGCCGCCTAATTGTGGCAATTAAACTAGGGGTGGCGCGGCTCTCAAACACTCGGTATGGCCCAAGCATGGCCAGATGCCCACCGGAAGAGTGGTAATGTGATGCCGTAGCCTGAGACAACTCTTCGAGCGACTCTTTTAATAAATCCTTGCCGATTGCAGAGCCTGGCGAAGAGTTGGTCACGTCGATTTCTTCAAGTACCCGCGCAAACACAACATCGTGGGCACGCATGGCGTTGGTTAATTCCGGGTATAAATAATTGAGCACAGAACTATCCGCCATGGATGCGGGAGCTTGAATCGACAACCCGCCAACAAGCAGTGATGCAACTATTGAGCGTCGAGAAAATGTAGATAACACGTTAAACACCGCCTTAGTTCTGATAAAGAACTAATATGATCTCAAAGATCATGGTTATAGAGTAGTTTCAAACTGGGCAATCGTCGATGCGACCAATTGTCTCAGTAATAAAAGGCATTAATATCATAATATAACTATATGATATAAATTGATATTTTGTTAATAATTATTCGTGCAATGCTTCTTTTCGTCACAAAATACTACAATCAGAACAGCCATAGTCTGTGCTTGCTGCCGCCTTTGGCCCTTAATCGGAAACTACCAGCGCCTAAGCTGAGCTCTTTTGCTGCGTCCCAACTTTCGACGCAAACACGACAACGCTTAATTTTGTGCATTGGGCCAATTTAGGTTAATTTGACCGCCTATTTTCACGCATAAGAATACGATTAACGGAGCAGTTCCCCCATGAAATACCTTACGATGGTCTTGACAACTTTTAGTCTCTTAGCCACCGCGGCTATCGGCCATGCCCAGCAAGCAAACTGTGAGCCCGCAGACTTAGTACTTCGCAACACCACCATATATACGGCTAATGATGAGCAGTGGACAGCTCAAGCAGTTGCCGTGCGCGGCCAACGTATTATCTATGTAGGGTCCAATGACGGGGTTGAGCGTTTTAGTTGCGGACAAGCCGAGATAATAGACTTAGCAGGCAAAACTGTTTTTGCCGGTTTCACCGACAGCCATCAACATCTTGAAGGTGTGGGCCGACGTACCAAAACGCTAAGTTTGTTTGGCATACCAACTCTACAAGAAACGGTCGCTACCATTGCCGATTGGGCCGACACGATTCCCGATGAGCAATGGGTTTTGGGGCGAGGCTGGATAGAACGGGAATGGACCGATGAAGAGCGATTCTTGAATAAGTACGACGTGGACCCTTTCACCCAGAATAAGCCTTTGTTTATGCCACGAGCCGATGGCGTATCTGCGCTTGTAAACTCCAAGGCAATGGAGTTGGCTGGCGTGACTCGTGATACGCCAGACCCAGAGGGAGGCAAGTTTGAGCGGGATTTAGACGGCACGCCCAACGGCTACGTACTCGCCAACGCCATGAATGTTTTTCGCGCCATTATCCCTGCAGATACTAATGAGTACCTCAAAGATAATCTCGAGCGGGGCTTGGCTTCCAATGCGGCCTTGGGCTGGACACAGACACAAGATGCCGGCATGTCTTATCAGTTAGTCGAGCTAATGAAGCAAATTCATGCTGAGGGCAATATGCTGCATCGAGTGTACGCGGCAATTCCGGTGGACGAAGCTCAGCAAATGATAAGCAAGGGCCGTGAAACCACAGCTGACAATATGTTTGATGTTCGCGGCATCAAAGTTTTTATTGATGGCACACTGGGCTCGCGGGGTGCAGCGCTTATCGATAATTATTCAGATGCCAATCACAATGGTTTCATGAACCGCACCACTAAAGAAGAATTAATGCCAATTCTTTACGCTGCACTGAGACAAGGTATTCAGATTGAAACCCATGTTATTGGTGATCGCGCCGTTAGATCCTTGCTAGATTGGTACGAGGAAGCCTATAACGCTGTGCCTCGTTCTGAATGGGCCAGCGATGATTTGCGCTGGCGCATGGAACATGCTCAGATTATTCCGCCAGTTGATCAGCAGCGATTTGTCGAATTAGGTGTCATGCCATCGATGCAGCCAAGTCACGGTATTGGTGACCTAAACTTTGCGCCCGACCGCTTAGGACCAGATCGCTTAGCCTATGCTTATCCTTGGCAGTCCTTAGTAGACCGAGGCTTAATGATCCTAGCGGGTTCTGATGCCCCGGTGGAGGAAGGGGACCCCCGAATCGAATTCTATGCAGCAGTGGCCCGCAAACGTTTAGATGGGACATCTGGCCCTGGCTGGCACCCCGAATTGGCGGTCTCAAGGGAAACTGCATTGAAGATGCTTACAATTTGGCCTGCCCACGGCGCCTTTCAAGAAGATATTAGGGGCTCGGTTGAAGTAGGTAAGTATGCCGACTTCACTGTGTTCGATTCCGATCTTATGACTATTCCCGAACAGGAAATCCTTACAAGTGAAAATATTATGACCATTGTAGGCGGCCGCATCACTTATCAAAAACCGCGGTAGCCAAGTAATGTTTTACGAACCGAAAAAGAAGAACCACGGACTTGCCAAGAACCCTTTTAATTCCTTGATTCTGCCAAGACCAATCGGGTGGATAAGCACGGTAAGCAAAACGGGTGCCTATAATCTTGCGCCCTATAGTTTTTTTAATGCGGTGTGTTATCAGCCACCCACCGTTATGTTTTCGGGCGGTGTTGGCATGCATAAGGATGGCATGAAAGACACTGTTCGCAATATTCAAGAAACCGGAGAGTTTGTCTGCAATCTAGCGACCTGGGAAACCCGAGAGGCAATGAATCTGTCCTCAGCCAACCTTGATTCTGATATTGACGAATTTCAGCACTGTGGATTAACCACCACGGCGTCAACCCTCGTCAGAGCGCCGAGACTCGTAGAAACGCCTGTTAATTTGGAGTGCCGTTATGTGCGCAGCGTCGACATTCCTGGCTGGGAACAGGCGGATAATTACGTCATGATTTTGGGCGAAGTTATTGGCGTGCACATCAAGGATGATTTTATAACCGGCGATGGACTTGTAGATGTGAAGAAAATGCAGCCTATAGGACGCTTAGGATATGACGATTACACGCGAGTAGATGAGTTATCGATATTCAGTTTAGAGCGGCCCAGGTAGGAACTGGGCCGCTCCTACTCTATTTAAGATTGGAATAATCTGTTGCGCTCATCATGAAAGTTTCGGCTGAAATTGGCACCGGGTATTTGGCTAGTAATTCAAGCCATTCTGCGTCAGTACGAAAAGCATCCCACACTTCCTGACGATGAGCTCTGTTACGATAGGCCAGCATCCAAACGAGGGTGTTGGGCTCGTCCAGTCGCTGCCATACGGCAACTACCTCAGCGCCTAAACGTTCAAATATCTCGATTTCTTTTTCTCTGAAACGCTGATGTAAATTGTCGATACCACCTACCCCGTCTTTCATCGGTTCAGCAGTGTACATTCTAAGTTCAAAGCAGCGGGAGTCCGATGCCACATTAGTCGCGAGACCACCTTCGAGATCACCGGATGGTCCACAGGGTGCTTGCTGAGCCATTGAGAGTGAGGAAAACCCCAAGGTTAGAATTAGGCCGAGTAATACTTTCTTCATAGTGTTTTCCTTTATTGTTGAGAACTAAAATTAAGGTGTGGCAGAAATTTCCAGCAAATTGCTTAGCGCATTAAGACCCGATATTACCGCACCTTCCTGCCAACCTTGAAGGTAAGTTAAGTGATCTCCTGCAAATAGAAAAGGCCCATCGGGATTTTGTAGCAGCGTTGAAGGGTTTGACACACTCCAACCTCCCAAGCTGTATGGCACTTTATTCCACGCGACAGAGATGCCTTTCTTCAAATTATCGCGGTACTGGCCGTGAATCTTTTCACCAGCCGATAGGGCTAATTCTATCCGCGCTTCGGGACTGAGACCACCGAAGAATGTGGCTTCATTCCCTCCAAAAAGATAAGAGCCGACAATGACTCCTTGGCTTTCGCCAAAGCCACCAGAGGGGTACCAAATCTGACGAATAGCGGGGTCAGTCCAAGAAATTCCGCCATAGATCTGATCTTCTTTCTCCCAAAATCTTGCTGACTGAAACGCAATTTTTGTTGGATTCGCATACTGCACTTGTTGAATTGCATTCTGCGCTGCCACACTAAAATCATTGGGGATATTGCGCAGCACACTCGGCGGAATGGTGACAATGGCATAATCCGCTTCTACTGCGCCTGTTTGGCTGCCCGAGCTACCCTCTATTCGAACACCTGTTCCAGAACGGCGAATGGCAGTGACGTTTATATCGTAATAAATGTCTCCGGCCAGCTGCTGGGCAAAGGCATAGGGAATTTTGTCCATACCTCCAACAGGCTGCATCATAGTGGCAGATTGGTTATAGCTTTCAACAAAGTTGGCCGCAAAGGGCACTACAGGATGGGAGAAAAAGCTTTTAGCATTCAGCAAGGAGTCGAACTGTGGAGGCGTTAAGCCTCCGGTGCCGGCGCGAACCCCTGCTCGAGTAGAACCGCTGGAGCGAAAGTTAAAATCCAACGCCCCGTAATCAGACAGCACAGAGAGAACTGCTGATCGCTCACTAAAACTCACGTCTGCATTTAAGGCATTGGCATTAATAGCTTTTGCCAGCAGCTCGGAAATATAGCCTCGAGTTGATGCTATTATTTCTCGCGCTCTTTTTGGCTGCCCCCCGAATGCTGATGCACTGTGAATATAGGCGCCACGATTGTCATTCACAAAAGCCTGTAAAGGCACACCAAGTTCGCTGCAATAGCTCAGTAAATTGCCATGGTGCTGAGGTATACGGGCAGCCCCCGCATTGAAATAGAGTTCTGGATTTTCGTCAAACTGGCACTGCTGCTGTGAATCCGTTTCTTGCACTGAAGCGCCCGCGCGCAGAGTATGGTTTCGCCCACCAGGCCGGTTTCGCGCCTCAAGCACATAAAAAGGATAGCCGGCTTTTTTAAGCTCATAAGCAGTTACCAACCCTGCGATGCCCGCGCCTAGTATCGCCACCGTGGGCTTTGGCCCTGACAATGATTGCTGCGACGCTTCGCGCCAATGTTTTAGGGTTTGCGCGGCTGTAGCGTCTCCTGGCATTAGCAAACCCATTGTCACCATGGCCTGATAAACAGCTGCATAGCCTCCAACCTCGCCAATGGCTTGGAGAAAATCTCGCCGGGTGCTTTTGGTTTGGCTTTTCATCGCTTTCTAATAATTAGGCTATGAAACTCAGAATACAGCAAAATTAAGGGCTTAAGCACGCTAATTGCGCCCTGATCTGCCATTTCATCTGCAGTGGTATGAACAAGAGTGCAGATTGCGTGAGGCGATAACTTACTGCGAATTGAAAGATAGCGGCGACACTATTCAAAATAGCTTGGCATGGCTGACAGGATTCTAAACCTTAAGTTTTACCCACCAAATGTTGTGATAAGCTTGTCCGCTCTTCCATTTGCCAAACGACCGGGGATTTCATGCGCTCAATACTTTCGGCTCTGCCTTTATTACTTGTTTTAGTTGGTTGCGGTGAACAATCCCCTTCCCCTCAAACCCCAGCCGGAACAATTCAAACCAGTGCTGCATCCAGCAGTACTCAACGCGGTAGTCTAAATCAAATAACTCGCCCAGCGCTGGATCAAATCAGCGAGCAAGAAGCGATTGCCCGCAAAGCAAGGGTAGAGAATATTAGCTATGTTCTCGATATCGACCTAGTCTCGAATACCGAAGCGTATTCAGGAACAGTCACCGCCAAGTTTGACCTCAACAACAATGCCGCCCCGCTTGATATAGATTTTACCGGTGGCAGCGTAAATAGAGTCATCGTTAATGGCCAAAATACTGAACCAGACTACAATGGTTTCTATGTGCTTCTACCTAACGAGTTGCTCACTGTTGGCACCAATGAAGTCACAATAGAGTACTCTCATCCATTCGGCCAAGACGGTACTGGTCTGCATAAGTTTGTGGACCCAGAGGATGGTGGCGTCTATCTATATACTTATTTGTGGCCCTATTACTCCAATCGCTTATTTCCCAATTTTGACCAACCAAACTTGAAAGCCACCTATGAAATGACTGTTCAAGCTGACCCCAGCTGGCAAGTGGTATCTGCAACGATGGAGGATTCGATCACAGAATCAGGCGGCATATCTACATGGCATTTTCCTCAATCTGAGAAATTCTCAAGTTATATATTTTCACTTCACGCCGGACCCTATCAGGTATGGGAAGACACAGCGGGAGACGTACCAATTCGCCTGATGGCGAGACAATCCCTCGCTCAATATGTTCAAGTTGACGAATGGATGAACTATACCAAGTCAGGCCTTGCCCATTACAACAACTACTTTGATATCCCATACCCTTTTGTGAAATACGATCAAGTAATCGTGCCGGATTTTTTGATCGGCGCCATGGAGAACGTTGCCGCTGTGACATTTTCTGAAAGCTATGTCGACAGAGGCACCGCCAACCGCTTCAACAGTCAACGTCGCGCATCCACCATCCTCCATGAAATGGCCCATATGTGGTTCGGAGATTTGGTGACCATGAATTGGTGGAATGGCTTATGGTTAAACGAAAGCTTCGCCACTTTAATGTCAGCAATCGCCGTACATGAGGCCACTGAATTTGAAGACCTGTGGCATGATTTTTACTTGTCGGAAAACCTCACGGCGATTGCCGCGGATAGCGCAGTGTCTACCCACCCCATCGAAGTTGAAGTGGCGAGCTCAAACGATTTCTTCAATGTGTTTGACGCAATAACCTACGACAAAGGCGCTTCTGTTCTTAATCAGTTATCACATTACATCGGGCGCGAAAACTTCCGTCTTGGCGTTTCCAACTATCTCAAGCAGCATTCTTGGAACAACACCGACTTGGCTGACTTCATGTCAGCCCTTTCAACACAATCTGGCATTGATCTCGGGCCTTGGGCCGACACGTGGATGTATGAGGCTGGCGTCAATCAAATTGAAGCTCGCTATCAATGTGAGGCAGGCACTATTGAGAGTTTTGCACTGCTTCAGACCGCTTCAGCTGACCACCCCACACTTCGCAGCCAACGATTGCAGCTTGGCCTGTTTGCCACGGATGAGAACGGTAATATTGCTCCCTATGCGACTCTGCCAATAGAAATAAACAGTGCAGAAACACAGGTTCCAG
This sequence comes from uncultured Pseudohongiella sp., assembly GCA_964352355.1. Taxonomy (GTDB): domain Bacteria; phylum Pseudomonadota; class Gammaproteobacteria; order Pseudomonadales; family Pseudohongiellaceae; genus UBA9145. The sequence continues at coordinate 8,368 of CAYGRT010000017.1, read as the reverse complement.
ACGCGCTAGGTTTACCCTGCCCCGAGCTTGCTATGCCAAACTATGAAGGCTGGGGCTATGCCACCATCAAATTGGATCAAGGCAGTATTACAAGCCTGATTAATGACAACGCCTTAACTAAGACACAAGACCCCTTGCTGCGCTCTATGTTTTGGACAGCGGTCTTTGACGCTCCTAGCAACGCTCAATTAGAACACGACCAACTGCTGGATATGCTCATTGGCAGTCTAGACAGCGAACAAAATGATCGAATAATTCGGCAAACACTTTCACAATTAGTTAACACCTTTAATCAATTAGAAAAAATGGGCAGCGGCTTCGAACAAGAGCTAGAAACTTTTGGAGTTCTCGCCGAGGAGCAGCTGTGGTCATTGGTGCAAGCAGGCGTGTTCGAGAACACTGAGCAAAACGTTTCACAATCTGAGAGCACCCTAAATCTGCGCCTAAACAATTATATTAACCTTGCTCGATCCGAGGCCGCGTTAACCAATTTAATTGCACTACTGAATGACGAAATTGCCATCCCCGGATTGACTGTCGGTCAAAGCCTTAGATGGCGAATAGTAGAGCGCCTAAGTAATCGCAACCATGAGTTAGCTAGGGATTTCTTGCAGGCCGAGCGCCTAAAAGACCCATCCGATGCCGGCAGACGAGCAGCCATAGCGGCGGAGTCATCATTGCCAGACACAGAAATAAAACAGAGCTGGATTGCGAGAATACTTGCAGACGAGACCTTGCCACTGTCTAACTTACGCGCATCGATGACGTCTCTATTTCCTCCCGGACAGGAACAGTTTCAACTTGATCTGCTGCCTCAGTTAGTCGCTAATTTATCCGAGCTCAGCCAAACCCGTGACAACTATTTTCTCCAAACCTATGGTAGATCCTTGTTTGCCGGCATCTGCGATGAACAAGGTCTAGCTTTGCTTTCCCAAGCTGTTACCAGTCCGGACGAGCTGGGGGCTACTCTCTACCGATTTATGAGTGAGAATGTTGAAGACGCCGAAAACTGTGTGGCAGAGAAAATGCGATAAAGATGCCCTGTCTCTAACAGCACCGCAGTACAGCTACTTTAAAAGGAAACTTTATGAAGACTATGATGACCCGATCAGTTAGCCGTTTACTGATTTGCGGCACGCTTTTGGCGACCGCAGTTAGCTCACAAGTTTCGGCTCAAGAAAGCGCCTATCCGCTGCAAATGAGTAGCAATCGAAACAGCCATCGTCCTGAGGTACCGGGGCCCAATGGCTTGGTTACCGCCGGTCATCCTTTAGCTGCCATGGCAGGTCTGCGAATTTTAATGGAGGGCGGCAATGCCATCGACGCTTCCGTTGCGGTTTTGGCTACCCTTAACGTCGTGCGCCCTCAAATGTCTGGCGCCGGTGGCAATGGCTTTCTTACCTATTATGATCATGGCAATGGGGCGATTTATTCACTCAGCGCAACTGGCGCAGCGCCCAAGGCCCTTGATGCCGCTTTACTGAACTCAGATCAGTTAGATAAAGGCATATTGGCAGGGGTTGTACCTGGTTTGTTTGGTGGCTGGATATCCATGCTACAAAACCATGGCACGCTTTCTCTCGGTGAGGTCATAGCGCCCGCTATTGACTATGCCAAAAACGGTCATCCCATCGAAGAATCTGTGGTTCGCTCAATCGCGTCAAGCGAGTCGGAGTTTGCCCAGTTTCAAACAAGCATTGATCAGTTCATGCCTCAAGGCAGGATACCCCTGACTGGCGAGAATTTCACTTTGCCTAATTTGGCCAACACATTTGAACGATTAGTCACAGCAGAGCGCCAAGCACTATCAAAGGGTGCCTCTCGGGTAGACGCATTGCAGGCGGCCTACGATCTTTTTTACACCGGTGAAATAGCAGCGGAGATGGCAGAGTTTTACCAATCCAATGGCGGCCAGTTTACCCTGGATGATTTCGCCAGCTATCAGCCTAAGTGGACCGACCCTATCCACATTAACTATCGTGGCTACGACATCTATACCTCTCCGCCTTCTTCTCGGGGCGGTCTGGAAGTGCTTATGCAGCTGAAATTGGTAGAAGGTTTTGACTTGGCCGCCCTTGGTACAGACAGCCCCGAGCTCACCCATTTGCTTATTGAAGCCATAAAATTAGCCAAAGCAGATATCTATCACTATGTAGCCGATCCAACCCTATTCAACATTCCAGTTGAGGGCATGCTTGCTAACGACTACGCTGCAATGCGCCGCTCAATGATTAAGCTCAATTCCGCCATGGATTTTCCTGCGCCGGGCCGGCCTGAAGGCCATGAAAATGCCAGTGCGTCCACCGCCCAAGCAGCCATCAACGGCAGCATTGTCTCCCTTGACGAAAATAGTGTGGGCGGCAGCACTACCAGTTTTTCAATCATGGACCGACATGGCAATGTTGTCGCCGCCACACCAACTCATGGCGGCTCCTTCGGGACGGGAGTTGTGGTCGGCAACACGGGCATCACGTTTAACAATGGCACCCGCGTTGGCTCAACCTCACCCTATCAAGAGGACATTAATTTCGCGCGTGGTGGGCAAATACCTATTTTGAATAACTCACCAATCATCGTGATGAAAGATGGCGAGTTTGTTATGGCCCTCGGCACGCCTGGCGGCGAGACTATCGGGCAAACTCAATTTCAAGTGTTAGTGAATGTCTTAGATTTCGGTATGCCGGTACAAGCAGCCATCGAAGCGCCCCGCTTTAGCCTATTTGCAGAACCTAACTTTTATAAGGAAGCCGCGGCCATCACAGTGCGTATCGAAGACCGAATATCCCGTGAGCACTTCGACGGACTGATGCAAATGAATCATGATTTGCGCCTAGCTCCGTCTTTTTCATTGGGCAGCATTCAGGCTATTTTAAAGAATCAAACCCTGGGTACCGTAACTGCCGGAGCAGATCCTCGCCGTGCAGCCTATGCAGTGGGCTGGTAAATCCAGCCCAGCGACAGAAAGGCATGAAATAAATTCGATATTTTGGCCGTAAATCCTTATAGTACGCGCCATTTGACGAGCTTCAGCCTCACACTTTAGTACACCAAGTTTTAAGGACGCCCAGTGATCTCCACAGCAAACGTAACCATGCAGTTTGGCTCTAAGCCATTGTTTGAAAATATTTCAGTCAAATTTGGCGAAGGAAATCGCTATGGCTTAATCGGCGCCAATGGCTGTGGCAAAACCACTTTCATGAAAATACTGGATGGTAGCCTTATCCCCAGCGCAGGCAATGTGTCCATAACCCCCAATGAACGAGTCGGCAAACTTAATCAGAACCAATTTGCCTTCGAAGAGTATTCGGTAATTGATACGGTAATCATGGGGCATCCAGAATTATGGAAAATTAAGCAAGAGCGGGACCGCATTTATAATCTGCCCGAAATGTCAGAAGAAGATGGCATGGCCGTCGCTGAGCTCGAAGTACAATTTGCTGAGCTTGATGGTTACACCGCAGAAAGCCGAGCCAGCGAATTGCTCTCGGGCGCTGGCATTAGCCAAGATCTTCATCACGGTCCTATGACTGAAGTGGCGCCGGGTTGGAAATTGCGTGTGCTATTGGTACAGGCGCTGTTTTCCGATCCAGACATTTTGTTATTGGACGAACCGACTAACAACTTGGATATTAATGCTATTCGATGGTTGGAAGGGGTTCTAAACGACCGTAAATCCACGATGGTAATCATTTCTCACGACCGCCACTTTCTAAATGCTGTCTGCACTCACATGGCAGACATCGACTTCGGTGAACTAAGAGTCTATCCCGGTAACTATGACGATTTTATGATTGCCTCCACGGCCGCTCGAGAGCGGTTGCAGTCGATCAACTCGAAAAAGTCAGCCCAGATTGCCGACCTGCAGCAGTTTGTGAGCCGCTTCTCTGCCAACGCATCGAAAGCCAAGCAAGCAACCTCACGCGCCAAGCAGCTACAAAAAATAGAATTGGAAGAAATAAAACCGTCTAGTCGGGTTAGCCCCTATATTCGATTTGTCCAAGACAAAAAACTGCATCGGCAGGCATTAGTCATTGAAAAGCTAGGCCATAGCTTCGATGACGAATTGCTATTCGAAAATGGAAATATGATTTTGGCTGCTGGGTCTAGGCTGGCAATTATTGGCGAGAACGGCGCGGGCAAAACCACGCTACTAAAATGTCTCATTGGCGAAATCACCCCAAAAAAGGGCAAAATCCAATGGGCTGAATCTGCAACCCACGGTTATTGCCCCCAAGACAGTACCAAAGATTTTGCCTGCGAACTCACTTTATTCGATTGGATGAGCCAATGGCAAACGCCTAAGCACGACGATCAAATTGTGAGAGCCACGCTAGGCCGTATGCTGTTTTCATCGGAAGACTTTAATAAGAAAGTCAAAGTGTGCTCTGGTGGCGAGAAGAATCGACTGCTGTTTGGCAAACTAACCATGCAGAACCCCAACGTGCTGATTCTAGATGAGCCCACGAACCACTTAGACATGGAATCTATCGAGGCATTGAACCTTGCCTTGGAGCATTACGACGGCACCTTGATCTTTGTAAGTCACGACCGTGAATTTGTGTCCTCCCTAGCCACTCGAATAATCGACATTAGGGATAATACCTTGGTAGATTATCAAGGCACCTACGAAGAATACCTTGCGAGCCAAGGCATTACCGACAGGGTAAGCGGTTTTTAAAGCCTAGGAGGCTGGACAATGATTCTAACTCGAGTGAGGGCCCTTGCCGAAAATCAAAATTGGGGCTCGATTATTCTGGATCTGTTCATTGTCATTATTGGTTTTTTCTCAGGTTTACAAATCGACGAGTGGTGGCAAAACAATCAAGACTCGGAAAAAGAAACTGCCTATCTATATGAGTTGATCGAAGACTTTGAAGCCAATGGCGACCTGTTGGAACTCATGCTAGAAGAAGGCGACCGTGTGCTAAATGACATGATTGCCCTCAGCGAACAAAGCAATCAAGATAACCTAACCCTGTCTTCTCAAGAGCTTGATGAAAGACTCAGCTCGCTACAAAGCATGGCGGCGTTTATTCCCATTACCCGCGCCTACGACAGCTTAACTGGCTCTGGCGAGCTCCGCCTAATTACGAGCCGAGAAGTAAAGACCGGCCTGGCTGACTATTACTCCTTTGCCAAGGTATTAGAACTCATTCAAGCCACCCACGAAATGCAACTAGTACAGACATTTCTTCCTTACCTTTCCGAAAACACAGAATTTGCAAGACTAATGGTGTCTTGGCAAGATGACGAAGATTATCCATTACCAGAACCAAGGGCTAACAGCGGCGTTGAGCAGCTGGTTGGCACTAGAACGTTTCGCAATATCATCACTGAAAAATACTATGCAATGCGTGATATCTATGCGCTGCATGGGGACATGTTGGATATCAATTCTGAGATTTTGGCGCTGCTCCGGGCGGAGGTGCAGGAGTAACTTTCTGTAGTTCGTTTTAGTATCTGAGACAGAGCTTCGCTAGCGCCAACGCGCTTAGATCATTGTCGATTGGTTTTTCTTGCGATGGCTGCGCCTGAATGGTCCCGGTGGCGGAGCATGGCTCAACGAATCTTAGAAGTCCTGTTGTTTAGTGGGTTAATTTTGTTAAGTTTAATCAGCAAAGGTCGACGTCATGAGCACTAATGCTAATACTTGCTTAAACACAGCAGCTATCCTGCTTTTTACAATGGCTGCTTTCAATCCATGTATCGCTCAGCCGGACGACACTGACATCGATACAAGCCAAGCTAGCTCCCTGTCAATTTCAAACTTAGATTCTGTTGATTGGATTCATGGCGCGCCCGACTGTGAAACTGAGAAAATGCGTAGATTATCAAGAGTGGCAGCCGGTACAGTTCGCCGATAACAGCTACGTTTTGAGGCAGAACAAATGCTCAAATTATGAAGCCCCGTTTGTGTATTTTTTTGTCGGCTCTGAGTCTGGCCTGCTGATTGACACGGGGGCCACCGTCGAAGGAGGCGAGATACTGCGTACAATCGTGCGAAGCATTACCGATCTCCCCGTCTTGGTCGCCCATACCCACGGGCACGGTGATCATCGTCTCGGAGACCCTGCTTTTCAAAATAAAAATGGATTTACTTTGGTAAGTATTGGACCAGACGCAGTTCAGTCCAAATTCGGTTTTTCAAACTGGCCCAACAATGAGTCGTCTATCAACCTAGGGGAACGAGAAATTCGACTACTACCGATCCCTGGGCATGCCAGCGATGACCTTGCCTTTTATGACTATCAGTCCAGCAGCATCATCACTGGTGACAGCCTCTACCCTGGCCGGCTTTATGTTAGGGATTGGTCAGAATACCGAAGCAGCATGATTAGACTGTCAGACTGGGTGCAAAACAAACCCATCATTCGTGTGCTTGGTACACACATCGAGATGAGTACCTCCGCGAATGAGGACTTTAGTGTGGGCACCACGTACCAGCCTAACGAGCATAAATTAGGATTAGGGCTTAGCGATATTTCGGCTGTCAGACAAGCAATGGAGAAAACCCCCGGGCCTGAAAGAATTCCACTTGGTAGCTATATAATTTGGCCACTTTAAACTACAGTGAGACAGCCACAACATACACACCCATCCTGGCGCGAGAAAAATACATGTCATTTAAAAGAAAAGTTCTATCCAGTATGGCTATGGCTTTGTTTCCATACCTAGCAATAGCTCAGTCACAGCCCTTTGTGCCAAAAGACTTCGACGTGCCCACGGTTTTCGAGAACGAGCACTTCCGCATAAGAACACTAACCGTGAATGATGTAGTAAAAGACTACGATGCCGTCATGTCCAGCCTTGATCATTTACAAGGGGTTTTTGGCCCCGATGACGATTGGCCCACTGCTGATCTCAGCTTCGAGCAAGACTTGATCGATCTCGGCTGGCATCAAAAAGAATTTCAAATTCGATCCTCGTTTACCTACACCGTGGTATCGCTGGATGAGGAAAGAGTGCTCGGCTGTATTTATATCTTCCCTACTACTAAATCAGGCTTCGATGCCGAGATCACAATGTGGGTTCGCGCCGATATAGTGGCCGATGGTTACGATGCTATTCTATTCGACACTGTAAGCAAGTGGATAATCGATGTCTGGCCATTTCAAAATCCCGCTTACCCAGGAAGAAGTATCTCTTGGGAGCAATGGAACTCACTTAATAGTGGAGAGCGTTAAGCAATGATTACTGCGATTGGATGCTTGGTTCTACTTATGATTGTGCAGATACTGGTTGCCGATGTGGCGGGCATTCGTGCCAAGCACATTCCTGGCTCAGCAGTACCAGTTGATCACGACAGCTTTTTGTTTCGTGCCACTAGAACAGTGGCTAACACGAATGAAAGCATCGCTGTTTTCGTGCTGGGGATGGTGTACTGCGTTCTCTCTGAGAGCTCACCAGTCTACGTTGGCTATGCCACGTGGGGATTCGTTATTTCGAGAACAGTTTATGCAGCGTGCTATTACGCAAATTTTAAGATCGCACGATCAGTATCTTTTGCTTTTTCGTTGGCCTTTATAGTGGCCTTGCTGAGTATCGGTACGTTTTATTGATTAGTTGCCAATTCAACGCAAGACTAGCTTATCCAAACCTATTGCGAACGGCTCGCCGTCAGTTTTTTGCCATTGCTGCGCAAACTAGGCTTTTTCACCGTGCCCATTGCTGTGGGAAAAGCTGCCCGATACAGCAATGATATGTGCCCTTTAAACACGGTGCTATTCGATGAAAACGTGGTTTACTGAATCTGAAGAATCCCTATCTGCGGCTTTGAAGCTAATCTCAGAATCGGGCGGGCCGCCGGAAAATATGTATATGCTCGCTCCTATAATCTATGCGAAGCGTCAAAACATGAATAATGAAGCACTACTTAAAAGGATGATCACGGAAACTGAAGAACTTGTGTCGCAGGACTTCGCCATTGACCCCGAGTCCAAGCTTCAGTACAAGTTTCATTTCGTATCTTCGTACCTTTATTGCTTCTGTGTAGCAGGCAGAATCGATGAATCCCAGTTCGATAACATAATGAAATACGTTAACGAAAGAATGAGCCTCTTTTCGGAAGACTATGGCCGAACAACTATAAAGTAGTCAATATGGAGTGAACCTGCAAAATTATGCCCATAACTAATTAGCACACTCGCTTTACATCAGTTACTTGGCTAAATGTCGATACAGAACAGAGACATATGAAGAAAGGTAGAATAAATACAAGGAAACACCATATTTCATATATAAGGGGCCCCTTATTGAGGATTCGCAGGACCCTCGGTATTTCAATAGACCAAAATTTGATATATTAAACTTATTGGTTGAAAATATGGGGTTGGCGAGTAAACTTAACGCAAAGCGTGGAAAAATACCG
>CAYGRT010000016.1:50131-64786 GCA_964352355.1 uncultured Pseudohongiella sp. | reverse complement strand
GGTCTCGGTGGCGATCACATCGATCAATTACTTTTCCGCAAGCTTCTATTTCCTCTACTAGGAAAAGGTGAACGCTGGACTCGCGCAGGCGCTGATCGTGAAATAGAAACCCTTTTCCCGTTTGAGCAATACGAAGAACTGCTGTTGAATTGGGCTGTCAGCTACATGCTCAATCAAAACAAATACACCACGCCTATAATGCAGCGAATGGAGGTGGGCGATGAAGCAGCTACCAAGTATCGACGGCTTTACGATTTAATAAAAAACAATTACAGCTACTTAGTTTTTCAAACAATCAAAGACTTAAAAGCAACGCTCTCTGATCAAAACGAAGCAGTGCTCGACATACCAGAGCTCGATATTGAGCTCACAGTTAGCAGAGCAGATTTTGAAGAAATGATTGCTAGCGTTATAAAAACATTTAATGAGGCCATTGAAAAAGTACTTACTAGCGCTCGTGTGAATGCTACTGAAATAGATTTGGTCATTCGAACCGGAGGCTCCTCTCTAATTCCTGCGATTAAGCAGAGTCTAGATCAGAAGTTTCCAAATAAAGTCATCGAGCACGACCCGTTCACGAGCGTTGCTGCTGGCTTAGCGATAGCGGAATACTATGCACTAGGGACTCATCAAAACGACGTGTTGTAGCAAACAGCTCGTAGTTAGATTGAAATTATAGTGGTTCAATCAAAGGGCTATCCCTCAGCTGCCGCGTTAGCGAAGCCTGCCTACCGTTTCTACGGCATCCGCTTTGTTTAGGTATTGATCCAAAAATAGGAAGAAATAGTCCTCAATTAGTTAAGCATTAAAGTTCCAAATTTTTAACTTCGGCCCCCCCATCAAACACAGCGCTAATTACCTTGCCCTGCCTCTCCACGTTAACTAGGTTACTTTGATCAGGCCATACATCCCTTAACGCCATATTTACCAGACTAAAAGAAACTATGTTTTCGAGTATTTTGGACTCTTGATAAACCCAAATAAATTGGCCATCAATTTCAGCGCCTAAAAATTCGAGTGGTAAAACTTGTGATGAATCGTCGCTAAAATGAGCATCGATGCTAAATCTATTCACAACATAGCTACTGAATAGTAATCTTGAATCTTCCGAGCCCAAAAGATCTTGCCCAGCGCCAAACAGCTGCTGCGCTGCGTGCTCAGCATCATGAATCAAGAAACGATGCATTACCTCGATGTTACCCGTTGCCGAGTTAAAAAGAATTCGAGTTACCGCAGTCTTTTGAACATGCCCGTAGCTAACCGAGCTCATTAAAGCAATTAAGAACAAGCCGGCGCAAAGTGGCCGGCTCGGCAAAACGAAGCTATAACTTCTAGTCTTCATCCTCTTCATCTTCTTCTGTCTTCAGCTCAGTCTTGATATCTTGCATGATATCGCGGCTAATAAGGCTTGAGCTTCTGGAGGATTTATAGTTTTCGATTCGCGATGGAATTATGCGCCTTGGATAGTAATTATTTTCCATATCAGCATCCGCGGTTTCCATTCCCGGATCAATAACTACACTCACTAGATCTTTTTCTGAAATCATCAGCTTTTTGACAGCAAGAGGATTACGCCGCCACAGCTCGGCAGGCAGCCTTACTTCTTCTTTACTACCATCGGCGAATTCAAGGCTAATAATAACGGGCATAACCAAACCGCCTACATTAGAAAACTCCAGAATGTAGTAATTGAGCTTTTCATCTATCGCTCTGTTTAAGGTTTCTCGCTCCCAGTCCTCTAGGCCTTCAAGAAAACTGTTATAAGTGTTGCGCTCCGCATTGGTTACCGTGAATTGATCGTTTTCATCGTAAAAATCTCGCACATCCGGGTTAGCCTCAACCCAAGTTAAACGACCTTCTGCTCGGTTACGCTCGCTATAGAGTGAAGGAGGTTGAGTTTTTTCCCATTCACGCTGACGGCTGTAATCTATGTCTGGATTTTGCGTATCCATCCGCATTTTGTAGACACGATCTAAAGAAATATCCACATGGTCTGTAGTGTAAAACCAGCCGCGCCAGAACCAATCCAAATCAATACCCGACGCTTCTTCCATTGTTCGGAAAAAATCTGAAGGGGTCGGCCGTTTAAATTCCCATTGTCTGGAATACTCTTTAAATGCGAAGTCGAATAGCTCACGCCCCATAATCGTTTCGCGCAGTATATTGAGCGCCGTGGCGGGCTTAGAATAGGCATTAGGTCCAAGCCGCAGCACGCTATCTGATTGAGTCATTACCGGCACTTGGTTAGAAGACACCATATAGTCGGTAATAAACTGCGGCTCGACTCCCCACGGAATCTCCGCATCCCACTCTCTGCTCGCCACCGAATCCAGATAGCTATTAATACCCTCATCCATCCAGGTCCATTGACGCTCGTCAGAGTTAACAATCATTGGAAAATAAAAATGACCAATTTCATGAATGACGACGCCGATCAAGAATCGCTTCTCTGCTAGCGAGTAAGTTCTGCTGCCGTCATCCTGCAACTCAGTGCGGGGCCCATTAAAAGTAATCATGGGGTATTCCATGCCGCCAACAAAACCCACATTCACCGATTGTGCGGTTGGATACGGGAAATCAAATGAAAACCGGCTATAGACTTGCAGTGTGTGAATAACAACCTCAGTGGAGTAATCTGACCATAGGGTGCCGCCCTCTTTGGGATAGAACGACATGGCCATAATTTGCTCTTGATCAGCACCTTCTTGGGTGTAGCCCTTCGCATCCCAGATGAATTTTCTTGACGAAGACCAGGCAAAATCTCTGACATTTTCAGCTGAAAATCGCCATGTCTTTGTTTCGCTAGTGCCTTCTGCTTCATTTTCTAGGGCTTCTTCTGGTGTAACGATAAACACCGGGCGCGGCGCAGTTTCAGCCTGCTGAAGACGCTCGCGCTGCTCACGGGTTAGCACTTGATTAGCGTTAGTCAACACGCCGGTTGCCGAGACAATATGATCGGCAGGAACCGTCATAGCCACTTCGTAGTCACCAAATTCAAGCGTGAATTCGCCAGAGCCCAAGAACTCTTTATTGGTCCAGCCTTCGTAATCCGTGTATGCCACCAGACGCGGAAACCATTGAGCCAGTGCGAAAATATAATTGCCATTCTCGCCTTCATCCGGAAAGTATTCGAAGCCGCTGCGAGGCCCCAAAACATCGCCGTTAACGATGTTGTAGTTATATTCCACTGTAAATTCTACATCTTGCCCGGATCTTAGAGGTTGGCTCAGATCCACGCGCATCAAGGTACCCACCACTGTATGAGCAAGTGCTCCACCACTGCGGTCTGTCACTGCAGTGATCTTGTAACCTAAATCAGAATCCTCCATGTACTGCAAAGTACGAAGGCTATTTAAGCTGATTCGTGCGGGAGAATTATCCGAGGGATCGGGTGTTTGTCCACCAAAAGGCGTACTCTTTTGATCCATCGAATCGCTTCGAAAGCGGTTTTGATCCAGTTGCAGCCACAAATAGTTCAGCGTGTCTGGAGAATTGTTTTGATAGGTAATCGTTTCTGTGCCGCTTAAAGACTGAGTATCCTCATTCAGAGTAACCTGAATGGAATAGTCAACTTCCTGTTGCCAATATTCATGGCCTGGCCCACCGGAAGCGTTCCGATACACATTAGGGGTGGGGAGCACCTCATCTAGCTGACGAAATTTGTCCTGAAAATTGCCTTTCGTTTGCTGAATACCCTGGCTGAACCCAGCATTGCTGAAGAGGACCGCAGCGATAGATAAAGCGATTAGACTTAGTTTTTTCATTTGGAGAGAGCTCCCAAGACTACAACAAGAAAATTAATGGCGAATAATACCGTGTTTTGACATTATTGTGACCCTCTACTGCAGGGTTTATGAGCGTGAACCCTCAGTTTTAATTCACCTGTTGCCGCCGCTTTTTCGCAATTAGAGATACTATGGAACTCATCCTCTACGCTATCCCCTTCTTTTTCCTGCTTATTTTTGTTGAGATAAGCTATGGGCTAGCGACCGGGCGCAACACCTATAGACTAAACGACACAATAAATAGCCTGTCTATGGGTTCACTGAGCAGGCTGCAGGGATTAGTCGTACTGGGGTTTTCCAGCATAATCTACGAGATAATCGTGCAACGCTGGCAACTTATGCAACTGCCAGACGACCAACCATGGGTGTGGGTAAGCTGTTTTATATTGTACGATTTTGCTTACTACTGGAAACACCGCTTAGGCCATGAAGTCGCCTTGTTTTGGGGTTCTCACGTGGCTCATCATCAAAGTGAAAACTACAACCTCTCCACCGCGTTGCGGCAATCAAGCATCGATTTTCACGGCTTTTTGTTTTACTTGCCATTTTTCGTTTTGGGCTACCCTGCTGAAGTGCTTTTCACCTCGGTCAGTCTTAATCTAATCTACCAGTTTTGGATACATACTGAACACGTGCCAAAACTTGGGCTGTTTGAATGGTTCTTTGTTTCCCCTTCAAATCATAGAGTCCACCATGGCCGCAATGCGCTTTATGTGGATAAGAACTACGGCGGGTTTTTCATAATTTGGGATCGATTGTTTGGCAGCTTTCAGGAGGAGTTAGACAATGAACCCGTGGCTTTTGGGCTACGTAAACCACTAAATAGCTGGAACCCGGTTTGGGCAAATGTCCATGTCTATTGGCGCTTGGTAAAAGACATTGCTAAAGCCCCTGGGTTTGTCAACAAAATCAAACAAGCCCTTATGCCACCAGGTTGGCAGCCTGATTGTTTGACGAGTACATGCAAGAGCAAAACAAACCCAGACTTAAACCGACTCTACGACCCGCCATTGTCAACGTTCGTAAAGCTTTACGTACTTAGCCAGTTCTCACTTGCAACCTTACTCGGGCTTCACACAATAATTATTGCCAATGACCTCACACCCCTTGAGCTTTGGTTTCTGGTTGGCTCACAGGTACTCGGGCTAATGGTGTTTGGAGGCTGGATGGAGTCCCGAACAAAGCTGATCCCGCTAGAGACCGGCCGTATAATCGCCATGTCCGTTTCAAGTCTATTGCTCTTCGAGGGTGGAGTCTTAACGGCCCTTTGTGTCGGTTTTTTATGGGCCTCGCTGATTGCTGCGATTTGGTATCTGACAAGAACAACAAGGTTGAAATCAGAACAAAGCTATTAATAAGGTAGCGGATTTTACCCACGACGCCGGCTTGTGACGCCTTGCGTATTTTACTAGGCTTAGAAACCAGAAATGTAGCAACAGACATCTGAAGTGGCAAAAGTCAGCTGCCCACTAAAAATGGTTGTTGTTACCGGCAATCGAGTCTCTACATCTGCAGCAGCAAGCCCACACCACGCATTTTAACAGAGTAGCCACTGGGCGCTCTCAAGTGGCTCATCCTTATGAGTGTCTAATACCGTTACAATGCCTAACGGCGCGCCTCGTTAATCACCACATCAACAGGGTTTGAACCTCGATTAGCTATTTTGTAAGGGCTCTGCGCCGCTCGCCAAGCCCAGTCGCCCATCTGTACTAGCTCCGCCGTAATGCCGTCTTCTCGGCTAACGTGTACCTTGCCTTGGGTAACCTGAATTACAACATTTGGATTGCTTAGAGTTTGCAGCGAAGTTTCCTCACCTGGCGCCAAGGTTAACCGGTAGGATCTAAACCATTGATTCTCAACCTGCGGCGCCTGAGAGATCCCTTCAGCCTTATCTGCGCTTAAGGAGTCTAACCCGTCTCCATAGTTTGTTAATGCAATAATGCGAAAAAGATTAGGGCCTGCATTTGACACTTCGTGAGTAAAGTTTTCGGCCACATAGTCTGTGTTTCCGGACACCCTGCCATACAGCGGACCTTCGCCGTTGCTAATAAATGTATATAAAATAGCCGCATCGTGGGTGTGGGGCAGAGTCATATCGCCTGGGTTAATTTGTACATCCAAGAGGTAAATATCCTCATCTGCGTGAACTGTTCGATGGCGAGGCTCCTGTAGGATTTTAACCACTCTTTTACCGGCAAATTCGCCCTCTTGTCCCAGGGCGAGCTGAAACCCAAACAAAAAATTGCAGCTCAATAAAAACACTAGTGCCAACACTGTTCTTTGCTTATTCATATTATCTGCCCCCTTTAAACCTTTAAAAAGACGGTTAGTATCCAGTTCCATTTAAGGTTTAGTTATTATTATCTTGCAATAGTACACGGCCGATCATCAGCCTAAATCACGCATCGCTTTTTGACAACTGAAACGATCTAAATGTGCTCCAGCGCAAACTCTAATAACAATTCGCCTGTTACAGGATCGCGAAGCTCAAATTGGGCCTGATAGGCACTGGAAATAGCGTCATTAAAGCTGGTGCCATCATTTAAATTGCTAATGATAAAGACCACCTGACCAGAAATTTCAGTGAGCGGCGGTACTGCAATAGGTAAGAAAACAACCCCATCTCTCTCGCTCAGCAGTCCTCGTATAGAAGACTCTACTGTCAGTGCGCTACCTGGAACTTGTCGCCTAACTGCTCGAAAGAGCGAGGCAGCCCCACCACTGTCGATCATACGCAAAAAAACGTTTACATTTTGAGTAAAAAGTTCTCTATTTTTTATACTAATCGTTGGTGTATACACAGGATAACTAAAACCAACTTCGACAATTCCGTTGCTGGAACTATCAGTTATTAACTCGCTACGCAGTTGCTGCGCTTCAAACCCTGTGCCAGCCTGCGAGGGCAGTATTGCTAGATAATAAATAAAGCCTGGTAATATAGCCGGAAGACAAATTGCAAATGCAAAAGAAAGCGGCTTGTTTGCAAAGCCCGGCAAAAAGGGTAACAAAGAAATCAGTCCCGCTAGAATATTTAAAGCGAGTAGTATGGCCCTTAAAATCAGTGGCTGTTCACCAATCTCAGCACCGTGAGACGATATAAATACGGCAAGAAAAACAGCGAGCAGCAACGAAGCTAGACTAATAATTGACTGCCGCAGGCTAATCTTCATCAGGGACCCAGAAACGCAGTAAATTTAGGTGATAGATTCGCCATGGGCCTGCTTGTCAGCATGATATGACGAGCGCACCAATGGCCCACTGGCCACGTGCTTAAACCCTAACTCTTCGCCGAAAACTCGTAGCGCTTCAAATTCATCTGGGTGAACAAAGCGCTCAACAGCTAAATGGTCTTTGCTAGGTTGCAAGTATTGGCCAAGCGTAATCATATCAACATCGTGTTGTTTCAGGTCACGAAGTACTTGTTTTATCTCTTCAAACTCTTCTCCCAACCCCAGCATAATCCCTGACTTTGTGATTACACTTGGGCAGCGAGCCTTGTATTTTTTAAGTAAATCCAAAGACCATTGATAGTCTGCACCGGGCCTCGCTTTTTTGTACAGACGGGGGACAGTCTCTAAATTGTGATTAAACACATCGGGAGGAGTTTTCTCCAGTATATCCAAAGCGATTTCCATACGGCCACGAAAGTCCGGCACTAGCACTTCAACTTTAGTGTTTGGGTTGTAGCGCCGAGATTCAGTTATGCAGTTAGCAAAATGTTGTGCCCCACTATCACTGAGGTCATCCCTATCAACCGAGGTAATAACAACATAACTTAAGCCCATTTCGGCGATGGCTTCGGCTAATTCTCTGGGCTCGTTTTCGTTCAGGGGTTTGGGCTTACCATGGGCTACATCGCAAAATGGACATCGTCTGGTGCAAATCTCACCCATAATCATAAAAGTCGCAGTGCCATTGCTAAAACATTCACCCAAATTTGGACACGACGCTTCCTCACAAACTGACGCAAGTTTGTGCTCCCTCAACTTCTGCTTGATGTGCTGAATTTTCGGCGACGAAGGTATTTTTACGCGAATCCAGTCTGGCTTCGCCAATAAATCCACGGTCGGAATGACTTTAACAGGGATACGCCGAACCTTTTCGGCACCACGAAGCTTTTCACCCTCGACTAATACATTACGACGAATTCTTTCAGCCATTGCCTACTCTTTCCCAATAAACAAAATCTTTGAAGTGATTTAATAGTGCTTGCTGTAGCCCAACTGCAACAACAATTGGTTACACAATGCTTTGCTTGCTAACTGCATCAAGTCCTTAGATTCACTTTGAAAATCAGCGAGTTGACACACTTTAAGGTTCTCAAAACCGCATGGGTTAATACCTGCGAAAGGGCTTAGGTCCATATCAATATTTAAGCTAAGACCGTGATAACTCCACCCATTTTTGATCCTCAGCCCTAATGCGGCTATTTTAGCATCATTTACATAAACTCCGGGAGCTTTTGCTCTTGTGCTACTGACAACCCCAAACTCTGTCAAAGTACCAATGATGCTCTGCTCTATGATATCCACCAACTGCCTAACGCCGATGCCGCGACGTTTGATGTTGAGAAGCAAGTAAACTACCAATTGCCCCGGGCCATGGTAGGTGACTTGGCCACCACGATCGATCTGAATCACCGGAATTGCCCCAGGGTTTAGAATATGCTGCGCACCCCCGGCCTGGCCTTGGGTATAAACCGGTTTATGACTCAGAAACCAAAGCTGATCCTCTCGGTCAGACTTAGGATTCTCAGCCAGATAGCGCATAGATTCAAAGATAGGTTGATAGCTTTGCAGGCCAAGTCGGCGGACAATCAACTCAGGAGGTGGGGATTGAGGATTAGTTGGACTCGCCTTGAACCACTTATAGTGAGCTAATTGCAATCTACAACACCATTTTGGTGTTGGGTAATTTCTTCAAATCCTCGAAGATACTTTCCAGTTGCTCTACCCCAGTTGCCGCAATAGTCATCCGCACGGACACATAAGTATTAGACTTACTCGGATTGAGAGTGATGAATTCTGGAGCGATTTTCCCGGCATGTCGTTCTACCGTCATGACTGCATCCATTTCAAAGTTAGCACCAGCGACGCCAATGACCTTGATCGGATAAAGACAAGGGAATTCTATCTTTGGTGGCTCTAATTCTTCCGGGTTTTTCGCGTCGCTCATTAAACTTTCCGATTAAGAAAACAGGTTGCCAAAAAATAGCGACAGCCAATCCATAAAACGCTTAAATATGCTCCCTGGTTCAACCGCTTGCATGGCTACGACATCTGATTGATAGATCAAATCATCATTCAAGGTAACTTTAACAACCGCCATAATTTGCCGGTCGGTAATCGGAGCGCGAATAACTTCATCGACATCTACGCTGGCCTTCATTTCTTCAGCCTGGCCTCGAGGAATCGTTACATAGACATCATTTTCTATGCCTAAATCGACCACATCGCTGGCACCGGAGTAGACAGGGACATTCGCTAGCACTTGGTTAGAATCATAAAGTTTATGGGTTTCATAATATCGAAAGCCATAGGTAAGTAATTTTTGTGTCTCGATTGCGCGAGCCTCCTCGCTAGCTGTACCGGTTACAACTGAGATTAAACGCATGCCATCACGTTCTGCCGATGCCACCAAACAATAGCCGGCAGCATCTGTCCAACCAGTTTTTAATCCGTCCACGTTGCGATCTCTGAACAATAGAGTATTGCGATTGGACTGGCGGATACCGTTATAAGTGAATTCTCTCTCGGCGTACATCGGATAAAATTCTGTATGACGCTTTATAGTTGCCTGAGCGAGCAGAGACAAATCTCGAGCAGACATAGTATTGAAATATAGCTCTGTATCAAGGCCGCTGGCGTTCATGAAGAAGCTTTGCTCCATACCGAGCATTTCAGCGTACTGATTCATCATATCTGCAAAAGCAGCTTCGCTGCCGGCAATGTGTTCTGCAACCGCGACGCTCGCGTCGTTGCCCGACTGGATAATTATTCCTCGCAGCAAATCTTCCACGGAAACTTGAGTATCAACTCCAACGAACATTTTCGACCCTTCCATACGCCATGCCTTCTCGCTTATATGCACAAGGTCGCTCAGGTTCAAATTTCCACTAATGATCTCTTCAGCCACAATATAAGCTGTCATGATTTTAGTGAGGCTTGCTGGAGGAACAGGTTCTTCAGAATTCTTTTCAATAATCACCTGCCCAGTGGTCGCATCGATCAGGATATAGCTGGTGGCAGCGATATCTGGCGCTCTGGGAATAATTGCCGGCGCGGCCAAACTAACCCCACTGAAGGTTAAGGCAGCCAAAAGTACGGTGAGTGCAGTGATTAACCTGCTTCGCGTAGTTGAAGTAGTCATTAAAAATAGTTTTCCGTTTTTTAGCCGAATTTAGACGGCAATATTAACAAATTTATTAAACAAAGGCGCAGATCATATAAGTCTATGCGGTTTCGATTACTCAGTTACCGTGTAGGGTCTACCTAGATTCGCAGCAACTACTTGACGACTAATTGAGTCAATCTCACCGTTATCAGAAACTGGCCCTATGCGAACTCGGTGCATAGTGCCGTTATTTACTGTCTTTACGCTGCGGATAAAAACGGGACGATTGGTCAACTTGCGAAGTTTGTTCGAGACGTCTTCAGCCGAGTCACGGCGAGAATATGCCCCCACTTGCAAGTATTTCTCAGCTCCCACTGAACTCACAGGGTTTAGTATTCTAGTCGTATTCGAATTGGCAATAGTTCTACCGCTATCACCACGAGGAACTATCGCCTCCAATTGGACCCTCGCTGTTCCGCGGTCGGCATAACCCAATTTGACCGCTGCCGCATAGGACAAATCGATGAGCCTATCCCCATGAAAAGGACCGCGATCATTAACACGGACCACGATGCTGCGGTTATTATCTAAGTTAGTGACTTTTAAAAAACTAGGAATCGGCAACGACTTATGAGCGGCCGAAGCCAGATACATATCAAATATTTCGCCGTTTGAAGTTTTGTGGCCATGAAATTTTTCACCATACCAAGAGGCAACGCCGCGTTCATTGTAGCCTTCCTCTGTCGGCATCACAGTGTAGGATTTCCCTAGCACTGTGTAAGGGCTGCGGTTGCCCGCCATGGTTCGGGTTATGGGCTCAGGGATCACTTCTGGCACCTGAGAAATATCGACAACCCTCGTAGGCGCCCGATCTTGATTGATGCTATAGCGGCCACTATTGCTATTACTACTTGAGCTTGTCTCAGGCGCTGGAGCAGAAGCGCATGCCGCTAAAAGCGAAGAGCATACTAGCAATAAACCGAAACTATGCGTATTTCTCATGATTCACCTAATTCTTAAACAAATAAATAATAGTATTAGGGTAATAGCGTCCAATTTCAGATTTTTATTAATCTTTTCAGCTTGTTAAACCGTAATAGGACTTGAATAAGCCTCAGTTTAAGTGACTCGTGGTCTAGCGTGAGTTTGAATAGACATGAGTAAGCCGAATCCAACAAACAGAGTCACAACAGAAGTGCCTCCCCTGCTCATTAAAGGCAATGGCAACCCGATGACCGGCAATATGCCAGAGACCATCGCCATATTGACGAAAACGTAAAAGAAAAAGGTCAGCGTAATGCTGCCAGCAAGCAGTCTGCTAAACATGTCTGTGGCCGAAAAAGCGATATAGAACCCCCGCGCCAACACAAAAAGATAAAGCGTGATTAGAAAAACGACTCCCAATAATCCAAACTCCTCCGCGAGAACAGCCAAGATAAAATCAGAATTGCTTTCTGGGATGAAATCAAGATGGGATTGGGCACCATTACCGTAACCTTTGCCATAGACTCCGCCCGAGCCTATAGCAATCTGAGACTGAATAATGTTGTAGCCTGCACCAGTAGGGTCTCGATAAGGGTCTATAAAAGTTAGGATGCGATTCTTTTGGTGCTCTTTTGCTAAAAACAGATACCAGGCTGGAGATGCAAGCAGCAGACTAACAAAGCCTGCTATTACGATGCGCCACTGTATACCTGCCAACAGCACTACAAAAATACCAGACATAGCGACCATCATCGCTGTGCCCATATCGTTTTGCACTACGATAAGCCCCGTGGGCAGCAAGATCATGATGGCAGACCAAAACAGATGCTTGAACCTTGGCGGCAGCGGTCGGCTGGCAAGGTACCAGGACAGCAGCATGGGCACGACAAATTTCATTACTTCAGAAGGCTGAAAACTGGGCAGGCCTGGAAGATCTAGCCAACTCTTTGCTCCGTTTTCTTCTACTCCAACAAATAATACTAGAGCCAAGAGGGCAATGCTCGCCGCATAGAGAGTAGGAGCCCACTGCCTGTAAAAGTGCACGTTAAGTTGAGCGACAACAAACATCACTACCAGACCCATTAGTTTAATAAGGGCCTGCCTTTTTACTAATGCCTCGTCGCCATCGCTTGCGCTGAAGAGCACCAGCAAACCAAAGCAACATATGAGGATAATGCCCATGACAAACGGTGGATCAATATGCAGGGAGCGCCAGAACGACTTTGTTCTACTCGAAGGCGAATAAAGTCCCGTGGACTGTCTTACAAAATCTTGACTAATCATCCGCGCTAGACACCATCGAATCTTCGGCCGCCAATGCCGCAAAATCAATTTTTAAAATGTCTAACAAATAAGCGTCTGTGATGGCTTTAGCAATGGGGCCTGCAACGCTGCTGCCGTGCTCGCCATTCTCTACAAACACAGCAATGGCGATTTGTGGAGCTATCTGCGGGTTTTCAGCCGGCGCATAAGAAATAAACAATCCGTGGTCCTTGGTAAGATCTGACACCACGATATCTGTACTAGCAAGGACATCTTGGCTGATGCCAACAACCTGTGCGGAACCAGATTTTCCCGCCATTCTGTAGCTCATATCTTTATCAACTTGAGCAATGGAGGCATAGGCAGTGCCGTAATCTCGAAAGACTTTAGAGTAAGGACGGTGTACCACCATTGCCATAGATTCCTCGATGTAACGCCAATAATCTGGGTCTTCAACAATAACATCAGGAATGGGATTTTCGATGACGGGAACATAGTCCTGACCATCTATAGCTTTCAATAGGCGCGGCTGCACAACCTTGCCCTTATTCGCAATAATAGCGGTGGCCGTGGCTAACTGAAGTGGCGTTGCCCACATAAACCCTTGACCAATGGACGAATTAATTGTGTCACCTGGATACCAAGGCTCACCGCGGCTCGCTTGCTTCCATTCTTTCGATGGCAGGACTCCTGTTCTTGCATAGGCTACATCAAGGGTGAAATTGTCACCAAAACCAAACTTAGACAAAAAACTGTGCATGGCGTCGATGCCCATTCTGTTGCCTAAGTCATAAAAAAAGGTATCGCAGGACTGAAAGATAGCTTTCTGCAAGTCCGTATGACCATGACCGCCGCCGATCGCCGTTCGAAAAGTATAATCTCCCCAACGATAAGAAACTCCCGGCAGTCTAAAGTAGCCAGGGTCTTCAATGGCAAAATCGTAATCCACTAAGCCTTGATGCAATCCGGCTAAGCCTATAAAAGGTTTAACAGTGGAGCCTGGTGGATAGGGGTTGGTAGTTCGATCAAACAGCGGCGTGTTCACAGCATCAGTCACCAACACTCGATAGTCTTTATTACTAATCCCTGTAACAAAAAGGTTGGGGTCGAAGCCTGGCTTGCTTACCATAGCCAAAATGCCACCGGTAGCTGGATCGATAGCAACGACCGCACCTCTGAAATCGCCTAGCGCTTTCTCGGCTGCAATCTGCAATTTGCTGTCGATGTGCAGGGTTATGTTCTTACCCGCTTTAGGGTCGGTTCGATCAAGACTCCGCATCACTTGACCTCGATTGTTCTTCTCAACAATCTCGTAGCCGACCGTGCCGTGCAGAACATCTTCGTAGGTTCGTTCTATCCCAGTTTTGCCAATATGGTTAGTACCACCATAATTTTCTCGCGCCTCATCATCGAGTCTGTCCAACTCGTCACGATTAATCTCAGACACATAGCCAACTGAGTGCGCGGTCAATGAACCCAGCGGATAGCTGCGCACAAACTGAGGCTCGATAGCGACGCCATCAAGAAGATGCGAATTAACAGCTACCTTGGCTTTTTCTTCATCGCTAAGGACGTAGCGCAGGGGAACTGACGAAAAAGGCACACGATTACGCTCTAGACGTTTATAAAATTGTTCCCGATCTTCTTCTGTTAGCCGCACCAAAGAAGCTAGTTGATCAAGTGTCTGCTCCAAGTTAGGAACTTGTTCGCGCACTAGAGTTAGGTTAAAAATAGGTTGGTTATCGGCCAGCAACTCGCCGTTGCGGTCAAAAATGAGTCCTCTAGCAGGCGGTACATATTGGGAGTGCAGTCGATTACCGTCAGCCCGCGCGGAAAAATACTCATATTGGCTAACCTGTAAATTCACTAACTTTAGCAACAATACTGAAAACAACAGGCACACGAACACGCCCGCCACTAGCAAGCGCTTAACAAAAAGTCTCCTTTCTGCCTCATGATCTTTAAGCTGCCATTTACCAGCCATCGGCTTTCTCTAAACTAGTTGCGTTAAACAATGCGCACTTGACCGCTAAATGCAGCCGCCTTTCAGCTTGTATAATCGGCCTATGTTCACAAGCCTAAAGCTTTGAATTACATGAACTTAGACCAAGACTTACGCCAAAAGTTTAATTTTGCCTGCAAACCATTTAAAACTGAAGCTAAGACCGTCTCGAAGGACTTATTACTTCAACGATATCGGCCGTTTGAGGGCTTACTCGCGATGATAAGGATGGCCTTTAATAACACTAACAGCCCGATAAAACTGTTCTGCCAAAATAACCCGCACTAG
>CAYGRT010000016.1:0-50031 GCA_964352355.1 uncultured Pseudohongiella sp. | reverse complement strand
ATCTCAACCTTCATTATGACTCAAGGTTTTTCTTAGGTACTCGTTCACCATCAGCATCGAAATTCCACAATTCCTCAAGATTATAGAGCGCTCTAACTGGGGCCAGCATCAAATGAACAACTACATCACCAGCATCAACTAAAACCCATTCTGACTGCATACGACCCTCCATCCCCGCCACGTTACACCCAGCTTCTTTTGCGGTTTTCATCACCGAATCAGCCATAGCCTTTATATGGGTATTAGACCGACCAGTTGCGATAATCATATAGTCCGTTATCGATGTCAGTTTTTCGACATTGATACAACTGATTCGTTCGCCTTTTAAATCATCTAATGCAGTTACGATAACACTGGAGAGTTTTTTGCTTTTCAACCTGTACACCTTTGTTGCGTGGATGGAGTCTCTTGATAGAGGTGATGACTTTCAATGTAGTTAGAAACATCAGGATGCAAAAGCAGGCCCGAGTTTTTTCCACTCACGCGCTCGCTTCTGACTAGAGTCGAAGAGGCATCATGAGAAAAATTGTTATCAATTAAGTAGCAGCCATTTTGCCTTTCATCTAACTGCTCTTCATTCGATACTTTCAATGCAAGCCCAGCTAGCGCTGATTCAGTTTCCGGACTGGCCTGCTCGGCGCTGCGGCTTAATACAAATAAATGGCACAGAGAAAGAATATCTTCATAACGGTGCCAATTTGGCAAGCTATTAAAGGAGTCCATACCAAGAATTAACACGATCATGCCATCAGAGTGTTGAGCTCGAAGTTGCTCCAATGTATCAACCATATAAGACACACCCTCTCGCTCCAACTCCAGCGTATCAATAGCGAGCAGAGACTCAGCCTTTATCGCAAGCCTGAGCATATTTACCCGGTGCTCTGCAGACACCTGGGTGTGTGGGCGATGGTTAGGGGTTTTACAAGGGATGAGCTTCACTTTATCAAGCCGCAATCTACTCGCAGCATGCTTTGCCGATTCGATATGGCCCACATGAGGTGGGTCGAACATGCCCCCCAACAGCCCTAATCGAAGCTTCATTGACGAATGTGACCGTCGCCGAGGACAATATATTTTTGCGACGTGAGCCCCTCTAAACCAACTGGTCCTCGGGCATGAAGTTTATCCGTAGAAATACCTATTTCTGCACCCAAACCATACTCAAATCCATCGGCAAATCGAGTAGACGTATTAATCATCACAGAGCTCGAATCTACTTCGCGAATGAATCGCTGCGCTCGACTATAGTCACTTGTCATAATGGATTCAGTATGACCCGAGCTATAGGTATTGATATGCTCTATCGCGGCGTCCATGTCGCTGACCACCTTGATTGAAATAATGGGCGCCAAATACTCTGTGCCCCAATCCTCTTCTTGAGCTGCAACAGCTTGCGGAATCAATTTGCAGGTTTCAGGACAGCCTCGCATTTCTACGCCATGGGCTAAATACTCTTGCGCAATTTTTGGCAAAAATTCTGCCGCCATGGATTGTGCAACCAACATGGACTCTAACGTACAACAGGTTCCGTAGCGGCTAGTTTTTGCATTCACTGCAACCGAAACGGATTTTTCCAGATCGGCTGTCTCATCCACGTACAAGTGGCAATTGCCATCTAAATGTTTTATTACAGGGACTTTAGAGTCTGCACTTATGCGCTCGATTAATCCTTTGCCACCGCGAGGAACAATAACGTCTACGTAGTCTGGCATTGTGATTAAATGGCCTACTACTTCTCGGTCCACTCTGTTCACTACTTGAATAGTATTTTCGTTAAGACCAGCAACCTTTAAGCCTTTGGCGACACAGTCAGCTAATGCCTTATTGGAGTGAATTGCCTCCGAGCCGCCTCTTAAAATCGCCGCATTACCCGACTTCAGGCAAAGGCTGGCGGCTTCACAGGTAACATTGGGGCGGGACTCGTAAATTATGCCAATCACTCCTAATGGAACCCGCATCCGTCCAACTTGAATACCACTGGGGCGATACTTAAGATCGGTTACCTCGCCGACAGGGTCGGCAAGGGCAGCCACTTGATGCAGCCCTTCTATCATGCCGTCGATTCTCGCTGGGGTAAGTTCCAGTCGGTCTAGCAAGGCTGAATCTAATTCTTTGTCTTGGCCGGCCTGCATATCTTTTTGATTCGCACTCATCAACGCATCTCGCGCTGCGTCAATTTCCTTTGCTATAGCGAGAAGCGCCTTATTCTTTTGACCAGTGGTCGCTTTCGCAATATCACGGGAGGCTGCTCTAGCTGTCATGCCTAGTTTGAGTGAGTAAGCTTCAATCTCATCGATCTGCTGCTGGGGTTTATTCATTGATTAACTCTAGCTACCTTTTCAGGTAGAAGCTCTCCTTAGTTCTTTATGGATTCCCGGGCATTATACCCCAAATTCGGCCTCGCTGACTGCCCAATGGACAGGCAACAACGAATAGTTTTATGCTTGAGATGTCTTTTGCCACGGAATTAGCCTTGTAATGTCCTCAACTACCCATGATCAACCACATTCCGACAAACTGTCTCCGACCCTAGCCCAAGCGCTAATACCGGTAAGTGCACTAGTGGCATTACTATCTTTCTCGGTTTATTTGTTTGGCGAAGATGCCAGCTATGGCCCCAATCAAATTGCGCTTTGTCTTGGCGCAGTGGTGGCATCGTTTATCGGCTGGCGTAATGGCATTAGCTGGGACGAACTAGAACAGAGCATTGTCTCTGGCATCGTGGTTGCGATCAAGCCTGTGCTAATACTGTTCAGTGTCGGCTTGCTCATAGGCACATGGATCATGTCTGGCACTGTCCCAACAATGATTTACTACAGTTTACTCATTTTGAATCCTGCGGTTTTCTATGCAGCTAGTTGTCTAATTTGCGGCTTAATAGCACTTAGTATCGGCAGTTCTTGGACAGTGGCTGGAACGGTTGGTATTGCCCTAATCGGAGCAGCGGCGGGCATGGGATTGTCACCCGAAATTACCGCAGGTGCGATTATTTCCGGCGCATACTTCGGCGACAAAATGTCACCGCTATCAGAGACGACAAATCTGGCCCCCGCAGTAGCAGGAACTGACCTTTTTTCCCACATTGGGCACATGATGTGGACAACTATGCCCAGCATTGCAATTGCCTTGGTTCTGTATGTGATTATCGGTCTCAACATCGATACTAGCGCTACTGCCAATGATTTGGCCGTCACGCTGGATCTACTGCAAGAGAACTTTGTACTCAATCCGATTATGCTCCTACCCGTCCTAGTTTTGTTAGTTATGGCAAACAAAAAGCTGCCCCCTATCCCTACTATTCTCGCCGGCGCATTGATTGCCGTATTGCTTGCGTTAATATTTCAGCGACCCGCTATTTTTGCCTTAACCAGTGACGTTGCCAGCGCACCACTGGCTCTCTTTAAAGGAGTTTGGCAGACGCTGTTTAATGGTTTCAGCTTAAGCAGCGGCAATGCAACTTTAGATGATTTGATGACCCGTGGCGGCATGAGTTCCATGTTAAATACGGTGTGGCTGATTTTTTGCGCCATGGTATTCGGAGCCGTAATGGACCACACTGGATTACTACAATGCCTTGTGAACTATGCGCTGGGTTTTGTCCACAGCACCGGTAGTCTCATAGCCACCACCATTGCCACCTGTATCGGTGCCAACATCATTACATCTGACCAATACATTTCCCTCGTCCTTCCTGGCCGTATGTACAAAATGGAGTATCAAAATAGAAATTTAGATATGAAAAATTTGTCTCGAACACTTGAGGACTCCGGAACTATCACCTCTCCACTTATTCCCTGGAATACTTGCGGAGCCTATATGAGCGGCACCTTAGGGGTTGCGACCTTTGCCTATCTGCCCTACTGCTTTTTTAACTTAATCTGCCCGTTGATTTCGGTAGCCTATGGCTTTTTAAATTTCAAAATAGCGCCTGCAAGCCCTGCTACAAATTCAGCCACTGCGAATTTAAGTGCTACTTGATATCTAGTCCAGAAGTTCAGCTGTAGTAAGCGTATTTGCGACTAGCGCTTCTTTGCTAGGCTTGCTCAGGCGCTTGATCTTATATTCAAGCTTAAGTGCAGCGGAGCGGGATTCCTGCGGCTGACTAAACACCAAGGTAAGCGGTGTTTTTCCGCGCAGCGACTTTGCGCCTTTTTTAGCACCGAGCTCGCCGCGATGCTGTTGCAGTCTGCGGTTTACATCTAAGGTTATGCCAGTATAGAGACTACCATCGCGACAGCGCAGAATATAAATCCACCATTGGTTTGAATTCTCCTGCTTTGCCTGCTCAGACTCTATACTCTCTGCCACTTGCCATCCTCATTTTCAACCAGCCCGTCGTCGGCAAGCTTGATTAAATGAGCGAGCATAGTCTTCTTTGCCCAAGGCAATAAATGCTCAGCTACGTCGTCATAGACCGTGACAACCAATTCATCGATGTTGCTGGAAACGAGGGCATCAATGCCTGCTAGAACTTTTGCCTCGCGCTTTAGTCGATGAGCGATAAGTTTTTCAATTTCAAAATGAGGCTGCTCCATTAACTCACCGTGCCCGGGCGCCAAATAGCGCAGCGGCATCTGGTGAATCGCCCGCAGTGAATTTAAATAGTGAGACATATTCCCGTCCGGCGGCAAGATAACTGAGGTTGTGCCCTGCAAAATATGATCGCCAGTAAAAAGCATTCGTTCTTCGACTAACCAAATACATAAGTGATTCGATACATGGCCCGGCGTGTGAACCAAACCAAGAGTGTACTCGTCCGTTTTGATCTCATCGCCAGGCAACCAGTTCTTTGTGGGCAGAAAATCTCGATCATGGTTTCCAGCATCTGGCGCTGGCAAGCCAACCAATTGGGCACCCGTGGCTTCACTTAAGCGTTTCGCCCCCGGCGAATGGTCACCATGGGTGTGGGTAACAAGTATGGCTTTGAGCTCTCGATCACCAATTGCAGAGAGAAAATTTTCGAGCTGTATCTCATCTCGCGGGCCCGGGTCAATCAGACAAAGCTGCTGCGTACCCACTAGATAGGTGTTCGTGCCGGGACCTGTCATAGGCCCCGGATTACGGCCTAATATGCGGTACACTGGGACCGCTGTATCTCCTATCCTAACGGGCTTACCGGCCTCACCACCATTCATATTGACACCACTATTTTAAGCTAATAACGCTATCATAACCCGAACGATCCAATGACAGTAGTCAAGGCACTCGCGCCGCAATTGCCACTGGAAGTTGAGACTAATTCGCGACATAATTGCCCGCCTTATTACGCCGCTCTAGATTTTGTCAACCATAAGAATAAAACCCTATGACGACGCCCTATCTGGAACCTAAAGAGTAATAGTACTCTTCATCATCGATCAACTTGAGAAAGGGTCGATTAAGAAACCACTAGGATATTGTTGATGTATAAAATTAAAACTTTCAATGCCATTTCAGATCGTGGCCTCTCTCGATTCGATGAAAAAAACTACGAGGTTAATGAGCAAGTAACAAATGAAGATGCCATTTTGCTTCGCAGTTATAAACTTGATGCGGCGACTATAACGAGCTCTGTAAAGGCCGTCGCGCGAGCCGGAGCGGGCGTTAATAATGTCCCGGTTGATGCTTGCACGGAAAAGGGTATCGTCGTATTCAACACGCCTGGCGCAAATGCCAATGCGGTAAAAGAGCTCGTAGTTTGCGGGCTACTGCTTTCGTCGCGAGGCATTGTACAAGGAATTCAATTTGCAAATTCGCAATCCAGTGTCAGCGGTTATGCAGATTTATCAAAACTAATGGAGCAAGAAAAAAAGCGCTTCAGCGGCTCTGAAATCGCCGGCAAAACACTCGGTGTAATTGGCTTAGGCGCAATCGGATCATTAGTTGCAAAAACAGCGATAGACTTAGGGATGAATGTCCTAGGCTATGACCCAGCGCTGTCCGTTGAGGCCGCATGGCGATTACCGTCTCAAGTAGAGCATATCAAGAACTTGAGTTCCTTAATGGCAAAATCAGATTTTATCACTTTGCATCTGCCAGTCTTGGAATCAACCAGAAATCTTATCAATGAAGAAATGTTGGCAGAAATGAAGCCTGGAGCTTGTTTACTAAATTTTGCCAGAGATGAAATTGTTGATTGTGCCGCACTTCTTAAGGCTCTTGAGTCTGGAAAACTAGGTAAATACGTCAGCGACTTCCCTCGACCAGAGCTTTTGAATCGTCCCGATGTAATTAGCATTCCTCACTTAGGTGCTAGCACCAAAGAAGCCGAAGAGAACTGCGCTATCATGGCGGCCGACCAGTTAATCGACTTCCTTGAAAACGGCAACATTAGAAATTCAGTAAATTTTCCTAGCCTCACGTTAGAGCGAGCTGCCAGCAGCAAAAAAGGCACCAGACTTGCAATCAGCAATAAAAATGTTCCCAAGATTCTTGGTCAAGTTCTCTCTGTTCTGGCTGATCAAAACATTAACGTATTGGACATGCTCAATAAAAGCCGCGGCGAAATTGCTTACAATTTGATCGACCTTGAATCAGAACCTACTGCCGCTGCCATCGATGCGATATCTGACATCGATGAAGTAATACAAGTTACCCTTCTTTAAGACTCACTGATTAGGAACCCTGTTATGAAACGCGTATTTAATTTTGGTGCAGGACCGGCCATGCTGCCCTTGGAAGTAATGGAGAAAGTACAAGCCGAGTTTTTAGATTACAAAGGCATGGGAGCATCGATTATTGAAATTAGTCATCGCTCTAAAGAATTCGACGATGTAATTAACCGCTGTGACGAACTGGTAACTGAGCTTGCGAATATTCCTAGCAACTACAAAGTTCTCTACGTTCATGGCGGAGCGCAAATGCAATTTTCTGCGGTACCTTTGAATCTGATTAATCGCAATCCAGCGAAAAAAGCCGCATTCGTACTCACGGGAACTTGGGCTGAAAAGGCCAGTAAAGAAGCGGCTCGCTATGGCAAGTCTGTCAATATCGCATCCAGTGCAGATAAAAACTTCAGCTACATTCCAAGCTATGACTCATCAATGCTAGAAGCAGATTGCTCCTATTTACACATAGTAAGCAATAACACTCTGTTTGGAACAAGATGGCATGAATTCCCAGAAACAGGAGACATTCCCTTAGTTGCTGATATGACATCAGAGTTTATGTCTCGGAAGATCGATATTAGCAAGTTTGGTATTATTTTTGCTGGACTGCAAAAGAATCTAGGCCCTGCTGGCCTCGCCTTGGTCATCATCCGTGAGGATCTTTTGGACCATGCACTAGATCAAACTCCAGGCCTTCTAAACTACAGCACCTATGCGAAAGAGCACTCCCTCGCCAATACTAACAATACTTTCGCAATCTACATGATGTCTCTCGTCATGGAGTGGCTAAAAAAGCAAGGTGGCGTCGAAGCGCTAGAGCCTCGCAATGAGGCGAAAGCAAAGATTATTTATGATGCTATTGATCGCAGTGATTTCTATATCGGTGCAGCTCACCCCGACCACAGATCTATTATGAATGTGACTTTCAATTTGGCGAAAGATGAGCTCTTGGATGACTTTTTGACTCAGGCAGAAGCCCGGGGACTTTATGCATTAAAGGGCCATCGAGTTGTCGGCGGTGCCCGAGCATCAATCTACAATGCCATGCCAGAAGAAGGCTGCCAAGCGCTTGCAGACTTTATGGCGGAATTTGAAAAAGCAAATGGCTAGATTATTGGCTGAACAGGCTCTATAAGCGCCTGTTCAGCCCTTAGCGCTCGCCTGCTTGCGCGACTAAGATCCATGGCCTCATTACGAAAAATTATCCACTGTGACTGTGATTGTTTTTATACCTCAATAGAAATGCGAGACAATCCCGCCTTAGTAGGACAGCCGCTAGCCGTTGGAGGCTCTCCCGCTAGACGAGGAGTAATCGCTACCTGCAATTATGAGGCAAGAAAGTTTGGCATTCACTCGGCAATGTCTTCTCATACAGCAAGGCAGCGCTGCCCTAACTTGATTATTATTAAACCGGATATGCAAAAATACCGCGAGGCTTCTGAACGAATTCACCAGATTTTTAAACGCTACACTGAAATTATAGAACCACTTTCTCTCGATGAGGCGTATCTTGACGTAAGTGATTGCCACGATTTCCAAGGAAGTGCCACCCTAATTGCTGATGCAATTAGACAGACTGTTGAATCAGAAGTTGGAATCACAATATCCGCTGGGGTGGCGCCTAATAAGTTCTTAGCTAAAGTTGCTAGTGATTGGAACAAGCCGAACGGTATATTCGTTATAGAACCCGACGATGTTTTGGATTTTGTAAAAAAGCTGCCAGTTAAAAAACTTCATGGCGTTGGCAAAGTTACTGCTCAAAAAATGCATACATTGGGCATAACCACCTGCAAAGACTTACAAACAATAGACTTAGACACATTAAAGAAACACTTTGGCAGCTTTGGCGAGCGTTTATCCCAGCTAAGTTTTGGTGTGGATGAAAGAGAAGTAAAAACATCACGCATCAGAAAGTCAGTAAGTGTCGAAAACACCTACCCTAAAGATTTACGCGAACTCGCAGAGTGTCTGAAGGAGTTGCCCTTGCTAGAGGCGAAACTTGAAAAACGCATTGCTGAAATTCGGTCTCAATATAAAATTCATAAGCAATTTGTTAAAGTAAAATTTCATGATTTTGAGCAGACTACGGTAGAAATGCTATCTCCAATCGTTAACAGTGCGAATTTTGAAGAGCTATGCCGGGAAGGATTCTTGCGCGGCGATAAGCCGGTGAGACTGCTAGGAATAGGTCTGCGCTTACAACCCCTGGATAACAAACTAACAATAACTGAATCAGAGAACCAGCTTAAGTTGGTCCTTGACCCTATGGATTTAAACAATGAGCCGCTATAGACCCCCGCAAAAAGCCGGATCAAGCTATATAACAGCTGAAGGGGAAAAGATGCTCAAGAGCGAACTCCATCAACTTTGGAGAGTGGAGCGACCCATCGTCACACAGGCTGTTTCAGAAGCTGCTGCCATGGGCGACCGCTCTGAAAATGCTGACTATATTTATGGTAAACGGCGATTACGGGAAATCGATCGCCGAGTGCGATATTTAAGCAAACGCCTTGAGGAATTTACCGTTGTTTCGAGGCCACCGGACAACGTTGATAAAGTGTTTTTTGGTGCTTATGTAGTCCTAGAAGATGAAGCAGGCACTGTCTTCAACTACAGAATTGTAGGCCCTGATGAGCTTGACCCCAAACGGGGCTACATTAGTATGGATGGCCCTCTTGGTAAAACCCTTCTCGGGAAAAAATTGGATGATGAAGTAACAATTTCTTCTCCGACTGGAGACAAGCACTACACAATATTGTCCATCAAGTATCAGGCTGCAGTAGAATAAATGAGACAAGTGGCCCTCATAGGCTTCCCTAGAGCACTAGGCTCGGCAATCACTATACCTTTAGAAATGCTTAGCGCGGCGAATGATATCGCCGCGGCGCGAGGACAAAAAGAAAAGCGTCTAAGTCTTAATTTTGTGGGTGAGTCATTAGGCTCAATTAATTTGGCAGGCGGCCTTCAGGTTCAATGCCAAACTACCATCCACGACCTTGGACAAGCTGATTTAATATTTATTCCAGGTATTTGGGGAAATCCATCCAGCCTGAAATATCGATCGGTCGCTTTGCAAAAATGGATTAAGAGCCAGTTTGAAGGTGGAGCCACTCTCTGTGCATTTGTGACAGGAAGCCACATACTTGCTCAAACCGGAATTCTTGATGGCAAGCTAGCAACCACCCATTGGCGATTTTTCGACCAATTTGAAAATCAATTTCCCACCGTGAAATTGGAGCGCAAACGTTTTATTACTTTCGACAGTGAAGTGTACTGCACGGGAAGCGTCAACGCGGTTAGAGACTTGATGCTTCATTTTGTGGATCTATTTTTTGGCGAATCTATTTCCAATGAAGTTTCTAGACATTTCACTCATGAATTACAACGCTCATATGAGTCGCTGGTACTTAAACACGGAAGAAGTGACTCCCATCATGATGAGGAGATAATCAAGATTCAAGAATGGCTTGTTCTCCACTATTTGCAAGAAATCAATTTTGAGGGGCTAGCAGGCAAATTTGGCATGAGCAGGAGATCCCTAAACCGACGCTTCAAGCAGGCGACCGCCATGACTCCGGTAGCCTATATCCAAGATTTGAAGCTGCAACAAGCTAAAACACTTCTTAAACAAAGCAACCTGACGGTCGCACAAGTTGCTGATCAAGTTGCTCTTACTGATTGCAGTTATTTTAGTAGTTTGTTTAAGCGCAAAAACTCCGTGACGCCCACACAGTACAGAAAACTAGTTCGCAGCAAGCTGTTTAAGATCGCTAACTAGCAAGGTGTGTTTTGAATCTGAGTAAACCGCTGAACTTATCCTAACTCTGCTTGTCAGCGAAGGAAGCTAACTGCTCTGGGCTTGCTGCGGCTTGATACTTTTCCTTCCATTCTGGGTAAGGCATGCCATAGACGATCTCTCGAGCTTGCTCATAGTCTATTTCAACACCCCGCTCCGAGGCTGCAGCGCTGTACCATTTAGCAAGGCAGTTGCGGCAGAAACTTGCGAGATTCATTAGATCAATGTTTTGAACATCTTTGTTATCGTCTAAATGAGCTAGAAGCCGCCGAAAAGTGGCGGCTTCTAGCTCTTGTTTCAAGAGGTCATCTTTCATATGCCTAGACTACTCACGCTGCCTGGCCATCTAGAGCCGAATCATCAATCTCGAGAGGGGCTGCCCGATGTTTTTTATCAACCGACTTCAATTGGCGCTCGGCCGCATTGAAGGCATCGCGTATGGCCACGTACAAGTCTTCATGGGCGTGGTTGTCGTGCTGATCTTGATTGACGATGACTTCTATCGAAGGTGTGTGAATTTCCAGTCCGACTGAGTATACCTTCCCTTTGTGATGATTATTATGAGGGCTATCTAACACAACGCGGCCCCCGATAATCTGATTGCAGTAGCGCCCAAGTTTTTCAATTCGCTTCTGTACTGCGCTAGATAGCGCTTCTGATTGATCTATGTTGTGGAACACTACTTGAATTTCATTAACCATGCTTTGCAATCTCCTTTTTAATTTAATGGATTACTGAATCAAACGCTCTTTGTCTCCTCTGTTGACTAAATATTGTCTGGGTTGTCGCTAAACACATCGCCGATGGCGCTGTGCAACTCGCGAGCTCTGGGTGTTTTCCGAGTGACAGCCATACCAATGACGAAATCGCAGACAACACGAGGCCACGTAAGCTGAGGAAAAAATTATCCAATGGGTAAATTTTGGTTTGAGTGGGGTGGCTAAATGCGGGCGCATTTAGTGAAAATCGGCTGTGCTTTGTAGAGTATGAACTGACGTACATTCCCTCACCTTTCTTTAACTTAATTCTAGACTACCCCTTTGGATTGTAAATGTCTAAGACTGATATTGCGTTAAATCAACTATTTTTAAAACACCAATGCCACGGCTCATAGCTTATACCCAACGCATTATCTCGAGGGTAGCTTAAACTAAATTCATACTCATCGGCATTTCCAATAAGCCATTGAAATGCAGCAGTATTTTCGAACTCTTCGACCAATGCGGGGCAGTTTAGAGTACCTATATCGATCGCCCTTCCCGTATGGTGCTCACTGAAACCGGGCGCCGCGTTAACCTTGAGAATCTCCTCAATAGTCAGGCCCTGCGCGAGCTTTTTGGCAATCAGGTCGTGCTGATACTCGAGCGAGCGAAATGCTGAAATAAGAAAAATCGTCACTCCGTCCACCTGAGCCGCCTGCTTCATGGCAGTCCAAGCGACCAAACAGGCAGGAGTCAGGCGCTGAGGCCGAGCGTAGTAGTCTAACTCAGCATCCACCAATTGCTGGGGCTCCAAGCAGAGCGGCAACTTGCAGTCATGAAGTATTTCTTCCGTAATACCCAGTGACGCGTGGCTTCTTTGAATTTGAGGGGGAAGCTTGTTCATCACAAACATCGCTGCTTAAGTGATGATTGCTTGGACGGCGGAATCCGCCCAAAAACGCGAAATAGCATTAAGTTCTCCATTCAGGCTAAGCCTTTGCTGCGATGGCAACAACAGCCCACCCATGCTAAGTGTCGCGCATTGCCAATGCAAGACGTGGGAGCCAGTCCACGCGGACGAAAAGCTCAACACTTATTGGCGATATAGTTATAGATAATGTCTATATTACAATATTCATCCACTTCAAGCTTGGCTATAGTACCACTAACTTTAAAGTCACCTTGTAGAGAGGCATATTTTGAGACTGCCAATTATTGTTGGGTTCGGCGGTATAAATTCTGCTGGCAGAAGTTCGTTCCATCACGGCTACCGAAGACTGGTTTTTGACGCCCTGTCCAGTGCTCACCAACAAGAAACCCTCGCTAGCCTAGCTAGCCTGACTGGCAAAGATTCTCTACAAGCCTCTGAACTACTGTCGAACACCTTGATTCGGGCACTAGAGTCGAATCTGTTCGACCCGCAAAACATTCCAATTCATGAAAAAACCACATTGAAAATGCCTGACGCTCAAGGCTTGAGCTTTAAGATAAAAACCGCTCAGCTAAGCCAACCTCTCCCACTTGGATGGGAATGCATTGAGAACATGGGCGAGGACAGCCTAATCCGAGCCGCGACAGACATTAGTGTGCTACTCCCTAAAACTCGTCAATCCACAGTGAGCAGCGCAGGTCAGTTGCCCAGTGGATTTGATCCAGCTGCGCTTTATCCTTCAAGAAACCATCCTCGCGGGCTGCAGATGACAGTGTTTGCGGCTTCTGATGCCATCAATTCGATAGGAATAGACTGGAACACCATTAGCCAAGCGGTCGCTCCTGATCAAATCAGTGTGTATGCCGGCAGCGGCTTAAGCCAGCTTGACTACAATGGAAATGGCGGTCTATTACAGGCAAGATTGCTTGGCAAAAAGGTTAGCTCAAAGCAATTGGCGCTAGGCTATGCAGAAATGCCTGCTGATTTTATTAACGCCTATCTGCTTGGCAATTTGGGTACCACTGGGACCAGTGTCGCGGCATGTGCAACATTCTTGTATAACCTGCGCCAAGGAATCAAAGACATACAATCTGGCGCATCGCGAGTTGTTATTGTTGGTACAAGCGAGGCGCCGCTGCTACCCGAAATATTTGATGGCTTCAGTACCATGGGCGCGTTGGCCGATGATGAGAGCCTTTGCAAATTGGACCGCATTGGGCCACATCAGCATGTTGATTTTACTCGCGCATGTCGGCCGTTTGGCAACAATGTTGGTTTTACCCTCTCGGAATCAGCCCAAGTTGTTGTGCTATTTGATGACGCACTCACTATCGAACTGGGAGCCCAAGTATTTGCCGCTGTGAATGATGTCTTTATCAACGCCGACGGTTTCAAAAAGTCTATCGCCAGCCCAGGACTCGGCAACTATCTTTCCATGGCCAAGGCCACTAAGGCTACAGAAAACATAATAGGCAAAGAAGGTCTAAGAAAACGCAGCTATGTCCAATCACATGGAACTGGCACACCCCAAAATAGGACCACTGAATCACATATTCTGAGCACCACAGCTAAACAGTTTTCGATCGGGCAATGGCCAGTGGTCGCAATAAAGAGTTATATAGGGCACTCTCTTGCCTCATCGGCAGGTGATCAATTAATGGCAACTCTTGGTTTTTGGCATGACGGTATATTACCGGGAATTCTTAGCGTTGATGAGTTAGCCCAAGATGTAACACGAGCAGGAATCGAATTTCAACTTAGTCATCGAGAGTGCAAAGTTGACAGCTTCGATGCAACTATAATCAATTCGAAAGGCTTCGGCGGCAACAACGCCAGCGCCTCAATCTTAGCGCCGCATGTCACATTAAAAATGCTCGCCAAAAGGTATGGCAGTAATGTAATGGCCGACTACAATAAACGCACAGAGAAAACTCAAGCCAATCGCGAAGCGCACGAAACCAGAGCTTTGCAGGGAAACTCCTCTATATTGTATCAGTTTGATAACAATGTCCTAGATTCTAGCTCCCTTGAATACTCAGACAATGCACTGACAATTAAATGCCTGAAAGAGTCTGTATCATTAAACCTAATTAACCCTTATCAGGATATGTTAGAGGGCGATTAAGTCACCTTAATCGCATGCTCTTCCGCAATAATTTGCTTCCAAAGAGCAGGCCCGGTTTGATGGACAGACGTTCCATTCACGTCTACTGCCACCGTTACTGGCATCTCATGCACTTCAAACTCATGTATCGCTTCCATACCAAGGTCTTCAAAGGCAACGACGCGCGACTTACGAATTGCCTTGGAGACTAAGTAGGCGGCCCCGCCCACTGCCATGAGGTAAACCGCTTTGTGTCGTTTGATTGCGTCGATACCAAGCTGTCCGCGCTCAGCTTTACCGATCATACCAATTAGCCCAGTCTGAGCCAGCAACGATTCCGTAAATTTATCCATTCGAGTCGCAGTTGTGGGCCCTGCTGGGCCAATCACCTCGTCACGCACTGCATCCACAGGACCAACGTAGTAAATAAACTTATTGTCAAAATTTACACCCTCAGGCAAACCTTCTCCCGCTTCAAGCATCGCTAATAATCGTTTATGGGCGGCATCCCTACCTGTTAGCATGGTGCCGCTGAGTAATAGAGTTTCACCGGGTTGCCAATCTTGGATGTCAGCAGCTGTGAGCTCATCCAAGTTGACTTTTCTAGCCCGAGGCCCCACATCCCAGGTGATTTTTGGCCAATCATCGAGGCTCGGCGGCGTCAACTCAGCAACTCCTGACCCGTCTAAAGTAAAGTGAGCATGTCGAGTGGCGGCGCAATTAGGAATCATAGCAACAGGGAGCGATGCGGCATGTGTCGGATAGTCTAATATCTTTACATCCAGCACAGTGGTTAACCCACCTAGCCCCTGAGCGCCAATACCCAGAGCATTGGCTTTGTCCATTATCTCCAAACGCAATTCTTCTATTCGGTTTTTGGGCCCTCTTGCTCGCAGTTCATGGATATCGATTGGATCCATCAGAGACTCTTTTGCTAGCACTGCGGCTTTTTCCGCTGTTCCACCAATCCCTATGCCGAGCATTCCAGGTGGGCACCAACCCGCTCCCATTGTGGGCAGGGTTTTCTCAACCCATTCAACGATACTATCGCTTGGATTTAGCATCACTAGCTTTGATTTATTTTCTGAGCCACCGCCCTTGGCCGCCAATTTCACTTCCAAAGTATTGCCTCGGACAATCTCGGTGTGAATCACGGCTGGGGTATTGTCCTTCGTATTTTTGCGACTGCCCGCAGGATCTGCCAAGATTGATGCGCGCAGCACATTATCTGGCAATAGGTAAGCTCTCCGAACGCCTTCATTGACCAATTCATCAACCGTCATATCACCTTCAAACTGAACGCTCATACCAACTTTGAGAAACACCGTAACAATTCCAGTGTCCTGACAAATTGGTCTTTTCCCTTCCGCACAAAGCCGCGAATTTATAAGAATTTGCGCCATGGCATCTTTGGCCGCTGGAGACTCTTCCCGCTCATAGGCTTCATTGACTGCTTTCACAAAATCTATCGGATGATAATAGGAGATATACTGCAGTGCATCAGCCACACTTTGAATAATGTCTTCGTTACGAATGAGAGTCATAAAACATAATCCTTATCTTGAAGGTGTTCGGTAAATAGATTTTAAGGCGCCACCTGCTAAGTCTACCACTAATAGGAAAATCCCTCAGCTGAGGTAAAGCTCTGGTTTAGCTGTCTAATTCAGCCAGCAATGTCTCTTTAGCTTGATTGATTTTTTTAGCGAGATATTCGGAACCGCCGCGATCGGGATGCAGCTTCTGCATGAGACTGCGGTGAGCATTTCGTATCGCGGCTTTACTGAGCTCACCTTCTAGCCCGAGAATCTCCATCGCCAACGCTTTAGACATCGCATGGTCCTCAGTTGACTCTGAACTGGTGCGCTTCGATTCAGACTGTTCTTGCCACTGCGGGAAATACCGATCTAGATAGGCTTCCAAAACCTGCAGCGAATCCTTGTCCGCCGCACATTCGTCGCGCAGTTTCAGAAGTTGCTGCAAAGTCAACGTCGAAAGTGCAATACCCGAGTATTCACCCGCAATGACAGTGCCTGTTAACTCTCCTGAGTCATGATCCAATTCCATTGCAAGAAAGGCAGTGGTAATTTTTGAGGCATTTCCAGTGTTAGAACTAGAGTTTGTAGAGAGTCTGCTTTTAAACATTTGCCACATCGGCAATAGACGCAGCAGAGTAGGCAGAGTCCTTAGTAGAAAAGTCGCGGCCAAGCCCAAAGGGGCCAAGATAAACTGTACAGGCAAGCGTCCCAACACAATAAGCACGCCAACAACAAGTAGTGCCGCCACGGTGAAAAATAAGTAGCGAGTTAACCGTGCAGACAGATTGTAGCGCTGAGAAATCGCTTTCACGGCGTAATACGCCATGATCGGCAATCCGATCAGTAAAATCAGTCTAAAAATCATCCGCGATTTCTGTCAACAGCCATTAAGATTTTATCTGCTTTTCCAGCAATTTTACTGCCGGCGCCGATGTTGCACTAAAAGACTGCAGGGCCTTTAGACCACCCGCAGCATAGACAGCGACTGCTTGCAGTAATTCCTTCAGCAACGAAGCGCTGGCTGTATCAAATTGCGCATAAGCGCCACCTGATAGTCGTGCCATTTCCTTGAAGCACCGCTCTGCCATCGATTCGTTCCGCTCCTGAAAGATAAAAATTGGAATATTTAACATACCCAGCTTCCCCGCCAGATCTGCTAAGATGTCCTGACTCTCTTCCATTGCATCACCGATGTAAACAACACACTTGACCCTAGCTCGAGCATTTTCAGCTATCACGTGCCGAAGCACCAATTCTATTTTAGTCGCGCCAGCTTGACACTGAATCCCAGACATTTTTTTTAGCAGGTTTTGCCCACTGGTTTGCCACTCACTTTTATAAAATTCAGCAAAGCCACGAAAATAGCATAATTGCACATTCAAGCCGCCGAGGGATTGAGCACTAGAAAACATTTCGGCTTGCAGTTGGCTAGCAGCATCCCAAGTAGATTGACGACTTGCAGTAGCATCTAAAGCGAACACCAAGCGCGCATCGCCAGCACTTTTAGGCAGAGCAGCAACCTTACCTAAAAACGCCTGTACATCAGTCGGCTTGGAGACAGCAGGCGCTTTATTCGACCCAGAATTGGTAAGTTTCTTAAGCGGTTTAAACAGCTCTTTCATTGTTAGAACCCGTTTAGGTGATTGCAGTGATGCTAGGGGACCATCACGCTAGAGTAACCGATTTACCAAAGGCGCCGGATTTTTGGTTCGCCAGCAGACCCCATAAGGCCACAAAAAATACAGCCTAGATTGAAGCACAGATGAAAACTGGGTGCGATGCCTAAACGCGAATTACGCCTAATTTCGGCAAGACCGATGTATCTAGTAAGTGCCACCGCTGAGGATGCTAACTAGCCTACAAAATGTAGTTGGTGCGGACGGGGAGACTTGAACTCCCACACCTCTCGATACTAGAACCTAAATCTAGCGCGTCTACCAATTCCGCCACGTCCGCATAGACTTGAGGGCAATACCCTCAATGGGGCGCGTATTATACCTAAACTAAGGGATTTGCCAACTCTGTTTACGCACCTATGAATGCCTTCTCTGACGAATGTATACTGCTGATTAGAAAATTAACCGAAAAGGCTTTTAAGGAACTAGTGAATTATGTCTGACCTCGACGTATCAATTAATTCAGGTATCGCGACCCTGACAATGAACCGGCCCGAAGCTCGCAATGCCCTAAGCATGGAAATGCGCTCCATGCTCTCGGATTCACTTCATGATATCGAGAGAGACGATTCTATTAGGTGCGTTGTGCTTAAGGGCGCTGGGGGCCATTTTATGGCTGGCGGGGATGTCAAAGGCATGGCGGAGTCTGTGAAAACCAAAGATTCTGAAGCCATACGCAAAGAATTCATTCTGCGCATTCATGATTTACACACCATTATGTTCGCTATGCGGCGTATGCCTAAACCGATTATTGCATCGTGTAAAGGCGCTGCCGCTGGCGCTGGCGTGAGCATGGCATTGGCCTGCGACCTAATTATCGCCGAAGAAGATGCTTTTTTCACGCTAGCTTATTGCAAGATAGGCACTAGCCCAGACGGCTCATCGTCTTTTCATCTGCCACGCGCTGTCGGCATTAAAAAGGCCATGGAGATTGCTTTGCTTGGGGATAGATTTAGTGCTCAGGAGGCCAAGGACATTGGCATGATTAACTTCGTTGTGCCTAATGGCGAGTTAGCAGAACAGACCAATAGGCTGGCGACTCGCTTGGCAAACGGGCCAACTCGGGTTTATGGCAATACTAAAGCACTTTTCTACCGCTCCCTAGAAAGTGAATTCGAGTCGCAATTGCAAGCAGAAGCGGAGTATTTTTCTGACTGTGCGGCAAGGTCCGACTTTAAGGAGGGTGTGACCGCATTCGTTGAAAAACGCGAGGCGATATTTACTGGTAAGTAGTAATACTAGGGACTTAGATCAGACTAAGAGCGCTTACTTAAGGCGCTCCTAGTTGGCGCTGCACGGTTTCTAGGCTTTCTTGGAGCCTGAACAGCGTTTCGTTTATTTGCAGCCTGTGGGCATTAACGGATTCCATCCCCTGCTCCACATACTCCAACCTGCCAAGTAGCCCAAGCAACGTGCTGTCCCCGCTGTTAAGAGATTGTCTGATGACCTCTAAATCGGCTCTGAGCGGCTCCAGGTTCGCAATACTCGTGTTCATGGCAGTCACTGCTTGATTGAGTTGTGTGAAATCGTTGTTTAAACGATTCAATCGGGTATCCGAGGCGTTAAGTTTTTCCGTCGTAGCCGCAAGCAGCGTGCTGGTATTAACCGCTGTTTCATCTTGCCCCTCATTGACCAGCTTAAGCCTAGCTATCTCAGATTGCAGATCGGAAAACTGCTTATTGCTATTGCGCCAGTTTGCCCACAGCAAATCGTACTGCTCAATGGTTTTGTTGATGTTTTCCATCAGCGTATTATCCGTTTCTTCTGCGGATTGCCCCGCCATGGCAAGGCGCAGCTCAAGATCACTAATTCTCAGTTCTGCGCGGCGCAGCTCTGTCTTGTACTCCCCATAAAAATAGTAGCCGGCATAAGCTCCACCGCCTGCAGCAAGTGTCAGTAACAGCAGCATTATGCGCACCGGCCACGTGCTTACCTTTACTTTTTCACCGTAAAAATTAGGGCGCACAATGTCATTGCCCTGAGCCCGGCGGTTACTGATGTGTGTATCCACATCATCACGGTCGGGAACCATTGGGGGGAGCTTGCCTAAATCATCTTCAGAATTTTTCATAGGGCTATTATCCTTCAAACTCGCAAGCTGTGCCATCCCTTGGCCGATCAAAACCCTCTTGATAGCACTGTTTTGACTTCAATTTGTCGCGAAAAGTTCACAAACTCAAAGATTGGGACTGAGGCACCGTTCAATACTAATACTAGGCCGCGTTCCCTGCATTTTTTTCAATCAAAACTCTGTTAGAATGGCAGGCCTAGGTGGATCCATAGCTTTTCTTCGAGCGTATCCTGACACAGAACGTTCACCTGAAGAAATAACCGCAGTCAATAGGGCTGCTCAACAGAAAAAAGAGGACATCATGACTTTAACACTACCTGAGTTACCCTTCGCAAAAAACGCGCTTGAGCCACACATGTCGGCTAACACGCTCGATTTTCATCACGGCAAGCACCACAACGCATATGTTGTAAAGGGCAACGAATTGCTAGCTGAAGCTGGTATTTCCGGCAATAGTCTTGAAGAACTAGTAATGGCAACTGTCGCTGCAGGTGGCCCGTTATTCAATAATGTAGGCCAATGCTATAACCATACATTTTTCTGGAATAGTCTGAGCCCCAACGGTGGTGGAAAGCCTACTGGTGCCATCGCCGACAAGATCGCCGCAGATTTCGGGAGTTATGACGAGTTTAAGGCTCAATTTGTCGCTGGTGGAGTTGGTCAGTTCGGTAGCGGTTGGGTTTGGTTAGCACTAGATAAAGACAAGCTCAAAATTGTTAAGACCGCTAATGCCGCAACACCATTAACGGATGGCATGAAACCAATTTTAGTCGCCGATGTTTGGGAGCATGCTTATTACTTAGATTTTCAGAATCGTCGACCCGACTTTCTCGCGTCATTCTTGGATAATTTGGTCAATTGGGACTTTGCAAACGCTAATCTAACCGCATAGTCCTGCTAAAAAAGCCGAGCATTGCTCGGCTTTTTTATGCATGAAAGTTTTTCTAATTATACCGCTCGTTATAATTTAGAAGGAAAATCTCAGTCCAATCTCAATAGCTTGGAATCGATTTTCAATACCTACATCACCGGGAAATAACGTATTTCTAAAATCAGGATCATTCGCGTTGAAATATCGGTATTGACCAAAAAATGATACAGAGTTATCAACGCGGTATTGAAAGCCAGCAATAACTTGCCAAGCGAAGTCGTTCTCTTGACCATTAATCACATTGCCATCACGAGAAGAGTAGACCACCTCCTCTTCAGCATTACCTATGCCGACACCAATATAAGGGTCTATATCCCCCTCCCAATCAAAATCATAGTAAGCATTTAACATAACACTGGTTGACTCCATGCGGCCGCCCCCCGAAAGAAAACCTTCCACCGAGGTTCCACTTAGTCCAGTACTCAAAATACCAACGTCGGCTCTGCTGATATCCATATTGCCAAGGGTAAACCCTGTTTGCTTGTCTACATTGTTCGAGCTTCGGTGCAGTGCTAGTTCTACGCGAAAGGGATCATAGTTGTAGCCGAATGCGACCGAATAGACTTCTCCGTTGGTAAAATCTGTGTTCCAAGAAAACGGAGCACCTGCTGCTAAGGGCATGCTAGCAAACCCGGGCACAGCAGTGGTGGTTAGAGGAGAACCTAGCAAACCTGAGTTGTTTGAATTTTGCGGATTATTAAGCCCAGCGAAACCAGACACATAGAAATCTTGCGCGGTGGCAGCTGCGCTAAAATAAAATCCAGCCATGAGGGCGAACGCCAGAATCGCGCCGCGCTGCAAGCTGATAGAAACACTCTTTTCTTTGAAAGACCCCATTGCCTAACTCCTTTATTTACATCCACTTTTGAGGTTTCAATCTAACAAAAATTCTGTGGCCAAACACTGCGGAAGATGCGATGAAATCTCTAGGAAAACCGAAGTATTCGACACGTAACACTGGGATTTTCGAAAAAATTAGACAACAAATCGCATCGAAATTGGGGGTAATTTCAACCTTCTTAGACCAGTAAACCCTTAGCAAAGTCACTGGACAATTTCCCTGTTCAACGCTACATTTTCTATTCCCAATTTCCCTGGGCTCAAGTCAGACCATAGGTTATTTGCTTGTTTCTTAAACTAGGCACTCACAACACTGTTTAGTTTTCGTATTAGAAAATAAGTAACCGGGTCATCCTTCTCTTTTAACAGACTGAACACCCGGCTAGCCGAAGCCTCACCCAAATAGCCCTCGCTCTGCTGGAGTTTTTATGTGTGTTAATTCACGCTTACTTAGCCTGTGCCTGTCGATAATTATTACCACTGTCTTTTTCAGCATGCCGTCAGCGCGATCCCAAACTTTCGAGTTGGGCACCAATCTCGATGGGGTTACCGATTTTTCTACCCAAGTCCCCTTTCTTAACCTTTTCCGAATGAGTCGTGAGTGGCACACACAAAATGCAACGACTTTTGACACAGGGGAATCGGAACGCCTAAATCTCGATGCCGATGGATGGCTCCGTTCTCTTAATCCAATTGGGGGCGGTGC
Organism: uncultured Pseudohongiella sp.; assembly: GCA_964352355.1. Classification (GTDB taxonomy): domain Bacteria; phylum Pseudomonadota; class Gammaproteobacteria; order Pseudomonadales; family Pseudohongiellaceae; genus UBA9145. The sequence continues at coordinate 28,153 of CAYGRT010000016.1, read as the reverse complement.
CGCGAATTTCACCCAGGCATGTACCTTAATCTTCTCTATGGGTGCCGTGGCTGGCGGCCCGGAAGACGGTAAGTTCCCATACCCACCAGGAGCCTATGTGGTGCGATACGATGGTGAAGGTATTCTGAACTATAGCTTGGCAGGCCGAAAGAATTTCGCTGCGTCGGTTCCTGGGCGCGATGTCATCGATGTTACGCCAATGGAGCCGGGCATACAGATCTGCGTGTCACAAACTGATCCTGCCAACACGGGCAATTACATTCGTAACATTCAAGTCTTTGCACCGGGCAACGAAACCTCCGTCAATGAAAATATTTTTGACCCAGCGTTTCTCACTAGACTTAAGCCTTTTGGCACGTTGCGTTTTATGGATTGGATGCACACTAACAACAGCGCCCAAATTAACATTGAAGACATGCCACGAGTCGGCGCTGCAACTTGGACAACTTCTGCTGGTGTGCCTGCTGAAATAATCGCAAAGCTCGCCAACACACTATCAACCAAACCTTGGTTTAACATGCCGCACCGAGCTACAGATGGCTATGTGGCAGAGTTCGCCACAATAGTTAGAAACACTTTAGACCCAAAGCTAGACATCTATGTGGAATATTCCAATGAAATATGGAATGACCAATTCTCTCAAGGCCAATTTATAGGCGATTAAGGCATTAGTAAGTTTTCAGCCAATAGTGGGTCTGATTTCGATCGACGCCTGAATCGCTTTGGTGAGCGTACTGCGGAAATTTGCATTATTTGGCGCGGGGTATTTGGTGACTCGGCGGATCGAATAAAATGCGTGATGGGCGGTCAGGCTGCCAACACTTATATCGCTGAACAAGCACTTGAATGCCCGTTTTCGACATTAGCACCTTGCCGCAATCACGGCATAAAAGCATTGGCTATTGCGCCTTATATTGGCGACGCCATTGGCCAAGCTGTTTTCGAAAGTACTGTAGTAAGTTGGACCGCTGAAAGTGATGGCGGATTAGGTAATCTCTTTGCAGAGCTTAACAACGAAAGCGTTCTAGCAGGTTCAGAGAGTGGCATGGCAACTGTTACGTCAAGAATAGCCTTTCATGCTGAATTGGCTAGGGCGCAAGGTGTAGAACTGATTGCCTATGAGGGCGGTCAGCATTTAGTAGGGGTCGGCGCGCCTGCAAACAATGGCTCGCTAAACTTGCTGTTTGATACGGCCAATCGCGACCCTCGAATGGGCGAGCTTTATAAGAACTACTTAAATACTTGGATCAAACAGGGTGGTGGTCTGTTTATGCACTTTTCGGATATAGGCTCCTATTCACGCTTTGGTCGATGGGGCGCACTGGAATTAGCGACCCAAGTGAGCTCGCCGAAGAACAACGCATTAGTCCAAATCAGTCGCACTGAATGTTTATTGAATTGGGCGGAAAAAGAATTCAGTGACTTACTCGCCCCCGGCGGTGAACTCAATAAACTGGAAGGAGACTGGGTTTTTCGACAATACAACACTGGCAGCGTAGTTGGCACGTCAGCTGCCGACAATTCAGTTTATGTGGTGGGACCATTTACCGGCGGGAACTTGGTCAATGTGGGTTCAATCGTAGATTTCTTAGGAGTCGCCGGCTGTCGATAGCAGGGGCAGTGTCATTTTCGAGTAGCGGCAGTTTTCTAACCTTTGAAAGTGACTTGCAGTTTCGATAAGCAAACAGCCCCACCCTGCTCTAGAGAAACGAAGACTGTGACTAGCAAGAGCTAAGCAGATCAGCACTAGGGGCAATTGCTGAGGCGAGAAGGATTTCATTGCTGCACTGAAAAACGAGAGCCATAAAAAAGGCCCGCAAACTATAAGCTTGCGGGCCTTTTTAGTCTTTTAGGACCTTGGTGGAGTGACTACATCATGCCGCCCATTCCGCCCATACCACCCATGCCGCCCATGTCTGGCATACCGCCAGCTGGCTTCTCTTCAGGTAGTTCGGCAACCATCGCTTCAGTCGTAATCATAAGACCGGCAATAGAACCTGCGGCCTGGATTGCTGTACGAGTTACTTTGGCAGGATCAAGAATACCCATCTCGATCATATCCCCGTACTCGCCTGTAGCCGCGTTAAAACCGAAATTGCCTTTTCCAGCCATAACCTTGTCCAGCACGACTGAAGGTTCTTCACCCGCATTTGCAACGATTTGACGCAGTGGTGCAGTAACCGCTTTAAGAAGCAATGAAATACCAACGTTCTGGTCTTCGTTATCGCCCTTGAGGCCCTTAACTGCTTGCAGTGCTCTTACTAGTGCCACACCACCGCCAGGAACAACACCTTCCTCTACCGCTGCGCGAGTAGAATGCAGTGCGTCTTCGACGCGAGCCTTCTTCTCTTTCATTTCCATTTCGGTGCCAGCACCTACTTTGATAACCGCAACGCCGCCAGCTAGTTTGGCTACGCGCTCTTGCAGTTTTTCACGGTCATAATCTGACGAGGTATCTTCGATTTGGGCACGAATTTGCGCAACACGGCCTTCAATCTTCTTAGCATCACCAGAGCCATCAATGATGGTGGTGTTTTCTTTAGAAATTTGAACGCGCTTGGCTGAGCCTAGGTCATCAATAGTGGCACCTTCGAGGTTAAGGCCAACTTCTTCTGAAATAACTGTACCGCCAGTGAGAGTGGCAATGTCTTCCAACATTGCTTTACGACGATCTCCGAATCCAGGAGCCTTCACAGCGGCAACTTTCACGATGCCACGCATGTTGTTAACCACCAACGTTGCCAAGGCTTCGCCTTCAACATCTTCAGCTATCACCAACAATGGACGACCTGATTTAGCCACGCCTTCCAATAGTGGCAGCATGTCACGGATGTTAGATACTTTCTTATCGACCAAAAGAATCAGTGGGTTTTCTAGATCAACCGACATGCTCTCTTGATTGTTGATGAAATACGCTGATAAATAGCCGCGGTCGAACTGCATACCTTCAACTACGTCCAGTTCATTCTCCAAACCAGAACCATCTTCGACAGTGATAACGCCTTCTTTGCCGACTTTGTCCATGGCCTCGGCAATGATCGCACCAACTTGCTCATCAGAGTTGGCAGAAATAGTACCAACTTGAGCGATTGCCTTAGAATCTGTACAAGGAGTTGAAAGCTTGCCTACTTCTTGAACCAAAGCAGTGACAGCTTTATCAACGCCGCGCTTAAGATCCATTGGGTTCATACCAGCAGCGACAGATTTAAGACCTTCGTTTAGGATAGCCTGCGCCAATACAGTGGCAGTGGTTGTGCCATCGCCAGCGACATCAGAAGTCTGTGAAGCAACTTCCTTAACCATCTGAGCGCCCATGTTTTCAAATTTATCAGCCAGTTCAATTTCTTTGGCTACTGACACGCCATCTTTAGTAACAGTAGGTGCTCCAAAGGACTTGTCCAGAACCACGTTTCGGCCTTTAGGGCCCAACGTTACTTTTACCGCATCAGCAAGCACGTTTACGCCTGCTAATAGTTTTTTGCGCGCGGAATCGCCGAATTTTACTTCTTTAGCCATGTTGAATAATTCCTTATCTTTCTAATTGATTAGTGGTTTCAATTTATTGTGCGATCACAAAAACTGACAAAGCTTAGGATTCGATAACACCGAATATTTCGTTTTCACTCAATATCAACAGCTCGTCATCACCAATTTTTACGGTATTGCTGGAGTACTTACCAAACACCACTACGTCGCCAACTTTCAAATCAACTGGCTGGTATTTGCCGTCTTCTTGACGTTTACCTGGACCCACTGCCACCACCTTGCCTTGTGCGGGTTTTTCTGAGGCGGACCCTGGTAGCACAATGCCACCTGCGCTAGTTTTTTCTTCTTCCGTGCGTTTTACTACGACGCGATCTTGCAAAGGCCGGATATTCATTCTCTAACACTCCTAGTTCAAACATTTTTGATTAACAGAACTGAAACAAAAGAAGCCTCATTAGCCTAAGGGCTAACGCGACAATCATCTAATTACCAATCTGCAGCTTTAGTCAGATAGCGCTGACTCAAGCAAGTTAATTGTTGAGGTGCTAAATGGGGATATTCCGCGAGATTTCAATGATGAAACTGGGTAGAGCGAGGCTTTTTTTTACTTATTTTTGAGAGAATTTCTATCTCTCTGTTTTTAATAGATTTTTTCGAAGCGACTGGGGGCGTCTCAAGAAGGGTTTTGATCCCCTTTTTGCTCCTCTAGGGCCGGACCCTCCTTGGAGTATTCCCCTTCGACCACTTCATGTCCTGAGTTTTCTCTGCCAGCACCCGAAGAGTGGAACTCACCGCTGGTGAACACAGTGAAGCCGGCAGAGCCTTGGGAGGACATCTTAGCTGTGAGCCCTGAGGATATTAGCTTTCGTGCCAGTAACTTCCTTATATTGCCTACCAACAGGCAGAAGCCTATGGAATCAGTTAGGAACCCCGGGGTTAAAAGCAAAGCGCCAGCGGCCGCGAGCATCATGCCTTCGAGAATTTCTTGAGCCGGCACCTCACCTGCAGCCAGTCTCTGATTTGCTCTTGAAAGCGTTGCTAGACCCTGTTGTTTGAGAATTTGCACGCCAATCACAGCGGTCAATACTACTAATGACAGTGTCGCGAGACCCCCAATTTGATCACTAACCGCGAACAATAACGACATCTCAACTAGGGGAATGATGATAAAAAAAACGAACAAAAAGCGCACAATGTCTCCTTTTTAATAGACAATAATGTAACACGCATACACATATTAGTCAGAGATTGGGGCAAAACAGGTCATTCAAAGTGAACAACAGAGAAAAGATATGGCTCGTCGTGAGTCAGATTCCTGCTGGCAAGGTCGCGAGCTATAGCCAAGTGGCTAAGCTGGCACATTTACCGGGCTACGCACGCTTTGTGGGAACCACTTTAAAAAACTTACCGGCAGACACTAAGCTACCTTGGTTCAGAGTTACCAATGCCGCTGGAAAACTTTCTTTCCCGGCAGGCTCGTCGCAATTTCTTAGACAGAAAAACCTCTTAGAGTCTGAAGGTGTAGTATTTATTAATGGTAGAATTTCTCTCAAGCGCTATGGCTGGTTTCATAGCGATGAATAGTTGCCATCGCTGCCCGTATAAGTCTTAAGTAACTTACCAACCCAAATCAGCAAGCACAGCCCTGGTATTACCAAGATCGTGGTCAACACAAAGAAAATAGCCCATTCCCCATCAAGAAAATCCACTATTGCACCGCTTCCCGCCGCTAAAGTGGTCCGCCCGAAATTAGATATAGACGACATCATTGCATACTGGGTACCTGTGTAGGTCCGACTGGTGAAGTATGAAATAAATGAAATTGACGCCACCGTGGCAAAGGCTTGGAAAAAATTATCCACTACAAGGGCTATTACAAAAAGAGGAACACTAGGCCCCACAAGCGCCAGCAGGGCAAATAAAAGATTAGCGCTTGCCATTGCTACACCCGCAGCGAAAAGCCCTTTGATCACACCAAAACGAGTATTGATCACCGCACCAACGAGAGAGAACCCAGCAGTAACCAAGCCTCCAAAGAATTTCTGATAAACGCTAATTTGGTCTGTGGTAAAGCCAATTTCCACATAGAATACTAACGACATTCTCCCCAGCATGGCCTCCCCTAGCCGAAACACCACTAAGAAAGCTAATATGGCAAAGGCTAGTTTGAAACCACAACGAGTGAAAAACTCAACAAAAGGCTCGACCAAGGTTTTGTATAAAAACGGTTGCGCAACTGGCTGCTGCAGCACTTCGCTATTTGTCCTTTCTGAAACTTCACTTTTGTTTTCTTCGAGTGGTTTTGGGGTTAATAAAACCAAGCCAGTGATGACCACATACATTAGCGCTATACATCGATAAACATCAGACCAAGACAAGCCTATGGTTTCGCCGCCAAGAGCAAGCGCTAAGGCACCGCCTATAAAACCGTAACCCGCAAACCATCCCGTGGTACTAAAAGCTGCCGCATAAGGCATTTTGAGGTCCATCTCATGTTGCTCAAAGATAGTTATTCGATAGGAATCTATACTGATATCTTGGGTTGCAGAAACCAGCGCAATGCCAAATGCAATAACACTTACCAAACCCAAATTCGATTGTGGATTACTCAGACTTAACCCCAACACCAAGCAGAGTAACAGCAATTGCGATAGAATGATCCATGATCGCCGATGCCCTAGGTGCCGGCAGAGAATTGGGATTGGAAATCGATCAACTAAAGGCGCCCAAACCCAGTTAAGCGCGTAGACAGAAGCAATGGCCCCCACATAGCCAATCATGGAACGAGACAGCCCAGACTCCTGCATCCACAGTGTGAGTACCGACCCGTGTAATACCCAAGGAAACCCGCTGCAAAATCCAAGCAAAAGTATTGCCAGAAAACGAGAATCTTTTAGCGACTTAATCGTCTCAGAAAAGGAGTTTTGTGCTTTCGGCAGCGCGTTCATCGGCGTGCCAAGCTAGGTATGATTGAAAATAGTATAGTGTTAGTCCCGAAAGTTATTGTATTGCAATGGTACTTCTAAGTTCGCTTCTCGCAGCATTGCGATGACGCCCTGCAACTCATCTCGTTTCTTGCCCGTGACTCTCAATTTGTCGCCCTGAATCGCTGTCTGCACTTTAATCTTGGTTTCCTTGATCATCTTAACAATCTTTCTTGCTAAGTCTGACTCGATGCCTTGTTGTATTTTTACGATCATAGTCGCCCGCTGGCCTGTGACTGTGACTTCTCCTTCAAGAATGCTCTTGCCGTCAATTTCTCGCTTAACCATTTTTCCACGTAAGATTTCCAACATTTGCCTTATTTGAAAATCTGACTGGGCTGAAACTTCAATTTCCGACTTATCGGTCAGGCTAAACTTGGCATCGACGCCTTTAAAGTCAAAGCGTGTCCCTACCTCTCTGTTTGCCTGGTCTATTGCGTTGTTCACTTCATGCATGTCTACTTCTGAGACAATATCAAAGGAAGGCATAGTCTATTACACTCCTAATTGGACTTATGTGACATTTTGCTGTCGATTACGCAAGTGTACCACTGCCATCTACCGAAGCTAAAAGTCTTTTAAACCCCACTCGCCTATCACTCTTAGTATTCATAGCGTGGCCTTTGATGTGAGAAAATTGCGCTCCATCTGGAAATATCTCTTATACTAATAACTTGTACTATCTGAATTGACCCGCGGTGGTCAGCATAAACCGGCTTTCCAGCCAACCCGTAGGCAGCACTATGAACATTCAAGAGTTTTTTAGTAGCATCATAGAATCGATGCCTTCTGCATTGATCACCGTGGATAAAGCGCTACTCATTAAACAAATCAACAAGAATGCCCTGACCATTTGCGAAAACCCTGACGGCATCGTACTAAACACATCAGTCTTCAAGTCATTCCCCATGTTGGAGCAGCACGCTGCCGAAATCTCAGCTTGTTTTTCTCAGACAGGCACTCTTACCTTAGAAAAAGTTGAGTATTCAAGTGGTGAGCTGAACAGCTACTACAAAGTGACCTGCTATCCCTTGGCAGCTATCGAAGACGTTATAGTCATTCAAATCGATGATGTGACACAAAGAGAACTACTGGAACAACGAGTACTGCAGACTGAAAAAATGCAATCTATGGATGGTCTCGCAGCGGGAATTGCTCATGAAGTAAATAATCCACTCAGCGCGATTATTAATGGCGTGCAAAATATCAATCGACGGCTGGAACTCGATCGCCCTGCTAACCAAGAAATAGCAAGCAGCCTTAATGTGGACCTCAGTAAAATTAACAATTACTTAGAGCAAAGAGAAATAAAGTTTTTTCTTGAATCGATTGAAGAAGGCGCCCTGCGAGCGAGCAACATAGTCAGCAATATGCTTAAATTTAGCACTTCGGAAGTCCATTCAAAAGAACCCTGCGACATCAATCTGTTATTAGAGCAAGCCATCAAGTTCGTAAAAAAAGATTACGAACTCAATAACGAGCAACAGTTCAATAATATCGTTATCGAAACTCTACTCGACAAATCCTTGCCGGCTGTTCGAGTCCTACCGATGGAATTACAACAAGTTTTTGTCAATCTGTTTCGCAATGCCGAACAAGCGATTTCGGCTCGAAGTGCCGTTGAACAGCCCAGCGAGGAATATACGGGGAAGATCACAATTGAGACTAAATCAGTGCAGGGTGCCGTTCAAATCATAATCAGTGACAATGGCTGCGGCATGAATGAGGCCGTGATGCGGAAAGCATTCGACCCTTACTTTAGTACTCGACAAAAAAGTGGTGGACATGGCCTAGGCTTATCCACAGTGTTTAGAATAGTGAAATCACTATTGCAAGGCGAGATAGAACTTCGTAGCACGGTAAACGTGGGCACTCAATTCATAATCTCGCTTAGCACCTAGCGCCTCTTAGCTATGAAAACTATGGCTGTTTTATCACAGAACCAAGTGACGAATATCTCCCAACACTTTGGCCAGATAAGTTGCAAACATACCGCCGTCTACACCATTTACCGCCTTGTGATCATACGACAGAGTAAACGGTAGCATCTTGCGAGGCTTAAACTCGCCGTCAATATATACCGGTTTAATCTCTGTTTTCGAAACGCCTAGAATCGCCACTTCAGGCGGATTTACGATAGGAATGAACCCTGTTCCCCCAATGGCACCAAGGCTTGATATCGAAAAACATCCTCCCTGCATTTCTTGCGGGCTCAGCTTTCGTTTCTTGGCTTTATCCGACAACTCTATAACTTCGGCGGCCAGTTCCCACAGCGATTTTTTATCAACATCTCTGATCACTGGAACCAATAAACCTGCTTCAGTCGCTACAGCCACGCCAATATGAATGTATTTTTTCTGAATGACATACTCGCCCGATGAATGTAGTGACACATTGAATTGCGGATATTCAGCGAGGGCCTTCGCACACGCTTTTAGCAAGAAGGGCAAGAATGTCATCTTAACGCCCTTTTTCTCAGCCTCGGCTTTCAAGCTCTCTCTGAAACTCTCTAAATCCGTTACATCTGCCTCGTTAAACTGTGCCACATGAGGTACTGCATTCCAATTTCGATGCATATTTGCAGCGGTAAGTTTTTCAAGCTTGGTCCGTTGAACCTGTTCGATCTCACCAAACTGGCTAAAATCAATGTCTGGAATTGCAGCAAAGCCACCCGATGACACGCTGGTTGTGTTAAGGCGAGACTTCACATAGCTGTGTACATCCTCTTTGATAATGCGGCCCTTCGCGCCAGTGCCTGTAACCGAGGACAAATCAACGCCTAACTCCCGAGCCATCTTTCTCACCGCAGGCCCTGCATGCACTTTGCCCGAGGAACTCGCAGGCTTGGCAGGCTCTGCCGGCGCCTGTGTTGCAGCTGGTTTACTATCGGCCTTAGGCTCTACTGGTTTCTCACTAGTCTCGGTTTTGTCTTCGGTTGCTGCTGAACTTGTCTCTTGCTTCGCTGAATCAGCTTTGCCGCTACTACCTGTGGTAGACAGTCTTGCAATGGAGTCACCAGTCTTAACTTTGTCACCCACCTTGATGAGCAGTTCTTCAACCGTGCCGGCAACGGTTGCTGGCACGTCCATCGCTGCTTTATCGGATTCAAGCGTGATAAGGGAATCATCAACGGCAATAGAGTCACCCACTGCATAATGAATCTCAATGACTTCCACCTCATCATCCGTACCTAAATCTGGCACCTTTTCGACGATAGATTTTTTTTCGGCTTCACCCTGATTTTGCTCAGTGGACTCTGATTTTTCAGGCTCCAATGCTGCTTTGTCTTTGGCATGATCGTCTTTTGATCTGTCCTCGGTCTTCGCAGGTTCTTCTTCTGATTTCGCGCTATCACCTGCGATTTCCAAACTCAGCATTTCAGAGCCAGTAGAGACCTGGTCGCCCAAATTAACGGCTATAGACGTCACAACACCCGCCATAGGTGCCGGAATCTCCATTGCCGCTTTATCGCTTTCAAGCACGAGTAAAGAATCATTCTCTTCTACAGAGTCGCCGACAGAGACAAGAAGTTCGATAACTTCAACTTCACTCGCATCACCAAGATCGGGAACTGTTATTTTTTCAATAGCCAATGGCGCACGCCTCTAAGTGTAATTAGATTAATTAAATTATTGGTCTAGAGGATTAGCCTTACTAGACTCTATCCCCGTTTTCTTCATATGGTCTGTAATCTGTTTCGCCGTTACTATACCGAGCTCTTTCAGCTCTGTTAGCGCTGCCAATACAACGAATTTAGCATCTACTTCGAAAAAGTGACGCAGGTTTTCTCGCGTATCACTGCGACCAAATCCATCGGTACCCATAACACGATAAGGCGCTGGAACAAATTCGCGAATCTGGTCCGAATGAGCTTTCATGTAGTCAGTGGTGGCCACAACGGGCCCTTCTTTGCTCGACAACTTTTCGGTGACATAAGCAAGTTTAGGCTTCTTAGTAGGGTTCAGCATATTCTCGCGCTGCACCGCTAATGCATCACGTCTCAGCTCATTGAAGCTAGTGACGCTCCACACATCGACATTCACCGAATACTCCTGTCGGATTATCGCTGCGGCTTTACGTACCTCCCTTAGAATTGTCCCGCTACCCAGCAGGCGAAGAGTAAGATCTTTGCTTGCTGACTTAGCGACTTTGTATTCTTTAGCCGAACTGTCTTCCAACAAATAAATGCCTTTAAGGATACCTTCCTCACAATCCTTCGGCATTTCTGGTTGCGTATAATTTTCATTCATCGTAGTGATGTAATAGAACACAGATTCCATATCCTCATACATCCTCTTCATACCGTCCTGCACTATCACCGCAAGCTCGTAAGCGTAAGTTGGATCGTAGCTCACACAATTTGGGATGGTCGAGGCTAGTATGTGACTATGACCATCTTGGTGCTGCAAACCTTCTCCGTTGAGAGTCGTTCTACCGGCAGTCGCACCAATTAAAAACCCTCTTGCTTGCGAGTCACCAGCGGCCCAAGCTAAATCACCAATCCGCTGAAAACCAAACATTGAGTAGTAAATATAAAATGGGATAAGTGGATAATTATTGACACTGTAAGAGGTCGCTGCAGCAATCCAGGCGGAGAAAGCGCCAGATTCAGTAATACCCTCTTCCAACATTTGACCTTTCTTGTCTTCTTTATAGTACATGACCTGATTAGAGTCAGAAGGATCGTAAAGTTGACCCGTGGAGGAATAAATTCCTAACTGCCTAAACATACCCTCCATACCAAATGTTCGAGCTTCATCTGGTACTATTGGCACTATTCTTTCACCTATAGCTTTGTCCTTACAGAGACTTGCAAGCACTCGCACAAAGGCCATAGTGGTAGACACTTCTCTGTCACCACTACTCTTTAGCTGGCTTTCAAAGGCAGACATTGCCGGGGCCTTGAGAGCATAGGAAGTTGCCCTCCGCTGAGGTAATGGCCCGCCCAGTTTAGCCCTGATTGACTGCATGTATTTATATTCAAGGCTATCTTCTGAAGGCTTGTAGTAAGGCACATCTTCCAGATCTTTGTCCTTAATCGGAATGCCAAAACGGTCGCGGAACTTCTTCAAGCCCTCAATATCAAGTTTCTTAACTGAGTGGGTAGAGTTTTGCGCTTCAGCACCACCGCCAAAGGCATAGCCCTTAATTGTTTTTGCTAAAATAACAGTAGGCTTACCGTTGGACTTAACAGCTTGAGCATAGGCCGCATAAACTTTATACGGATCGTGTCCACCGCGATTGAGCGCCATAATATCGGCGTCTGACAAGTGCTCTACCATCTTCAGCAGCTTAGGGTGCTTACCAAAGAAATGTTCTCTCGTGTACGCTCCTCCTCGAGAAGCATAGTTCTGGAATTCACCATCCACAACCTCGTCCATACGATCCTGCAACAGGCCTTCAGTATCAGCTTGAAACAGCGGATCCCAGTGACGACCCCAGACCACTTTAATAACGTTCCAATCAGCACCGCGAAAAACACCCTCTAACTCTTGAATGATTTTACCGTTGCCTCGCACTGGTCCATCAAGTCTTTGCAAGTTGCAATTAATGACGAAAATTAAATTGTCCAATCCTTCGCGGCCGGCTTTAGAAATAGCACCAAGAGATTCAGGCTCGTCTGTTTCGCCATCACCTAAAAATGCCCACACCTTACGGCCATCATTATCAAGTAGTCCGCGGCTGCTTAAATATTTCATTACATGGGCTTGATAAATAGCCTGAATAGGTCCCAACCCCATCGATACGGTCGGAAATTGCCAGTAATCAGGCATTAGCCAAGGGTGAGGATACGAAGATAACCCATTACCGTGCACTTCCTGCCTAAAATTGTCCAACTGCTCTTCGCTTATGCGGCCTTCTAGGTATGAACGTGCATAAATGCCCGGAGACGAGTGGCCCTGATAATAAATCAAGTCCCCCTCATTTTTCTCACTAGGGCCTTTGAAGAAGTAGTTAAAGCCAACATCGTAAAGCGTGGCAGAAGATGCAAAAGTGGAAATATGACCGCCAATACTGGCGTTACGCTGATTCGCTCGCATTACCATAGCAAGCGCATTCCAGCGAATTATGCCGCGTATTTGTCGCTCCATGAACATATCGCCAGGCATGCGTTCTTCATTGAGCGGGGATATTGTGTTGCTGTAAGGGGTGGTTACCGTGGTTATCGGAGAATAGCGACCAGTCCTGATTGCCACATCGTTGAGTTGGCTGATTAGATAGTGGGCCCTATCAACTCCTTCGTTTTGAATAACAGAGTTTAGCGCATCAAGCCATTCTCGAGTTTCTTCAGGATTTCCGTCGTTTTGCATTGCCATAGTTTGCTTCCCATTATTCCAGGATCACTGGTTGAGTCCTTGTAAATGTAGATTAATTACAAAGCGGGCGATATATTAATCCAATAATGCGCTTTTTACTATCTCAAGCCCTAGCATCTTGTAGCAAAACTACACGGTCGTTGTCCTTATAAAGATTACCAACCTACTCACTTAAATCGCTATATTTCAATAAATTAGCACCTTTTTAAGGACGCGCACAAGTAGCCGTCTCTTAGGTCTAAGGCACTAAGACAGAGCAAAACTACACACAATATTTAAAAATTCTGTCCCCCGCCCCATGCAGCCCACCTAAAGTGCAAAAATTGTGATCAAACCCAACGTGACGAGCCAAATAGCTTGTGACCGCTCAAGCAGCGCCTGCAAGGCTTTTAGTTTGAACACTTCTTTGGCGATGGGCGACTCCTCTTCTGGAGCGTCTGAATTTTCTAAGTCCAAGCTATCCGCCATTCCGATCAGGGCGCATTGGGAGTAGTTGTAGAGCAGTTCGGCATTATTCACATCAAGGGATACGTCCCAAAACGACTGTTTTACTGTTTCAAAGCAATGCACGAAATTTCCTGCCAAAGAAAAGGTTAGGGCTAGCAAACGCATTGGCGCCCATTCCAGCACCCAAATGAAAACATCAACTGTTTTGACCAAGGGTTCTGCTTGATTCTCGCCATGACTGTCTTTGAGCTGATAACTAATATAACTAAAAGCAACAGCAACTGGGCCTGCCAACATATACCAAAAAAACATCACAAACATCCGCTCAAAACTTCGATGAATCATCACCTTACTGAAGTGGCGAGCCAGGCTAGCATTGTCTTTTATGGCATCAATATCCTCTGATTCAAATTCACTTCCGATGTATTTTCTGGCTGATACCAACCCCTCTTTCAACCAGACTTCAGTGAATTCCCGCGTCAACTTTCCAGGTTGAGTTCGATCAAGCGCGGCCAAAAGCACAGCGCAGTGCAGAATTAGGGTTAAAATGCCAAACGCTAAGTCCGCAACTAACAATAGAGCCGCAACGAGGACGCTAAGGGGGAAAAGATAGATGATCAGTAAATTGAAAAACCAAGGGGTCGCCGAGCTCTCGTTAGACTGATCTCGATTTTCTACCTTACAACGAAATTTAAAAAACCAAGCATCGTCAAACCGATCAAAGTCTTTTAACCATAAATAATTTGCTGTGAGGCAAACCAAAACCACCAAAAAATTCATTTCTATTTTTACCTTTATAAGAATTAGGCCATGTTTATCCCAAGCTGCTGCGATAATAATGCCAGTCAAAGCATGGCCCTGGATCTGTTTTTCGGCCCGGCGCTACGTCGCTGTGCCCCACGATTCGATCGCGGGTTATTTGCTGGTAAGTTTGCATCAATGCTTTCGTCAAGCTGATCAGCTGTTCATACTGAATTGGCATAAATGGCTCATCGTCTGTCCCCTCTAACTCCACTCCAATAGAGAAATCATTACAAGCCTGCCTGCCATCGAATTCGGAAACACCGGCATGCCAAGCTTTCTTGTGAAAAGGTACATACTGCACCATGGCTCCAGTGCGCTCAATTAGTAGGTGAGCAGACACTCTGGTATCTTTAAGTTGCTCAAAATATTCATGGGCGCTGCAGTCTAGCGAATTACAAAAAAGCTGATCGATATAGCCCGTGGCAAATTGCCCGGGAGGAAGGCTTATGTTGTGAATGATAAGCGTGTCGATAGCAACATCATTGGGCCTGTCACTACAATTTGGTGATGGCAAATAGCGGGCTCCGCTTGCCATGCCCTTAGCGATGGTTATTGCACTTGGCATTAAAATGGTAAATTCGCGATTTCGAGAAAGATCGTCAAACTGTACCATTAATCGGCGAAGTAGACTATTAGTCGGCAAAACCGCCATAAGCCGAAAATAGAACTGAGGTTAAGGCAGAAGAATTAGTGAATGTGGCGATCTAGCACAGTTACCGAAGAAATAGAGCGGGTAATGCGCAGTTGGTTCAACCTTACATCTCCTTGCTTTATAGCCATAGCCAGACCTAAGCGACTTCGCTTAATTCCGGTTAGCTCGTCATCGAGATGAATTTCAAAGAAGTCTGATGCGTTACGAGTAATTACGCAGTCTTTAAAAATATTGCCCGCTTTGTATTGGGCATGCTGATCTCCTACTAACTGATCAACTTCAAGTAGATATTCTTGCAGGTCTGATTCCGAATTTACCTCCTGCTGAGGTTTCTGTGACCCTCCAAGGAGGTCTGCTAACTCATCTAGATCCTCTTTATCTAGCATGTGCTTGCCCGCGGGGCTAATAGATGCCTCTTGAACCCGAGAATTAGTTTTCATATCTGCTTGTGATGCTGCACCTGCTCTAGAAACAAGCTCAGTTTTAGCTGAACCGGTTTCGACTAATGAAAAACCAAACAGCTGTTTTAGTTCTTGCAAGAATGTTTCCTGCTCGGCGATATCAATTTGCATTAGCTTAAAACCGGCTACAATTTGATCGATAATCAATGACTTCTCAGTGATGCCAATTTTAGACCCGTCAGCGGATGCCGCGGCGAGCATTAAAACGCTGTATTTTGACTCACTCCACTCGACGCTATCACAGCCTCCATTAAGGCCGATCAAAAACATGACTGAACGCCATTGAGTTCTAATCATCTTTTCCACAAACAGAGGCATTTTATGAGAGTCGCACAATTCTGAAACAAACGAGGTAACAGCCTTTTCAACTGCACTGGCTGACGCTGCGCCCCTAGCTGCCAACTCTGATCGATGGCTCTCTAAAACAGCAGAGTTTTCAGTTTTCTGCTTGTTTTGCGCATTAAATACTGACGATGAAGAATAGAGCCTATTAACAAACTCCGGATTATCTTCATGAGTTGCAATACTTAAAATATCCGTGAAAATTTTAGCCATTGCCAGAAGAAAGGATTTCTCGAATAGCTTTGCAAACACCAACCTAGCTTCTAGTGGAAGCGTCAAGCAGTGCTGTGCTTTTTGAAAACCACATAGTACTGACTGCACTAGAATTCGACTTTTTATGATAGGTAGCCGCCCCTTCTCCTTCTGCTTGTTGTTTAGCCCATCTAGCTGTAGATAAAAGTGTCCATAACTTTTCTCAGCTTTCCTTTGCATGGCGCGCACGGCCAGATCAATCTCAATTCGCTCCGCTGCAGTAGTCAAGGTTGACTTGCTAACTTCTAGACCCGCGACATTCTGATTTTCTGGAGCTTGAGAATTCTTGATAAGGGCGAGGACTTCGGCAAGAAAATGCTCCTCAAAAAGGCTTTGCTTGGTACGCAACTCGCGCATGGATTTAAAAAAAACACTATCCGAATCTGCTTGGCCCCGAGCGCTCGAAAAAAAGTAGTCATCCACTTCGTCGAAAAAATCCAGCAATAATTGTTGCAACTGCTTGCGCAGCCTCTGCCGCAGAGACCACCGAACTTTATCTCCGCGTATTGCGCGAAGTGTTAACTGGGAAGACTTAAAAGTTGCTTGGCTCACTTGACCCACCTTAGACAGCTAGTAAGTGTATTAACTGGATTATGTGATGTCCTTTATAGCAAGAATAGGTGTTGAGCAAGGTGAACGTCATCACAGACTGGCATAATTGCGAAAAGCCTAGAGACCCCTATGGTTGGCTATTCACCGGGCATTGAGGGATAATTCTGCCATGTCTCATTCATCTGATACCTCCCCGGGAAAGCGACTCGGTCAAGGCATGTTGGCCTTCTGCTTTGTATTGGGGCTTGGCGCGCTAACTCTGTTTTTTGACGGCGAGCTCGGTAGACAACAAAACCCAAACCAAACCCCCCAGCAAGAGTTGGACGCCCAGGGCAATAGATCCGTGCAGCTAAAGCAAAACCGCCAAGGTCACTATGTTGCAAATGGCACTATAAATGGTATCGACGCGACTTTTTTGCTGGATACCGGCGCTACTGATGTTGCAATCCCGGAGCCAGTTGCTCGAGCTGCTAATTTGCAACCCCAATACAGTGGCATAGCGAGCACGGCCAATGGCGATGTCAGAGTGTTTGGTGCAACCATCGATCAGTTGGTGTTGGGCAATATAGTGCTCAACGATGTAGCAGCGAGCATTACGCCGAGTATGCCAGGAAACACTATTCTATTAGGTATGAGCTTTCTCAAACAGGTTGAATTCACCCAGCGTGGTGATGTACTTACTCTTAAACAATTACAAAGTGATTAGCATGAACTCAATCGCTCCACCATCCGCTTTGGATGTAGAAAGGACTGTCGCCTTCGCACTAGCGGAAGACATTGGCACAGGTGACATCACCGCCAATCTTATAGCCAGCACAAAAGATGCACAGGCCAAAATATACTGTAGAGAACAAGCCATGCTATGCGGCCAGCCTTGGGCAGTGCAAGCGTTAGCGCAGGTGGAGCCCCAAGCCTCAATTGAATGGCATATTTCTGACGGGGAGCAAATGACTGAAAATCAATGTATTGCAACATTGACAGGATCTGCAAGAGCTCTGCTAACCGCCGAGAGAACAATGCTTAACTTTCTGCAAACCCTATCAGCAACAGCCACTAAAACGCAGGAGCTTGTTGCGCTAATTTCGCACACCAAATGCGTTGTTCTTGATACTCGCAAAACTTTGCCAGGGTTGAGAATGGCCCAAAAATACGCCGTGAAAGTCGGAGGGGGCACCAATCATCGCTTGGGCTTGTGGGATGCCTTTCTAATCAAAGAAAATCACATAAGCGCCTGTGGCGGGATCGCCGCCGCCATCACTGCAGCAAGGCAAAACAGCCCGGACAAGACGGTAGAAATCGAAGTGCAGAACCTTGAGGAAT
Source organism: uncultured Pseudohongiella sp. (assembly GCA_964352355.1). GTDB lineage: Bacteria > Pseudomonadota > Gammaproteobacteria > Pseudomonadales > Pseudohongiellaceae > UBA9145. The sequence continues at coordinate 10,536 of CAYGRT010000016.1, read as the reverse complement.
TGCGGATTGCAATCGATGCGAAGGCAGACATTGTTATGCTAGACAATTTTTCCTTGGATCAAACCCGCGCGGCAGTGGCCATCAATAACGGCAGCACCAAGCTAGAAGCATCGGGTAGTGTCGATAAAAATACTCTCATCGAAATCGCTGAAACGGGAGTGGACTTCGTTTCTATCGGCGCCTTGACTAAGCACTGCCGAGCTATCGATTTTTCCATGTTGTTTGATCATAAGACTTAGTGGCATAGTGTCGTTGTATGTTTCTTTCCGTTAAGCACCCAATGAAAAGGAGATGAAATTGAAATACCCAAGCACTCTATTCGGTTGCTTATTAGCCCTGCTTGCTTCTCAACTCGGCTTCTCCCATGCCGGTACAGTGGATATTAATGGTGGTCACTATTTCGGTCAGTCATATCACTGCCATATGCCAAATTGTGAAATGCCGGATACTTTCACGCGCATTGGCCGCGATAGCCTGCTGATGGACCATCGGCAACGGGAAAAGTTTTTCCGCGATGAAGACTGGTCATTCGAACAAGACTATGACGAAGACTGCCAGTCGACTCGACAAGAAATGCTAGTGCTCACAAGCCGTGCTGAGGTTAAATTCACAAACCCTCGTAATTGCGTTGTGCGCACTGGCGAATGGTTTGACGAGTATACGGGCAAGACGTTCAAAGTGGCTGTGCAAGTTGATATCGATCACGTAATACCGCTGATGTACGCTCACACCCATGGCGGTGATCGTTGGCCCCCTGACAAAAAACTTCAGTTTGCCAATGATCCTTTGAATATCATGCTAGTTGAAAAGCGAGAAATACGACGCAAGTCTGGTCGAGGACCAGATAGATATCTGCCACGGGAGGAGTTTCAATGCGAGTACGTCGGGTTGTGGGAAGTAATAGCCGATAAATACGACTTGCAGATAAACACCCGCGACCGCGCTGAAATAACCAAGACAAAGCGAGACTGTGAAGAATTTAGTGCCCCAGACACTAATTGAACAGAGTCAGAAAATAGCGTTTTAGAAACACAAAAAAGCCGAGCATTGCTCGGCTTTTTTACGATTTCACAAATCTTTTCTAAGGTGCGACGATTTTAATCGCATCCATGCCGTTGTCGGGATCAAGCTTAGTGTCCCCAGCTGGGAACTTATTCTCCGACAGAATATAGGCCATTGCGTCCGTATATTCATCAAGCATTAGCGATCCCGGATTGTCTGCAGGCATTGTGCCCATGATGGTTTCCCACAGGTACAGCAGTGGCTGACCATCCCACGACTTTAACGTATCTCTATAAAAACGCATGTTGTGGCAGTTTTTACAGGAGGCATCATAAACCAGTTTGCCTGTTTCGACCTGAGCGGCGGTGTAAACTCCATCGTTAAGCGTTTTTTCCTGCGCGCTTGCCATGCTTGCGGCGATACTTAATCCCGCAACAGCCAAATAAGTACTTAATTTTAGCTTGGTTTTCATTTGCTTCCCTCCGCGTAATGCGCGGTTTTACGTTAGTTCAATCAATGGGGATGTGTTTTGCACTACCCCCGAAAAAGCCGCCTCAACATAAACTACCCAAATCCTTAGATCAAGGCACATGCTGTCAATGTTTTCTTTACTTCAAGACGGCCCTACTATGCTAACCCTTAGATTAATCAATCCTTAATGAAACCATGTGTCCGTCTACAGAGCCACTAAAAAACTGCAACAGTTAGTGCCAGATAGAACCGTGCAAAATAAGCACTTAGAGGCTATTTATGACAATTTTTGTCAGTAACTGCATTTTATTCACCGACACCTGAATCCCGCCTTAACCGAACAATATTGCCAAAGATAGTATTTAATCTATACAAATCAATTGGTTATGAAAAATTTAGCAAACTTGGCACGATAGTTGGTTACTATTAATCATCCGCCTAACTAACAGTGCGGCGAAAATTTTAACTCACGCACCAACTTTGGAGAAACACCATGACTAAGCAAGCAATCAAGAAGCAAGACGGCTTTACATTAATCGAATTAATGATCGTAGTGGCAATTATCGGTATTTTGGCGGCAGTCGCACTTCCTGCTTACCAAAACTACACGAACCGAGCTACTTTCTCTGAGTTGGTTTTAGCGGCTACTCCACTAAAAACTGCAATTGAAGTAGAAGTTCAAACTGCTGGATTGACTGCTCTTACTACAGTTGACAGCGGTGCTCTTGGCCTTCCAGCTGCTGTAACTGCTGCAGCGGGTACTCACGGTTCATCTATCACTGATGGCGTAATCACAATGACTTGGGAACTAGATACAGCTTCTGCATTGAATACGCAGACGTACATTTTGACTCCTACTTTAAACGCTGGCCGCATTACATGGGCTACTGGCGGAACTTGTGTAGCAGCTAACCTCTGCTAATAATACACACGATGAGGGGTGCTGCTAATGCAGCGCCCCATCATCAAACGCTACACCAATAACAGCTCCTCAAGCACCAATCGTCACATTTCCAATTTGTTCAAATACGTCTCAAAACAAGAATTTAGCCAGTTAAAGTCAAACTAATACAGAATTGAATGGCAGATACGCGATAAGTACTAATCGACCTAAACAATCTACTCAACGCCAGTGAAGTACCACGGCAACCCTACTCCTAGGAAGCAGGTTAAAATGAAAAGCAATAATTACAAGGCTTGCAAATCTAAAGGGTTCACACTAATCGAATTAATGATTGTTGTCGCCATCATAGGCATTCTCGCCGCAGTTGCCTTACCCGCTTACCAGCAGTACACCAGCCGATCTAGATTCTCCGAACTCGTCATCGGCGTAACCCCGCTAAAGACCATCATAGAGATGCGAGTACAGATAGTGACCAATACATCTCTAACGGATATGGATAGTGGTTCGAATAGCATACCTGCCGCCACTGCCGTATCCACTACTGCCCATGGCTTCAGTGTTACCGATGGCGTGATCACCGGCACTTGGATGGACGATAACACGCCGCTGGATGGTTTGACCTATATTTTGACGCCAACTGTTGGCGCTAACAATCAGCTTAACTGGGCGGCCAGTGGTACTTGTGTGGCTCAAAATCTCTGCTAAAACCAGCATAGCGAGTTCCCTAAGCGTCCTAATTAACATACCTATCCCTTAAGCTCACTACTTCAGTGACTGAAACACCGCCGGCGATACTTGCCTCTCCCACCGGCCACTTATTCACGGCTCCTAGAAAGGCATAGTGTGCTAAAAAGGACAATCCAAGGCTTTTTACTCGCTTTTCCCACCATCCGCTATACTTAAACCAATATTACCATTCACCAACACGAGTGAAGAAGCCACTATGTCTGCGCTAATGGGAGGCTTGGCTAGGCGCCTAGTTTCTGACAACCTCATCAACGAGTCTGTTGCAATCGCAGCACTCAAACAGGCCGCAGCAGATCAGCAGCCATTCGTAAGACAATTAGTCTCCAACAAAATATTGGACGGCAGCGCCATTGCTACAGTTGCATCAGCTGAATTTGGTGTGCCTTTATTGGATCTTGACTGCTACGATTTTAGTCTAGTCCCGCGCAAACTTGTTGACACCAAACTAATAAAAAAACACAACGTCCTTCCACTGTTTAGACGGGGTAATCGCCTTTTTCTTGCCGTATCAGATCCCGGCAATATTGCCGCATTCGATGAAATTAAATTTCATACTGGAATCAATAATGACGTTGTCGTAGTACAAGAGGAAAAACTGGCTTTAGCGATTGCAGACTATATCAGCCAAGAAGAAGCCAGCGAAGGCTCTATAGCAGAACTTGATGACGTTGCTCTCGATGAATTAAGTATTGAAACTACAACAACGGAACCTGCTGAAGAAGAGCCAAGCTCCGCCGATGAAACACCAATTGTCAAATTTGTGAACAAAGTATTGCTCGATGCTATCCGCACGGGAGCTTCCGACATTCACATCGAACCCTACGAAAAAACTTATCGCGTTCGTTTTAGAACCGATGGCATTTTGCATGAAGTAACACGCCCACCAATCAATATTGCAAGCCGCATAGCATCGCGGGTGAAGATCATGTCTCAAATGGATATCTCAGAAAAGCGCGTGCCTCAAGATGGCCGAATTAAGATGAAAATATCCAACAGTCGAGCGATCGATTTTCGTGTAAACACGCTCCCTACTCTATGGGGAGAGAAAATCGTGTTGCGGATATTGGACCCCTCAAGCGCCCAAATGGGAATTGACGCATTAGGCTATGAGCCAGAGCAAAAACAAATTTTTCTTAAAGCATTGCATCTACACCAAGGCTTGATCCTTGTTACCGGCCCAACGGGCAGCGGCAAAACAGTATCTTTGTACACTGGACTAAATATATTGAACACCCCCGAACGCAACATTTCCACCGCCGAGGACCCGGTGGAGATTAACCTAGAAGGAATTAACCAGGTGCCAGTCAACAACAAAGTTGGCTTGGACTTTTCAGCCGCACTGCGGGCATTTCTGCGGCAGGACCCTGATGTCGTTATGGTGGGTGAAATACGAGATAAAGAAACTGCCGAGATCGCAATCAAAGCATCTCAAACTGGCCACATGGTGTTATCGACGCTCCATACCAATAGCGCTCCTGAAACTCTCACCCGTTTGAGAAATATGGGGATACCCGCATTTAATCTTGCCACGTCAGTTAGCCTGATAATCGCCCAACGCTTGGCTCGCAGACTATGTAACCAGTGTAAGGAAAGCGTCGAGATTCCAGAAAGCGTATTGCTAGAGCAAGGATTTAGCAAAGACGCCATACCCGACCTCACCCTTTTTAAAGCCGTGGGCTGTGAGCATTGTAAAGAAGGTTATAAGGGCCGTGTGGGAATCTATGAAGTGGTTCCCATTACTGACGCCATGTCACGGATTATAATGCAAGATGGTAATTCGATAGAAATTGCCGACCAGGCACAAAAAGAAGGATTTAACAATTTGCGCCAATCGGCATTGCTTAAAGTCGCTCAAGGGCTTACTAGCCTAGATGAAGCCAATAGACTGACTTGAATTGAATGAATACAATAAGTTAGGGGCGTGTTATTCTCCTTTACATTGGTAGTTCGCTGTCCTAACGGCAAAATATTACACTGAGGTAGGCTATGGCAACTGAAGTCGCTCAAAGCATTTATACTTGGCAAGGCTTAGACAAGAATGGCAACAAAGCCAAGGGAGAAATTCCCGGCACCAGTCAAGCTTTAGTAAAGGCTCAGCTTAGAAAGCAGGGTGTCAACCCGACACGGGTCAAGAAAAAATCAAAAGACATTTTTGGCCCTAAAAAACAGGCAATCAAACCAGGCGACATCGCTGTTTTCACACGCCAATTGGCAACTATGATGAAAGCAGGTATACCGCTCGTACAGTCGTTTGAAATAGTTGGCGAAAGCCTCGAAAACCCATCGATGCGCACCTTAGTGCTACAAATTCGGGACGACGTCGCCGCCGGTAACAACTTTGCAGACTGTATCCGCAAACATCCCCGCTATTTTGACGATTTATTTTGCAACCTCGTCGAGGCCGGTGAATCATCGGGTGCTCTGGAAACTATGCTTGAGCGCTTGGCAACTTACAAAGAAAAATCTGAAGCCTTGAAAGCGAAAATCAAAAAGGCGATGAACTATCCAATAGCCGTTGTCTGTGTGGCTCTCATCGTGACGGGCATTCTGCTTGTCAAAGTGGTTCCTCAATTTGCCGAGACGTTCTCGAGCTTTGGTGCCGAACTACCTGCCTTCACTCAGTTCGTAATGAACTTATCAGATTTAGCCATAGCCCACTGGTGGAAAGTGGTTATAGCTGTCGTTGGCGGGGCGTTTGCATTTAAGGAAGCCAAGGTGAGATCCAAACAATTTGCCAACGCGGTTGACAGAATCTCACTAAAACTTCCCATTGTTGGGCCGATCATGAACTCATCGTGCTACGCGCGGTTTACTCGCACCTTATCCACCACGTTTAGTGCGGGTGTGCCATTGGTAGACGCCTTGGACTCAGTTGCTGGGGCAACTGGCAATATCGTTTACTATGTGGCCACCAAACGGATTAAAGATGATGTAACCACAGGACAGCAATTGGCATTCGCGATTAAAAACACGACTCTGTTTCCCACTATGATTGTGCAAATGGTGGGCATAGGAGAAGAGTCTGGTGCACTTGACGGCATGTTGGATAAGTGTGCAGTCTATTATGAAGCGGAAGTTGATAACGCCGTTGATGGTTTAACGGCTCTAATGGAGCCAATGATCATGGCGGTTTTAGGGGTGCTAGTTGGTGGTCTAATGATTGCTATGTACATGCCAATTTTCCAAATCGGAGCCGTGGTTTAACGACACAGAGGCATGAGAATCTTAGAACTTGTTCAGGCAAGTCCCTTTTTACTGATCGCTCTCTCTATAGCCCTCGGCCTTTTGGTCGGGAGCTTTTTAAATGTGGTCGTGTATCGCCTACCAATCATGTTGCAGCGCGATTGGCGCGCCCAATGTCATGAATTTTTAGAAATTGAGAATTTCGAACCAGACCCAAATCCGGCCACTGCAAAGTACAGCACCTTCAACTTGCAGAAGCCTGACTCCCACTGCCCTCACTGTAATCACAAGATTCGAGCTTGGGAAAATATTCCGATAGTTAGTTATCTTGTGTTGGCAGGCAAATGCTCTAACTGTAAAGCCAAAATATCCCCCCGCTATCCATGTGTTGAATTAGTTACCGGCATTCTTTCCGGGCTTGTAGCTGCAACCTATGGTCCCAATCTACTTACCCTGGCTTTACTGGTTTTTACTTGGTGTTTAATCTCTTTAACCCTAATAGACTTCGACCACCAACTCCTGCCTGATGACATTACTCTGCCTCTGCTTTGGTTGGGATTGATAGTCAACGCATTGGATTTTGGAATGGGCGTCAGCTTGTACGATGCCGTTATTGGAGCAGTAGCCGGCTACTTAGTGCTTTGGTCATTCTACTGGGTTTTCAAACTCGCCACCGGCAAAGAAGGGATGGGCTATGGCGACTTTAAGTTGCTCGCCACCCTAGGGGCTTGGATGGGTTGGCAAAGTCTGTTGCCCATCGTAATTCTGTCATCACTGGTAGGCGCCGTATTTGGCCTAGGTATGATAATCATACTTGGCCGAGATAAATCGATTCCAATGCCTTTTGGGCCTTACCTGGCAGGTGCCGGATTTATTATGCTTATCTGGGGAAATGCGCTGATCGACTTCTACCAGAATAACTTTTTGGGATAGCCAATGTGCTTGTTGTAGGCCTAACAGGCGGTATTGGTAGTGGAAAAACCACCGTTGCCGATCATTTTGCCAAGCTTGGTATCACCCTCGTTGATGCCGATCTTTTAGCCCGCGAAGTTGTCGATATTGGCTCCCCCGCTCTCGCAGCCATTATTGAGCGGTTCGGCCCTGATATTGTCGACACTGATGGCACCCTAAAGCGATCTACGTTAAGACAAATTGTTTTTGCCAAGCCAGCCGAAAAACAGTGGCTCGAACAACTGTTACATCCTTTGATTCGTGAATTAATCCAGCAACGAATTCAATCAGCATCATCGCCCTACTGCATATTAGTGTCGCCTTTGCTGCTAGAGACCGACCAGTCCGCCTTAGTAGATAGAATTTTAGTAGTAGATGTTTTACCCGAAACCCAATTAGCACGAACCATGCTCAGAGATAACAGTCAGGAGGAGACCATAAGGGCTATTATGGCTTCGCAAATCCAGCGCGACGATCGTCTTAAGCGAGCCGACGATGTGATATCTAACGATGGTAGTGCGGATGAAATAGCGGAGAAAGTATTGGCACTACATGAGAATTATTTGCAATTAACCAATCGTAACTATGACTGATAACAAACAACGAAAAGTCAACTGCCCCACCTGTAGTCAATCGGTAGTCTGGACTCAGGAGAACAGGTTCCGACCTTTTTGCAGCGAGCGCTGCAAATTAATAGATTTCGGCTCTTGGGCGTCTGAGAAGAACGCCATTCCAGGCGAACCCTTTTTTGATCCTGAGGAGCTTGATGACAATATACAGTAGTGAATGAACTCTAAAGTCTAGAGTGGGGTTCCTTGTATGTCTGGCATCCTCATCCAATAAAACTTACTGTTGGGGTCATTAACCTCGTTTTGTAAGAATATGTAGAGCAGTGCTCCGTCTTTGGATGGTCGTATTTTACGTATGCTCTCACCTTCTAAAAGCCCCAATTCGAAGTCTTCTAGAATTAAGTGGGTTGACGCATCATAGAAATAAAGCCGCGTGTTATCCGTCGCTATCAGCAGGGTCCCAGTGTTGTCGAAAGTAGCACTCACTGGCTCGCTTCCTAAAAACCATACCCCATCAGAGTTAAAGTAATCATCAGGAGCCATGTCTACGATACTGAATTCAGGTGTCGAGCGATTGCCATTGGGACAGGTGTAAGCCAATCGATTGCCATCTGGGGAGATGCTGAAATCTGTGCAACCGCTGCCAACAGCTATATCTGTTCCTTGAATAAAACTTAGTACATTCAAGGCCGGGTCAAAATTAAAGGTTGCAAGATTCGACTGTGTCGCAAGAAAAACATGATCTCTTACGGGGTCGTATTCGATGCGAACTGGCTCGAGCAGTGGCCTTGGGTTTTCCAAGAATGCTGCGTCGGTGCCACGCATTAGGCCTAGCCACAAGCCAGTATCTGTAAACGGAACTTGGACGTTTTCTGGATTTTCTCTCACGCTATCAAACATGATGGCGAACACGTTTCCATCTTCGCCGAGTGCGATGTCTCTTAGTGCCCATGAGTATCGAAACGGGCCCGCATCACTTTGAAACGTGAACGTCGTCCTACTGTTGGTTATAATTCCGGTGTTGAGGTCTAGTCGATACAAGCGTTCAGTTTCTGGATGAACAGTCATGTACACAATGCCACGCTCTTCATCGAGCGTGAATTGATCTGGGTTTTGAGAAAAAGAATACGTTTTACCTGTTTCTCCTGAGATCAGATTTCTTTCAACAACTCGGTTTCGCGTAGAGTCACCAATTAACACCCAACCATGACATAGCGGGATAAAATCTTGCGAAGACTCCGTAATAATGCCGCCTCCCAACGCTGAAATAGTGGCATCCGACGGCCCAGACTGCACAGCGCCGATACTCAGCGTTTCAAATAAAATCGGGTTGCTACCATCGATTAGCTCAAGCCGCACAGCTACCTGCTCGCCATTAAAATCGACACTCGGCGCGTCCAAGATTCCTGAGTTTATTGAGTATGAAGAAGCGCCTTGTGCAACAGCTGTTACCGCCGGTGGGGAAAATGCGCTGCAATTAAATAGTTCCACGCCAGATCGTGAAGGTGGTGCTGGAGCCGTTTCTGAGACGGTTGCGCTGGTTAGTTGAAAGATCAAATTATTAGGATCGATCAGTTTAAATTGAGCTTGAATTTGACCTAAATTCGGCGCCTCAATATTAGGCACAGACAGGGAAAATCCATCGAACCGGGTGGTATCAGGCGGAATGGTTGGTGCCGGGCCTGGAACAAACTCCAGCACTGCATTGGAGCGAAATTTCACCCCTGTCCAAGCGGGGAACAAAGTATCTGATACTGAAGCAGGCTGAACCGCACTCTTTACACGAAACCCAGTGAATCGCGAAGACCCCAGCATTGCATTCACTATACCGGTGACATCAATCCGAACCTCTGTAAGGTTAACAGCGTTCAGCGCTGCGATGGGCGTAAAAAAACCAACAGAGTAATCTGTAAACTCGATAACTCCGTTGTCAGAAAATGCAAATATTTCAATAGGCGCTGCCCGATTTTGAGGGAACACAGACTCAATAGGAAGAATCAATGTAGCTGCCGCGACAGAGCTTGTATTGTTGAAGTCGAATACAAAAGCAGCAGCGTCGATGAATCCTCGACCTGTTGTCGCCCAGCCACCATCACTGACATAACTCGCATTAACAGGGCCTGCGGTAGGCGGCGTAAATGTGGGGGTTTCTGGGTCCTCTTCTTCATCTATCGCAGCACCTGCAGTCAATTCGACCAAAACAGCCTGATCCACCAAGGGGGCAATATCGGCGCTGGCAGTGCTAGCAACAAAGAGCCCAATACATACAAGAACTAGAAATCTGCCTACCACGTTAAATTTATCCATATTCGATATCGTCACTTAAAACTAAGTCTAGTACCGCGCACTGCGGCTAATCTAACTATTTTCAACAAGTTAGAAAGAATCTCAGTGAACCCGGTCACAATAACACCATTGATTTAAGGGCTGCAGATTTTTCCTCATCAAACCGGTGTATCTGCTTGTTTGCCGAATACTTTATCACAAATTGTAAGATTTCCTTATCTTTCTTGCACTTTAACTTTATTTATATCAGTTACTTGCCTGCTGTTTTAGACTTCATTGATGAATAAACCGACATATCCAGCTCAGTTTATTGATATTTTGGGCGTTTAGTATTGGCGGTCAGAGAAACGACGAAATACCAGCAACTCCATATGCCCCCGCCGAAAATGCCTCTGGCAAATCATTGGGCCCCACCCCCCCTAG
>CAYGRT010000015.1:34555-66963 GCA_964352355.1 uncultured Pseudohongiella sp. | reverse complement strand
CCGTCTTGCAATATAATGGTAGGAGTCATACTTGAGAGCATACGTTTTTCGGGAGCAATCAAATTCGGCGCTGTACCTATAAGACCTTGTGCATTTGTGACACCAGGCACTGCATTAAAGTCACCCATTTCGTTATTTAGCAAATATCCACCACCTTCAACAACGATTCCCGAGCCATAGCCAAATTCTAGAGTGTAGGTCAGACTGACCATATTCCCCTCTTTATCCACGACAGAGAAATGAGTGGTTTCGTCGCTTTCATAAAGCTGTGCAAATTTCTCAGGGCTGCTTTCCGACTTTCTATCCATATCAATAGAGGCCCTGAGTGTTGCCGCATATTCCTTATCCATCAGTTTTTCTAACGGCATGCCTTCATTGAAATCTGGATCTCCCAAAAATTCAGCGCGATCGGCATAGGCCCGGCGCATAGACTCCGTCAAAACGTGTAAATAGTCTGCCGAGTTGTGGCCCATGCTCTTCAAATCATATCCTTCAAGGATATTCAACATCTCAATCAAAGCAACACCGCCCGAACTCGGAGGTGGCATGCTTACTACTTCATAACCCCGATAGGTGCCTCGGACAGGCTCTCTCTCAACAGGTTGGTAGTTGAGTAAGTCTTGCTCAGTTATTATGCCGCCATTGGCTGCCATGAAGTCTGCTAGCCGCTTTGCGTTTTCACCCTTGTAAAAACCATCTCTGCCCTGAGTTTGAATTAACTCTAAACTATGGGCCAGGTCGGGTTGGTGCCAAGTCTCACCTAATTCGTATAGCGAGCCATCTTGTTTGAAGAAAACTGCCATCGTAGATGGGTACTCAGAAAAGCGCTGCTTACTGCGAGAGAAACCGCTGTATAAAGAGTAGGTGATAGGTATGCCTTCCCGAGCAAGCTTGACAGCGGGTGCCACCAAATCCGCCCAAGGCAAGCTTCCAAGTTTTTGATGTGCGGCCCACAGCCCAGCAACCGTACCTGGCACCCCAACAGCTAACGCACCGATGTGGTTGGAGTTATTAATCACTCGACCATCGAGCCCTAAATACATATCCTCAGTGGCCGCCAGCGGTGCTTTTTCCCTGAAATCAAATGTGGTGGTGTCACCGTCATCACTGGCATAGACCATGAAACCACCGCCACCTATATTGCCGGCACTCGGCCATGTTACTGCTAAAGCGAAGGCCGTCGCGATAGCGGCATCCACCGCATTGCCTCCTTGTTTTAGGGTCTCTACCCCCACTTCGGAGGCTAACATGGACGCGCTGGAGACGATGCCATTTTTGGCTCTCAGCGGCGAGCGACCACTCTGAGCGAAAGAACCCGAGACTAAAACAACGCTTAGAAACAGAACCAGTGACTTATAAAATCGCGAATGTGACATAGTGAATCTCATCAATTTGTTAAATTACAATGACTTAACCAGCCAGCTACGACTCTTGCCGACTACTTTCCTGTATTATTCCAGTGCGTAGATTGATTAGCAATGCAGAGACGAAAAGAGCCACTAGGGATTCTAAAAGTGGTGGGGCTCTGGACCATTCATCCGTGTTGACGTGCAAAAAAAGCCGTCCTGATTGTCAGCCATAAAGCCAAAGTGATAACGTTCCCTCTCCTATTGGGCTATAAAGCTCAATTCTGAGTTTTAACTTCTTTTACCTAGAGCAATTATGAACATTTCAACCACCCTAAAAACCAGTTTTTTGCTTCTTACGCTTGGCCTTGCCGCCTGCGGAGAATCCACACCCCCAGAAACTCAAACAAATACTTTATCAACACCGGCAATGCACTCTGACACACTAAGCGAATCCGAAATTGAGGAGCTTGCTAGAGGCATTCACGAACGGGTTATTACGCTGGACACCCATGCGGATATAAATACACAAAACTTTACACCTGACACTAACTATTCAATGAACCTAGATACGCAGGTTAACTTGCCAAAGATGGAAGCGGGTGGCTTAGATGTCGCGTTTTTCATTGTCTACACAGGGCAAGGCGAGCTTAACGCTGAAGGTTATGCTGCCGCTTATGCTAACGCCATCGATAAATTCGAGGCAATTCATCGCCTAGCGGAGGAGATCGCGCCTGATGAAATCGAGTTAGCCTATACCTCAGCGGATGTTCGTCGTATCGCGGCAACGGGCAAAAAAGTGGCCATGATCGGCATTGAGAACGCCTATCCAGTTGGTCTTGACATGTCCAACATCGAAGACTTCCATGCCCGTGGCGGCAGGTACATGTCCCTTTCTCACAACGGCCATAGTCAATTTGCCGACTCTCAAACAGGCGAGGCAAACAATGACTATCTTCATGGTGGGCTAAGCGAAATGGGCCGGGCTGCTGTCGCAGAAATGAACCGCTTGGGTATAATGGTCGACATATCTCATCCATCAGTTGATGCAATCTCTCAGATGCTAGATATCACGCGCGCTCCCATCATTGCCTCTCATTCATCGGCACGAGCACTGACAAATCACACTAGAAACTTAAGTGACGAGTTGCTGCTCAGAATAAAGGAAAACGGCGGCGTGGTACAAACTGTTGCATTCAGCAGCTATATCAATGAAGAGCGCAGAGTATTTATGCAGAATGGCCGAGATGAAATAATGCGCCGTTTGGCATCAGAAATGAATTTGGAGCTGCTCGCTCCTGAGCAAATTGCCGCGCTGGACAGCGTTGCTCAATCCGCTTACCAAGCCGCGATGCGCCAATTGATCCCTCTCGTCAATGCACAAGTCAATGCCACAGCACCAGCTGCAACTGTGTCGGACTTCGTAGACCACATCGACTATATTGTAGACTTGATCGGTTTAGAACACGTTGGCATCAGTTCAGACTTTGATGGTGGCGGAGGCATTCAAGGTTGGAACGATGCATCAGAAACTTTCAACGTAACGCTTGAGTTAGTAAAACGTGGATACACAGAAGACCAGATAAGCTTGCTGTGGAGTGGCAACCTACTCCGAGTACTTGATGACGTTCAAAGAATTGCCGCTGAGATTCAGGCAGAGGCTTAACTTGTGTCTCTACCTGCGGGTGACTGCATAGAAAATTTATTGCTAACTCGAGATTAACTGGAGTAGCTGGAGGCCACCACCGGTGCCTCCAGCCTTACTCGACAACGCTAACGAACCGGCCTCGCATGAGCTGATGCTCTGAAAATCGCGTTCATCAGTATCACATTCAAACCATCCAGATACGCTCTTACCGTGGGGTCTTGAGTAAACGCAATAACTTGCCCCGCTCCAGTTGGTTGCGAAACGACAAAAGGCTTATAGGCTAACTGACGTCGGTTTTCTTCCCAAATATAGCCACTAGCAAGCAATTCATCCGCACCTTGAAATCGCGCAACGTTAATACCGTCATTGATTCGTATCGGAGTGTAGACATCTGAGCCTCGCACCAACACATTCAATACTGGCGCAACACCGGCGCTCAGCCAGTGCTCTGGATGGACATCTGCTCGGACCAATACGCCAGCAACTGAATCAGGACTATCCTCAAGCGCAACCACTTGATCTTCATACTGTTCAAGTTCTGTCAGATACTGACCTGCGACCGTTGCAGAATCGTCATCGGCCTCAGGTAAATCTTCAACTTCCACAACTGCTCGTTCTCGTCTAATCGCCAAAAGATCCACATCAGGGTCAGCCAAGAATCGCGTGGCATTGCCTAGGGAGATTAATACGCCCCCCTGTCGCACCCAAGTCTTAAGATTAGTAATGCCAGTTTCTCCTAATGCGGACTTATACCCAGTTCCATTCATTAGGGGCAATATCAACACTTGATAGCGAGAAAGGTCCGCGCTGCGTAGTCTATCCACCCGTATTGGAGTGACTGGCATACCAAACTGGCGTTCAATAACAAATCGAGTATTTCCCGCGCTATAAGAGTTCGTTGGCTCATCCCATGCCATGGCAACTTTTATGGAGTTGTGCCGTACGACATTGGCGCTTCCAAAACTCGGGCCCTCTGTTACCCAGCTATCATTCACAGCGATCACATTTGCTCCGGTATCTGCTGATAGTTGGCGAATAGTCACAAATAGATTATTGGGATTATCAGCCACATCTATTATTAATGAACCTGCGGGATACTCCTTTCCTAAATTTACAAAGGCCTTGTCATTGCTCTTAACTCGCAATCCTTGCTGTAAAGCACCGGCAAGAAAGCGAGCTGCTGTCGCTTCACCCCATGGAACTATGTAAGCAACCGCGGCCTCTCCCCCTTCAACAACGCCCGGAATTACCAAGTCGGTACCTGCCAATTCAAACTCGCCATTCGGCACTCTGTTGCAGGGCTCCGCTTGAATATTAAACATTAAGGGTAAAGACCACCCTGTGACATCGTAAATTTCGTCAGGTAAATTATCTGACCGACGGCGTTCTTGCTCAGCGAGAAATCCTTCTTCCATCGGGACATCAATGTCCATCAGAGTTCGAATAAAGCGCTTGGATGGCTGATCTGTACGAATCACAAAACTTCCAGCGGGCCAGCGCTGTCCACAGGCTTGAAAGACATCTAACGCTTTGTGCACTTCGATATCTTGACGACTTAGCAAACCCACTAACTTGTTAACAGCAGCCTGATCTCTCTGCAAAGGGAGTATGTAAGACTTTATAGACTCCTCCTCTCCCTCTTTTATTGCACTCACTCGATAGTTATAAAAATCGGTAAGAAGCTTTTGACGGTTTTCAGCAACAGTTTCAGCGGTAGCTAAGGAGGTCACGAAGTGATTCCGAACGGTTTCGCGATAGTGCACTTCATTGCCATCGTACTGGCGGAAAACCAAACCTCTGGTAGACGCTTGCTCATAGGTCATTGCCACTGCACCGAAATATGAGGGCCAACTGGCGCCATAGCCTGGATAAAATGCGTCATAGACCTCGCGAGTAAAATAGTCGATTCCGAATCTGTCGAACCATTTTGCATTAGTCCGGCCAAACAGTTCCAAGTTGGCGCGCTGGTCTTCTGCCAAATGGGGGTTATAAGGAACCGCTTCCGGCGCGAAGAAATAGGTACCATCTGAACCCATTTCGTGGGCATCAACATAGGCGACTGGATACCACTCTAGCATGGCCTTAGTACGACCTTGTGTCTCCGGTTGCGTTTGAATAAACCAATCTCGGTTCATGTCAAATAAGTAGTGATTGGTTCTTCCCCCTGGCCATGGTTCATCATGCTCCGCTGACAAACGATCGGAATCAGGCACTAAGCCCTCTGCAGTTAGGAACTGATGGATAAATCTATCCCTGCCATCCGGGTTTTGCATAGGATCAATCATTACTACGGTAGAATTCATGATTTCGGCGACACGTGGATCGCCCCTAGCCGCTAACAGATGATAAGCCGTTAGCATGGCAGCGTCCGTTGATGATATTTCATTGCCATGAACACCATAGGACAGCCAAGTGATTGCTTGCTGGTTGCTAATAATCGATTCGGCCGCCGACTCAGAAGTCTGCCGCGGGTCAGCTAATTGCTGCATCTGCGATTTTATTTGCGGCAATCGAGCAATATTTGTTGGTGATGAAATCGCGGCGAATATTAACTCTCGATTCTGCCAACTACGAGCATACTCGGTGATAATCACTCTATCCGGCGCAGCCTCGGCCAATGCGTAAAAATACTTTATGGCATCTCTATGCCAAGTAATCCGTTCGCCAGGAGCATAACCGAGAACTTGTTCAACGGTGGGTATGGCTGCATCATAGTCGGCATCAGGCCAATAAACAAAGTCATCCTGCCCTTTGCTATCACTGAAAGGGCTTAGCAGTACGAACCCCAATATCAGTGCAACATTTGTACTCTTGATCATCCTCTAAACCTCTTGTTGGCGGCTCATTTTTTAGTGTGTTTCCGGTCTTCGCTCAAGTCTGTGTATTAGGTTAGACTGAACCTAGAGTTTAAGACTAGCGCCTTTTGATATTGGCTTCTATAGCCAAGGACAATAGCAATAGCTGGTTTTTTGTGATCAGAACTGTAGTTACTACTCTGTTGATCATAATATTCAACGCTGCGAAGCACATAGATTGCGCAGGTTCATTGCTAATAGAGCATATAGGATGACTAATAGGAAAATAGATACAGTTAAATTGCAATTTGCAAGGCTTGATGAAACAGAGATGTTAAATAGAGCAACTAACTTTCGGGCTCATTTGACAACCCGCCGCTCGGTCCGAGATTTTGCAGACAAACCTGTGCCTCGGGCAGTCATAGAACAGTGCTTGCTCGCAGCAGGGTCAGCACCAAGTGGCGCCAATCGCCAGCCCTGGCATTTTGCTGTGGTTAGCAATCCAGAACTTAAACGGCAAATAAGATTAGGGGCGGAGCAAGAAGAGGAAGAGTTTTATTCGAGTCGCGCACCGAAGGAGTGGCTCAACGCGCTAGCCCCGCTTGGTACAACAGCGAGCAAACCATTCTTGGAGATTGCACCCTATCTGATCGTTGTATTTGCAGAAAAGTTTTCTTTTGATTCGCGAGCTAACAAGCAAAAAAATTACTATGTTACTGAGTCAGTCAGTATCGCAACCGGGCTACTTATCGCAGCCGCGCACACAGCAGGACTTGCCACACTGACCCACACACCCGCGCCAATGAAATTTCTCAACACCATTCTCAAGCGTCCGGCAGCTGAAAAGCCACTAATGATTCTCGTTGTGGGATTTCCAGCTGATAGTGCTGAGGTTCCGGCTATTGAACGCAAACCTCTCACAAGCTTTTCAAGTTTTCTAGAGTAGCAAGCAGAGCCGAATGAAGCTCACGATTCAATTCTTTACTTTTTCTATCCTGAACATCTTTTTAAACGCAAAAAAAACCCGCCATGATTGGCGGGTTTTTTATAGGTCGCAGTTTACTGCTGTGGGTTTCCTATTGGCGTACCCTCTTTACGAAATTCCCCATATAAAAACTCTTCAGAAAACTCTGCGCACTTAAATTCAAGTAGCTGCATGTTTTCATCAATGTGGCGATAGAGAGGAAAGCTTACCTTCCAAGGCGCTGTGAACGTATTAGGATCAGTAATTGTAGCCTCGTAATTAATGTGATCTGCGCCAACCGGAGTCCATCGCTCCTCCACAATCATCTGGTAACTATGATGATTGCCAGCGCGATCGAACCAAGTGTTCTCCATTTGACCTGATACTCTGACAACGAGTGTATCGCCTTCCCAATGGGCGTTAGAGTGTCCCATCCATGCATCTACCTGAGATTCTAAATCAGGCTGATCAACATACAGAATTCGATTAGATTCAGCGAATTCGTAAGCAATCAAAATAACTTCTGCTGATTGAACAATTTGAAAAGGAAAGGGCAAATAGTTTGCTCGAGGTACTCCCGGCATATAACACTTGGTCAAAGGATCCAAGTTATGGGCATCAGCTCGATTGCTATCTCGCACTCTAAGCGCCTGCTCATTGTAGGGTATCTTACCACCTTCAACTATACCGAGACTTGCTGGAACGGCCGAGATGGCGCCCATCTCTCTTGGATATGGGCCGTAAGAAGCTGCATGGGGTTCAATATCATAGTGTGCGTTAGTCATTGCTTGCCAGATACCGCTAAGGTCTGGTTTACCAGAGGGAGTACGGGCAATTTCACCACTTTGCGCCAGCGCCTGAATTGAAAGTAATCCAGCTAGAGACATAAAGACGGAAGTGGAGATGATTTTTCTTAACATGATTTTCATTGATTCAATTACCTAGTTTTAATAGTTTGGGGCGGTTTGTAGCTTGCACTAATAACTTAGCGCGCTCCTTCTGCAGCTCGCAACTCTTCCATTCGCTCGCCGCGCAGAATATTTACCATTCCGTAATTACCTTCATGGCACGCATATTCGTAAATCTGACCTGCGACTTTCGTCATAGGAACTATCGCAGTTATTTTGTCGGTGAACGAAGCTGGATCTTCAATGGTGAATTCATAATCCACGGTATCATAAGACTGACGTGTAAACTTTTCAGTCAGAATCATTTCCAAGTTGGCTCCAGTGCTATTGAATGTCTGACGCAAACCGTTAAAGTTCTTAGTGACCACTACCAAAGAATCTCCTTCGAAATACCCTCTTGAATCACCTGACCAAAGTCGAATGTCGTCACTAAGATCTGGTTTGTCGCCTAATGGAATTATTCGAGCATCGTGAATCATTTCGGTCATTATCACAGCGGTGTCTTTGCTTTGGAAGATTTGCACGTTGTTATTGTAAAGACTCGGCAGAAACGGAGGACCAGAGTTAAAGCCAACAATACACCGCTCAGACAGGCCTCGATCTTCTGGGCCATCTTTGGCAATTCCGCCAACCACGTAGCGAACAGGACGAGTACCCGGCACGTCTGGGCCAAGTCCGCCGTATGCTCTCGGCGCTCCCTCCACTGCGGCAGGCACTCGGCCATTCAATGGATACACAATATGCGACGAGCGAACAGTGTCGCCAATACCCCTGCTCTCAATCCAAAAATCGTTATAGCCGCCAGGATTGTCAGTAGAATCAGGCGCATCTGGATTTACCACTCTCTTTGCCGCTTCAGCCTCGGCCGCAGCCGCAGCCGCCTCTTGCCTTGCAATAGCAGCTTGAATTTGCTCTTCTGTTAAAAACTCTTGATTACCGTATTGAGTAGGGCGCTGCATCGGCGTATTTGAGCTAAAATTCCAGACGCCCTGAAGATCTGGCTGCCCATATTCTGTGCGAGGCACCTTATAGTCCCCAGATTCTTGGGCAAAACTATAACTGCAAAATGCTGTAACCAACGAAAATATAAGAAATTTTCTCATGAGAAAGCGTGCTTCCTTTGGGTTCTAATTGCGGAGCACGTAAGTTAGAGCTTTGCATCGTAATAATCAATAGATATACGATCAATTGCATGTAAACAGAGAGCAGTACTAGACTTTGGATATATCTGCTTATTTCGCGTTGTGCCTAAGGCGTGCTAACAAACTCGAAGTATCCCATCGCCCTCCTCCCATTTGTTGAACTTCACCGTAAAAAGAGTCAACCAATTGAGTAAGAGGAAGGCTTGAGCCATTGGCGTTCGCCTCCGCAAGCGCTATTCCCAAATCCTTGCGCATCCAATCCACCGCAAAACCAAAATTGTAGGAATCTTGCAGCATGGTCTTATAGCGATTTTCCATTTGCCAAGAGCCCGCAGCACCCTTTGATATGGTTTCAATTAATGCGTCACCATCAAGACCCGCGCGCTGCGCAAAATTTAGCCCCTCTGCAAGGCCCTGCACCACCCCAGCAATACAAATCTGATTCACCATTTTCGCCAATTGCCCATTCCCCGCCGGACCGAGAACTTTGCTGAAGCGAGAGTAGCAGTCTAGTACTGGTTTCGCGCTGTTATAGACAGACTCGTCCCCACCAAGCATGACGGTTAACGCACCGTTGATTGCACCGGATTCACCACCAGATACAGGCCCATCCATAAATTTCAGGTTGCGGGTAGCTAGAGCCTTTGCGAGCTCCCGTGCTAGGGTTGCCGACGCGGTGGTGTGATCGATAAGTATGGAACCTGCCTTCATTCCATGCACAGCACCGCCCTCGTCTAAGACCACACTGCGGACATCGTCATCGTTTCCAACACACACCAACACAACGTCGCAATCTTCGGCTGCTTCAGCTGGAGTTTCTGCGCAAGTACCCTTATGTTCCTTAACCCATGCAAGCGCTTTGGCTTGAGTTCGATTGAATACTCGCACTGAGTGCCCTGCTTTTTGAACATGACCAGCCATGGGATAGCCCATCACTCCTAAGCCGATAAACGCCACTTTCATGGTCTTCTCCTTTTTTAAGTCTCGTTAGCCAATAATCACCGCTGATAAATTAATTGACCTTTAGCGAAGGTGGATACCACTTTCAGATCATATAAACGCTCAGGCTCGACAACTAATGGGTTCTCCTCAAGTACAACAAGATCTGCACGTTTACCCACTGCAATCGATCCTTTTTCTGACTCTTCAAAATATTGATAGGCGGCTGTCAATGTAATCGCCTGCAGCGCCTGTTCTACCGTCGCGCGCTGAGCTGGCCCTAAAACAGCACCACTGCGGGTGGTTCTATTAACCGCTATACCAACCAAGCGCATCATATCAGGGGGGACAACTGGCGTATCATTATGGATCGTGACAGGAATCCCCATAGCTAAGGTGTCCGCCAATGGACTTATATATGAAGCTCGCTGCTCACCAAAGCTAAGTTTATGCCAATCACCCCAAAAAAATGGATGAACAGCATAATATGAAGGAATCACGCCTAATGTTTTCACTCGAGGTAACTGATCAGGCCGCATTAATTGCGCATGAATCGCGACACTACGGTGGTCGCCATTGGGTAAATCTTGAAAAGCCTCTTCGAGCCCATCAAGCATTAAATCAATTGCAGCATCACCATTGGCATGGGCCAGTACTGGCACGTCGTGATCCAATAAAATCTTTAGCCTTTGCTTGTAGAGTTGAGGGTCATAGCTTGGGTAAGCTACATAATCAGAGGGCTGTCCGGGCGGGCCTTCTACATAGGGCTCACTCAGCCACGCAGTTCGTCCTTGTGGCGAACCATCTAGGGTAAATTTGGCACCACCAACCCGAATTCCATTTTCATAGCCTGTTGCCCTTAACTCCTCCACTTGTCCATCATCCAAACCATTCACCCAAAGATAGGCAACAATGTCTTGAGGAAACGGATTCAGCTTAGCCTCATCGAGCAATTCTGAATAATACTGAGGAGGAATATTGCTGTCTTGAATTGTGGTTATTCCGTAACTTGCATAAACCTCCAGCGCTTCTCTTCGAAGCTGCCGCCTGGTTTGTAAATCAGGTCCGTCGCCGGCAGACGCAAATAGTGCCATAGCCGTTTCTTCCATCACGCCATCGGGCTCACTATTTGGGCCTCTACGCCTAATCACCCCACCTACTGGATCTGGTGTTTGAGCGGATACTCCTGCCATCTCTAGCGCGAGGGAATTTGCTACAAGCAAGTGACCTGACACATGGCGAATAACTATTGGGTGACGAGTGGATGCTCTATCTAAGTCATCTCGAGTCGGATGACGAAGTTCTGATAGAAGCGAATCATCGTAACCGAAACCATCGACTCGCTCGCCGGTCGGCACTTGGCGAAGTTCTATCCAGCTTCTAAGCGCCAGCACAACATCGTCAATACTGTTTATCACGCCAACCGGAGGAGACGATAAATCGAGCGACTCTAATCTGTTAGCAAACGCTGAGAAGTGACCATGAGCATCGATAAATCCCGGCAATAAAGCTTTGTTCCCGAGATGAATGATCTGGGTTGTTGGGCCGACGAGGGCTTGCGCATTTTCTTCGCTGCCTACAAAACTAATTCTGTCGCCATTGATAGCAACCGCAGTGGGACTTTGATCATCCATGGTCAGGATATGTTCGCCGAAAAACACAGTCTCGGCATAGGCAACATCAGCCGTCTCGGGCTGCCCACAACGAACCAGTAGGACAAAAACTAGAAGGACTGGAGCCTTATTGATTTTCATTGAGCACCCATATTATTTAGCAACAAAAAAGTGTTAGCTGGATTTTAATCTCGCACGCTTTGGTGATAACTGACATAGTGCTAGCTTTTCAATGATGGTGCAATCGAGAAACAAAAATGGGCTGCGGCTACGCTGCTAGGGAAATACCCTAATAATCCAAGGTATCTTCGATGACGTATCAACAGTGTGGCAAGAGTAAACTCTGCTGGATTTCGGCAAAATCTGCTTTACATACGCCGAGATGACTGGGAGGATTGAATTTCAGTATGCAAAAGCTGGCCTGCACCAGTCGAATTGCAAACAACCCGAGTAGCTTGCCTGCACAGCAATAGTTCCTCAATCTCAACCAATAGCGGATGGTCGATGTGAGCACTGTATCGAAACTAAAAGTCTCAACATTATTTTCTCGAATCTTTGGCTGCGGGTGTATTGTTTTGAATATTGCCGTGTGCGAGGCTGCTGATTACGAAAAGGTTGAATCTTCCATTTTCGAGCAGGAGGAATTGCTTGCATCATTGGCGGCCGCAAACTCGTTTTCCGATACCTTAATCGAACCATTAATAGAATTAGCCAAACTGCAAGAATCAGCAGGACGCCTGATTGATATGCAGGAAACTATTTCACAAGCACTAAGTGTTTCACGAATCAACCATGGTCTCTACAATGAGGCTCAGCTACCGCTGCTGCGATTCGAAATAGAGTCTGACATTGCACTATTAAACTGGGAATCGACGAAAGAGAAACTTGAACACTATACTTGGCTTCTTACGAATCAAATTGCGCTACCGCTAGGTACACTATCTGAGTCTTTGTGGTGGCTAATTTCGACTCATAAATACAGTGCACTTCAGGCCTCTGAGGATGATCGTGCTTGGCACATAGACCGAGCTAAACGGCTAAGCGAAGCATTGGTTAACATAACCTATCGCGAAGACCTACAACACTCGTTGCCACATGTTCAATTTCTCTACAATCTTACCCAGATGTACTATCTAGAGGCCAAAGCAATTCTTGCTGGTGGCAGTGCAAGCTACCAACTCAGACGGTCGTATGCCACAGTTACTAATGTCGAAACTCGTTCCAACAGCCAGCGTCGGCTTTTCAACGCAGGCCTCAACGCGCTTTACAGAATCAAGAACATCGTCGAAGCCTCTGAGAGCTTTCCCAAAGAGGCAGTTGGTTTGGTTGAGCTGCGAATCGCTGACTGGAACGCGTTGTTCGGATACTCAGATGACATCGAGGCAGACTACGGCCTAGCTATTGCAAGCCTGCAAGGCGCGGGTATTAGCACGCAATCACTAAGCGAATTGCTTGCTAATCCAGTCCCCATACCCAGACCCAGTTTATTTCTAGGCGTTGCAGAAGAATTAGCAGACATACAGTCTATAAGCTCTTCGCCTACTAACACGTCGCGTTTTCAATTGTCATTGGAGCAAGCGTCTCCTAGCGTCCCCGGCGTTAGTAGCGAAGGTGCTGGGATCCCACTAGGACTAAACACTGACGACAATTGGCTAACACTTAAAGCAAAACTTAGACTTGAGCCGGATGTCAAATCTGTCAATAAAAACTCTGGTTTTAGAACAAAAAGTTTTGTTACTGCGACTGATATTGAAATACTAGAATCGAAGGGTTTAGTCGCTGCCCAACTACAGCAATCGAAAAACCAGATTGCCCAGCTCAGTTTTAGACCTGCATTCAAGGGCAACAAGCCCGCGCCTTCAAACTTGATTTTAAGTTACAAATTCCAAAATCAAACCCCTGGCAATCAACCCAAGCTGCTATCAGCACGCTGATTCTGTGAGTTGGCTATTTAAACTAAATCCACATGCCAATTCTGCTGCAACAAAAGTAGGATTTCATCCATTGATTGGAAGCGGTCGTTCGGGTCTTTGCGAAGGCACTTCAGTGCAATATCTTCCAATAACTTGGGAATTCGCTGAGACGTCAAGTCCGAGGGTTTGTCCGGGATCCCGTTTTTCACACTCTCCAGTACTTCATGCATTTTCTCTCCCTTGGCTGGTAATTTGCCGCAAAGGATTTCATAAAGCACAGCGCCCAAACTAAAGACATCCGTTCTGTAATCAATGGCAGGATCAAGGTTTATTTGTTCCGGTGACATATAGTGCGCAGTGCCTTGGGCCTTACCCTGCCCAGTCATGGTTATGTCTTTAATCGCATTTTCCTGATCAGCTTCTTCAGACACTGCTGACCCGTCCGGATGCCACACTTTTGCCAAGCCCCAATCCAGTAATAAAACCTCACCATAGGGGCCTGCAAGGATATTTTCAGGCTTTATATCTCGATGAGCGACCCCGTGAGTGTGAGCGTACTCAAGCGCTTGAGCCACCTGAATTACTAGATCCATAAGCTGTGTTAAATCATAACGCTCGCGATAGTCTAGAATTTCACGCAAAGTATAGCCATGAACCAGCTTCATGGTGAAATACGGTAAGCCCTTTCCGTCTCTGCCTAATTCATAAGTAGGAATAGTATTTGGGTGCTGCAACATAGCAGAGACCCGAGCTTCACGAATTAATCGAGCTTGTTCCACTTCGTTATTTGCGAATTCGGGCTTCAATGTCTTATAACAAACAAAGCGTGATAGATGTAAATCTTTGCACGATTTAATGAGAGACTTACCACCGGTCGCGATTGTGCTAAAAAATGCGTAGCGCAGTCGAGGATCTATCTTTAGCGGTAGAGGCTTGTCGGTCTCATCAAGAAATACGGATTGATAGCCTTTCGGTGGTTCTGGAAAATTAAGCATAATACACTCTGTCTGAGCAAAAATGGGCGATACCACATCAAATTTGTCATTGCGAGCCCAGTATAAGCGCGCTTCTCTAACAGAGCCAAATCAATTCAATACAACTAGACAAATGCTACTCTGTATATAATAGTCTCCGATCGATTTAGGAAATGAGATTTGCCTCATGACAAGCAGTCCCAACCAACCCATAGTAGAAACCACTTTTCATGTGAGATATGCGGAAACGGACGCGATGGGAGTGGTCCATCACGCCAACTATCTTGTCTATTTTGAAGAAGGAAGAAGTGAGTACATGCGCAAGCTGGGTAGGGATTACGCCCTTATTGAAGCGTCTGGTTTTCAACTGCCTGTTACCGAGACAAGCATTCGCTATGTGGGTAGTTTGCGATACGGCCAAAAGCTCAAGGTGCGCACATGGATTGAAGAAAACCGTAGTCGACGGATCACATTTGCGTACGAAGTATTAAGTCTATTATCAGATCAAGTCTTGGTCAGTGGGTTTACGCGTCACGTGTGGACCGATGCTCAGGGCAGTGTAACCCGAGCCCCGGCAGAATGGATGCAACAGTTTAATAACAATGAGGGCAATCGTGACAGCAACTAGTATGCGCAGAAGACTCAACGTTTTTAGAATTGTACTTTTCTCAGTTTTTCTTGCTCATGCCTGTGCTGCTCAGGACAGGAAAGCTCCGGTTGCTCCATCAAATGTAAGCTATGCGCAATTGCTGGAGCAGCCCTCACGCGTTGAAGACGATCAATTTCGCTATGGCGACGACCCCCTTCAGCTAATTAGACTTTGGCTACCATCAAATAGCGATAAAGTTTCTAGGCTAGTGGTTTTAATCCACGGCGGCTGTTGGCTAAATCAGTTCGATATGATGCATACCTTCCCAATTGCCACCATGCTTGCTCAAAATGGCTATGCCGTGTGGTCGGTTGAGTATCGTCGCACGGGTGATGATGGCGGCGGCTGGCCTGGCACGTTCAATGACATCAAGAGCGGCATTGATCTAATCGCTAAGACTGATTCTTATGGTATTAAAGATGCTAGCTACGTTATCGCGGGGCATTCTGCCGGAGGTCATTTGGCTTTGCTAGCAGGACGAGAGCATCCACAGGCTAGGGCTGTCATTGGCTTAGCGGCGATCAGCGACATCGAAGCCTACGCTCAAGGTGGCAATGACTGCGAGGCTGCAGTTCCACTATTCATGGGCAGCAGTCCAGATGGAAATCCACAGGCATACCTGCTAGCCAACCCAGCTCAGCTCGAAACTCACCAAAACACTACCCTCTTACACGGCACAGCTGATGATATTGTAGGTATAGATCAATCCACTCTAGCGGGCGCCCAAACCCAACTTGTCGAGGGTGCTGGCCATTTTGACTGGGTATTCCCCGGCACCGAGGCCAGTGAGCTATTACTAAAAGTACTTAAGGAGGCCTTTTGACAAGTTCGGAGAAGCTCGCCTCAAACTTAGATGCAAAGGATAAACTGGCAGCCATAAAAGAGAAATATCAGTTGCCGCCTGAAACGATTTATCTTGACGGCAACTCTCTCGGACCAGTGTTAAAGTCTATTCCAAACACGATAAGCAACGTTGTTGAAAACGAGTGGGGCAACGATTTAGTTGGCAGCTGGAACTCCAACAATTGGATTGAACTACCCACGCTGGTGGGAGAGAAGATAGCTCCGCTCATCGGCGCAGGTCCAGGTCAAGTCATATGCGCTGACTCAGTGTCGGTTAACCTTTTTAAACTTCTCGCTTGTGCCTTAGAACTGAATGCAAAACGCAATATAGTGCTTTCGGAAGCCTCTAATTTTCCCACTGATCTCTATATCGCAGAGGGAGTTAGTTCGATGGTGGGTAACAAAAAATGCCAACTAATACTTAGCAGTGAAGCGAAAATTGAAGATTCTCTTAGCGATGAAGTCGCTGTGTTATTGCTCACTCAAGTCGATTTTCGTAGCGGGAAACTTCACGACATTCAATCCATAACTGCGGCCGCCCACCAAGCTGGGATCATAGTGATATGGGATTTGGCGCATAGCGCTGGCGCTTTACCACTTAGGCTTGACGAATGGCGCGTTGATTTCGCCGTTGGCTGTGGCTACAAGTATTTAAATGGCGGCCCCGGCGCTCCAGCGTTTATCTATGCTGCTAAACGCCATCATGACCATGTGCAGCAACCTCTAAAAGGTTGGATGGGACATAAGGCTCCTTTCGAGTTTGAAGCTCGCTATTCAGCTGGCAGTGGTATGCGACAGTTTCTTTGCGGAACTCCTCCGATACTCTCTATGTCGGCACTAAACTCTGCGTTGAATGTGTTTGATAGTTTAAGCATGGACCAGGTTCGGGATAAAGCCATCGCGTTGTCGAGTTTCTTCCAAGAACTGGTTCAGCAAGACTCGTCTCTAGATTGCCTCAATTTAGTCTCACCATCAGAGCCAACTCAGCGAGGAAATCAACTTGCTTATCAACACCCCGACGCCTACGCCATATGCCAAGCACTTATCGACAGAAAGGTTATAGCTGATTTCCGCAGCCCCGACATACTCAGATTAGGGTTTTCTCCGCTATTCCTAAGCTTTATGGATATTGCCCAAGCCGCCAAAATACTTGGGGATGTTATGAGCTCTCGCAGCTACCTAGACGCCCGGTTTCAGCAGCGCCAACAAGTCACGTAGCAACAGAGCTCATCAGGGTCTATATTCTGCCCTCGCTATATAACGGACTCAAGTTCATGTTGAAGGCATTACTAGCTATACTGTTAGGGCAGTAATCGCTACTATTCCGACATTGCTACAGGGGATGCCACCGCGGTAATTATGAAAGACATAGTCGATAAAGTTAAATTCTCAAGCGTGAAGTCACTAACTAGGCTAGTTCTCTCTGCGCTAGAAAATGCCAACTTGCAGATAGAGGCACAGGCATTCAAGTTTAATAAGAGTCAATTGCCGCCGCTCAGGGAAGAAGGCCATTCGATAGCTGAGCGCTTCATGACTAATCTAAATGGGTATTTCGACGGATTAACCACTCACCAATCTAAGGCGCCTCAGCTCGAAATCTATGAGGAAAATCTTGCTTTAGTTGACCACGACTACCTAGAAGCAATCATCGCCATGGAGGGTATGGTCAACCATGCTCGTAATAGCGATATTCAGCAGTATCTCAGCTTCACCACGCGATTAGATTCATTGTTTGAAAATTTCAGTATAGATGAAACGAATAATCCACTAGACCCTGAGCAAATTGGCGATAGCTTTAATGAAGCCATTCGACCACTTGGATTAAAAGCTCACTACTTACTAACTATCTACAGAGAATTCAACAAATCAGTTTTCCATAATCTTGAAGATGTACTTGTTGAAGCCAATGAGACACTTATCAAGTTGGGCGTTATGCCTAACTTGGATATTAAAGCCCGTAATCGTGAGATTCAGAAAGCAAAGCGGGCCGCTAACCGACCAACAACCGATGCGGAAACTCGCGCGTTTAGTATTGATGATATTGAGGCCGCTCCTGCCAAGTTGGCCGCTGCACCTGACACTCGCGAAATGTTCAACCTCATGCAAACCCTGGTGCACGGGCTAATTGAGAAAAATGCGGCCAGCGCTCTGCCATTGCAGGCACAAACAGCACCTGACAACCAAGATACCGCCGCTCTGCAAAAGCAACAGAGTGAGATACTAAACGTTTTAAATTCTGTACAGGAAAATCTGAAAGGCGGCGGATTGAATTACTCAGCCACGGCAACAGATGATGGAGGATTCGCAGGCACAATTAGTCAGTCCATAGCAGACAGTCAAACCAGTGGCAAAATATCCGCCATTGACCCCCAATCTGCAGATGTAATCAACCTAGTTACCATGCTTTATCAAGCCATCTGGAGGGATGACTCATTGCCATTGGCAATGAAAGAGCTAATTGGGAGAACCCAGATAACAACCATGAAGCTCGCTCTCTCGGACACAAGCTTTTTTGGTGACGAACAACATCCAGCCAGAGTATTGCTAAATGAATTTGCGATGGCTGGTATTGCATGGACAGATCCCGAGCTACTAGCAACCGATCCTATCTATTGCAAAGTTAAGGAACTAGTCGAGCGCCTCCTGAATGAAAGTTCCGTGGATGCCAACTATTTGCAAACTCTGATCAACGAGCTGCGGGAATTAAAGACAACAATTACAGGCCAAGACGCTAACTTGGAACAGCGAATACGCGAGTCAAGCGATCATTCAGAAAGACTAGATGACGTGCACGCATTTGTTCGACAAAAAATTAGCGAGCGAGTTACTAAGTCTTCTTTAGATCCTTCTATCAAAACCGTATTAGACACTTATATGCACGAATTTCTCGTAAAGCTTGTGCTTAAAGAGGGACCGGGTGGAAGCTCATGGAAGCCAGTGATGAGCACAATAGATGTCTTGTTATGGACCGTACAGGCCGAAAAGCACCCCGGTGATAGAGAACGCTATGAGAAAATTAATCCAAGGCTGTTAGACAATTTAGGCAAAGCCTTAGAAATTGGAGGGGCGTCAAAGTCAAAAATGACTAAAATTATGCGCCAATTGAAACAAGTGCAGGAATTTAGCTTTCATTCACATGATCTGAAAAAAGCCAATAACGCCAATACCAAAAGCGCTTCTTCGAACGCGACTTCTGAGCCAATGCCACCCTCCCCACCTCCTCGCCGCGAGCCACCGCCGTTGCCGAGGGATGATATCCACTTGCGACAAGTGGACAAACTGCCTATCGGCGTCTGGCTTGAGTTCAAAGGCATCGCCGGACAACCAGTACGATGCACCCTTGCAGCGAAGATCGACAGCATCGACAAACTATTTTTTGTAAACAGACAAGGTGTAAAAGTAGTCGAGCTAACGCGTATGCGCCTAGCTAGGGAGCTGAAAGCTGGATCGGTTAAGATCGTAAGCGAAGGCTCCTTGGTGGATAGAGCTCTGGAGTCGGTGATTATGAATCTCAGAGATGCATCCGCTCAGGTTAACCAGGGTTCTGCTAGCTAAGTTTTCCTAGTATTTGAACCTGATCGTACAAAAAGCGGGTAAGCTCTTGACGGGTCTTGTATGGCTCCATTGCGTTGGGCGTAAGGGGGTCCCCAATCGCCAATTCAATTGTTCCACCAAACTTATTCAATGCTTCATGAACCAACAGCGCCATACGTAGCGGTTCAGCAATGTGAGAAGCGACATGAAATTTTCGACTGTTCCTCCCATGAAAATACACCGGCACAACCGTCGCTTCTGCTTCCCTAGCTATCTTTGCGGCAAACGTCGTCCACGGAGCATCATTGACTTCTCCAAAGCCTAATTTATTGGCTGTGGAAACCATGCCTGAAGGGAATATCAAAACCGGAATATCTTGGGACAAATACTTTAGAGCGAGTTGTTTTGAGCGGATATTTGTCTGCACAGCCACTTTGTTAGCTTTGAAATCTATCGGTAAAAAATAAGGAGCTAGCTGCCTGTCTTGACACAACAATGAATGCAGCATGATTCTAAGATCACCTCTTGCCTTAAGTGCCAAGTCACACAAAACCACACCATCAATCACTCCAAAGGGATGATTAGCAACAAACATTAGAGGCCCGTGTTTAGGAATTGCATCCAGCTTTACTTGATCAAATACAACTTTGATATCCGCTTCACGCAGTGCACTTGCGAAAAAGGTTTGTATATCAAATGAATTATCCTTTAGTCGGTAGTACACCTTTTCGATCTTGTTTCGGCCTAACAAAACCTCAAGGGAAGACACCGTTTTTTTGACGAACCACGGATCTTCAGGATGGGTATATGAAATACGCGGCGGGTCACGCAAATAGACAGAGAATTGAGGATCTATTTCAACTAAGTTCATGATGTCATTAATCTACAGACCACAAGTTACCATTTGGTTACAAACACAACACAAATTGAAGCCAGTAAGCTAGCGGCACTAGGGTTGCTCCAATATATGCACTATTTCACTGAACCGCTCATTTACGGGGTATCGTCCGGCTGTCCAGCCTAGACGAACAATTACCAATTGTTCTGATGGAATAACCATTAAACTCTGCTGCCTATTGCCATTGGCCGCGTAGGCATCTATTGGTAATTCTGGCCAACGAGGTTCGACATCGCCCCTATTTAGCCACCACTGATATCCGTAGGCCCGATGGTTCTCAGAGCTATTTGGCGAGGTCGCCCTCTCAATCCAGTCTCCGCTAACGAGTCGTTGGCCATTGATCACTCCACCTGCAACCATCATTTCCCCCAATCGCGCCCAGTCCCGCGCAGAAGCATACAGGTATGAACTGCCGAACAAGACGCCACTGGCATCCACTTCGAAAATCGCATGCTGAAAGCCCAGAGGCGCGGCTATCTTATCAAAATAATTATCAAGCGCTAATTGCACGCCTCCAACAGTGTCCGAATAAAGCCTCGCGAGAATATTGGCTGTACCTGAACTGTAGTTAAAATAGGTGCCAGGAGGATGTTGTAATGGTTTCCCTAGCGTAAAATCTGATGCTGATGGGCTTAGAAACAACATCGTTGTTGCATCATCTCCGGGATTGTAGGCTTCAGAAAAATCCAAGCCATCAGTCATAGTAAGCAGATTTTCAATTGTAATTTGTGACCTTAGATCGCTTTCCCATTGGGGAAACTCGGGCTTGCTCCGAAGATCAATTAGACCTCGCATTTCAAGATTGCCAAGCATCACAGCGGTTAGACTCTTGGCCATTGACCATCCCAGCAATGGTGTCTCAGCTGTTGCGCCTTGGGCGTAGGCTTCAGCCACAATCGATCCTGACTTTACAACCAGCATCGCACGAGTGTTTAGTCCCAATTCATTATCCAATGAAATCTGTGCCTCGAGCAATTGCTGGACATTATCAACAATAGTGTCGACTTTATCTCCCAATGGCCAAGCTGCGTCACTGGGCGTTAAATTCCGCGGCACCAGCTGTTTCCGCTGGGTAAACTCTGGGTAATCAACCGCACAGCCGACACCATCCAGCATAGTTGCTGTTTTGCTACTCAAGCCAAAAAACGAAGCCTCAACCATCCGCTTTTCTTCATCGATATTTATGTCAAGCATCTCCAGCAGCGGACTGTATTGCACAAGATCATCCACACTCTGCTCGGTTGAAAAGCCACTCACAAAATAGGCACTACACAAGAGCTTAGATCCAATGCCAGTGGCTACACCAGGCGCCCGATAGATATACGTTGGGGGAACACCAACCAGGGAGAGAATCCCGAATAAGATGAGCACAAGCAGGAGCAAACCAATGAAGATTTTTTTCATAATGAAGTGTCGGAGAACAAGTTAAGGTCTATCTATCCACGATCCCTTGCTCAAAGGCAAGCATCCTGTGTGTTTCAGCAATCGACACGGTGGCTATTTGACATGCTGCCACCGGCCACCCAACAAAAACAGCGCGACTCCAAGAAAACCAGCACCTGCTGCCAATGAATAAGGCAAACTGTATAAATCACCATTCAACGTGTATGCATATCCAAGAGCAGCCGGTCCTATTGCTGTTCCCATAGATGACATTAAATTGCAAATTGAAAAAATCTTTGCGTAGTCTCTGAGACCAAAAGCATCGGCGATAAGCAGGGGCTGCAACATTAGTAAGTTACCAACACTGGCACCGAAAAACGCCAAACCTAAACAAAGCACTAAGACACTGTGACCCGAAGCTAAAAACCCAAGTGAGAAAGCCTGGGTGAGCATCATGCCAATGGCAAACCCGCGAATAGAAACCTGACCCACTAGCCATCCACCAATCAATCTTCCTATGATACTTGCGATAGGTAAGATCGCGACAACAAATGCCGTCTGCCCCTCATCTAATTGCTCCCTAACCAATCCATACTGATGGGATATCCCACCAACCTGAGCCATCATCAGAAATATATAGGCAACGGAAATGCCCCAAAAAAAACGACTTCGCCGCGCAGCTTGAAAACTTACGCCGTCAATCACTTCGGTTAGAGAGTCACTATTATCCTCAGACTGCATTACGCCACCGTCTATTTTCATCCCCATCGATTTAGGGCTCTCTCGCAAAAACAACAGCGAAATTGGAACAACCCCAATAATAAAAAGTAAGCCCAGCAAGGGAGACGCTATTTTGAAGCCCAACTCACCAACGATAAGCACACTGAATGGAGTGATAACCACCCCGCCAAGTGATAAGCCAGTAGATGCAATAGACAACGCCATTGCTCGACGGCGATGAAACCAACGGGTAACTAGCGTAGTTGCTGGAATCAATCCTGATCCAGCGAAACCTAGGCCAAAGAACGCGTAGCAAAAATAAAGCTGCAAAATACTATCAATGTGTGGCAACAGGCTCAGCGCCAAGCTGGCAATGATCGCTCCACCGCAAATCGGTATTCGCGGGTCATAACTTTGCACAAGTCTAGCAACGAACAGGCCGGCAACACCGCCACTGAGGAAGAAGATTGAAACAGCTCCCGATGCAGTCTTAATGTCAAAGGCGGGATTGGCAGCTAGGGCGTTGAGATAAATGGAGTGATTATAAAAACTAAGGCCGCTGGTAAAAGTCAAAACCAACAACAGTGAAAACACTATTTTCCAACCGTAATACAGCTCCTTGCCTTGTTGATCAGGCATCGAGTTCGAACTCCTTATGCGGTTAGAAAAGTTGAGTAAGGCAGCCCGAATTTTTGCTTAAGGCTGATCATATTTTAGAGCAAAGCATAACAGGCAGTAGGTATTTTTCCTATGCTGAAGAATGCCTGTACGACGAAGGATTAGGGCGATGCGGAATAGTAGGTCACATAGCCGCTAAACATCTCTTCCCAGCTCTCTAGCCCATATGACACCGATTTGTTTGGGTCAGGATTGCTTGGATTAGAAATGGAGTTGTCCAATGCACCTGTAACCTTAATGCTCTCACCAGCCTTCACGAGCACGGGCTGTGTTAACACATAGTTTGGTTGCCACCCATAATTATAGGCGGGCACGCTTAGCAATTTCTGTTCTTGCCCAGCTGCTGTGACTTTAGCAAACTGCATTCTCTTACCCCGTTGATTCATTCTTGCTCTGACAGCAAAAATCTTAACGGCCTCATCAAATTCATGAGCTACTTGCTGAGGAAAGTCGACAGTATTTGCTGGCAGTTGAAATCGCGTCGATAAAGCTTGGGTTAACAACTCTTTAAGTTTCGGCTCATCACTAAAATAGAGCCCGAGTTGCGTTATGTCAGATGTGGCCTGACCATTAGTCACGTAATGAAATTGCAACGACAGCGAATAACCCGCTGGAACCAATACCCCAGTACCCTCAGGGTAGGAAGTGACATTCAATGAGCCAGGTGAGAACCCTCCTAAAAAGCGCCGCGTGGTAGACAACTCATCTCGCTCAGCCCCCCAAAAATCCTCACCGGGCGCGGTTACAAATGCCATTAGATGATGCAATACCGAGGCATCTCCCGCACGATACTGCACCGCTTTTATCCAGCGATCCCCAGTAAAGGGCAGTGCCACGGTTTTATAGTAGTAATCTAGCACCCCTGTTGGCGGCACATCATGCTCAGGCGCATGGACAATAAAGTCAGGCTCCCCAAGTGCCCACTCTTCATTCACAGTTGGCAACTGCTCAAGTGGATCGTCTGCGCTATTTCCCCGCTGCGCACCCGAATCAATCCAATGAATTACCGTTTGCAGTTCTTCTTTGGTGATATACCTTGCGGTTTCAGAGTGACCCAAATAAGGATCAATTTGGGTGGGAGGCATGCGCTTGTTCAGAAGCACTTCACGAATCATAGGTGACCAGCCTAGCAACATAATGTAACTATCCATGGCAAATGGGCCCACGCCACCCTGACGATGGCATTCGACACAGCGCTTCTTAATGATGGGTGCAACTTCCGTGGCGTAGTCCGGTGGAGTGTCACGATGCTGCTTGGCAGCAGAGTAGGCAATCTCACAGCCAGAAGTTTCATTTCTTACAGTATCCTCAATAGACCCGGCAAGCACTTGATCAACGATCTCTAAGAGAGAATCGTCTGCAGCACCCCGATAATAAAGGGACTTGCGTAAAGGATTAAAAATCAAAACCTCGCCAGACTTTGAAATGCCAAGGGTTTCAGAGACTAATTGACCATCGTCTTCTAGAATGGGCAACTCCAATCCTAGCCCAAGCAAATCACTGCGACCTATATCCAACGAATCCAGTAAAAGAAAGTCAACATTTTTGCCCTCGCTCATTGCTCTTGCCCGAAGCAGTGCCGCTAGGTCGTTCTCACTGCTTGAGCACTGGGCATCATATGACATGATGATCAGGGCATCACGATGCTGATAACGAGAAAGCTGATGAAAGTATCCGTTGGCATCTAACAACGCAAAATCACTATACCGATCCAATGCGCCAAAGGATGGTGATATGACCAGAGCCCCTAAAAGACTGCCAATGAGGCGAAAATATTTATTCATGGGTATACACTACTCACTCATGTCACAATTTGTTGAAACACGTTCTTTCAAGGCCGCGTAATATATCAAGCAGGTTTTTGAGCTCACTGGACGCGGCAAAAAATGGCGTTTATCCTAGCGCCGTTGCTAAACAAGATACAACTAGCTAGAACAATAAGATCTGGAAACACGAGGGACAGCCCCTTAAGCACCAGATTTACCAGGCAAATCGCAAAAGAATAATTTGGAGAGACAATCAATGCGAACTATAAAATCAATGATAATGACTGCATTAATGGGAATTTGCGCGCTGGTCGCTCTCAACGTGAGCGCCCAATCTGCCGATAATAAGAGATTCCTGTCCCTCGCACCCTCTAGCGGCATGCCAATCATACCAGTGTTTGAAGGATGGGTTGCCAACGAAGATGGTTCCAGAACCTTTTCTTTTGGGTATATCAATCGAAACTCTGATAAAGCAGTCGATTTACCGTTAGGGCCATTAAATCGAATCGAACCGGCAAAATACGATGGGATGCAGCCTACTCACTTCCCAACTGGCCGTGGCACGGGTGTATTTAGTGTTACGGTTCCGGCCGAAGAGGCTGACTCCGATGTTTGGTGGTATTTAACACCAGCGGATGGCGGAGAGCCACTTAAGGTGCCCGGCCGTGCCGCGAATAGCGCCTACGAATTAGACTTTATTAGGCCAAGACCACAAGGCGCTCTGCAACCACTTGCTGGATTCGGCACTAACGGTGAGCAAAAAGCAGGATTGCTAGCTCAAATCGGCGAATTTACCGGCACCGTAAAGGTGGGTGAACCTGTCGTGCTTATCGTCAACGTGAAAGATCCCTCAGAGCGCGACCCAACAGATCCGCGGTTCGTAGAGCCATTAGCAGTGGGTGTTACATTCACCAAATACCAAGGCCCTGGTGATGTGACCTTTGCAAAGCATGAATCTACTCCGGAAGCTGTAAACCCTTACAAAGAGGGCAGTCGCAGGTTTAGTTTTTGGCGTCCGCCGGCAGTAAACCAGATGCAAGTACCTGGTGGTGAAGGAATTGCCCGTATTTACGCGACTTTTTCTGCGCCAGGCGAATATATGGTGCACACAAAAGTGGACAATTTTAATGCCCCAGACAGCGCAGACGGCGATCAGTGCTGCTGGACTAACATCATCCAAAAAGTCACCGTTGCTCCCTAATACGCAAGTCAAACAGAGTCTCCCCGACTGCAGAGCCAATGCAGCCGGGGCTTCTGGCAGCATTCCTGTGAAAAAACGCTCATTTAACCTTGAAATGCACCAATAAGAAGCCCGCTGTGTTGCAAATTGTTGCAATAATAAGTCGATATAGATCAATAAAATTGGACTTTTCTTAGGTTAAAAATTAGTATTTTAAGAAGTATGCCCATAAATCTCATTTTGAGGAGAAAAGCATGAAAAAAGTGCAAAAGCTAGGACTCTTGAGCAGTGCAATTACTGCGCTCAGCTTAAGCGTTAGTGCACACGCACAAGAAGAACAAATAACATACAATACTCATGTGGCTAAAATTCTTAATGAGAATTGTGTGGTTTGCCACCGCGAAGGCGGTATTGGCCCAATGCAACTGTCAAATTACGATCAGGTTCGTCCTTGGGCGCCTCTTATTCAATTAAAAGTCGCACAGCGAGAAATGCCTCCCTACGCTTATGACCATGGCGTCGGTATCCAGGAATTGGAAGGCGATTGGCGCTTGAGCGAAGAAGAGATTCAAACTGTTGTCGCCTGGGTAAATCAAGGCTCACCTCTTGGCGATACAGACGTTGTTCCACCACCTGCCGATCTACCAAATCCAGATGATTGGACTTTTGCAGCAGAGTTTGGCGCTCCAGACCAAGTCATTGGTTCAGTGCCGATGGATATACCAGCAAATGGCAACGACTTGTGGAGCAAGCACTATGTTCCAACAAATGCTGTAGCGGATCGCTGCATCAAGGCGGTGCAGGTTAAGCCACGTGGCGACGCGAAGGCGGTTGTTCACCATGCAAACTCAGACCTTCAGGTGATGAACGCTGATGGCGAATATGAAGATTTTGGTCAACTGACTGAATACGCCATGGGCAAATGGGGCGAAGTTATTCCCGAAGGCGTTTGCCGCACACTGCCTAAGAATTCCCGCGTATCTTGGGACATTCATATGTTCCCGGGCGGCCTTGGTGCAATGGCGCCTGGCTCGGTGATAGAAAACAACGTAGTGGAGATCGGTCTGTGGTTCCACGATGATGATTTTATTGAAGAAACGTCACCGTACAAACAAGATTTAAAACTGTACCCATTACGTTCTGGATACGAAGGGGGTGAGCTAATTGTTCCTCCTCATGGTTACACGATGACTCAAGGCTTCCATTCCTTCGATCATCCTGTCCGCGTCGACAGCTTCCAGCCACATGGGCACTTGCGTATGAACGCTGCCTCACTGGAAATTTTCTACCCTGAAACTGGCCGCACTGAGCAAATTAGCCAGATTTCCAAGTGGAGTGCAACATGGCATCACAGCCACATCTACTCTCCTGAAGCGGCACCACTGCTTCCAGCGGGCGCAGTGTTGGTCATCAAACAGTGGTATGACAACACTGCGGATAACCCAAACAATCCTGATCCGGATCAGTGGGTTGTTGGCGGCAGCCGAACGGGTGATGAGATGTCCCACGCGTGGATAGCAATCACTCACCTAGATGACGAAGGCTACGAGAAACTCGTTGCTGAGCGAAGAGAAAAAGAACAGCGCTCCTTAGCTGGATCCGACTAATCTCTAATCGCTAGAAACTAGATTCTACGAAATCCAAAAGGGCTGGTTAGCTAACTAACCAGCCTTTTTTTGTCAGCAGCAATCTCCACCCAGCCCCTTTACTAAAATTTCAATGGCTATTTTATTCACCTTTTTGGAGCGCTAATTGCTGTTAATGCGCTTCATTTTTCAATACTCTTAGAACCTTAGACGTTGTTATGAGAGTCGGAAATGAAAACAAGACGTGAAGTATTGCGCGGCATGATTGTCTCCCTAGGCGGGGCGTCCATGCTGTCTGCCTGTAACGGTGTGGCAACGATTGTTCCCACTGAGGCAAATATTGGCAAATTGAGATTCTATGAGACCCACGAATTTGCTCTGGTATCCAAGCTGGCCGATCTTATAATTCCTCGCACGGAAACCCCCAGCGCATTGGATGTAAACGTTCCCGGATTTCTCGACTCCCTTATGGCGGAATGGGCAAGTGCTGATACCCAGCGTGGCCACCGCCGAGCGCTTACCGAAATCGAAAACGCACTGGGTTCGAGCTTTGCTGAACTTCCTGATGACGTCGCCGTGCCGCTGCTTACCCAATTAGACTCCACTGCCTATTCGGGCAGTGGCGATCATCGCGGCTACCGCATGGTCAAAGGTCTAATCACACAAGCTTATTTCGCCTCTGAAGAGGGCGCCCTATCGGAAGAGAAATGGGTAGCCACACCTGGTCGATGGGACCCTTGTGTGGAGCTTATTTAGACCTGGCTGGAACAGCCCAATGCGATAATAAAATTAAGGGTAATGGAGAGATCATTTTGGCGGATTTTGATGCAATAGTAGTTGGCTCAGGTATGAGCGGTGGTTGGAGCGCGAAAGAACTGGCAGAGCGCGGACTTAAGGTCCTGGTTTTAGAGCGCGGCAGGGAAATTAACCCTGCAGAAGACTTTACGGATACGGTTCCTCCTTGGCAGCAGCCCAACTTGGATAGGATCCCAGAAGATGAAGTTGCTAAACACTACTTTAGACAATACCCAGGGGTTTCCTACGCAGTCAAAGAAACAACCAAACAGTTATGGGTCAAAGACGACGAACATCCTTACGAAGAGGCTGATGGCACGAAATACGATTGGCTACGCGGCTACCACACAGGTGGCCGCTCGATTATGTGGGCGCGCCAGTCATATCGGTTAGGTCCTCAGGACTTTGAAGCCAATAAGTTAGACGGTCATGGGGTAGACTGGCCGATACGATATGAAGACATCAGTAAGTGGTACGACCACGTAGAAACATTCGCGGGCATCGCTGGCGATAGAGATGGATTGCAACAACTGCCTGATGGTCAATTCCAACCGGCCTTTGGACTTACTTGCGCCGAGAAAGAGTTTAAAACCAAAGTTGAATCGCGCTTTCCTGGCCGCAATGTAATAGCAGCAAGAGTTGCTCATATTACAAAGGCAACTGACGAGCAAATTTCACTCGGGCGCACAAATTGCCAAGTACGCAACCGGTGTCAGCATGGCTGTACCTTCAAAGCGTATTTTTCGTCCAACAACGCTACCCTGCCCGCAGCGATGAAAACAGGCAACTGCACGGTAGTTCATAATGCGATTGTTAAATCAGTAGAGTACGATCCCAGCAGCAAGCGTGTTACTGGTGTTAATGTCGTTGATGCCAACACCAAAGAATCATTTTATTACTCTACAAAAGTTTTGTTTCTTAATGCATCGGCAATCGCTTCAGCAATGATTTTATTGCAATCAAAATCTGATGCATTTCCTACAGGTCTTGCGAACAGCTCAGATCAAGTAGGCCGTAACTTGATGGACCATGTTAGTGGGGCAAATGCCACCGGTCTAATTAGTGGATTTGAAAACAAAACAATCTTTGGCCGCAGACCCGGCGGTATATATATTCCCCGTTATGCCAATATCACTGAGAAGGATAAACCCTATCTGCGTGGCTTTGGCTTCCAAGGCACTGCAGTGCCACTCGGTAACGGCGGCGGGCAGATAGCCGGAATCGGCCGTGCGTTTAAGGAGTCCCATTCAAATCCAGGACCTTGGCGAGTCGGCATAAGCGCTTTTGGCGAGCAACTACCAAATCCAAATAATAGAGTCACACTCCACCCAAACAAGACGGATAAGTGGGGCAATCCGATAGCGGTGTTTAACGTAAAATACAGCAGCAATGAATACACAATGCTTGAGGAAGCCAGAAAAGATGCCATTGCTATGCTTGAGGCAGCCGGTTGCAGCGATATTCAATCAGCGCCTGTGGACTTAACAGCGCCTGGCAATCGAATCCATGAAATGGGTTCTGCTCGGATGGGCCGAGACCCAGCGACGTCGGTTTTGAATGGCTGGTGCCAAGCTCATGATGTGCCTAACCTATTTATGACAGATGGCTCATTTATGGCGTCGGCCGCGTGCCAGAATCCTTCACTTAGCTATATGGCATTTAGTGCTCGCGCTGCAAACTATGCCGCTGATCTTATTGCTTCGGGACAGCTATAGCACGGGCAGCGTCGCAATAAAAAAGAGGTGGAATGCTTTAACAAACCACCTCTTTTTGAACGACCAGTTGCTGGCTTATAGAGTTGAATTAGTGATTGGGGACACTCATTATCATTTTGTGCTGCATGTCCATCCCGGCTCTAGAGCGATTCCGCTCTGACTGATCAAGAGCACCAATGGCTGGGCCGCCTTGATTAAAAATACCGCCTCGCAGCGCTGAAGTTAAGTACTGCTCTATATCAGCCGCCGCTTTGTCTTCATCAGTGAAATTGGCAACTACCGCATCAATCGCAGACGCTCTATTTTGTGCATTGGGATAAGCGAGAATATCTGCTACTGCAACTTCAAACATATTGAGATTATCTATGATGACCGCAGCTCTCGGTGCCTGACTGTACAATTGCGGCGCAATAACAGGCACCGTAGGCATCTCTGTAGGCGCTGGAAACATAGACATGCCTGTGTCAGAACCAAGCTTATTCCAGTATCGTTCTAGCGTGACACCAACCTCACCGGCAAACTGTGAATCCACTTGGCC
Organism: uncultured Pseudohongiella sp.; assembly: GCA_964352355.1. GTDB lineage: Bacteria > Pseudomonadota > Gammaproteobacteria > Pseudomonadales > Pseudohongiellaceae > UBA9145. Next base: position 36,436 of record CAYGRT010000015.1, on the reverse strand, counting down.
TAAAATAATGGCCTCGAGGGATGCAAGCTGCAACCATTGATTTGACCAAATCAAACCACTTAGCTTGGGAAATGCAGCTTTGAGTCCATTCATATACGCGTGGCGTAAATACAAGTCGGCACTCTTGGGAGTATCCGAGACTGATTTAGCAGGATCGCTGAGGTAGTCATCAACTGCTGCGTCTACGAGTTGGTTTTTGGCCGTTAGACTCAAGCTTGGAGTCGCGTAAATGTCTAACAAGGCGCGTTCAAATTCACGGCCTCGGCTGATAACTTCAGCGACCGAAGCAGTCAACTTGGAAGACTTAAACGCAGCAGCAGCTTCTGCATCTGAGTAGGTTCCCTTTACCGCTCGACCCAGTGCTATGCGCGCTGCAGTTTCTTGTTCATTGTAAGTGCTATCTATATGCATCTGCGCATCGCCATGATCCATGCCAGCAGCCATCATCTCCTGTCTGGTCATATTGGCCATCATATTCAATTGCATTTGCAGATTCTTTTGAGCGTCCTGCGTCGCTGGATCAGCGTTTATGGCGACAATCGAATCAAAAATACCCGCTTGCACAACGTCAAACGCATTATGCAGCTTGGCTATTTCTGGGTACTCCGCTTTTAAGCTACCAGCTTGCGCCTTTAGCTCGCTCGGGCCTAACAAACAGATTGCTAAACACAATCCAGCGGCCACTAATTTCGGGGGTGAGTGGAACATAGTCTGTCCTTTGGGAGTAAGTTCTTTCGCAGGCTGAAAGCATAAAAGCCCTCAATCATAAAGTCTACATCTAGGGGTAGTTTCTTCATCAATCCGACGGGTAAACCATTGATAAATTGCAACAAATTGTAATCAGTGGCGGAAATAGAAGGGCTTATTCTTAAGGTGATGCCACAAAATGAAAGTCTGCCGGTCCCGCTCTGCGAACCAAGATAATGGCATCTTGGCCATCCTCGGGCACAGTCCATTTATGGGAGAGAGAACCTGGAATCACAACATAACTGCCCGTTTGCAGCTGAAAAACCTTTTCTCCCAGTTGTATCTGCAATCTACCCTGGGCAACCACGACAAACTCATCATGGGTGTGCCAATGTAAATCGAACGTCGAACCCGCGGGGAAGAGCGCATAGTAGGTGATACCTCCGGTTACTGGGTCTACACCTTGCTGCGACGTTCTAACGCCCACAGGAAAACCATCACCGCCGCCTTCTGGACCCCAGTCAATTTCATCAAGACCGATAGCGACGGCTCTAGATTGGCTCTGCGCATTCACTAAAGTCGATGCGTTTCCGACACAAAAAACAAGTGTCACAAGTATTTTAATAAATCCACACCGGATGCGCTTACTCATCATCGAGCCCCAAACATAATCGAATTTTTTGCATGTCTTGGTCTCTAAACTTGTATTCGCTCATGCCTTTTAGTCCCACTGCCTTCTTATAAAATCGATGTGCCTCATCCAACTTATTTTGGACAATATAGAACTCAGCAAAGTTAAGATATGTCTCCCATTCACTGAACCTAGCACCCGTTCGAATCGAGATTTCCGATGCCATTGTTAAGTCGGCATGAGCTGCCTCAAAGTCAGCTATTTCCAGATAATATTTAGACCGGGCATTCAACCCTGTTGGAAGATACAACCATTCATCGGCTGATTGAAGCAATTGTACTTGCTTTTCTAGATATAGTTTCGCATTAACTAGATCTTTGCGTGCCAAAAATATTAATCCCAGCACCATTAGATCGCTAGCCAACAGCGACGTTGTGTCTATAGCGACCTGCCAAGACTTAGCTTCTCTCCAAGCTTGGGTTTTGAGCGCTCGCTCCAATGCAGCATCCAAATTCCCTGTATCTAAAAGAAATTTGCAGTAGTAAGCGCTAATTGTAGGGAAA
>CAYGRT010000015.1:20924-34455 GCA_964352355.1 uncultured Pseudohongiella sp. | reverse complement strand
CAAATTCCCTGTATCTAAAAGAAATTTGCAGTAGTAAGCGCTAATTGTAGGGAAAGTTACTTTTGCACTAGGCTTTTCTCGTATTATCACTGCATCAGATTCAGAAAAATTGATTTCTGCATCCTCTTTTAATCCCATCAAGTGATTTATGTATGCAAGAAAGCTTTTACCGTTGGCAATTAAGACTGCATTATTGGTATCGTTTGCTACGCCAGATAGCTGCTCGATCAAACCAAGAGCCTTTTTTATCTGACCAGCAGCGATGTGCATAGAAATTAAAGGGCCTGCAAGTCCAAGTACCTCGAGCCACTGCTCTTTAGCGTGAAGCCATTTTAGGCTCGAATAACTAGGCTCAATCGCTTCTTTTATTCTACCCAAAGACATCAAATTAGTTGCCGCACTAACAATCACTCTAAACTTTGACTCTTCTGACAACCCCTCATGTGCCACATCCCACTCTTTTACAAAAAAAGACCGGATGCAAGCCTCATCAGCAAAATGCGACCCCTTTGTAAGCATGGCGTACCTATTTTTAATATTCACAAAATAAAGCGAGAACGCTTCTTCATGAAGTCCTGCTTGGTTACCGTGAATTACCGATCTAAAGAGAGGCTCTAAGTCAGTAATACTGGAGGGGCTTGTTTCAATTTGATTTTGGAGATGGTAGAAAATTGCCGCATTGCCTTGTTGCCAAATTTCTGGGTGTTTAGCACTTAGAAACTCACTTAAAAAATCTCTAACTAATGGATGACAATCAAGGAAAGTCTGTCCGTTTCTAAATTCTCTAAGCAGTATTCGTGAATCTGCCAGTTGTTTTGCAGCATAAAGCCAATCTGGTATCGATGCCTTAGCTAACCTACTGGTCAAACCTGGAATATCCGAAGTCGAGCATAAGCTGGCTAGGTCTGAAATTGACACAGCTCTATCAAACATACCAACTAGGTAGAGTAGTTCTCCCTCCATTTCACGAGAAAACCAACCGATGTATGCTTGCATGAGCGAACGAGCGTGACCACCTTGGATTTTATCATCCAATAATGATCGCAGTTCGCCCCATCTGCTCAAATCCCCTTTGTGTACCACGGCCAAATACCCAGCTAGCAAGGACAGGCTAAGTGCATGGCCAGAATAGAGGCTTACTACTTTAGTAAAGTCTTCTTCGCTACCTCTGACTCCTAAGGATTTCAATAGCTCCACACTTGATTTTGAGCAAAGTGACTCAATTGTATGGGACTTAATTCTGCCGTCATCGTATGCCGCGAGGTCAGCAATAGGCAGCCGAGAAGTAATTATGCAAAGGCCAGTATTTTCACAAGCTAATTCTTTTACCAGAAGCGCGACGGCGGGGTTGTCTATTTGACCAAATCTCGGTCCTGGCCGATGCTGAAGAGGCTCCAAACCATCGAGAATAAGCAAAGTTCTACTCGCTCTAACTAGCCTTACTAACCTGCCCGCCTTGGCCCATGGTGTTCCTTGAATTGGATTGGGGTCTCCAAACCAATTCAATGCATGCTCCACAAAAAAGTCTCCGGACGACTTTATATCTGATGAGGCTCCTTGCCAGTAAAAGGACCAAGCGTAAACGCGTTTTGAGCCTTTATACCGCTCTTTTGCAAGCAAAGACAGCCATGCCGCGACTATCGTGCTTTTGCCGATACCTCCGAAACCAGTGAACTGGACCACATTTACACTAGTGTCCCGCCATGCTGCATCAAGAATTTCAATGTCATTGTCACGACCAAATACTTCTGAATTGGTTATAGGCAAAAATGATAATGAGATATCTTCGGGCTTGGCGAATCGTTCTAGTATTCGATCCTGAACTTTTGCTTCGAACTGATCCAACGGCAAAGTCCACCACAAAGACTCCACGTCAAACATTTCAGACAGCTTGTCCACCTGACCATCTGGAATTTTTTGTCCGTATGTCGTAGGAGTGCCGCGAGTCCATTTGCTAATCGACTGCTTAGAAATGCCAAGTGTTTTAGCAACATCTACGTTTGATTTTAGCGCTGGATTAAGTTTAAGCTTATATAGAAGCCGTAACTTCTCTGCTAATTTTGGATGCTCTCTCATAGAACTTCAGCCTTCCTTGTTGTCACACCAAATAAAGCTCTAGAAGGTCAGAAAACAATTTGCGCTCTAGACTGCAGCCCCGCCTCAAAGATAATCACAAATCGGAAACATTTTAAAGCTCTTACCGTTACAGATTGTTCAATGTCAGAATTATTCCTACAATAGCTGTACCAATTCACACAGAAAAGTTATTCTGCTTAGATCGATAGCTGGTTGATGTTGAATCAAAGATGACAACCATTCACCACAGCGAAACCCATAAGCCACTTATGAAAAAAAGCCATATACTCATCGTTATCCCTACAAAATTTCTTGGCAATTTACTCATTTCGCTTGGCGTGATCCAAGACGCCAGCGCTAAATTTGATAGCCTTGGCCAGCCTTATAGTATTCTTGTCGATCAATCTTTCGAACCTTTAGTTGCCAATCTATTCAATTCAGACTCGCTGATTTTTTACCCTCGCGCTTTCCTAAAGAAATCCAACTTTATTGCTAAAAGCGTAGCCTACCTACACTTGATCGGAAAAATCAGGGGATTGAGAATAGACAAGGCGATAGATCTAGAAGGAGATTCCGTATCGAGAATGCTCGCACGATTGAGTGGCGCCACGACAAGAATTGGACCACACGAATGCCTTAGACCAAACTGGTACCATCAATCTTCCACACCCAAGCTAAGCCCAAGCGAATTTTACAAATATCTTAACGTAATGAGTTGCGCAATACCTTTATCAAACCTGTCGCAACAATATGGAAAACTTAACATTCCAGAAATAACAGATAAAGACAGCTTGCTTGCCAAATTACATCTAGAATTTGATCAACCAAAAATTGTCGTTCTTCATGCTGGGGCAAGCAAAACACGAAAACTCTGGCCAAACGAGAAATGGATCAGCCTAGTTGAGCTGCTCCAAAAAGAAGGTTTCTCCCCGGTTTTGATTGGCGCTGGAAATATGGATTCGGTTACCAACCAAAGCATAAACGAAGGATTAGCCAGGCCAATACCCGACTTAGTCAACAAACTGTCTTTGGTCGAATTGGCCCAACTATTGAATCGATCCTGTTTCTATATAGGTAACGACAGCGGCCCTATGCATATGGCTGCGGCTTTGGATGTACCGTCTATTGCCATTTTTGGCCCAACTGACGAGAGTATTTGGGGCCCCTTAGTGGATACGACCACTGTGATGAGGGGTTTTCAATGCCCACCAGAATGTCGCAACGGACATCACTGTGAACTAGGGTTTTGCTGTCTTGTAAACCTGAGTGCAGCAGATGTATTTGCTAAATTCAAGGAGAGAATTTCGGCGCTTTAGACCAAGTGCCCGTCAGAGCGATCAGATTGCTCTTAAGTTGCTTTTACTCAAGACAGCGGCCCCTTTTGACAATAGATGATTTGGAATCGTGGCGTCTTCTATATGGCACTAAGCACCAATTAATTATATGCTGCGCCTTTATTTACTTGTCTACTAATTCAAGCCTATGAGTCTCGCTAAAAAACTTATTGCATCGCAACTCGCCAACTTGGCACCGTATCAATCAGCACGAAGAATTGGTGGAGTAGGACAATCCTATTTAAATGCCAACGAATCGCCTTTCCCTGCCTTTGAAATGCCAAAGGGCGAAACGTGGAATCGCTACCCTGATTTCTTGCCCACCGAACTGGCTAATCATTATGCAAATTACGCCGGCGTTCGAGCCTCAAGCGTCGTCGCAGTTCGAGGCGCCGATGAAGGTATCGATTTACTTGTCAGAGCATTTTGTGAGGCTAAGAAAGAGTGTATTCGTATTCAGTCACCCACCTACTCAATGTACGAATTTGTCGCTAAAGCCCACCAGGTGTCCATAGATTCTATCCCCCTAGATGACGAATTCGGGCTGGATCTTCAAGCCAATCTAGCAGCAAGAGAGAATTTGAAAATTATCTTCCTCTGCCACCCAAACAATCCAACGGGAAATCCGTTATCCATTAACTCAGTTTTGAGCGTTGCCAAACAGCATAAAGATTCCGCCTTCGTTGTCGTTGACGAAGCCTATATGGAATTCTGCCCTGAACAATCATTGCTTGAGTTTTTGGATAGCAACCCAAACCTCATCATACTCCGCACACTCTCCAAGGCGTTCGCCTTAGCGGCAGTGCGACTTGGCTTTATCATTGCTCACGAGTCAGTAATTGAGGTAATAAACACTCTCATACCTCCTTATCCTATTCCTGATCCTAGCGCCCGAATCGGCATTTCTGCACTGTCCCCAGCAGGAATCGCCCACATGCAAGCGCAAAAGCAACAAACAGTAGAACTACGAGAAGAGTATTTGCAGCGCTTTCAAGAAATCGATTGTGTTAACAAAGTTTACCCTAGCGTAACTAATTTTATCTTGGTTGAGTTTAGCGACAGCAAATCAGTGTTCGCAGCTCTGCGTAGTGCAGGGATAATTCTCCGAGATCAAAACCACATTGCCCGTCTAGCTAATCATCTACGGATTAGTATTGGATCAAGCGCTGAAATGCAATCACTGCATGACGTCCTTAAAGGAATCTAGATGTCCAGTAATAGCAATGAGCGTTCGCCCGCATGGGGTCGTTTTTTAATCCCTTCTAGCATTGGCATCGCGTTCTTTTTGGTGCCCTTTTATATTGATGGGCAGATTACAATTGGCATGGCCTATGTTGGCGATTTATTAATCAACAACTATAAGCCTGAGCTTTCGCAGTTGGCGGGCTTTTTTATCGCATGCTCACTAGCGTTTTCTTTGCTTTTTGGCGTCAGTAAAAATGCCCGCCTTCGGTTTCCAGCGTTGGCTGAGCAGCTAACACTTCACCCTATATGGTTTACTCTGAGAACCTTTGGCTTTGTTTGTGCCATGGGCTACCTTTTTAATATTGGCCCTGAATGGCTGATTGGCCCAAATACTAGTGGCACGACTCTAGGCAACTTAATTCCAATCACCATGACTTACTTCGGCATAGCCTCTTTGTTTCTGCCGCTCCTCGTTGATTTTGGATTAATGGAACTGGTTGGTGTTCTATTAAGCAAACTCTTCTTACGCCTATTTAACCTACCTGGCCGAAGCGCTATTGATGCCATCGCTTCTTGGATGGGGTCTGGTCCAGTTGGAGTCTATATTACCTCCCAGCAGTACGAACGCGGGTTTTATTCAGCTAGGGAAGCCGCAGTTATTTGTACTAACTTCTCTGTCGTTTCGGTGTCTTTTTCATTGGTGGTTATAAATACGATCGGCCTTGGGCACTTGTTCATACCAATTTATATTAGTGTTATTGGCATTGGCTTTGTAGCAGCTATCATAACCCCTAAATTGCCGCCACTTCGAGGCATCAAAGACATCTATATAGACGATGGTCAAACCTCAAAAGCCTCGGGTTTTGACCCAAATAAATCCCTTTGGCAAAACGCGACTCATGAAGCCCTAGAGCGAGCCAAAAAGGCACCACCACTATCGCAGCTAATGAAAAGAGTTGGCAGCAATGTCACGGAACTCTGGCTTGGAATCGTACCGGTTGTCATGGGAATAGGCACTCTAGCCTTGATACTTGCCGAATACACACCTCTATTCACCTATTTAGGCTATCCAATAGCGCCACTACTTTCACTCTTACAACTAGACGAAGCTGCGGCTGCAGCCCCACTCATGCTTATTGGCTTCACAGATATGTTCCTGCCGGCATTAGTAGGCGCCAGTATTGAGAGTGAACTAACACGATTTGTTGTCGTGACTGTATCTATTTGCCAACTAATTTATATGTCAGAGGTTGGCGCCATCATCGTAAAGTCCAAAATACCTTTGGGGTTTCTAGACGTAGCAGCTGTCTTTCTTTTGCGCACGTTGATTGCGCTGCCCTTGGCCGTCATCATAGGTAATCTATTGCTTTGAGCAGTCAGTATTTTTATCGCAAATAGGTTCGCTTTTTCAAGGCTCCAACGGCAACGAGCCGACTGACTACGAATCAGCTTTTACAATCGAGCCTAAGAGGGCTTTGAGATTCAGCAAGTGTTGCAGCAGCCGGGAAACCTTTTTATCAGGCACTCGCCATTTAAGGCTTCGCACCCTTGAAGTTCGGCTACTATGAGCATCGAAAATATTGCGCAGGCCCGATTGTTTTAGCCCATGTTATACGGCCTTTCTTGCGAAGGTTTTTGGCAAAGTAAGCAACCAAAAAGGCTCGAACTTAAGTGCACGTTTTAGGCTGCAATAGCAGTCTAATTATCAGTAGCGCTGCCTGAAACGATCTTTTCTAACACTAAAGACCCTATAGAATAACCGGCACCAAAAGAGCATATTACGCCCTTGTCACCTTTTTTGAGGTCCTGGTGATGCTTACAAAACGAAATAATCGATCCCGCTGACGCAGTATTGGCGAACGTGTCCAGCACCGTGGGAGCTTCATCTTGGCTCGTGTCTCTACCCAAGAGTCGACGTGTAATTAGTTGGTTCATATTGAGATTTGCTTGATGCAGCCACCACCGGCGAATATCTCCAACTTGCAAACCTACTTGCTCTATCTGTTGAGCAAGATGTTCCGCCGCCATGGGACACACTTCTTTGAAGACACTGCGCCCATTCTGATGAAATAGATTTTCGGCCATGAAGGGATCCACATCCTCCGCATGGGAAACGTAGCCAAAATTGGATCGAATGTTATTCGAAAAAACTGTTTGTGACTTCGTTCCCAGCACTCGAAACTGATGGCTGGAAATCGCACTGTCAGCAGCTTCCATCACCAGGGCCGTGCTTACATCACCAAATATAAAATGACTGTCGCGATCGCGATAATTAATTTGTGGGGAGGTGAGTTCAGGGTTGATAATCAACACTGCTTTTGCAGAGCCTGCTGCGATAGCGTCATGGGCGCGCTGGAGGGCAAAAGTCGCAGCAGAGCAAGCCACCAGCATGTCGAACCCTGTCCCTTTAATGCCTAGCGCTCCCTGAACCTCGATGGCGATTGCGGGATATGCCCTTTCGGTGTAAGCACAAGAGACAATCACCATATCGATATCTGCGGCTGTCTTACCTGAAGAGTCTAGTGCTTTTTTTGCTGCATTTAATGCCATTTCAGCTTGATGAGAAATCTCATCATCGGCGCGGCGGCCTATTCTAGGGCGCATCCGAGCAATATCGAGAATACCATCCTTGCTATAGGCATATCTGCTCTTGATTCCAGAGGCTTTCTCTATAAATTCAGCACTGGAAAAAGGTTTCGCATCTATTTCACCTGCAGCGATAGCGGCTTCATGCTTGGCGTTATAAGCCGCAGCCCACGCATTATAACTATCCACTAATTCTTCATTAGTGATTATATTATCCGGCGTCCACAGCCCAGAGCCGCTGATTACTACATTTTTCATTTGCACTAAAACCTGTCCTTGTTTGTCTTCATATAACTTTGCATTCGAGATGAAACTGCGGGTTAGCTACCATTTTCCCCACTTCGAATATCGCAGTTAAACCTACCCATTATTAATGGCTCAAGGCTATTTCCCTGCCGTTGATTACTATTTCCATGAACTGGCGGGCTCATCGGGATCTGAAGTTAAGAATCGAATCAGGTCGCCATGAAATTGATCTGGGATTTCTATTTGCGGGGCATGACCTATACCCGGATAAAGCAATATCGCTGAATTCTGAAGTTCGCTCGCTACGTGTCTGGCTAGAGACGGAAAATCATCGACCAACCCGTCCTCTTCGCCCGCAAGGATTAAAGCCTTAGTTGTGATGTGCTGCCAATCATAGACAACTGGGTCATCGTAGAGCATCTGACCTTGCAATCTTCTAACCATCGCTAGGCGAGGCCACTCTCCACTCATCGTTTGTCCATACTGCCGTCTAACGAATTCTAGATGAGCGGGCGGCCAGTCTTTAGGAAAATACCTGCGGTGGCCACGCAATATAGATTGATAACTGGCCACTCCAAGTTCTCCCACATAGGGATCTACCCAAGTCCTACTTTGGCGCTGATCAGTCAGTCCAATTTGATTAACTAACACAACGTGAGTAGCAACTTCCGGGTAAAGCATCGCAAAACGGCTCATTACCATTCCGCCCATTGAATGCCCTACCAGCGCCACTTTCTCGATGCCTAACTCATCGAGCAGTGATTTCATGTTCGCAGCCACAAAATTGAAGTTGTAAGGAATTATCGGCTTGGAGGATTTACCGTATCCAATGCGATCAACAGCCAATACTCTAAAACCAGCTGCCGCCAGTGCTTGAATACTGGGTGTGTAAGCTTCGGAATAAAAATTCATCCCATGTTGCCAGAATACTGTCTGGCCATTGCTACGGCCTGTCGGTGCCACGTCCATGTAGGCCATGCGCATATTTTGACCAAATCGGTTCAACTCAAGAAATTGCACTGGATAGGGGTAAGGGATTTCTTCAAAGTTTGCTGATACCGCGCCCCAGTCTGCAGGCGCTTGGGCTGGTGGTTCTGACGGCCAGTTTTGCGCCGTAAGTAACGAAGAGAACACCATTAAACTGACGGTGATTATTACCCTTAATGCGTTAAGGAAGTTCATTCCATTCATCCTCTAGTTATATTTATTAGAAAATCGAACCCAATCGAGCCTAGTGGGGCATAGAATAGTACCTAACCCACGAGTGGAAAAAAACACTTGCTTGGTTTTCAGCGGTGTTTAACTGACTATCTCCGCAGTATCCCCAAAAAGACAAACCCACTCAGCAGCAACCACAACCAATTTTGCTGAATGAACGATAATTCACTAGCTTCCCCCAAGCCATTGCTAATTCCTGAAGTGAACAGCACACCGTGAGAGGCACCTTCTGTCATTCCATGCTGAGTTACTGAATCGTATGCCTGATGCTTCGCTGTTGCCTCTGCTCTCACTTGCGCCAGCTCTTGTTGCATTAATGCGGAAAATTCAGCACACGAAGGCTTGACCCCCAACTGAGAAAACCGTGCTTGAAGGGTTGAATACATTTCATCAGCGATAGCTCCATGATTATTCTCATGACGAGATAAGGCGTCATAGAATTTCTGCCACCTAGCGACCAATTCAGCAGGCGCTGAGGATTGATTCTCCCAACGGGGCAAAGTATAGATCAGCTTATAGTCTATCTTGACACTGGAAAGTCTGCATCCCCTTGCCGTTTCTGTCGTTCGATATTCGTAGCGAAGAGAGCTTTCTGTGTAAGCGGAAAACCCTCGCGGGCCTTTAGCAGTCATTTCTCGTGACAACTCGCCCCCAAAGCTGCCGTAGATTGGATAGTAATTTCGCTCAGTGGTTTTTTGCGCCAACAACACGCCGGGCGCAGCAATAAAGAGTACGGTGCAAAAGAGCCAAAAAAAGTGTTTTTTAAACATGAATCGCTGCTAATGAGTACCGATGCAATCAAACATGATGCTATTTACTAGCAGACGATAAATCAAGTTAGGGAAGATTCAGAAAGCTACCTATAAAGGCCGCCTCACATAAGGCGAGGCAACCTTTATAAGCAATATGCTTAACGCAAACGTTCAGCGATGGCCTCAATAGTTGATGCCAATTCAACATAACGAGTTCGAGTGATTCCGCTAGAGCTGCCAACCGAGTCGGCCAATTCGCCGGCTAATGTCTCCAGCCGTCTGGCTGTTCTACGGTCACTCTCGCCAGCCGCCAAATTTTCTTCAGCACTAGATAACGCCTCAGTAATAGCGTCCACCTGCGACTGAGCAATGACTTCACTGCGAACTAATTGGTCAATGTAAGCTTTTGCGACAACGGGCTCTGCCGGCCACACATGGCGAGCCTGCTGCTGAGCATTGACAACATCTCCAGCAGAGCGGAGAGATGCCGCAGCAATCTCGTTCTCTGTTAAATAGTCGCTCGGCGTAAGGGCAAACACGTCAAGCCCCCTTGCGATTTCAGTACCATAAATTAATCCGCCGAACCAATACGCAGACCAGTATCCGCCTGTAATCAACTGTTCAGCGTCAATGGGTCCGCGATCAAAAAAAGCAATCTCAATTGGATTAGAAGAATCAGTAAAGTCTATTACCGAAATTCCCCCTTGATACCAAGCCTGCACAAAAATATCCCGTCCTGGCACTGGCACAAGTGACCCGTTATGGGCAACACAGTTCTCTGTATCGGTTTGCGGTGCGGGCATTTTGAAATGACTTCTGAACTGCATTTTTTTATCAACGATATCGTAAAATGCATCTGCACCCCAATCTAAAGGATCAGAAGCGCGGCAGCGAGGACGAGAACCTCCACCCCACTCATCAGTAAAAAGAACTTTAGTTCCATCATTGTTGAACGTCGCCGAATGCCAATACGCAAACCCCGTATCGATTACTTCATCTACTCGCGTAGGATTCACTGGATCTGATATGTCCAGTAATATTCCATTTCCAGAACACGCTCCGGCGGCTAGCCCTATTTCTGGATAAGCTGTGATGTCATGACACTGGTTGGTCTGACGAGTCTCTTGAGTGCCGGGTCCATGATCGCCACCCTCCCAAAGTCCAGCAGCCACACCAGACTCTGGATCGGAGAAAATAAATGGTCGGTTAACTACCGCTGCATTAATTGGGTCGTTCAATGGAATTTGAATTACATCAATTCTAAACAACGCTGATTCGGGGTTTTCAAAAGGGGATTCATCATAACAACCTTCTAATTCCTCGCCTGGGCGGACACTGCTTGTACCAGAGCCGTAAACGTAGATATTGCCATCATCATCGGGATCAGTAACGACGGTATGTGTGTGGGAGCCGCGACAAGTTTGCACCGCACCTACTTGAATCGGGTTACGGAAATCGCTCACATCGAATAAGCGGATGCCGCGAAACCGTTCTTGGCTTTCAGGCTCAGCAACCCCTTGCAAACCGCAGTCCATACGACCTCGTGTTTGTTCAACTGACATTATCAACAAGTCACCGACAATCGACACATCTCCTTGTCCTCCAGGACAAACTACAGAGCTCAATAGCGCTGGAGCTCGCGGGTTGCTAATGTCATACGCATTAAAGCCGTGATAGTTTCCTGCCACCAGCACGTCATCGGCAAACAACAAATCTGTATTGGCAAAATTTAGCAAGCCGGGACGAGGCTCGTCGCCCTCTTCTTCCTCAGCCGTGGGAGTTTCCGCTAAGTTGGACACTGCGGCATCACCGACAGACTGTTCGGTGGATTCATCATTTTGCGGTTGATCCGCTGCTTGCAGTGTTTCTTCGTCATTAGACTCTTTCTTTAGCGGCAATCCGGATGGGTTTTTAGGATCAAAAAAACCATCTGGCTTAGGCAGGGATGCAACCAACATCATGTTCAGAGCCGCTTCCCCAGCATCTTCGAAGCCGGGTTTCAAATTGACCCGAGGGTCTGGCGAGAAGCCTGCAAGCATGGCGTTCATTCGATCAATTTCGCTGGCCTGATCTGCGGTGACGTCGCTAGTAAATGCGAACAACACAGAATCTTGGGCAGACCCAGGCTGCGCCAAGAGCTCGTCGACCATTGTTAGTGCGCCTTTGTGGTGCTCAATCATTAACTGCAAAAAAAGCGTATCAAATGCTGGGCCTTCAGACGCTGCCAGTTCCGCCATTTCTGCTTCAGTGGCCATGCCCGGCATCATGGTATGGCCATCCATTTCGTGTGAGTCCATGGCAGGCACCATTAAATCCCGCTCTCTAAGCCAATCTTGCATCATCGCAATTTCGTCTTCCTGGGACAGTGCAATACGCTGGGACATTAATAGCATCGCCTCTCGATTGCTTCGCCCTTCTACGAGCTCACTCATTTGTAACGCTTGGGCATGATGAGAAATCATGCCCTGCATGAACTTAACGTCACCTTCAGAAAATGTGAGGCTGGCAAGGTCAGAAGCTTCTTCGACTGTGAGCTGACGACTTGGTTGACCTGGCGCGCCGGGCTGGATGATGGGCACCTGAGAGTAAGATTGCGATGCAAACAGCAATATTAGGCTAGCCATACCGGCTATGCGAATAACTGCAGGCACGGCGTGCTTGTAAAAGGTCTTCATTAGAAATCTCCAAAAATTGCGGATTAGAGTTACCTCGAAGACTATAAGCAAACTTGGGGGAAGTCTATCTCTTAACCAAATCTCCCTAGACAAAGGGGTTTGGGGTTTTCTGAGCACTTTATCGGTGCAACATAACTGTTAAACTCTGTAAAACAAAAAACTAAGCGGGGAATTCCAGTGGACGTTGGAAGCAGCTATGGACCTATATCACTACTACCTCTCATTCTCGCACTAGGGTGCGCGTTTGTTACGCGCAATGCGATATTCGCCTTATTGATTGGCTGCATTATTGGGGTTGTGATGATTGCCTTTGCCAAGTACGGCTCTTTCTTCTTTAATCCGATTTACGAGTTCAGCGATTTAGTGCAGCAATCTCTGGGGGGAGGCGAATTTATATGGATTACGTTAATCGTAGTTTTTATTGGGATATTGTTCGAACTATTCAAAAAGGCCGGTGTGATAGCTCAGTTTGCAGACTCAGTTTCGAGCCGATGTCACACTGCAAAACAAGTAAAAACTACCACATGGCTCATGGGGTTTATGATCGTTGATGATTATTTCAGTCCACTAATGACCGGGCCCATCATGCGTCCGTTATCAGATAAAGCGAAGATATCAAGGGAAAAGCTCGCGTTCATTCTGGATTCAACCACGGCATCAGTATGCGTATTGATCCCTTTTATGTCCTGGGGCGCCTATATTGCGGGTTTAATTCTAAAAGAGGGAGGGCCTGTTGAAGATTTTGAAATGGCAATCTCAGTCTTTGCTCATGCTATTCCCTATAATGCTTACCCAATCTTCCTTTTGCTCTTCTCTTTGTTGATATGCATCGAAAAAATACCAGATTTTGGGCCAATGGCAGCTGCTGAAAAAAGGGCTCAAACAGAAGGCAAAGTATTAAGAGATTCAGCAGTGCCGATGGTAAGCGAAGAAGGAAAGGATATCTTTACAAGAAACGAAAAGTCTTCTCTTTTCCTCGACCTATTAATGCCAATACTAATAATATTCGGCACGGTAATAGTAAGCTACTTTGTTTTTGACAACATGCGCATTGCTGAAGCTTTTATGAGTGCAGTTTTCTATTTAGCTGCTGTGCTTTTCGCGAAAGGATCTATCGCCAATATTAACGAACTGATCCAGATCAGTTTGCGCGGAATTAATAGCGTTATGCCAGCAGTGGTATTAATGTCTTTGGCCTACTGCATAAATACCGTGACTAAAGATCTTGGTGCCGCGGAATATATTATGGCAGTTTCGTCAGGCTTGATGACCCCTGCCTTCTTTGTTGCAGCGACGTTTTTTATCACCGCATGCATCTCATTTTCTACAGGTACGTCTTGGGGAGCCTATGCACTTATGATACCTTTCGTTCTTCCAATCGCTTACGGATTCAGCAGCGGGCTTGCTGCGGATCCGATCGTATATAAAGCAGTCGCCGCTGCCGTAGGGGGCGGGATTT
>CAYGRT010000015.1:8743-20824 GCA_964352355.1 uncultured Pseudohongiella sp. | reverse complement strand
GCTGCGGATCCGATCGTATATAAAGCAGTCGCCGCTGCCGTAGGGGGCGGGATTTTTGGCGATCACGCGTCACCTGTGTCCGATACTTCTGTACTATCTTCCTTAGGTGCTGGAAGTGATCACATGGACCATGTGCTGACGCAGGTACCGTATGCCTTGCTAATAGGGGTGATCACAGTCGCATTTTATCTAGTTGTGTAGATAAAACAGTCCAAACTCAGTCCCACTCCATTAATCAAAATAAGAACAGCAATAATCCGTCACACTTTTTACTTTAATATCGAATACTGAGTTTGCCGGCACTTCAAAACTTTCTCCTGCCGACACGGTTTTCCATTCAGATTGCCCTGGCAGTAATATCTCAACAGTGCCAGCTTGAATTTCCATCAATTCCCTAGCACTCGTATCGAATTTAAATTCCCCTACCTGCATGATACCCAGAGTTTTTCGCTCGCCATTGGCAAAGATCAGTGTCCGACTCGTCACTTTGCCATCAAAATAGATATTAGCTAACCGGTTAACCGTAACTTCTGTAAATGTTGACATGATTCAATCTAGTTCCTTATTCGTTGCATTCGTCGCCTTTTTTGCCAGCATCGCCTTCACCATACGCGGGATTTCTTCTATGTCATAAGGCTTCGAGACACAAGCTATGTTTTCCATAGAGATCGTAGTGGCTGCAATCGCAGCACCCTTGTCCTGATAGCCTGTGGCGAGAATAACTGGAGTCTGGGGCCTTTGTTCCAGAATTTTTTTTGTCAGCTCTATTCCAGTGACACCGCCGGGCAAAATTAGATCACTAAACACTAGGTCGATTTCGGGGTGGTCAATAAACAAGTCTAGTCCGCTCTTGGCATCTAATGCTTCTAAGACAGCGAAGCCTTCGCTATTAAACATCTCAACAGCAAGTTCACGCACAGCATTATTATCTTCAACAATAAGAATAGTTACCGTATTTCTGTTAGTGCTCATTTCCAAGGCAGATCCATCAAGCAATTGGTGACTCGCCCAAGAGCGGGTCGAGGTATGTAAGTCTTATTGGTGTATAGTGCCAATATTTCATGGACTCTGCACCGTTTTATTCTAGCTAGAGACTAATTTTCTTAAAGCATATCCCTTAGAGTCTAAGTTAACATGGTGCAAAACAAGTTTTACGCTGAAACTGCTTAAAGAAAGTTCTTACAAAGGCCTGCGTAGACTGAAATACGAACACTGAGATAACACTGTGATAGAGACTACCCCCACAACTCACCCAGTTCAAAATGCAAAAAAAGGCGATGATGACGGCCTTGCCTTTCGCATAGAACAAGTAAAGCTTCTGTTTGGCCAATTGTCGTTAATCTATCTCGCCGATGTAATCGCCGGCAGTTTCCTGTTCTTTTTGTTACTGACCAGTTCAGACTCAATCTACAACTACGTTTGGTATTCTACTCTTCTGCTTAGCACTGGCATAAGAGCTGTGTTCGCAAAAAAACAGCAGCCACAAATTTCCGACTCCGCTTTGCTCAGGGTTCATTGGCTTTTTCTTGTGGGCGGCGCAATTTGGTCCGGCGTAATCTGGGGTTTTGCGTGGACATTATTACCGGCCAATCCTAGCTTTCTGCAAATCGGCGCGGTTGGCCTTTGGCTAGCTGGTATGTTGGCTGGCGCCGCGACTACCATGTCTGTTATCAAGGAAGTATTCCTAGGCTTTATGATTCCGGTCGCACTTATTTTCTTGGGCTACAACCTATTCATTGCTACTGAGGACAATGTGATTATGGCCAGTGGCTTTGCCATGTATTTAGGATTCATCGGCCCAATTGCGATGCGGATCGGCAATGACTTTAATCGAACCATCAATTTGCAGACCAAGAACGATGCGTTAAAAGCAGATTTGCTGATGGAAGCGAAAAGGTTGCAGATAAAAGAGGCTGAACTTGAAAAACAAAAAATTCGCGCCGCAGCACTAGAAAGTCAATCGAAACTCGCTGATGAAAAGCTCAAGCTGGCGGCAGAAGAACGGCTCTTGCTGCTAGATGCTGTGGGCGAAGGAATATTCGGCGTTAATAATCGAGGCGATGTGACGTTCATTAACACTTCAGCCTTGCAAATGCTAAATATGCGAGAACAAGATTTAATTGGAAAGAGCGCCTTGCGGCTAATTAGTTCTTCCAGCGCGCAATCAACAGCCAATGTTGAAGCCTATATCGCCATTACTCGCTGCTTTCAAAAAGGGATCGCTGCACTCAATATGGAAGGTTTTCTTACCGTACAAAACGGCGTAGAACTCCCAGTACGATTCTCCTGTACTCCCGTTATGAAAAATGGAGAAGCTGTAGGTTCAGTTGTGAGTTTTGTCGATGTTTCCCATCAAAAAGAAATGGAAGCCATGCTACTGCAATCGCAAAAGATGGAGGCTATGGGCAGACTTACTGGTGGCGTAGCTCATGACTTCAACAATCTGCTCACTGTTATTATGGGCAATCTGCAATTTCTCAAAAAGAGGCTGGATGATGAAAAGGCCAGAGAACTCGCAGACAAAGTGATGCAAGCAGCAAAGAACGGCGCCGAATTGAACTCCCGCCTTCTTAGCTTCTCTCGCGAAAATCCGATTGCCGCAGAAACCGTAAACATCAACGATTTAGTGCTCGATTTACATGATTTTATGGACCGGTTACTAGGTGAAGATGTGAAATTGCATGTGACTTCATCTGATGTTGATGCGTTGGTATTTATCGACAAAACACAGTTGCAGAATGCGCTTCTAAATCTTTGTGTCAATTCGAAAGACGCAATGCCGAGTGGCGGCGATGTGTTTATCAAACTGCGAGTAGTGAACGCTAGCGAACTGGGAGACACGCTACCGTCAAAATCCAGTGAAAACTACGTTGAAATGAGCTTTACAGATTCTGGCACTGGAATCCCCGCCGAAATACGAGAAAAAATATTCGAGCCCTTTTTTACGACCAAAGGTCAAAATCAGGGCACTGGCTTAGGACTCAGCACGGTTTACGGCTTCATTAAGCAATCGGGCGGAAATATTACCGTTGAAAGCGAGTTGAATGTGGGCACAACATTCAAACTCTATATACCCGTTACTGAGCAACCGCTTAAAGTCCAGACCCACTTATCTCCCTCTGAAGTGATGGATGCCAGCTTCGAGGGCATTGTACTCGTGGTCGAAGACGACAAAGAAGTGAGAAAGATAGGCATTGACACGCTTGAATCTGCAGGATTCAAAGTGTTCAGCGCCTCCGACGCTGCCTCGGGGCTAGAGCAATTCTTTGCTCATCCTGAAATCCAGCTTGTTTTTAGTGATGTCATTATGCCCGGGGATAAGAACGGAATCGAGATGGCAGAAACAATGCTCAGCGAACGCCCTTCAATACCCATCATTTTGGTGACTGGCTATGCTGAGAAATCGAGCAAAGAACGCATACTAGAAAACACCA
This sequence comes from uncultured Pseudohongiella sp., assembly GCA_964352355.1. GTDB lineage: Bacteria > Pseudomonadota > Gammaproteobacteria > Pseudomonadales > Pseudohongiellaceae > UBA9145. Next base: position 17,390 of record CAYGRT010000015.1, on the reverse strand, counting down.
ATGTACAAATAATCGCCAAGCCCTATGATATCGATGAACTTCCTATCCTTGTCGCAAAAACATTGGCGCAGAACGACACAGCAAAATAGGGATTCTGCGCTGCGAGAAAAGGTCTCCCTTGAATTTATTCATGGGAAGACAGACAGCAAAAATGTGCTACTATTTCGAGCAAAATTATCTACCGGAAGCAAGCCATGAGATACCTACTAGCCCTTCTTCTACCTCCTGTTGCGGTTTTCCTTTGTGCCAAGCCCATTCAAGGCATATTAAACATATTTCTCTGCCTACTATTTTGGATTCCAGGGATCATCCACGCTCTGTTCGTGGTCCACAGCCACTTAGCAGATCAGCGGAACAAGCAGTTAATCAAGGCCATTAAAGAAAACCACGGAAGCTAAGCCATGAGCCGCATTCTTTTGGCGTTGACAGCCATAGTCTTACTAAACTCTTGTAGCACAGTTTACTACGAAACGATGGAGCAGTTTGGTGTCCATAAGAGAGACATTTTGGTTGAACGGGTTGAAGAAGCCCGTGATTCACAAGAGGCTGCAAAACAGCAGTTCAGCAGTGCGCTGGAGCAATTTAGTTCACTGCTGAATTTCAATGGCGGTGACCTGCAGGCCACCTACGAGACGTTAAACTCAGAATTTGAAAAGAGTGAGGACCGAGCGGCAACGGTGAGAGACAGAATTCGATCCGTCGAATCTGTATCGGGTGATTTATTTTCAGAATGGGAAGATGAGCTCGATCTATACACTAATCAAAATTTACGCCGCAGCAGCGAAACAACCCTGCGTGAAACTCGAGCGCTTTATCAGCAACTAGTCACCTCCATGCACACTGCTGAAAACAAAATGATCCCCGTTATTGATGCATTCCGAGACCAAGTACTATTCTTGAAGCACAACCTCAACTCTCGAGCGATTGCATCACTTCGCACAGAGTTGTTGACTATCGAAAACGATATCTCAGCGCTGATAATTGACATGGAGAAATCTATTGCCGAGTCTAACCGCTTTTTGAGCGAACTCGCGCTTATTTAGCGTTTACCCTGAGTCTGAGTTCAGAGTATTACTGACCTAAGAATTTGTTTTCGTGCTAAGGAAGCGGGTTTACTGCTTTCTTAGCCTCCATTGCAGCGTAAGAGCGTCAGACGCCGATAAGAAATTCAACATAACACAAAATCACCGAGGCTTACCCATGAATCGACTACTCGCCCTATGCTTTTGCTTTGGCCTATCTCTAAACGCGACTGCTCAAGAGTCTTTATTGGGCTTTAACTCTACCGAGAGCCTTCAACAGTTTGAGCTCGAAGCGGAATTTGATGCACAACTTAACAGCGAAGAAATGGATGAATGGCTGCGTTTTCTGTCCAGTGCTCCACACCATGTTGGCACCGAAAAAGGCATCGAGAATGTTCAATACATTGCAGAAAAATTTCGATCTTGGGGATTCGATACAGAGATAGTGGAATATGACGTGTTGTTTCCTAGTCCGCGCAATAGAGAACTGGAACTTGTGGCACCTAACCGTTATCAAGCTACGCTAGTTGAGGACTCCTTAGATGAGGACCCGAGCACATTCTCTGTTAAAGACCTGTTACCACCCTATAACGCCTTCTCTATAGACGGAGACGTAGAAGGCGAACTGGTTTTCGTCAATTACGGCACCCCAGCGGACTATGAAATTCTGGAACGTTACGGCATAAGCGTACAAGGTAAAATTGCTATTTCTCGCTATGGCGGGTCATGGCGGGGCATAAAACCAAAACTTGCCGGAGAAAAAGGCGCCATCGCGACAATTATTTATTCGGATCCCGCCGACGACGGCTATGGCGCTGGCGATACTTATCCTGAAGGTCCTTACAAGCACGAAAGCGCCGTTCAGCGAGGTTCAGTCATGGACATGCCCACCTACCCTGGTGACGTTCTTACCCCCTTTATTGGCGCAACTGCCGAAGCGCCAAGACTAGACCGAAGTGACGCTCCTACAATCACAAAGATTCCTGTTCTTCCTATTTCCTACCGGGACGCCTTGCCTTTACTTGAAGCCATGGGCGGTGAAGTCGTGCCTCGCGAATGGCAAGGCGGCCTACCCATAACTTATCACTTAGGACCGGGCCCCGCCCGAGTGCGGATGAAATTGGAGTTCAACTGGGATATGGTGAAGGCCTACAACGTAATAGCGCGCATGCCGGGATCACAATTTCCAGACCAATGGGTCATTCGTGGAAATCATCATGACGGTTGGAACCACGGAGCAGCGGATCCCTTATCTGGCTTGGTAGCTCTTATGGCAGAAGCAAAAGCCTTGGGCAAATTGGCCGAAGCTGGCTCACCACCGGCGCGCACAGTTATCTACGCAGCTTGGGATGCAGAAGAACAAGGCTTAATTGGTTCAACCGAGTGGGTCGAGCATCATGCCGAAGAGCTCTCTAGCAAAGCGGTTGCTTATATTAATACCGACGGTAATAGTCGCGGTTTCGTTAATATCGGCGGCAGCCATGTGCTCGAAAAAATGGCCAATGAGGTAATGCGAGATGTAACAGACCCGCAGACTGGCGTATCCGTTGCTGAGCGCAGACGGGCTAATTTAAGAATCAATGGGAGTAATCCTAAGACAAGAGAGGAAGCGAGGAACCGCAAAGATTTACGGATTTCCCCCTTGGGTTCGGGTTCAGATTATTCACCTTTTTTGCAGCATCTAGGTATTGCATCACTAAATATATCATTTGGAGGCGAGGCATCGGATGGCAGTTACCACACGCTGTATGACACTTACGAGCACTACACAAAATTTCGAGATCCGGGCCTTGTGTACGGAGTCTCTCTAGCGCAAGTTGCAGGCAGAGCCACTCTCAGGCTCGCCAACTCATCGCGAGTGCCGTTCGAATTCACTGGCTTAACCGACAACATTCAACTCTATATGAGTGAGATTGAATCGTTCACCGAGACAATGCGTGCAGACACCGAAGAAAACAACGAGAGAGTCAATTCTGGTGTCTATCGATTAGTCCTAGATCCACAAAAAACGCTAAACCCACCACCACTTCAAGCAGAAGTGCCATTCATAAATTTCGCACCGTTAAAAAACGCAATTCTAGCCCTCGAGAAAGCTAGCGAAAATTATTTAGCTAAAGCAGCTATTTCTGGCCCTGCCACTGAGTCTGAAAATCAGCAGCTTTATTTGAGCGAGCGCAAATTGACACAGGAATCTGGTTTGCCTGGAAGGCCGTGGTTCACACATCATATCTACGCACCAGGCTTTTATACAGGATATGGTGTCAAAACCTTGCCTGGTGTTCGAGAGGCCATAGAACAGCGAGAATTCTCACTTGCAGAAGACGAGATCTATACGACAGCTGAAGTGATTCGTAACATGGCAGACCACATTACTCAGTTAAGCCAGTAGCTCACGTTATCAATTCTGCTTAGGCTAACGTGTTTTTCGGATAGCAGGGTAAAGAGATTGGCTGCTTAAATGCGGCCAATCTCTGCGCTTTGAAAACAGGCTCCCAAATCGACAGCGAGCTTAGTCCTAGCGCAGCAAACGCATTCGGTAGGTGCGGCCCTTAATTTTAATATCGCTAATTTTCGTCAAACCAGACACAGCTAGGCCTCTTTCAATGGCGGCATAGGTAATTCTATCTAAGACGTCGATTTTACCAATTGCACTACCGGGCAATTCTAACTGCTTGGTCAACACTCCCAAGACATCCCCCGCCCTCACTTTATCCTTTCTTCCTGCGCTGAAAGATACCGTTACCATTCTAGGTTCTGCGACATTATCAGCCATGGGCTTTAAACTAGTTAAGGCGGAGGACTGGATATTTGTAGCAGTGAGTTCACCGAACGTCTCCAATCTTGGCTGCTCTGTCTTCGAGTAGAAACTAATGGCAATCCCTTCTGCACCCGCTCGTCCTGTCCTACCTATTCGATGCACATGAGTATCTGGATCCTTGCTAATTTCAAAATTTACGACAAGAGACAGGTCCTTAATATCCAAACCCCTCGCCGCCACATCGGTGGCGACTAAAACAGCACTGCTCTTATTCGAAAACTGGGCCAATACCTGGTCTCGCTTGAACTGCTCAAGCTCACCATGCAGAGCTGATGCATGTATCTTGGCTCGTCGCAATTGATCAGCTATTTCTTGACATTTGACGATTGTATTGCAAAAAACGAGTACTGAGTCGGCTTGATAATGATGCAGAATTTTCACTAAAGCCGGCACCCGTTGATTGGACTCGACTTCAAAAAACTGCTGCTTGATTTCTTTGTTAGACGTAGATTCTTCGAGCTGAATGAATTTTGGATGGGACTGATATTTAGCGCTCAGCGCCTTAATCTCAGCTGGGTAAGTCGCTGAGAAAAGCCCGACCTGCTTAGCCGCTGGGCTAAACTCTATAATACGTTGAACATCTTCTTCGAAACCCATATCCAACATTCTGTCCGCTTCATCAAGCACTAAGGACTGTAAGTTTTCTATTAGTAATGTGCCTTTCTCTAAGTGTTTTAGAAGTCGACCAGGAGTACCTACCACAACGTGTGGCGGCCTCTTAAGCGAGGCAAGTTGAGGAGCTATAGATTTACCACCACAGAGCACCACAACTCTCAAATTTGCAATAGATTTGGCGAGACCGCGAATCTCTTCAGCAACTTGGTCAGCAAGCTCTCGCGTGGGACACACCACGAGGGCTTGAGTCGCAAACACTTTCTCCTGAAGTTTATTCAGCAGTGCTATACCGTAGGCTGCTGTTTTACCACTTCCTGTTTGAGCTTGCGCCACTACATCCTCACCCAACAACAAAGACGGCAAGCTAGATTGTTGAATAGGGGTTTGTATGTCATAACCCATATTATTCAAACTTGCCTGCAACTCGTCTCGGAGATTTAACGCTGAAAAGCTTATATCGGTCATATTAATGCGAAGTCCCGCGTTTAAAAAAGAGTTGGAAATTATTGACTCTTGTAGACGAGAAAAAGAGCCAGCCAAACTAGCCGACTGATTGTCAACAAAAGATGAGCTTATTGAGAAAAAACTACCAGCTTCGTATTTGGATCAAATGTGAGTGTCAAACGTTCAAGTATCGCGGAACCTAGCACTCCTTGCGTCGCTACAAAATCAGCACTAGCTTGATTAACAGTTGGGTCATAGTGTAAATACTCAACACCGAACCTTGGCACATCTGCAAAAGCGCCATCCACTACAAATTCACCCAACGCTAAGCTTTCAATTAGCTCGGCAAAAAAGTCTTCAGCTCCCACTCCAGAATTATCAGACAAAAATTCCATGTCTGTGAGGCCGATAGCTTCACCGACTGAGCGCTCCAACAGCAGTTCAGATTGATAACTCGGGCTGACCCTCAACCACAGTTCAGTCGATCCGGCGATCACTCCTTTAATACCCAGTTCCTGCTCTAGTAAATTCACATGATATTCACTGGAGGAAGTTGGCTCAAAACCGGTCCCGTCAGTCAGCACACAAAATTGGCTTAATGGAAAATTTAAAGACAGCAACCTGTTGGACTGATGTCTACTCAAAATCTCTGCAAGCGACCCTGACCGCAGTAATCCAGAGGAATCATCAATGATGAACTGGTCACCTTGAAGCGTGAACGACTGGCAGCCATCCTCTGCCCCAAGCGCGATTGACGACATACCCATAAGCGCAACAAACATTCCGATCAGGCATTTGCGTGGACAAAAGGGACTGTTAGCAATTTTCATGTTTTTTACCAATGGCATCACTTTGTCATAGTCTAGCGCGTCTCAACATGTCAGGCTAGCCAAGTCTCATAGACTCAAAGCAAACATCACAGCAGCCTGAATTGCAACTAGGCTTTTATCCCACTAAAAAACTAACGTACACTGTTTGAACCAACTATTGCCAATGTATCTGGGAGCATTTGATGACAAAAATTGGAACACCTTTTTCTCAATCTTCAACCAAAGTACTATTTTTGGGTGCTGGCGAATTGGGCAAGGAAGTTGCTATTGAAATGCAGCGTTTGGGGATCGAGGTCATTGCTTGCGATCGTTATGAGAATGCCCCTGCCATGCAAGTCGCCGACCGCTCTCATGTCTTTTCCATGTTAGACGGCCATGAACTAAGACGAGTTGTCGAATTGGAAAAGCCACACTACATCGTCCCGGAAATTGAAGCCATTGCTACAGACACTTTGGTGGCGCTGGAAAATGAGGGACATACTGTCATTCCTTCCGCAAAAGCAGCACAACTCACTATGAATAGAGAAGGTATAAGACGACTGGTGGCCGAGCAATTAGGCATTCCCACCTCAAGCTATGAATTTGCATCTAATCAGGCAGAGTTTATTAACGCAGTCGCAACAATCGGCATGCCTTGCTTGGTCAAACCAATCATGAGTTCTTCTGGCAAAGGACAAAGCTTCGTGCGCTCGCGTACAGATATCGACTTGGCTTGGCGCTACGCCCAAGAAGGCGGTAGAAGCGGTGCTGGCAAAGTCATCGTTGAAGGGTTTATCGATTTTGATTATGAAATCACCCTGCTAACCACAAGACATAAAGACGGTGTCACTTTTTGCGAACCCATCGGCCATCGACAACAAGATGGCGATTATCAAGAGTCATGGCAACCTCAGTCTATGAGTGCTGCGGCTTTAGAAAAAAGCAAACAAATCGCTACCAAGGTTACTGATGCGTTAGGTGGTCGCGGCTTATTCGGCGTCGAACTGTTCATCAAAGGCGACGCAGTGTATTTCAGCGAGGTCTCCCCTCGTCCTCACGATACTGGGATGGTTACTCTTATCTCACAAGACCTATCAGAGTTTGCACTTCATGCAAGAGCTATTCTTGGTTTGCCGATACCCGCTGTTGATTTTTATGGACCTGCTGCGTCTGCGGTCATCCTCGCTGAGGGAGAGTCTAAGAACGTCACATTCAGCAACTTCGAAGAAGCTCTTTCAAAGCCACGCACCTCCCTGCGCCTGTTTGGAAAGCCTGAAATAAATGGCAAGCGCCGTATGGGAGTTGCACTCGCAAGAGCAGATAGCGTTGATGAGGCCAAATCGTTGGCAATCAACGCTGCCAATTCAATCAAGGTTGAATTATAGTTTTATTCCTTTTAAACACTCCGAAAGAGAGTACATTATGAAGAGTCTGCCACTAAAAACCTTTGTGCTATGCGGCCTGATTGTCTACCTAACTGCTTGCCAGCCTAGCACCGAGCAAGCACAGAGTTCTCAAACAGAATTCAAAATCCGTCTTGATGAGTCGTTTTCGCTGGCGCCTCAAGATGGCCGACTCTTGCTTATGCTCTCAACCATTGAAGGCACTGAACCTCGATTCACCATTAACAACAGCCCTGACACCCAATTGATATTTGGTCGGAATGTAGAAAACTGGGCATCTGGTTCGACAGAAACGATTAATAGCTTCACGATGGGGTTCCCCCTTGCTAGTTTGGACGCAGTGCCTCCCGGAGTTTACTACGCTCAAGCGTTGCTCAATCGGTACAAAGACTTCAACTTGAGCAATGGCAAGGTCGTCAGCCTGCCGCCGGACAGAGGTGAAGGCCAGCGTTGGAATCGCAAACCAGGAAACGTTTACTCTGAACCTGTTCGTATCGAAATTGCCGAGAACGGTGAAAATAATTTCGAGATTGTCATGAGTGAAATGATTCCTGAAATAACGCCTCCTGAAGATACTGATTACATCAAACACGTAAGTATGCGAAGCGAATTGCTGTCAGAGTTTTGGGGTGAAGATGTCTATCTAGGAGCACATGTCTTGTTGCCCGAAGGCTTCGCCGAGCACCCAGAAGCAAACTACCCATTGATGATTTTTCATGGTCACTACCCAGACGATTTCGGTGGTTTTAGAACCACTCCTCCAGACCCGGATTTAGAGCCAAGCTACAGCGCGAGATTTGATCTTGACGGCTACAATATCATCGAGCAGCAAGAGGCATATGATTTTTATCAAACATGGACCAGTGAAGACTTCCCTCGCTTTCTTATCATCGAAGTTCAACATCCCACGCCGTACTATGACGATTCATACGCGGTTAATTCAGCCAGCCAAGGTCCGTACGGAGACGCTATCACTTACGAGCTAATTCCGTATATTGAGGATATGTTCCGGGGAATCGGCGAAGGTTGGGCACGTTTTACTTATGGTGGCTCTACCGGGGGCTGGGAAGCAATGGCTGTGCAAACATTTTACCCTGATGAATACAATGGTGCATTCATTGCCTGCCCTGACCCTATTGATTTTCGCGCTTACCTAACAGTAAACATCTACGAAGATAGCAATGGTTACTATTACGATAGCCAATTTCAAAAACTACCAAGACCCGGTCATCGTGACTATTTGGGTAACGTGGATGCTAGCCAGTACGATTACAATAGATTAGAAGCTGTGTTAGGTGACAAAGGCCGCTCAGGGCAGCAGTATGATATTTGGGAAGCCACTTTTTCGCCCATGGGTCCAGACGGTTACCCCATGCGACTTTGGGACAAACAAACAGGTGTTATAGACCGCTCAGTTGCTGAATACTGGCGCGAGAATTTCGATTTGAGGTACATTTTGGAGCGAGACTGGGAGAGTATCGGCCCCAAACTTGAGGGGAAACTGCATTTATATGTTGGCGATATGGATAATTACTA
>CAYGRT010000015.1:0-8643 GCA_964352355.1 uncultured Pseudohongiella sp. | reverse complement strand
TGATTGAGCTCAGCTTGCCAGCGACGCAACTGAGCTTCACCTAGCATGCGCTCTCTCACATTAAGTAAAAAATAGTCACTGGTTCCCGCTTCAAATCGTCGAGCCTCAGCATCCGCTAAGGTTTGCGCCAACTCTAACTCTTGTATTGCTACTTCCTGAAGTTCGCTTGTTGCACGAAGGTTCACCAATGATTGGCGCAAATCCCTCTCTGCTTGATCAATAATCAAACGTAAGTCATAGCTCAACCCTAACAGTTTCGCATCGGCTGACGCAATTTTCCCCCGCGCAGTGCGGGTTTCTAAAGGAATGCTGAACGTAATATCTGCAACTGTATCCGTTCCCATACGAGTCATGGATCCATCGCCAAAATCACGAGCGGAGTAAAGCCGAAAATCTAACTGGGGTTTGGCTAGGTTTTCAGCAATGCGCTTTTCTAATCTGAATTGCTGCTGCAAAGTTTTTGCGATTGCGATGTCCGGCCGATTTTCAAGCGCAGCATCGATTAAAACGGAAACAGGCTGATTCAAAAAATCTTCGTTGCTTGGCGGAATTGACAAATTCTGTTCGTAAAGTGGATAAACCGGCTCACCAAAAGGATTCCGTAAAAAAAGCGCTAGGCTTTCGCCCGAAAGATTGAGTTGACGTCGAGCGTCCACCACCAAACTTTCCCGTTGCAGAATCGCTTGTTCATTCTCTATGACTAAAATATCAGCTACATCTCCTGCCTCTGCCTGCCTAGTTAAAGCCTCTCCCCTGACTTCAGCGACTGATAACAACTCTTGATAGGCTTCCAGCAATTTTGCCGAAATTAACCAAGTGGCGTATGAAATATAGGCCTGCTGAACGATTGAAATTTCTTGCGCCCGCAGCTCAAAATCTGCAATGTTGGTTTCCAGCTCGGCCTGTTTTACTGCGAATCGTCGATCGTCAATGTCCCTATCACGAAGCAGAGACAATGCCATACCAATACGAGCCTGGCCCAAATTAGTCGTAACCAATTGATCTTCGTAAACGGGGAAATTGCCGCCAGAGACCGAATAGTCTGCAAAAACTTCTGCGTTCAAGAAGGGCATCGCTTGATACACACCGGCACTGCTCGCAGTACCGTCGTAGAAACCACCGAGCCGGGATTTCAACGAGCCATCGATTCGAGGATCAAAAACCCCATTAGCGGCCAACAAATCAGCTTCTCGAGCCTGAATATCTGCCTGAGCCGCATTGATACTTGGATAAAAAGATACTGCGCTCTGCAGTACATCGATTAGTTGGGTAGCACTCTGACTAATCGCCCTGCCATCGTCTACTTGACCGATCACAATGCTAGGCTTAATCAATAAAAGCGCCGCAGCGCACACTAGGAAAGAACGATTGCTGTTCATCGATCTACCCGCTCTGCGCACTGGACGTTGCCGCGACATTAAGCGGTGGGAAATTATTAAGCAGTCGCCAAATCTCAAAGCCTAATGGCACCGTTTCCAAAAGAATCCAGCCTCGCACATTGGCGCCTAACCGAACAAAATTCTCAGGTGGCCAGCCACATTCGCCCATGCGGGGGATACCGCCTTCTACTCGCGCACCGAGACACTCCTCGCTGTTCTCTGGCGCCTTCACCAGAACTCTAAATCGCCCGTCCATGCGCGCCGACGGTTCAACGAAAACCACTTCGCCTTTAAACGTGCCAACCGCTAGATCTGGGCGACCGCTGAATTGAAACGCAGGCCATCCCTCAAATTGTAAGCGCACTGTGCGACCTGGATGCACCAGCCCAATGTCACGGCCGTCTATATAAATCTCCACGGCGCGCTCAGAGTTTGCAGGCATAAACGTTGCCAAACGTTGGCCGGCGGAGACGATGGTCGCCGTATCACCAGCTTCGACGTGAAGAATTGTGCCGTCTCGAGGCGCTGTCACTAATTGGCTGCCTTGCCGAGAAAGTGCCGTTTCTGCTTGATTAAACTCTTGAGTGGCTTCTTCCAATGAAACGTTTAACTGCTGCACTCGAATACGAGCTTGCTCAAACGCCAAGCGTGAAGCTAATCCTTCTGCAAAAAGTTCTTGTTGGCGCTGATAATCGATCTCGGCCGTCGCTACAGCTTCCCTCGCTGCATTAATTTTACGCTGCGCAGCTTCCAATTGATTTTGCAAACGTGGCAGCAATTGCTCATCAATATCCTGAATTTGTACGATCGGATCCCCTGCACGAACAAAGGCCGCATCTTGCACATACCAACGAGCGATACGCCCAGAGACCATTGCACTTAAGTTTTGCACCCTATCACTAGGATTCAATGTCGTGACCTGCCCTGTGCCCGAAGTGGTTTGCACCCACGGAATCCACATACTGGCGATGCCTAGGATTAATCCGATTACGATAATCCAACAGGTGATTTTTATACTGCTAGGCACTCGAATACTTGCGAGCGTGTCCAATGAATCCAACTGTTCAGCTTGATAGCGATGCCCAAAAGAAAAAGACTTGTGCAGCATTTTGTCGTGCTGAGCGCCTGTCATAGCACATTACTCTTTTGAATGGCAGACAATGACTGTTTTTTGGCATTGAGCTCTAAAAGATAGTCAAAGCAGTCAACATCTTGGCGTCGCGTAAAATAGATAATTGTCGTACCGGTTCCACGCATAGCCGCTACAAACTCCTCCAGTACATCAGGGTCAACCGTATCCACAATATCACCCAGAACCAAGATTGATGGTCTTGAGAGTAAGACGCTTGCCAGTTTGAGACGAATCGCTTGCGGCTGCGTGAGTGGCCATGCACTGCGGCTTAGTAGCGTATCCAATCCCTGCTTTAAACGGGATATATCCTCATCGAGTCGCATCAACGCTAAAGACTGTTGCCGAGACATTTCTGGATTCTCAGGTATAAATAGATCCAAATAGTCTTTTACCGTCATGGGCAAAAATGTCACGCGGTCCACAACACGCACAGATTGACGAAGGCTTGCCAGATCAATATCAAAATTATCTACTTCATCAATAGTGATTAACCCTGAATTAGGACGATAGTTTGACCGAAGCATTTCGGACATCCAGCGAAAACTAACGGTATTACCAATGACTTGTATAACACTGCTCTCAGGCAAGGAAAAATTGAACAGCATTTCTTGCTCTTGACGCAACAAACGAACGTTGGCAAAGCTGATCGCGTTTTTTGCGGGCAGCTGTTGTGATTTGCCTTTTTTAAGCGCTTCGGTTTTTACCTCTTTGAAGCGGGAAAGCTCCTCTATAGCAGCACACACATCGAAATAATAATCTAGATAACCTGCCATTTGAGGCAGCCCTACGAAGATTGCGGACATAATTAATTCTGCGGCTACCAACTGCCCTAACGTTAACTCGCCAATAATCACGAGCCATCCACCCATACCCAAGAGGACCGCTGAAGCAAGGGAATATAGCAATAAAAAACTGATCAGTTGACTGTAGGTATTTGCGAAGTGATTGGTCTGGCAATCTATGTGTTCCCTTATCATGCGATCTGTTTCATCCATCACATAGCTAGGGTTTAAGCCATTGCGATATGCATCGACGTTGACAGATAGCGACTGTAGCCATGCAGCCGTTTTGTATTTTGCCTCCGATAGCCTGAAAGCGGTATTAATAGCAGCCCATCCCCAAATCTTCCAAATCAACCAAATCAATAGCCCGAGTACTAAACAAAATATAAAAAAGTAAAAGTGATAAAAGGAAACCACTGTAAAACCGATGATTGATTGCAATACCAGTGTAAATCCGTTTGTCAGAATATTAGGAACCGACTTTTTGATGGTCAGGATATCGAAATACCGATTAAACAAATCAGTTTTATGGTGTTCCTCAAAAAAATCTGGCTCTGCCAACATAGCGGTCATCGCGATTTCGCTTGAGATGCGAGAATAGAATTTACGTGTAAACAGCTCCATAGCATAGGCACGCAGCGCATACATCAAACTAGATAGAAACAGGAGCGCGAAGAGCATTACCGAAATCAATATCACCGCTCTTAACAGCGCAATATTCGCTACAGTATCCACCAGTAGCTGCAGCGAAATCGGCACAGCAAGGGTTAGCAAACTGATCGCCACGCTGTAGACAATGACAGCCTTATAGAAGCCCGCTTCAGGACGAAGCATGTCTATTAATTGTCTATTGAACTCTTTTTTCGACGGAAAATGATCAGACATCTTTTTCTCTATACCGCACTTTAGGCCCAATAAATCAGGGAAATTAGCGCCCGCTCCTTAAAATCTGTTGCATTGAATCACATAGACTAACTGTTAATACTTCGAAAATATCGAAGTATTGATGATCTTAGCTACAGCTCAGGTTGATTGCCCAAAACCAACCCACGCCTTGCCAATTCGTCTTTAAGTGTACGCATAAAGGGCATTTGTTGGCTCAAATTGAATTTTTCTATTTTTTCCCAATCATAAAACCAAGCCGGTTTGAGCCGCAGACTTTCCGGTTCTGTTTGATAGCGTGGAAATAGATGAGCATGCAAAGCAGGCTCTACATTGCCGAGCATTTCGTAATTTATTCGAACCGCATCGGTAATTTCCAAAAGCACGTCACCTACAGCGGCCATCTCAAGTAAGAATTTTTGACGCTGATCGCTCTGCAACGCATTAAGATGGGGAACAACTGGGTCAGGCAGTAAGAGACAATAGCCCTTGAATATTTGCACATCGCCCATGACAACCCAACCAGAAGATAAGCGGCAGACGGCAGCGTCAAATTTGCCTTCGCGGCATAATTTTACGCGGCGATGAATTAGAGTGTCCTGCTTAGTCGTTGACATGATTAGCCCTCAATGAGCTCAAAGGTCGCTGGGAGTGATTTGGTTTTACTAAAATCATTAACTCTCGCTGTGGCGAAACAACCTCTGCCAAAATTTAAGGATCCAACTGGGTTTGGTGAGGCGTGTTCGAGATTTAATGGCCCAACTCTCGTTAACGGCAGCAGCACAGTCTTCGGCAGCACTAGGTTTTTCGCGTTGGTCAACCAACTCTAAGCCTACTAAGTACGCTCTCAACGTTACTCTGATAGCGCTCGTCTAAAGGCAGTTCTTCAAGCCATTGTGCGACTCGCTTAGGATCACTATGGTGGAAATTAAGATGACCGAGCTTGCGCCCAGGCCTAACTTCTTTGCCATACCAATGAACGCGGGCACCTTCAGCGGCATACCAGCGTGGATCGAAGGCGGCACCTATGAGATTAACCATTAGGCTACAGCCAGATTGCGCAATGGTCGGCAAAGGCAAATCACAGATTGCCCGCAAATGCAGTTCAAACTGACTAATTGATGCTCCTGCCTGAGTCCAATGCCCTGAATTATGGACTCGCGGCGCGATCTCATTAATCATTAACCCTTCTCTGGTCACAAAAAACTCAATCGCCATCACGCCGGTATAGTCCAGGCTTTCCATTAGTCTGCTCAAGTAGTCTTCTGCCTTGCGTTGAAACTCCGCAAACTTTCCCTCTGACTTTATGCTCAATTGCAAAATACCATCATCATGAAAGTTTTCTGTGAGCTCATAGAATGCAAATTGACCACTTGGGCTGCGCGCACCGACAATTGAGACCTCAGTTTCAAAGTCTATAAATTGTTCCGCAATGGCAGCTTCTTTCCATTCGGGTAATTGCGCATCCGCTTGACCGGTGTAGCGCCACTGACCCTTGCCATCATATCCATCTCGAGCGCTTTTAAGTAGAAACTTGGAGCCTAGTTTATCTTGCAAAGATTCAAGAGCGGTTGTGCTGGAAGTCACACACCAAGGTGATGTTGGCAAGCCTAACTTGTCCAATAACGCTTTTTGTTGTCTTCGATCCGGGATTTCGACGAAAGTGGCAGCATTAATCCATCCTGGATGGGATGTTACACGATCAATTAAGGCATTCGCAGTCCAATGTTCGCGCTCAGCCGTAATAATTGCGTTTTTTGGAATCTCACAATCTTGATCTATAGCCATAGGCACTACACTGAGACCTAAGCGCACGCCAGCTTCGAGCAGCATATTACCTAGTTGCCCGTCTCCGAGCACGTAGATTGGTTTGGTGGGAATACTCATTCTAGTGAATTGTTCGACAGCACTCTCTGAGTTTGCCGCTCTCTCCATGTCTCGATACGCTGACGCAGATCGGGATCTTGAAGGGCAAGTATTTGACCCGCCAGAAGGCCCGCATTGGCTGCCCCCGCAGTGCCAATAGCTAGGGTACCAACAGCGACACCCTTTGGCATTTGCACAATCGAAAGTAAACTATCCAAGCCGTTCAAAGCCTGACTTCGCACTGGCACCCCGAGAACGGGAAGAGTCGTGCTGGAAGCGATCATCCCCGGTAAATGGGCTGCTCCGCCTGCTCCTGCAATAATTACCTGATAGCCAGAGCTAGCAGCCGACTGGGCAAACTCAAGCATCTTCACCGGCGTGCGGTGGGCGGAAACCACTTCGGCATGCCATTGCACTCCTAGCTCGGTGAGCATGTCGGTTGCCGCCTTCATGGTATCCCAATCGCTTTTCGAGCCCATTACGACGGCTACTTTGCTAGTCAATTTGTCACTCTCCTCGTGATCGCAGCCCACCAAGCAGCAATGGCTTGGCTTGCCAAACGCGCAGTATAGGAAAAAAGCCGCCTCGGTGTAAGCCCGCAGGGCCAGAACTTATTCGTTTTTACTGAATTGAATATTCGCCGTATCGGGCGAAACTAAGGCAGTTGAGGTAGGATGAGAATGGGTAAAAGCTCAAGCAACGCTCTTGTCAACACAATGCATAACTTCTAACTGGGAGATGGAAATGAAAAAACGCCCAACACAAGGCCAGGCGTTTAGCTAGATTTATGCTATCCAAAATGGCTTTATTTTTGACTTGCCGCAAACGAGGCTTCGCCTTCATGATTTAGTTTCAGCGCCATTGCTTCCACCAAGCGCATTGTCTCTAGGCTTCTTGCTTCCGCCTTCGCGAGCTCAGTAGTCATAATTTGCATTTGAGATTGCAGCAAAGAGAGTGATTGTTTCAACTCTTGGTTTTCAGTTTCGATTGATTCTAACTGTTTCGCTGTTGATGTAAGCTGCGAATGTTGCGATTGCATTACTTTGGCAACTTCCGCGCTCTGAAGGCCAACCGCTGCATTAACAACACCCATTTTTGACAGGCTGCTTTCCCACGCGACTCCTACCACCCGATCAAGTTGATCTGCTGTAATTCGAGAGGGATGTATACCGATAGCCGTTCCGTCTTCCCAGCCACTGGGCACAAGAAAATCGCCTTCTTGCACGATACCATTCACTCGCACAGGCACCTGACCCATAAAGGCAACTTTTTCGTAAGTGCTCTCTTCACCTTCCGGTGGCATGTTGCCTAGAATGATTGGTTTAACCGAAACCACCATAACATGATCGGCACCTACTGTGCTGCGTGAAATCTTTCCACCGAACACACCGACAACATCAGTGCCGACTATTTCTTCATTAGCATCAAGTCGTGGCAGCCATTCGGCATAGTCTCCATTGCCTGATTCATAAGTAACGCCCGCGCCACCGACGAGTGCTTTCAATTGCTTTAACTTCCATCCAGCAGGGTCGTTCTTAATTTCGAGGATCTGCTTTGCCGCGTTTGGGGCATAGAAGAAAAAGTCGCTGACTAGATTACCAACTGCATCTTCGTTAATTCCCAGTGAAATGCCGGATATAGGAGATGCAAGCTGAGTTAGTTTTGGCAAATCTCCGTAGTCAACATTGAAATCGAACAGTTGCCCAATGCACAGCTCAAAGCCTCCGCTTGGATTGCCATCACAGCCTGGATTTCCTTCCGTGATCTTCATCAACTTACCATCTTCAAACTTAATCCATTCAGAAAAAGGCGTGGTGCGAATATCAAACTCCCAGATATCAAAGAAGTTACGAGTGGTTCTTACTGCTGTTGCTGCTGCCCAAAGAGGGACATCATCAAAATCTGTGCGACCCATAGCCTGAATACGCCCAGCCATTTTAGTTCTGCCAGTTTGATCTTTTCTGAAAAAAGACACGAACTTGTCGCCAGTATTAATCCCGTTTAGTGCATCTACGTTAAGACCTGCAACGTCGTCAAAACTATTCAGCACTATCGCCAAACCGCCAGTGTTGTACTTCGATTCGTCTTTAAAATCATCCACAGCCGGATCTTTGCCGGTTCTCCGCGTGTTCTCCACTATCATGGCGTGATTCTCAGGAGAGTACGGCGCGGCAAAGCAGACTCTGCCAATATTCGTTAAATCAAGATCAAATCCTGGGCACTCCAACGGTGGTCCCGCGACATCGGCCTTTACATGAAGCGCCACAGCAGGTGGCGTGGACGACGTAAATTCGCCAATACCGACAGCGAATGGAGTGATCACATCAGCAGCACCATCAAACCAAGATGCCGTGCCCGCGACCCCATCCTTTCCATCTTTACCATCAATTCCCGGCGCACCTGCTGGACCAACCGGGCCAGCTGGGCCTTGTGCTCCGTCCTTTCCGTCCACCCCGTCCGACCCATTTAATCCGGGTTCGCCTTGGGGACCAACAGGTCCAGGTAGTCCTTGAGGACCTTGCAACCCAGCCAACCCTCTTAAACCTGCTGGCCCTTGTGGGCCGACAGGACCGATAGGTCCTGTATCCCCTTTTGCACCTTG
>CAYGRT010000014.1:70066-72266 GCA_964352355.1 uncultured Pseudohongiella sp. | reverse complement strand
ACATCTCCAGCAACTGCACCTTCGATGTAAACCGGCCCGGTAATGGGATGGACGCGGCCGAACTCGTTACTTAGGCTTTCCGGCTCCGTGGTTTGTGCTGCTGCAGTTCCCAATACGTCTCGAGCATCTCTGGCACGAAATAGAATAGTTTGCCCAGGCTTGGCCCGAGCTGCCATTGGGATATCTGGATGCAAGCGATTAACGCAGCCTGGATCTTCTAGGCAATCTGCACCTTCGCCACCGACAACTACAATTTCCTCGGCGGCGCTCGAAGCGCCATTCAACGCAAAAGTGAATACCAAGGCGATTAGTGTTGGAAAAGTTCGTTTATTCATGAAAGCGTCCTCAAGAAGTAGCGCGGTAAAAAGAGTGATACAGATCGGCAGCGAAGGCTGACAAGCGCTCTTTAAAAAGGTTAAGAGCAACTTGCCACACTACTCTGTGCTAAATTAAAGCTCCTTGATTACCACCTTACGAAAGCGCAGCGCACCACGCGCCCACTGCAAACCGATGGGCCCGCTTGCCAACAAGTCATCCCGCACATCTACCGTCCTCTCATTATTCAATTCAACCACAAGGTGATTGCCGTTCAATGTGATGACATAAACGTTCCACTTGCCACCCACGGTGGGGCGCGGCTCATCCACAGGCGCGATATGCACAATCGCACCGGTGCCAAACGACGGGTCGGGGCGCTGATCATAGACGTTGGCTTCGTAACAAGTACGATCAGTGATTTGATTGGCATCTGCACAGCGCATATAGATGCCACTGTTGGCATCGTCGCTAGCCCAGAACTCAACCCGCAGCGTAAAATCACTAAAACTTTCTTTGGTCACAAGCCAAGACGAACCGCTGCCAGCCGTTGCTTGAATAGCATTGTCTTTAGCAGCCCAGTTTGCATCGCCGACGATATTGAAATTGTCTAACCCTTGGCTGCCATCGATGAGGGTCACCCAGCCGTCGTCTGCTGCTTGCAAAGTCGATGCCGCGAGTATCGAAGCTAAGCCCAAAAAGGCAGAGCCTAGGGTTTTGATAGATTTCTTGATTAGTCGCATTATGTATTTCTCCTAAATTAATCGGCTGTTTGTGACTTGGGCTAAAGTAAATTAAATGGCTCCGACCCCTTTATTTGGCAAGACTCAACGTCGCTGGCGCTGGCGCCGGGCCAATAGTTTTGTTGATGTAGTCTATACCACTTATGAGGCGCAGATCTTCCAAGCTACGGCTGCTGCCCAATGAATAGGTGCCAGTTTGCTTGTTTTGATAAAGCATCTCGCAAAGCCGCTTTTCGGCTCGCTCTTTCAAGGTAAACCATTTCACGCTGCGTTGGGATTCAAACTCTGGCGCCCAATGGACGCTAGGCAATGTATGGCCTGGTGACTTGTATAGATGGGCAATGGGAAAGTAGTCATGATGAGGGTGAAGGATGTTCCAGCCCCGGGTGAATGCTCTAATTGCAAGGCTCTGTTCCTCGCCATGAAAATAAAGATAAGGGTCGTAAGGAACCTCTTCCACGAAGTCGCCTGAGGTGAAAATAAATCCTCCAGCGACATGAAAACCAAACACAAAATCGGCTTTTACATACTCTGTTCCGAACACTAAGTTCACGGACGTTTCTGTAAGTTGCTGCTCTTTTCTCTTGCTAGGCCGCATCACAAACGCACCGTCCTGTCGCGGCAGAGTTTTATGGGGTGTTAAATTTTCATCGAACTCGAAGGGAGGCGGGTAAGCGGTGATAATGGGCTTATCAATTTGTTGCTGCAACGTCGCAATTAAGCCTAATAATTTTTCATCCCAACCACTATCAAACCAAGTATGGGAGTCCACCTGCAGTATGTAATCTTCGCCAGAGTAAAACGAATAGCCTAAATGCCGCGCCCAACACACGCCCCGACTGGCAATTGGATCTATGTGTACATAGATAATGTTTTTCCAGTAGGCTTTTTTTTCTAGCCAAGGCTGATTACTGTCTTTGGTTTGATCAATCAAGGCCACATGAATCTGCTCAGGCTGGCTCGCCTGGGTGAAAAGGCTATCGAGGGTAAATTCCAGATGAGCTTCGCAATACGCCGCCAAGCACACAAAAATCTGCTTGGCCGTAAGGTCAGTTTCACCGAGCGCGTTCATAGGGTTCTTCTCATTGCCTTGGCTACACCGCGCTGAACTTGAATGTACTGCGCTTTGAGCTCGAAAAGGG
>CAYGRT010000014.1:43122-69966 GCA_964352355.1 uncultured Pseudohongiella sp. | reverse complement strand
GCAGCATTGACTAAGATCAGGTTCGATGCCAACTTAAACAGTCAAAATACCAATTCCTACCGTCAAAATCGGCGCGAGCTTAAAGTACGGTCGGTGAAGCCTTAACAGTTCCTGTCAATCGGAGACATTAGAATGAAACAGCTAAACGCATTTGTAATTACTCTGCTCGTCGCTAGCGCGCTATTTCCCCTAGCTGCCTCAGCTCAGCTGCCGATTCCCGGTTATGCCCCTGGAAAAGACTACCCTGGCGCTCATTTAACACCAAACCCTGAAACAGAATACAAAGTCGTGTTCGACTTCGTCATGAATGACGACAATTTGGACGACCCCTACCCTATGCTGCCCCTTGTGGCCAGATACGTGAACACTCTAGCAAACCTCGGTGTGCCTGAGGAGAATCGTAAGATCGCTGTCGTTATGCATCTTGGCTCAGGGCTTATTGGACTTAAGAACGATGAATTTAAAGCGCGCAATGACGGTAAAGACAATCCCAACATCGAGCTAATACAACAGCTTCATGCAGCGGGCGTCACTTTTCACCTTTGTGGCCAAGGCGTTTTATCGCGAGGCATTGCTGAGGACGACTTACTGGATGAGATTCAAGTTGACTACTGGGCACTAACCACGCTTATCGAACTTGGTCGGCAAGGCTATGTGAAAATTGGTGGCTAACCACTCTGCGAGTTCACTCGGGTTGATGCAACAGACTGCTAAGACAAACGCCTTCATGATTAATTCGCAGGGCCGAGACAACTAATCGGCCTAATGTATTTGCGAGTATCAGTGAAATTAGAGAATGGGTTTGACTAGGCAGTCTTATGCCTTTGATAGGGCCATAAGCAAGTTACAAGCACTAGTACTGACACAGCGGGCACCAATACAAGCGCCGCGACGAGATTGCCTCTTTAATAATTTGCTCCTGACAGTAATAGCAGCTTAGATTTTCTCGCCCAAACACGAAGTGACGATAATGCTTACGGGTGATACCTGCGCCTTTCAGCTTTGCAACTAACTTAAGATCATTGGTTATGCCGCCAGTTGTATAAGCCTGCTGACTGATTTGCAAAGTACTGCGGGCAAGTTGGTTCAGTTGCTTCACTTCAAGGGCCTTTGGCTTTGCTCTCGGATTCACGTTGGCATGAAACAAAATTTCCGAGCGCAGATAGTTGCCCACTCCTGCCATAAAAGACTGGTCTAAATACAGCACACCCACGGCGCGATTCTCAAACTCGGGCTGCAACAGTCTCTTTGCGACATCCCGCCAGTGCAAATCGAGATTTAAGATATCAGGCCCTAGCTTCGACAAAAACGGGTGATTGAAGAGTCCGTCTTCATCTAACACGTCTATGTCGGACGCACTGTAAAGCAAGGCGCTTTTGGTTGCGGTATGCAGGGCCAGTCGCAGTGACCGGTTGGTACTGGGAAGAGTTCCGCGTTTAGTGACATACCAACGACCATAGAGTTGGTTGTGAGAGTAAATGCTGAGGCCGTTGTCAAAATGGGTCAGTAAAGCTTTACCCCGGGTTTCTAACTTCATCACGGTGCTACCACTAAGCAGCTCCTCGTGATGTTTTAAACGCGGCAAGCCAAACTCAACAACTTCGATTCGCTTGCCTTCAACAGCAGCGGCAATCTTGTCCGCAGCGCGGCGAATTTCTGGGCCTTCTGGCATCGCTTACAGCCTTATATCCAACGGGCAAACGCGACTGCCACGCCGCTACCAGAACCCACTAGTTGGCACCATACTCGCAGCCACAGGCTGTGTTTAGAGGACTGCATCGCTAGAGCCTCGTCTCTGTGATGAAGCTCATCCTGCCTACAACGCTCAAGTAGGGCAGCAATTTCAGATTCCACTCCAGCGGCGCGCAGCCTCTCGATTTGCTGAGCGTAATGGGAATCGACAAAAGTCTCCACGGCAGCAACCGTTGCAAAAACAGCGTTAGGAGAAAACAACGCGGGAATGGCCCCAGTTAAAAACCCTGCCAATCGCCAAAGCGGAAGCAGCCAGCTGCGCTGGTTTCGAGCAAGACAGCCTTCGATTAGTTTTAGATGCCCTTGCTCCGTCTTGCGATGCTCAACTGCGAAATCCCGTACCTGTTTATTACTACTTACGGCAAGAATTCCATTGTATATCGCAATCGCGCCGGTCTCCCCCGCATGGTCTGTTCTCAGCTCTTGAACTAACCAAGTGCTTAGCTCGTGAGTGTCGTCTTTGCTTTTCGCTGTCATGCAGCATATTACGAAGGAAATCCAAAATCAGACCTTTCAGAAATAACTTAATAGGAGAGCCTTTAGATGTTTAGAAAACCCAGACTTAGCTTATCAACGCAGTCCGCGGCGGAGGCAAAACAGGAATATGCTGACGCAGCACAAGGTTAAACACTGTACTCCAGCACTTCATCACGGGAGTAGAAAACAATACCGCGGCCTTTTAGAAATTCTAGCTGCCCGTCGACTTCGCGAAGTTCGATCCAGTTATCTTCGCTCTTAAAGTTATCGTCTTCGTCAATCGCGACGAGCTCGCTAATAAATGAATCATCCAGAAAGTCTAATTCAGCCTTCATGGCGACCAATTCAGAATCGTCTTCAATCGCTGTGGCTTTGGTCTTGGGCTGTTGGGATGTATCAACGTAGGCACGTTGCCAACTGTTGATATCGGATTGCCAAACTTTCATGCCGTTTATGTCGGTCTCTTTCATCTGAATACGGGCAAAGTTGGCGCTCATGCCCCTGGCATCCACGGCGTTCATTTGGGCATGTTCAAACTGCCCCTCGTTGGCATTGGCGCCATATAAAATCATACCTCTCGCCCGAGTTCGGACAAATTTAATTTCGCAAAGGCTAGAGTAGGCTGTATTCACGAAATCCATTTTGGCTGCACTAAAATTCGCTCGACCAGAGATGTCGCTGCCTACAATTTGTGCCCCTCGCAAATCCGCCCGCTGGTCTTTGTGCTGGTTAGCTTCGCGAGCTTTATCGTTGGCTGTTCTCTCATCAAAGCCAGAGTGCAGATCAAGGCCGCGCAAATCTAGATGGGATAAGTCTAAGGAATGGTAAATGCCAAACTTGTCCATATAAGAAAAATGTCGATTCAAGCTGTTGTCTTCCAAAACATCTTTTAGCTGCTGGGGAATACTTAGCACTTCATTAAGTTTTAGCTGAGCAAAAATTGGATCGAGTTTTCTTATCTGATCGTTGAAGCTAGCGATAGTTTGCTTTTTCTGGCTTTTAGTGGGCACGTATTCAGTATCATCTGAACGCAGTGTTTCTATTACCCGAGCCGCGGCCAATAAATACTCTTCAGCTTGGACGCTTAATTCTTTGGCGTTTTCGCTGTATGCATACTGCACAGGTGCGTTAGCAAAAATCCCGGAAGACTCAATTTTCCGCAACCACTTGTCGGCTCTGTTGGAGCTCGCAAAATCATGCAGCACATCAACAAACAGACTTTTAGAGAGTTGAAATATCGTTCTTTCGTCGTGATAGCTGTTGGCTTCTTTGGCGTAATCAGGTGAACTTACAACAAATTCGATTAAGGCCATAAGCCCCTGAATTGTGCCTAAATTTTCCTCACCGATAGATTCAAACAACGCTAGCTCGCGGCTATATATCTTCTTGTGAGCATCGAAGGTGCCATCGAGCAGAGCGTAAAGCTGCTGTAGTGCTTTGCGCCGCTCAGGCGGAAAAGAAAAATAAGCCTTGGCCTCTTCTATTTCAGCTCTTACCTCTGCCTTAACGTTAGGTATCAACGTTTCGGCTTGCCTGCGCTGATATATCTCGCTGGCTTCATGCACTAGTGTCAGGTACACAAAATCTTGTACCGCAGCTTGTTCCCGTTCGCCCCGCGTCAGCAATTTTTCAAGAATCTGCCGCATCCAAGGCCGATCTCCACGTCGCTCTTCTTCACCGTCGCGAAAATGCAAGACAAGCTCGGTGCCACCTGCCTTATTTTGAACCTTAGACACGCCGGCCGAGGTGATCATATTCTTGGACCACACTACCCGATAGCGTCCATTAGCGGGATCGAAGAATTGATCTGTAATTATGCCTGCCAGATTGATCCGAGAATGCACAGTTTGATGGGATTGCAAACGCTCCACAGCTGCTTTAACTAGAGCCGTGTTTACCCAAGCCTTCGGAACCGGAGGGGAATCGGTGAGGTCTTTTCGCGTGCCGCTTGCTCCCTTACGAGCACCCACGAAATTCCAAATTAATTTCGATTTATTCACCCCATGCACCGATGAAAAAATACTGGAGTCCATTGAGGGCGATCAAAAAACATGTCATAGCAGCTGCGGTCCGGGGAGCGATTAAGTGATAGTTTTAATTGACTCACCATCACGGAGCCGATGATAAACCGGTTAGACTATGACTGTCATTCATTCAAATTTGGCGCATTGGATTTAGAGGCCGACATCATCTGCCAATAGTCCTTTGCCTTAGCTTTCGCTAGGTTCAGCAAAGACCCTTCTGGATAATTCCCGGCAGAGTCAGCCACCCCGATGTCCCATCCGGTAAACAGTGCCAGTGCTTGTTGAATCGTATCAATGGCGAAAACGTGGAACTTGCCTGCCTCGCAAGCAGCCAGCAGCTCTGGATTCAGCATTAGATCTCCCACATTAGCCCGGGGAATAACGACGCCTTGGTTTCCGGTTAAGCCCTTGTCTCGGCACACCTCGTAAAAACCTTCTACCTTTTCCGATACCGCGCCAATGGGCTGGATGTTTCCCATTTGATCAATTGCACCTGTCATGGCTAAATCTTGTCGCAGGGGTATATTGGTTAATGCGCTGAGTAAACACAGCATCTCGACACCTGATGCGGAATCGCCATCTATCCCCCCGTAGCTTTGTTCAAACGCTATTGACGCTGAAAATGCTAAAGGGTGATTCGTCTTGAGAAGGTTACGAAGTAAGCCACCAAGTATATAAAACCCCTTGGTATGAATCGCTCCTGACAGATCGGACTCTCTCTCAATGCTAATGGCACCCATTGTGCCAGGGCCAATGCTGGCAGTTACCCGTGACGGAAAACCAAAAGTTAGCGGCCCCGATTGGATGACCGCCAAGGCATTGATCTGCCCAGCGCACAATCCATCAGTGTGAACTCGGATGGTGCCTGCAGTAATTAATTGTCTGTAACGACGGGCTGGCAAATCGGCACGATGACGACCACGCTGAACAGCCTCGTAAACCTGCTCGCGACCAATCACAGCAAGGCTCTTTTTCACCGCCAGATAATTGGCCTCACGAGCAACGTCAGCCAATCTACCAAATCGCATGGTGAGCTTTTTATTTTCTCCCGCAATCCGAGCACCATGTTCGGTCATAGCGGCCACTCCGGAACGGTCAAATGGTAACAACCCCTCGTCGGTCGCAATCTTTGTTAAGATGCCGGCGTAGTAACGAACACCGGTTTTGTCTCTGGCAATACTTGACTCGAAATCAGAAATCACCTTGAACAGAAATGGAAAATCAGGATCATGCTCATCTAGCAGCTGATACAAACCCGGATCGCCGATAAGGATAACCTTTACCTGAATTGGAATGGGCTGGGGTTTTAGTGCAGGCCCGGACCAAAGGTAGTTAAGTTCTGGCGGTGATACTTCCAATTGCCCCGTTTTTAATGCTCTCAACAAAAACTTCCACGCGCCCGGCTCAGTGAGCACATCCCGCACCTCCAAAATCAGGTAACCCCCGTCTGCTTTGAGTAAAGAACCCGGGCGAATCATCATATGGTCCGAGCGAAACGCACCGGCCGATGTAAACTCTCGCTCAATACTGCCAAGAAGATTTATCAGAGTGGGAGATCGCTCATGAATCACAGGACACGGCGCTCCTTCGGCTCGAGTTAACACAGGGTTGATTCGATACAAACTGGCAAAATCAGAGTCAGTCCCAATTAAGCTCAAACGCTGGGTGACCACATCGTCAACAACCGCTTTTAAAAATTTTTGCACGGGTTCAGTTGGGAACTCTTGTCTGATAGCCTTCATTCTCAGCTCAAGGATTCGCCGCGCTTCTTTTTCGTACAAAGAGTTCAATGCCTCATTGTGCTTGAACTGGATTTCACTGATTTTTTGACTCACCTCTTCAAAGCGCCGCGCAAAATCCGAGATCTTTCGATGAATCAATTCTACTTGTTCTTGGCTGATGCTTCCGTCTACTACCATGCCCTGCAATTTGCTCACTTCTACCGGCTTGCCCTTCAGCAGCGGCATGATAGTCGGCTGGACTATTTCTCCCAATTGCACCGGAATCAACACGAGCTCATTGGCACGGAGCTCCTCTTCAAAGGGCTTGCCAAGGTCTCGCACAGCTTGCTGCGCTTTTTCATCTAAATCCCAACGCTTAGCCCGAAGATTATCTGACTCTAGCTGGGGCGCTAGTTGGTCTTCAATAAAGACAATAACACCATCCATCAATCGAGCCAGCTTTTCCCCCTGCCCTCTAGGCACTGGAAGTAGCACAGGAGTGTCTGTCTGGGAAAAATTGTTAACGTAGCAGCGATCTTCGGTTGGCGGACAGGGCGGCTTAATATCTTTGAGTAACTGCTCTACTAGGCTGGCGCGGCCAGTGCCAGTTAGCCCACGGACATAAATGTTTTGGCCCTGGGCATTAATCTCTAGACCAAAGCGGAGGGCTTCAACCGCGTCATCTTGCCCGACTACGTTTTTAACAGGCTCAAGCTCAGCGGTGGTTGAAAAATTGAGCCAGTCTTCTACGCACCGCCAACGCAGTTCAGCGCCACTGAGTTTGAACGTCTCGGTGTTTACCTGCTGGTCTTGGCTCTTCATATGTCACCCTTGTTTCAAAAATTAGCGTATCTTGGTATAGCGACTACAAACTCGACAAATCTAATTCAACTGATGTTGATTAAACCGGTAGGCCGCAAAGCACAGAGTTAGATCGTGTTGCAGCTTTATCGACTAACCGGTAATTATTACAGCTATTGCAGCGCCCTTAGCTTGATCTGCATCAGAAATAATCCAAAGCGGCCAGCCTCTCAAGAGCATAAAGTCTAATGCGCTTGCTATCTAGGCTCATACTGCCTCTAAAGTGAGTTAAATCAATTTGTAGCAACGTTATTTAGGGCATTCTAAACTCTCTACCGAAATGTGAATTTCTGCTATTTGCGACCAAGTAACACCGTTTCATAAACAGGGGAATAAAGTGGCAACTCTTACTTTTTACGGCGCTGCTCGTCAAGTCACAGGATCTTGTTATCTACTAGAGTCTCCCTCGGTAGGCAGGATTCTGTTGGAGTGCGGCATGCATCAAGGTGGCGATGCCGTTGAAAGAATCGGCGATGATCAGTTTGATTTTAATCCAACATCAATCGACGCGGTGGTTCTATCCCATGGCCATCTCGACCACTCAGGGATGCTGCCTAAGCTTGTGAACGCCGGTTTCTCCGGACCTATTTACTGCACACCGGCTACCAAGGGATTGCTGCGTATACTATTGGAGGATTCTTGGGGCCTGTATCAACGAGATATTGAGCACACCAATAAGCGCAGACAACGTGCCGGCAAGAAATTACTCGACTTGGAATACACCGAGAAAGACGTGCGCAAGGCGCTCAAACTATGTGAGCCAGTACCTTACAAAACCCAGTTCAAGCTACCTCCATCCGCAACCCTATGTTTTCATGATGCTGGCCATATTCTAGGGTCAGCAATTGTCGAGCTAACGCTTTCTGAGAACGGCAAAGACAAACGTTTGGTCTTCTCTGGCGACCTCGGCAATGCTGATTCAGCGCTTATGAAAGACCCAGCGACACTATCTCAGGCTGACGTAGTAATGATGGAAAGCACTTATGGTAACCGCGACCATCGCGATATGGACAATACCCTCGAACAATTTGCCACGATACTTAGGGCGGCGTGGCAACGGGGTGGCACGGTGATGATTCCTGCATTCGCCATAGGTCGAACTCAAGAAATTATCTATCACTTAGGGTGCTTACATCACGCTGGCAAGCTTGACAATTGGACCGTGTTTTTGGATAGCCCAATGGCCATTGACGTGACCCAAGTTTATGACAATTGGCTACATATTATGGACGGTGATGACATCAAATGTTTGACCAATGCTGGGCGAGAATCCCTAGAAAATTTTTTACCAAGACTGCGCCTATCGGATACAACCGAGCAGTCAATGGCTATCAATAGAATTGAAAGCGGGGCCATCATTATTGCTGGAAGTGGCATGTGTACGGGCGGCCGAATCAGGCACCATTTTAAGCATCGCATCTGGAACAAAAATAACACAATTATCTTCATTGGCTTTCAGGCACAAGGCACCCTTGGCAGATCACTAGTGGATGGCGCCAAGAAAATAAAAATGTTTGGAGATGACTTTGCAGTCAAGGCTAGTATCGAAACCTTGGGTGGCTTTTCTGCCCACGCTGGACAAAAAGAGTTAATTCAATGGGCTAAGAACTTCAACCCCACCCCGAGACTTGTTTTGATTCACGGTGAGCTAAGCGCGATAGAGGCTCTCGCTACAAAGCTTAAGGACGAGCACAATATCGCCAGCGAAATCCCAGACCAAGGTGACTCTATAGAATTTTAGTTAGAGCTTATTAACACCAATAAAAAACAAGACTCTCGAGTGCAGTCATGCAAAAGCGCGATGACATTTTAATCTGTAATGCTGGCAGCTCCTCATTAAAATTGGCACGCTGGAATCAGGAATCCGGCTGCATAAATTCGGACACCTATGAAGGAAGCTGCAAACAACTTGAAGAGGTGCTGCAGCACTATTTTCAAGACAACCTTCCTTGTGGCAGCATTCTCCACCGAGTAGTTCATGGCGGTGATGCTACGGAGGGCCCCCATGAAATCACCCAATCCCTTACAGAGCGTATCGAACACTGGCAAGCTGTGTCGCCACAGCACAACAGCATCGCACTTGCCCTTATTAAACTGGCTCGCTCAACTTGGTCTACCTCACGAAACTACGCGCTGTTTGATTCCGCGTTATATTCTAGTCTGCCTGAGCAAAGCCGCAATTATGCCATACCCAATAATCTTTCCACTCAGTGGCCCATAAAGCGCTACGGCTTTCACGGCCTAGCTCATCGGGCGCAGTGGTCAGCACTGAATCAGACTAAGTCGTATAGCCGGATAATTACTCTTCAACTAGGTAGTGGATGCTCAGCAACTGCCTGGCGCGATGGTGAAGCGGTTGATACTACAATGGGATTCTCACCACTTGAGGGGCTAACTATGGCCACTCGCTGCGGTAACATTGATGCAAGCGTTGTCCTCCATTTATTGGAATTTGAAACCGGCTACACGCCTTCAAGTTTAAGACGCTTGCTCACCGAAGAGTCTGGCCTTAAAGGATTAAGTGGAGTATCTGGCGATATGCGCAAGCTGCTGGCTAGCAAAGAAGAAAGCGCAGCACTCGCGGTTGATCAATTCTGTTATCAAATTCAAAAGACAATTGGCAGTTACATGGCGGTTCTTGGCGGTGTCGATGCGATTACCTTTGGTGGTGGCATTGGAGAAAATCATGCCGTTGTTCGTGAAAAAATTTTATCTCCACTTAAGAATCTCTCCATTGTGCTTTGCCACTCAAAAAACGACCAAGCCAGCGGCGCCGCCTCCTTTCATGATAACAGCAGTCATACTGAACTTTGGCTGATCCCAGTAGACGAAATGAAGCAGATGGCACAGCAATTCTTTGCATCCAACAACTTCAAGGAAAAGACATGAGCACGTCCACCGAGCAGTGGCTTAAAGGCGCGGGTGTAATTCGCCATGAAGCGAAAACCGCCGAACGAGTACAACAATTGATACATCAGCTTGATGAGAGTGGAATTTGTCAAAAAGAATTGGCGATCGAGCTATTCCGTGCCGCCGACATTCTATGCAACATGGCGCTATGGCTCACCGTGCACATGACCTATGCGAAGAACGTCTACTTGGATGGGCGGGCACTCTCTGCCAGTGATTTCAAACTATCTCCAGAAGGTCATACCGGTGGCGCTCTTAACATGGTGCCCGCCTATATTGGCTATTTGTTGGCCAATAACCTAACCGGAAAAACTAACGCTTGGATGATGGGTCAGGGACACTGCGTCGCGGCAATCGATGCGGTTAATGTGCTTGTGCGAAACTTGGATAGCGAACAAGAAAAACGCTACACCTCTTCAGACCAAGGTCTAAGCAGGCTTTGTCAGGATTTTTACAGCTACGCTATTGATGGTGAGGGCCGGCCAATTGCCCCTCTTGGTAGCCATGTAAATCCTTATACCGCCGGAGGAATTAGTGAAGGGGGTTATCTAGGCTTCGCCGAACTGCAATACCCACACATGCCCTTACCGGGGCAAAGTCTTGTCACGTTTTTAAGCGACGGCGCTTTTGAAGAGCAACGGGGTAGTGATTGGGCGCCGCGATGGTGGCGAGGAGAGGATACTGGTAATGTACTTCCCATAATGATTGCTAACGGACGGCGTATCGATCAGCGCACCACCATGTCACAGGCCGGTGGGGTCGAGTGGTTGAGCGATCACTTAGCCTTGAATAATTTTTTGCCCACGACAATTGATGGCAGCGACCCTGCTGCTTTTGCATGGGCGATTATTACCATGGAGCGAGACCTAGCTGACCAATTCGAACAAGTTAGGATTGGCAAGAAAGCCTATCCGGTAAAGTTGCCCTACACCATTGCGGAATCTATAAAGGGATTCGGTTTTCCTGGCGCGGGAACCAACGCGGCGCATAACTTACCTCTGCCCGGCAATCCTTCCCTGCAAGAAGACGCTAGGCAGCTCTTTAACGAAAGCTGCCAAACACTTTATGTTCCAACACAGACTCTCGCCTCGGCGGTTAATGCTTTCAGCCAGCATAAAAAGCAACAACGTGTTCAAGAGAAAGACCACTATCTGCGTAAGCTTGATGTAGACACCCCACAGATACCCGAGATAACGGAACAAGAAAAGCACACCGACGCATCTCCCATGGCCCACGTAGACACATGGTACTGCCAGTTCATCAAGGCAAATCCAAACCATCGCTTTAGAGTGGGCAATCCAGATGAAATGCGTAGCAACCGCATGAACCTGACTTTAGATTGCTTGCTGCACCGTGTAACCGCACCCGAGGCTGGGGTAGCAGAATCGCTGCTTGGTAGTGTTATTACAGCTCTCAATGAGGAAGCCGTAATATCCGCGGCATTGGCGAACAAACAAGGGATTAACCTTGCGGTGAGTTACGAGGCCTTCGCCGTAAAGATGCTCGGAGCGATGCGCCAAGAGATAGTCTTCTCACGGCGCTTAGTGGAGTCAAACCGAACTCCCAATTGGATCAGTGTACCTGTGATATTGACCTCTCACACATGGGAAAATAGCAAGAATGAACAATCCCATCAGGACCCAACCTTGTGCGAAGCCTGGATTCAAGAAATGTCTGATGTGGCGCCTGTGTATTTTCCTTTTGATGCCAATACTGCTGTTCAATGTCTACGTAATGTTTATAAAAGCAGAGGCAAAATCGCGGCTGTTGTAATACCCAAAAACAAAGTGCCCACTGAAACAACAAGCACTGAAGCCGAAGCGGCGGTCACCAATGGCGCTTTCGTACTTAGCCAAGATAAAAACACGAAGATACAACTGATCGCTATTGGCGCCTACCAATTGCAACAGATTCAAAAAGCGGCCAATCGTTTACGTCAACGGGGCATTGGAACATCCGTAGTAGCGATTATTGAGCCCGCCAAATTTCGCGTTGCCAGGGATACTATAGAAGCTGCCTATCTTGGTGATGACAAAGATCAGTTTGCCCACTGTCCGCTGCGGGTGATCGCGTGTCATACTCATGCTGAGGTAATGACAGGGGTTCTGCGAAGACTGGACACCGGTGTTAGAACCACACGCTTTTTGGGTTATAAAAATAAGGGCGGGACCCTTGATGTCTTTGGCATGCTCTACGCAAACAAGCAAAGCTGGCTCCATATCGTTGCCGAGGGAGTAGAGCTTCTAAAGGACGTGACACTAGAAAGAGTGCTCGATGACGAAGAAATAGCAGCCCTTAAAGGGAAAATTACACCAGAAACCCTCAAGCGTTTAAAGGAAGTTTAGGCTAGCTGCGTTTTTTGGCCCATTCCAATCACAGCGCTAACAATTTAGTCCAATCAAAAGCGAGAATACAAGTGAGTAGTAAATTCAACCCTAGCAATCAGTTCGGCGGACAGACACCCCCAATGGAAGACTTTGCTGCCGACACAGCGATGCCAGAAACACCTCAAACCCTGTCACCTTCATTTAGGCCCGCTTACAAAGATGAGGAATTTCTGCTTAGGGATGAACTGCGCCCAGTGCGTTTGCAATTAGAGCTCTTAAAACCAGAACTGTTGCAACAAGAAGCTGGAGTTACGTCTACCATTGTTGTATTTGGCAGCACGCGCATACCAGAACCTGCACAGGCCAAAAAAGACTTAAAGGAATTAGAATCCAAACTCGCTATTACACCGGATGATCCTGAACTAATTAAACGTGTTGCTATCGCTAAGCGAATCTGTGACAAGGCAAAGTACTACGAGACTTGTCGAGAGCTTACTCATCTCATCACTAGCAAATGCCAAGACAAAGGCAAGTGTGATTCTGTGATTATTACTGGCGGTGGCGGCGGCATTATGGAAGCGGCCAATCGCGGGGCCTATGACGCCAATGGTCGCAGCATCGGTTTAAATATCGTCTTACCAAAAGAGCAATACCCCAATGCCTATATCACGCCGGAACTAAGTTTCCAGTTTCAGTATTTCGCACTGCGTAAAATGCATTTCCTCATGCGAGCGAAAGCGCTGATCGTTTTCCCTGGCGGATATGGCACCTTGGATGAACTTTTTGAAACGCTAACCCTTATTCAAACTCGAAAGATAAATCCATTGCCGGTGCTGCTATTCGGCGAAGAGTATTGGAATCGTATCGTAAACTTTTCGACGTTGGTTGATGAAGGAATGATTGATCCTGAAGATCACAAACTCTTTCAATTTGTAGAGACTGCAGCCGATGCTTGGGACATTATCAATAAGTTTTACGACCGATGAGACAGCGAGTCGGTGCCAGCTATTGCTTGTTAACCTTGGCCGCATAAACGTCATTAATGAGGATTGTGCGACAGCACAACAGGCTCTTGGCTGAAGCGCTTTAACGCGGAATCGAAAGCCCCGTAAACTGGCGCACGAACGGAGCCGTGGCGAGAGGTAGGAAGCTCATAACCACAATCAACAGCCAGCCAGCAGAGCCGGGGTTCTCCAGCGCTAACACGTCGGCTAGGAAAGGTACGTAAACCGCCAGCACTATTAAAGCGGTACAAAGTACTACAGCGCCCCACACCCATAAGTTTCGCGTGATTTCGTTGTCAATAAATTGAATCATATTGTTGCGCATATTGAACACATGCCACACTTGTGCCAGCGCCAACGTGCAGAAAGAGACTGTAACCGCTTGCTCAGCGGAAAAACTTAGATAACGAATGGCAATACCCATTGCAGCCAGTACGGTGACAGCAATGATAGAGCCATGTATCACAATACGCTGCCAGTGCCTTCGACTTAACACCTGCTCATGAACTGGCCTAGGCTTTTCCTTCATGAGCTCAGGCGCACCCTCACATACACCTAATGCCAAAGCAGGAAAAACATCGGTAACCAAGTTCAAAAATAGTATTTGAAGAGGAAGCAGTGGTAACGGCGCACTTATCAAAGTTGCCAAACTAACCACAATGATTTCGCTTATATTGCAGGAAAGTAGGTATACGACAAACTTACGAATATTCTCGAAAATAGCTCGGCCATGGGCCACAGCTACCACAATTGTCCTAAACTCATCGTCTTGTAGCACCATGTCAGCGGCCTCTTTTGCCACATCCGTGCCGCGAATACCCATAGCAATGCCTATATCTGCTTTTTTTAGCGCCGGTGCGTCATTGACACCGTCTCCTGTCATAGCCACGACCTGCCCAATATGTTGATGAAACTCCATGAGCCGCAATTTTTGCGCAGGAGTAAAGCGGGAAAAAACACGCACTTTGGCAAGTCGTGCAGAATCGTTTTCTTCGCAATAGTCGTCAAATTCATCGCCAGAGAGAAACAATTCTTCCGAAGCATCATCTGCAACGATGCCAACTTGAGTTGCAATGTGGCGCGCGGTCGCGGAGTGGTCTCCGGTTACCATAGCCACTTGAATGCCTGCCTCGTGACACTTGGCTATGGCCTCACGAACGCCATGGCGGGGTGGATCTTCAAGACCGACGATACCCATCAAAGTAAGGCCCGAAAACGGGTCTGAATCGGCAGAATCACAGATCTTACGTGCTAACGCTAAGGTGCGCAGACCTAGCGCACCAACCTCCTCGGCTTGCTGCAACCAGGCTTTTTTTGCCTCTTCAGTTAAAGCCTTGCTACCGCTAGCAGTGAACTCTTCTTGGCAGAGTGGCAAAATAGCCTCGGCTGCACCTTTTACCGCGATTAAATATTCATCACCATTTTTGTGCACAGTTGCCATACGCTTTGTCAGTGGGTCGAAGGCATGCTCTCCCACTTCTAACCACTGCTGAATCAAGCTTGGACGCTGAATCGAAAAGTTTTCCGCCGCTTGCAACAAAGCGATTTCCGTTGCATCGCCAACTGATTCAACGGTGCCATCCGCCAGACGTCGTAGTGATGCGTTATTACAAAGAGCACCGACCTCTAGCAGAGCACTCAGCTGGTCACTGAGTTCGGGCTGCTCCTCACTGATGCCATCTAGACGGATACCAGCCTGCCGAATGCTTGTTACCAGCATTCTATTTTCGGTCAAGGTGCCAGTCTTGTCGGTGAGTATCATTCCCGTTGCGCCTAATGTTTCCACGGCAGATAGTCGAGCGATCAGCGCATTGCGCTTTGCCATTCGCCACATGCCTCGTGCTAGGGCGATGGTCGCGACAATGGGTAGCCCCTCGGGTATGGCCGCCACCGCCAAGACGATGGCCACTTCGATAGCCAACCAAGCGCTGCGCCCCATGATCAATCCTAAACCGGCGACGATGATGGCAATCAGCAATACAACCCAAACTAATCGGCCGGCGAGAGCGTTAAGGCGTTTTTCTAAAGGCGTCGCATGGGCAGACGCGGTGCTGACTAAATTTGCTATCTGCCCGAGTTCGGTTTCATAGCCGGTGCCAACGATAATGGCCCTTGCAGAACCACTTATCACGGCTGTGCCTTTGAAAAGCATATTGCTGCGGTCGATGACTCTAGCATCGGCGGCGATAGCTTCTGCGTGCTTGCTGACGGGCAGAGATTCACCCGTTAACGGGGATTCATCGACTTTTAGGTTTGCCGACTCAAGCAGGCGCATATCCGCAGAAACAACATTGCCGCCTTCAATCACAACAATGTCACCTGGCACTAACTCTTGAGCTGGCAACTCAACCATTTGCCCGTCGCGAACAACAATGGTCTGCACTTTTCCTAGTTGCCGCAATGCCTCCATAGAGCGAGTGGCTCGCCATTCAGTTAAAAATCCGATAAGGGCATTGATAGCAACCACGGCAAACACCGCGACTCCCTCTAATTCATCACCAAAATAAAGCGCCAGCACCCCTACCGAAACTAATAGTGCAACGACGATTGATTTGAACTGATCAATCAAGATACTGAATAGAGAACGAGGTTTGTGTGCTCGAAGCTGGTTGAATCCATACTGAGAGAGTCGACTCTGGGCCTCTTCGGTAGGCAAGCCAATTTCGGCGGTAACTCCTAGCTCCGCATACACCTGCTCTACTGAGCGGCTCCAAGGAGCATCGCAAGAGGGATAGAATGCTTTGCTGCTATGACTTTTCATAGTGTTCTCTCAGTATCAAAGATGCCTATTGAGTGCTCCGGAAAGTTTAGAACAGATTGACTCGACATTAAGAGCCCAGCGCAACTTAGCGGCTTTATAAGGTGCTGATTATCAGACAGACTCCAAGGTTAGTATGCAGCATGAATAAGGGGGAATTATTGATTCAGGTTAAGAACACTGGATGTTACATGTTAGATGCTGCACTACTCCAAAATATTATCTAGTGCAGGAATAAAGCAGTACGAACGCAGCTACTTAAAGTTGCGCCAACGAGTAGAAATGTCTAAAAGAGCTGTTTGGGCTTAAGGCAATTGAGACTCTTGGCGGCGGGCACCCGCTAGAATGCCAGAAAGAGAATAATTGCCTTCATGACAGGCAAATTCATAGATGCGTTCCTCAGGCGGGTTCCTGCTTAGAATTCGTTCACCTGTAAAAGGCTGAGTATAGGCTTGGTCGTCATAGACTGTAAAAGAGTAAAGAATTTCATCATCTGCAACTAAGGTGTAGCGCTCTATGACTTCAAAATCTTCAGACATAACAATGGATCGTGCGGATGATTGGTCTGGCCGAAAATCCTTGGAGTGAACAATTAATGTATTGCCCTCCCATCTGCCGACTGAGTCTCCCATCCAATTGCGGACGCCGTTTTCAAAATGAACATCATCCAAGCGAATTATACGAGCGTCATTAATCATCTCGGTCATAACCATAACGTATTTTTCATTTTGCACAATGCGTAAATTGGGATTCATCATAATCGGCGTGAGCGATGGCAGCGCGACGCCAAACATGAGGCAGCGTCCAGGCAATGGTTGGCCCTCTGGTCCATCTGTTTCACCTAGGCCGGCAGCACGCTGTTTTGCGGTAAAGTCTTTGAAACCTTCCCTTTTTGGAATACGTCCTGAGGGAGGGTCGATAATAATGGATGTGCGATATTCCCCCATCACAGCTACTAATTCGGCTTTGCTGTAATGGGCAAGAAAAGCATCGTCGGCTTCTTGTCCTATCATTGCGCCTTTTTCAGGCGCACCTCGATTTGGGTCAAGGGCTTCGTCTTGCTTCAAATTCCTCTCGTACATGCGCGCTTCGAGCGCCACAACTTCTTGTTCGGTGTAGGAGCTCTTTGTGCCGAGGTTCACAGGCCGCTGCAGCGGTGTCCGTGACCCAAACAACCAAGTGCCCTGCAAATCAGGATGACCATGTTCTGTCCGAGGCATGACCCAGTCTGAATTTACAAGTTGATTTGAGACAAGGGTCTGCCCTTCTCCTTGAGCCATCACAGCGGTCGCGAATAGTGTTAACGTAATACCAGCTAGTTTTGCGCTCATTATTGACCTCTCTTAAAGTACCTGTTGAGAGCTCATGAGTATAAACACACTTTTCTGTTCTCGAATGAGACAAAATGCCGCAGATGACACCTTTAGCCGCGCTTAATTGATCTAAGTCATGTTGCTTGAATGTAGAAAAACTAATTGGGATAAATAATTTCGGGTGCGGCAACAAACGGCTTGATGCCAAATTCCGGATAAATATCGCTAGGGAAATAAAAAACACCATCTTTAGCCACAAGAGAAATTGTCTTTATCGCTTTTAGATCCACGGTTGGGTCTTCGGGAATTAAGAAGAAATCCGCTAACTTACCTTGCTCAATTGATCCGAGATCATTACCTTGCCCTAAGTAATTCGCCATATCCAAGGTAGCCATCTTCAAGACTTCGCTTTGCGTCATACCAATTTCTTGATAGAGCTCCAGCTCTCTATGATAAGTAAATGATCCACCTAAATCAGTGCCAGGTATAATTATTACGCCTTGATCCCTCATTTCTCTTACCGTTTCGATAATCTTCGCAAATCCTTCTCGGTAGGCGATATCATCTTCAGGTGTGGCGATTTCTGAGCGGGCGGTCATCGCATTTCGGCGCACCCCTATTGGCATGTTTTCGATATAGTCCACCATGCCCGGTGCAACCTCACCATTACGAGACAACATTAAATTTTCATGAATAGCGAGAGTTGGATCGATCCCCATACCCCGCTCTGCCATTGAAGAAATAGTAAACTGCACCGCCTCGGAATCAATCTCGATAGCAGGAAAACGCTTCATGGCGGTAAGCCGGAGCAGCGTGCGTGTATCTTCTTCTGGCGCCAACACCCACCCCAGCATTACTTGATTGATATGGGTAAGTTCGTCATAGCCTGCTGCGATCATAGCATCTGCATTTGAAAATGCTGGCACATGGCCAGCTACACGAAGGCCACGGCGGCGGGCTTCTTCCACCATGGCGGGGACCCACTGGGGATTCATACTGTTATAGATTTTTATTTGATGAAAGTCACCTTGATCGGCATACCAAGTAACTGCATCAAGGGCTTCTTGCTGCGTAGAAACTAAAATTCCATTGTTTGAACTAAAAGGACTCTTGCCTTCGATAAAACCGCTACGGCTAATTCTAGGACCGACCAACCTACCCGAAGCGATTTTGCCAATAAACTCGCTGAGCACCTCGTTGTTATTTCCCATATCGCGGAAACTAGTAACTCCTGCAGCGATATTTAGCAGTGCGCTGCCTTGACGAGCATGGGCATGCATCTCGTACATTCCGGCGATGAGGGTGCCTCCCGCTCCATCAATCAGTATTTCGTTTTCACGCGGGCTTTCTAGCACTTCTTCAATAGCTGCGATGCGATTGCCCTCAACCAACACCGATGAGTAGTCAGACAGACTTAATCGTTCTGGGTTAAATAT
Organism: uncultured Pseudohongiella sp.; assembly: GCA_964352355.1. Taxonomy (GTDB): domain Bacteria; phylum Pseudomonadota; class Gammaproteobacteria; order Pseudomonadales; family Pseudohongiellaceae; genus UBA9145. The sequence continues at coordinate 51,383 of CAYGRT010000014.1, read as the reverse complement.
TCGAACATTGTTTATGCGAACAGGCTCTTCAAAAGCCCGAGTAACCTTCTCCTGAATGATTTCGAAGCGGCGGGTCACGTACTCACCTGACAGATCTCGGAGGCGTTTTTCCTCAGCTTCAAAGCCGCTTCTAATTAGCGCAAAACTCTCACTCATGGAGGCAAATAGTCGCCCCTCTTCATCTAGCGCAAAGTACGTGGGATTTAAGTCAATACCAGAAAGGGCATAGGTAGTAATCGAGATAGTTTCATTTACACCTGTCACGTCAAAGGTTTCAATCGCCTCTAGCTTCAGTTCGCCTGCCGGCAAGACCTCTAATACATTATCCTCATCAGCCAATAGCAGCCTAGAGTAAACCCACAGCGCGTAGGGACTAGATTCCTGCGCGACATATAAGTTGGCCTCTGCCACATCGGACTCACTGGAACCGGTAGTGTCTCTCCAATAGGCCCTGCCTTCCTCAACTCGAAACTCTTCATCGATGATATTGCCAAATGTCGTTGCGCCACTCACGCTCCAACTGCTTGGCACTCCGTCTTCGCCGAATTCAATCACCTCTTCAACCGATGGACCGCGGCCGTTGTTCCGATACTCATAGCCCACATTGGTAACGTCACCGTGCTCAACTTCCATCTGCCCCACTCTCGTACCGGAAACCAGCGCGGTAAACGATTCCACGCCCGCCGGCTGAGCAAACACCGGTGCGACTTCTTGCTGGGCAGCTTGCTGAATTGACTGCTCTGGGCTACAGCTTGCAAGCACTATCGAGGCAGTCGCGGCAAAAGTGAACAATTGCGCCAAACGGTGGGGACGTAAAAGACTCATTAAATACTCCGAAATTAAAATTTTCTGAATTGTCTATTCGACTCTAGCGATCGAAAAATAGGGCGAAATTTGATGCCAAACTCTGTGCGCCAGTGCTTGTTTCTATAAAGTACTAACAAGGTACAATGCCTAAATTACCAGATTACCGCGGCTGGACCAGCAACATTTTGGTTGCAATAGGTTAATTTACAGGTCTACCATACGTTCATGAGATTCGTAAACTCCAGATTTGTAGCCATTTTTGCACTGTTTTTGTTTGCCGGCCAAGTGGCTGCCAGCCCCTTGCTTCTGTGCGCAGACATGACTAAGCCGCAGCCGATAAGCAGCGAGCCAGATTGTCACGGCAGCGATAAGGCAAGCACCATCGCAATTAGCGCTGCAGAATCTCATGCCAGCCATGATATGGTTGGTCAAGTGGCAGACCATGGCCACGATGCCGAATGTGCACTCTGCGCAAGTTGTTCTTCCGCAGCAGACTCAAATTCTCACCCCGCTGGCCTACCCTCTGCATCCAACGGTGCTGACAGGTTAACATCCCAGCTAGTTCACGCATCGCCTGCTACTCCTTTTCGCCCACCAATAACAGCCTAACCTAGGATTAGTCCGTCTGTTGGTTTGGCGTTTCCCGCTCTACTAAGCACTCTTTGCTAATCCGCACCCGCCGCTTTGCGTTGCGGCTTTCTGTTGTCTCCGATTTTTGTGAAGAGTACGCCAATGAAAATTTCAAAGTTTCCAATAGGTTTTTACATACACTTACTTGTGTTTTTTTTCCTACCGCTAAGCCAAGGATTTGGACAGGCTCCAAATGAACTTAGCCTAGAATTGGCCATTACCAGAGCGCAAGCAAGCGATCATTGGCTGGTCGCTAATTCAGAAATTGAGCAGGCCCAACGAGAACAAGCTAGTGCCGAGGGCCAGCTACCCGATCCCAAAATGTCTATTAGCCTTTCTAACCTTCCTGTGGATAGCTTCAGCTTCAATCAAGAACAAATGTCACAGTTTCGAGTGGGCGTGAATCAAAGCTTCCCCGCAGGAGATACGCTAAGGCTGCAAGAAAAGCGGGGGCAACAGCAGAGCCAAGTTAACCCTTTTCTGCGAGAAGATCGTAAAGCGACAATCGCTTTGCTCGTTTCTAATTTATGGCTTGATAGCTTCCTAGCAGCGCAGTCCATCACCTACATTACTGCAGACAGGGCATTATTTGAGCAACTCGTCGATATAACTAGTTCGCGCTACACCAATGCGGCGGGGTTAGCCCGCCAACAAGATCTCGTGAGGGCGGAGTTGGAACTGAGTCGCCTCGATGACCGGCTAGCCATGCTTTTGCAACTACAAAACAGCAACAAGCAAAAACTCTCGCAATGGTTAGACGACGACTTGATCGCCATGCCACTATCAAAGCAATTGCCGGAGAGAACTGCGCTTGTTAGGCCATTGACTAGCCTTGCGGAGGCAACAGACTTTTTTGCTGCCCATCCCAAAATATTGGCACACAACAAACGTATTGAGGTAGCCAAGACTCAAGTAGAACTATCTCGACAAAGCCTAAAGCCAGGCTACAGTGTCGGCGCATCCTATGGCTATCGAGATAACAGCCCCATGGGAATCCAACGAGCCGACTTTGTAAGTTTGGATATTAGCGTTGATCTGCCTCTGTTCTCTCAGAAGCGGCAAGAACCTCGCATTCGCGCAAGTGAGCTCACCGCGTCGGCCCGGCAAACAGAAAGGCTGCTGCTATTCAAAGAGCTTTACGCCGATTACCAGCAAGCCATTGCTGAACTGACCATTCTTGAACAACGTCATGAATTCTATTCCAGCTCTCTATTGAGTCAAATGCAAGATCTCACTGAAGCTACCCTTTCAGCGTACACCGCCGACGAGGGCGACTTTGAAGAAGTAATGCGGGCGTATATTGCCGAGCTCAATACCAAAATTGAACTACTGCAGATAGACGTTGCTCTTTTAAAAGTTATCGCCCGCTTAAACTATTTACTTACAACCTCAGATGCTTAAAGGATCGCTCATGAAACCTTCAATAAATTTCGTCGTGCTTGGCATCGTGCTGGGGCTAGTCATTGGCTACCTGTCTAGCTACCTCTTAGTAAGCAGCGATGTCCCAACCCAAGACGAGCGCCAACCACTATATTGGGTTGCGCCGATGGATGCTAACTATCGCCGCAATGAGCCGGGCCTGTCACCCATGGGGATGGAACTTGTTCCGGTCTATGAAACGGGCGCCTCCAATGCTCCCGGCGTGGTTTCCATCTCACCGGTCATTGAAAACAATTTGGGTGTACGCACCGCACTGGTAGAAGAAGGGCCATTTCTTAGCAATATTCGCACGGTGGGTTATGTGCGTTTTGATGAAGATAGAGTAGTTCATATGCACCCTCGAATCGAAGGTTGGATTGATGTGCTCAACGTTAAGACCCAAGGAGAATTTATCAATCAAGGGCAGCCTATCTATTCCATCTATTCCCCTGAACTCGTCAACGCACAAGAAGAGCTTCTTATCGCTATGGGCCGCGAAAATCAACGGCAAAATCTGGTGCAATCCTCAGAAGAACGACTTCTTGCCTTGCAAGTCCCGCAGACTCTAATTGATCGGGTTAAACAAGAAAGGCGCGTATTTCAGAACGTCACTGTCTATGCACCACAAGACGGATTGGTAGCTGAGCTCGCAGTACGTGAAGGGCAGTTTGTTCAGCCGGGCAATCGCATCTTATCGATTGGTGTATTAGATGAGGTCTGGGTTATTGCCGAAGTTTTTGAGCGACAAGGGTCCCTAGTTTCCGTTGGTGATCCCGTCGCTATGTCATTGGATTACCTACCGGGACGAACTTGGCAAGGCGTCGTTGATTTCATTTACCCAACTTTGGATCAAGACACTCGTACTATCCCCGTGCGCCTTAAATTTGCCAATCCCGATCAAGTGCTTAAGCCAAACATGTTTGCTCAGGTCACCATTACCCATAGCGAAGACAAAGCCCAAGCATTGCTTGTTCCGAACGAAGCAGTAATACGAGATGGCATCCAAGACCGGGTAGTGATGGCTCTTGGAGAAGGCAAGTTCAAATCGGTTACTGTCAACCTTGGCAGGCGCGGAGACACCAAAACAGAAATAGTTAGTGGATTGCAAGCCGGTGATCGTGTGGTGACTTCTGCTCATTTCTTAATTGATTCTGAGTCGAGCATTTCGTCCGACTTCGCCAGAATGTCTGGGAGCACTGAAACTGATAATCATGCTGCTCACGAGATGGATCCCGCCGACTCGACAGCGATGGATCATTCTATGCACGAGTCAAACGCAGCGATTTCGGTCGAGGCCAGCGACTCTGATCAAGTCTTGACCACAAAGGAAGCGGAAACTCTAGAGAATGCTGACACGGCAACTGATCACAACTCGGCCATTGATCACTCAAATCACTAAACACTAGGCTGGGCGAAAGGCAAACGCCGGAGAATATTAAAAATGATTAAGGCAATTATTAATTGGTCAATTCACAACCGCTTGCTAGTGATACTCATCACAGGTCTATTAGTTGCGACCGGCATCTATTCACTTCGAGAAACTCCAATCGACGCGCTCCCTGACCTCTCTGATGTGCAAGTCATCATAAAAACCTCGTATCCCGGCCAAGCCCCTCAAGTCGTCGAAGATCAGGTCACATACCCTCTGACTACCGCGATGCTGGCTGTACCCGGCGCACAAACCGTGCGCGGTTATTCCTTTTTTGGCGATTCGTATGTGTACATTATTTTTGATGATGACACGGATCTGTATTGGGCCCGCAGCAGAGTACTGGAGTATTTAAATCAAGTTTCTGGCGACCTTCCTGCCTCTGCGAGACCACAGTTGGGGCCTGATGCTACAGGGGTTGGCTGGGTGTATCTGTATGCCTTAGTTGATCGTAGCGGCCAGCATGACTTAAGTCAGCTGCGTAGTTTGCAAGATTGGTTTTTGAAATATGAGTTACAAACAGTCTCAGGCGTATCTGAAGTATCCACTCTCGGTGGCAAGGTAAAGCAGTATCAGATACAGATAGATCCGGAGAAGTTACGAGCGTTTAACATTCCTTTAAGTCATATCGAACAAGCCATAAAACAAGGCAACCAAGAAACCGGCGCCTCGGTGATAGAGATGGCTGAAGCGGAATACATGGTGCTAGTTGATGGCTACTTGTCAAATCAGAACGACATAGCCAGTGTGCCCTTGGGAATGAATAAAAATGGCATCCCCATATTGCTCAAAGATGTCGCGGAGATAAATTTAGGCCCGCAGATGCGTCGAGGTTTAGCTGAACTTAATGGCGAAGGAGAAGTTGTTGGGGGCATAGTAATTATGCGATCTGGCGAGAATGCGGCCAATGTAATAAGCGATGTCAAATCGAAGCTGGAAGAACTCAAGTCAGGACTACCCAATGGGGTTGAGATAATCACTGTGTATGATCGCTCAAGCCTGATCGAAAGAGCGGTCGCCAATCTATGGCAAAAACTCTTCGAGGAACTCGTTGTAGTTGCCATAGTCTGTATGCTCTTCCTTTTTCATTTACGTTCATCGCTCGTGGCTATCATTAGCCTACCTATTGGAATTTTGGCAGCCTTCACGGTGATGAATGTTCAAGGCATTAGCGCCAATATTATGTCTCTTGGCGGCATAGCCATTGCCATAGGCGCAATGATTGATGGTGCTATTGTGATGATAGAAAACATGCACAAGCACATGGAAAAAACGCCTCTTACAGACGACAACCGCTGGCACATCGTCGCGAAGTCAGCGGAAGAAGTAGGCCCCGCGTTGTTCTTCACCTTGATCATAATCACTATGAGCTTTTTGCCAGTATTGTCTTTAGAGGCGCAAGAAGGTCGTATGTTCGCCCCTTTGGCCTACACTAAAACCTATGCGATGGCAGCTTCCGCACTACTCTCTATAACACTGGTTCCGATTTTAATTGGCTATTTCATTCGCGGCTCGGTAAAGCCCGAGCAAGCCAATCCGCTGAACAAACTGGTAATGGCGCTATACCAGCCAACGATTCACAAAGTGCTAAATCGACCAAAAACCACTCTGCTACTAGCGACATTAGTCATTGCCGTTGGCATTTGGCCAGCCTCTCAAATAGGCAGCGAGTTTATACCGCCCTTAGACGAGGGAGACTTAATGTATATGCCTACCACCTACCCCGGAATCTCTATTGGCAAGGCGCGGGAATTATTACAGCAAACAGACAAACTAATTAAAACCTTACCTGAAGTGGACACGGTCTTTGGCAAGATGGGCCGTGCTGAAACCGCGACCGATCCGGCGCCAATTACGATGATGGAAACATTCATTCAATTAAAGCCAAAGAGTGAATGGCGACCAGGAAAAACCACCGATGACTTAATCGCCGAGCTAAATAGTCTTGTGAATATTCCAGGGTTAACTAATGCTTTCGTCATGCCCATAAAAACTCGAATTGACATGTTGGCGACTGGAATTAAAACCCCGGTGGGTATAAAGGTGGCTGGTCCAGATCTGAACGTCATTCAGCAAATCGGTCAAGATATCGAGCGCGTCCTAAGCAACGTCCCGGGAACTGCGTCTGTTTACTCCGAGCGAGTTGCCGGAGGCAGATATATTAAAGTAGATATTCATCGTGATCAGGCAGCCCGTTATGGGCTTAATATCAGTGATATTCAGCAAATAGTTGCTACCGCTATTGGCGGCCGAGACATCAGCGAAACAGTTGAGGGTCTCGAGAGATACCCTGTGCGTCTGCGCTACCCCCAAGCCTACCGGGAATCGGTGGAGTCTGTAAGGCTGCTACCTTTACTGACTGCCACTGGGCAAAGCATTGCATTATCCGATGTGGCAGAAATCGCAATAGAAGATGGGCCCCCAAGCATAAAGAGTGAGAACGCGCGCCTTAATGGGTGGAGTTATGTCGACATACAAGGTGTTGATGTGGGTACCTATGTTAATAATGCACAACTCGCGGTTGCCAATCAGATTGAACTACCTGCAGGCTATACGTTGAGCTGGTCAGGTCAGTACGAGTATATGGAGCGGGCGAAACAAACGTTGAAAGTAGTCATACCATTTACCTTAGCTATTATAGTCATATTGCTCTACCTAAATTTTAAAAGCTTTGTCGAAGTCGCCATTGTTATGGCGACTCTACCTCTAGCCCCTATCGGTGGTTTATGGTTAATGTACTTCTATGACTACAACTTCTCCGTCGCGGTTGCAGTTGGCTTTATCGCCTTGATGGGTGTGGCAGTAGAAATTGGAGTAATCATGTTGGTGTATTTAAATCAATCATACCAAGCCATGGTGGATCGCTGCGTAAGAAGCGACCTTAACCCAAATTTAGAAACTCTACGGCAGAGTGTAATCGAAGGTTCAGTAATGCGCGTGCGCCCAGTGATGATGACGGCCACTGCGACCATTGCAGGCTTGTTGCCTATCTTGTTTGCCTCAGGTACCGGCTCTGAAGTAATGAGCCGAGTAGCCGCACCGATGGTTGGAGGCATGCTTTCATCGGTATTCCTTACACTATTGGTGCTCCCTAGCTTTTATTTTTTATGGCGTAGTCTCGGTTTAAAAAGCCCATAGTGTTACCTTAGTCTTAGAAAAGGACGGTGAAACTCTATGCTGGCTTTGCTTCATCCTCAAACCCAAACTTGCTTAGGACAAAATCATGGCGGCTACCAGCCTATTGGCACTGTTAGATGACATCGCTACCCTGCTTGATGATATCGCTGTAATGACCAAGGTTGCTGCGAGGCAGGGTGTCGCGGCTACCGATGATGTTGCCGCTATGACACAGTTAGCCGCCAAAAAAACTGCGGGCGTACTGGGGGATGATCTTGCACTAAACGCAGAGCAAGTATCTGGCGTTCGAGCGAGCCGCGAGTTGCCAGTGGTTTGGGCTGTCGCCAAAGGCTCGTTCATCAACAAGGCAATTCTGGTTCCTGCGGCACTGTTAATAAGTTTTGTCGCACCTTGGGCAATCACGCCTTTGCTGATGTTAGGTGGCTTGTTTCTATGCTACGAAGGGGTGGAAAAACTTCTTCATGCCTTTAGCGCAACAACCAAAAACTCTGAAGCGCAACGAGCCGCGCGGATGCATGCCCTACTCGACAGTGAAGTGAATCTGGTAGAACTTGAACAGAAAAAGATAAAAGGCGCCGTTCGCACAGACTTTATTCTATCTGCTGAAATTATTGTCATTACTCTGGGCACTCTCACAACTGCAAGCATGGGTCAACGGGTGGCGGTGTTAGTTGTAGTTGCTGTGCTAATTACTATCGCGGTTTACGGCTTAGTCGCGGGTATTGTTAAACTCGATGACGCTGGACTCTATCTGAAGCAGCAGTCAGCGAATTGGCAACAAGCAAGCGGACGATTAATACTCGCTGCGGCGCCCTTAATAATGAAGTCTCTCTCTGTG